>NZ_CP060694.1:1346925-2020388 GCF_014352935.1 Aliarcobacter cryaerophilus | reverse complement strand
AATAACCTAAAAAATCAAATTTAATTAAGCAATTATTATATCTAAATATTTTATAAAATAGCTTCAATGGAAAAACTATAAAAAATAGTTTAAAATGACAAAATAATTTATTTGTACACAATGTGAATAAGTAGTGAATAATTTTTTAATTTTATAAATAAAAACATAGTTAAAATACGATACAATCGAATATTTAAAAATGTGAAAATAAAAAACAAAAAAGAGTGAAAATAGTGAAAATACTAGGAATTGATCCAGGTACTAAAAATTGTGGATATGCAGTTATTGAAAAAATTGGAAGAGATTTAAAATTAATAGAAGCAGGATTAATTAAGATAAAAACTACAGTTTTACAAGAGCAAATTGTTGAGATGACAGAAGGGATTGATTTAATATTTAAAACTCATAAAATTGATGAAGTATCTATTGAGGATATGTTTTATGCTTTTAATCCAAAAACTGTTATTAAACTAGCTCAATTTAGAGGAGCAATTAGTCTTAAAATACTTCAAAATTTTGGAAATTTTTCTGAATATACACCTCTTCAAGTAAAACAAGCAGTTACTGGAAATGGAAAAGCTACAAAAGAGCAGGTATCTTTTATGGTTAAGCGACTTTTAGGAATAAAAAAAGAGATAAAACCTCTTGATATAACAGATGCAATTGCAATTGCATTAACACACTCTCAAAGAATAAAAGGATAGAAATTTATGAAAAAAATAGGAATTTTGGCATCTTATAATGGAAGTGGTTTTGAGACAATTCAAAAAGCGATTGAAGATAAAATTTTAGATGCAAAAGTTGTTGTAATAATTACAAATAATAGTAGTGCAGGAGTTTTGGAAAAGGCAAAAAAGTATGAAATTGATAGTTTTATTATAAATTCAAAACTTTTTCCAAATGAGAATCTGGATTTAAAAATAACTAATATTTTAAAAGAGTATGGATGTGATTATATATTTTTATCAGGTTTCATGAAAAAAATTGAAGATAATATGCTTAAAACATTTGAAAACAAAATTATAAATACTCATCCAGCAATTTTACCATCAATTTATGGAGGAGCTGGAATGTATGGACATTTTGTTCATGAAGCTGTTGTAAAAAATGGTGAGAAAAAATCAGGTGTTACAATTCACTATGTAAATGAGAATTATGATGAGGGTGAGAAAATTTTAATAAAAGAGCTATTTTTGGATGAAAATGAAACGGCAGAAACTTTGGAAAATAGAATAAAAGATCTAGAAAAAATTGCTATTGTAGAAGCATTTAAGAAGGTTTTAGAGGAGAGATAAAACTTCTCCTCTAGTGTTTATTTAATAAATTTAGCTAACTCTTCTTTTGTAGAGATTTTATCTATTTTTACAACTTTTCCATTTTCTAAACTATAAACAATAATTTTTCCATCTTCTTTTATAAAGTTATCTTTGTTTGTATCATCTAATAATAAAACTGAAAATGGGTATTTTTTCATTTTTGGAAGAGCTATAAATTTAGATATTAAACTTGGCATTCCTGAAATATCAGCAACATAAACAGCACCATTTTTTTCTAAAATATTCTCTTTCTCACTTAGAGGTAAAAGATAATCTCTTAACATATCGCTTGTACTTTTATCACTTGCAAAAAGTATAGTTTTTACATTTGTATCGATAACTTTTTCAACTTCATTTTGATCTTTAATTTTTAAGTTATCAACAACACTATCAACAGCAAGTGGAGCTGCATTTAATCCTAAAGCTAAAAGTGTAGCTAGAACTATTTTTTTTAACATATTTTTCCTTTTAAAAATTTTCAAGATTGTAGCTTTAAAAAGTAAACAGAAGATTAATTTTCTTTTGATAAAGTTGGTAAATGCCACTTTTTATAGTATGCAAGAACTCTTAAAACAACTCCAAATATAAATACAATAATCAAAGAGAATATATTTCTAAGTTCAAATGCATCTAAAATATAAACAACACTTCCTATAATTAAAGCAACAGTTGCATAAAACTCTGAAACTAAAATAAAAGGCATTCTATTTATTAAAACATCTCTTATAGTTCCTCCACCAACAGCAGTTATAAATGCAAGCATTACAGCACTTAAGAAGTTAAAATCGCTCTCAATTGCAATTATTGCACCTGTTATTGCAAATGATGAAAGTCCAATTGCATCAGAGATTACAAAAGCCCATTTACCCTCTAAATTCGTAATTTTATGAAGTTTAAAAAGCATTGCAATTAAAACTGTTGCAATTACTAAACTAAGAGGTAAATTTGAAGTAAAAACGTAAGGAGTTCTATCTGCTAAAACATCTCTTGTCATCCCACCACCAAAAGCAGTTAAAAACGCAGATATAAAAACTCCTAGAATATCTAGTTTACAGTGAACTGCTATTAAAAAACCACTAAGAGCAAAAGAGATTATTCCAATAATATCAGCAATCTCTAAAGCACTCATCTTAAAAGCTCTTGCATTGCAATTGCAGTTTGTCTAATTTCCCATTGAGCGTGTTCGTCAAGTCTTAATTTAAAATAATTATCAAGCTGTTTTGGCATAAATGCACCCCAAATTTGAGTGTAACCCATTTGAGGAATTACACGTCTAGCTTCTTGAGGTTTAACTCCATTTTCAAGTAATTCAAAATATAAATCTTCACTTTGTTTGATTAAATCTTGAACTTTTTGATTCTCTTTTAATTTTTCACTAACATAAAATTCAAAAGGTACTCTTTTAGCACTTACATATCTTCTACTTAATTCTTGCCAAGAAATTCTATGTCTCACCATTTGGCTTCTTGTAGGAAAATCTACTTTAAATAAAAACACTTTGAAATACTCTTTTATGATTTTGCACTCTTCTTGTGTATTAAAAATTGTTCGAATATCAAAACTAAATTTATCTTTATCGTTTTCAAAATCATAAACTAATGCTCTATAATTTGTAAGCAAATATCTGTCATCTAAGATTTCACCAAATTTTTTACAGTTTGAATACTCTAATTTTAAAATTTCTTGATGTTTTGGATTTTCATAATCTAGTAAAACTGGAACAAATTCAAAACTAGAACTTGGTAATCCCATACTCTCTGCCATCAGTCTGTTGTACAGACTTTCACTTCCAAGTGCTTTTGGATTTTGATAACAAATTGAAGCAACTTGAGTAATAGCTAAAATTCTGTTTTCTTCATTTAGATTTGCTTTTGAAAAATCCCAATTCTCTACAAAACCAATATTGTCATTTAAGATATTTTGTTTTTCATTTATTTTTTTTATCACTATTTTGCCTTTATAAAAAATTGAATTTAGATTATACAAAATTAAATCTAAAACAATATCGAGCAATAAAATGTTAAAATTCTTTTCTAATATAAAAACTAGGTGGTTATTTTATGAATATTAAGAAAATTGTAAAGTATAGTTTTATAATAATGGCTACAATAATATTTATAATAACTGCAATAAATACGCTTGTAATATATCAAATAAAAGAAAATAATCAAACTAAACAAGCAATTAGTGATTTAGTATTTATACAAGATAAGATGAATGAATTGTTAAAAGATACTACAAATGTAGAATCAATAGAAGAATTAAAACAAAAAAAGAGGATTTCTTAAAATTTGAATTAGAATTTGAAGATATTGAAAAACTTTTTACTATAAAAGATGAAAATGATTTTGTTGATTTTTTTATTTCAGATATTCATAAAGATAAAATAATTTCAACAAAATTAGATTTATTATTTGAAAATGAAAAACAAATAGAAGATGTTTTTACTGAAATTTATAAACTTCAAGAGATTAAAATACAATTCAAAAAAGATTTTGATATTGTATATCCTTTAGAAAATCAAATTAGAAAAGAATTAGATTTAAAAATAGCTTCTTTAAAAAGCTATGAAATATTTAAACTTTTTAGCGATGTTGAATATTATAGCAAAGAGGCTTTATATCAATATAGAGATAAAAAGACTCTTGATAAATGGCTTCATAAAATAGAGTTATTAAAAAATAACTATAAAGATGAGACTATTTTAGAGTATTTAGAAGTTGTAAATAAAGTTGGAAATATTGTTGTAGAGCTAAAAAATATTGAAGATAAAGAGTTAATATTAAGAAATAAAATTTTAGATGTTATTAATCAAAATAAAGTTTATAGTTCAGAAATCCAAAAAGAAATAGCTGATTTGACATCAAATTTTATTAATTTTACATATATTAGTATACTTTTTTTATTGCTTTTAATTATCTTTTTAATAGTAGTTTTAGGATACAAAGTTTATAAAAATGTAGGTTTATCTGTTGATGAAATTGAAGCAAAAGTAAAAGATGGATTAAATGAAATAACAAAGTTAAATGAAGAGATAGAAAATACTCAAAAAGAAGTTGTATTTACTATGGGTTCTATTGGTGAAAGTAGAAGTAAAGAGACTGGAAATCACGTTAAAAGGGTAGCCGAATACTCTAAACTTTTAGCAATTTATTATGGATTAGATAAAAAAGAAGCTGAAATGCTAAAGCAAGCAAGTCCAATGCATGATATTGGAAAAGTAGCAATTCCAGATGCAATTTTGAATAAACCAGGACGTTTTGATGAAACTGAAAGAGAGATTATGAATACTCATGCCAAATTGGGTTATGAAATGTTAAAACACTCAAATAGACCTCTTTTAAAAATGGCTGCGATTGTTGCAAATGAGCATCATGAAAAATGGGATGGAAGTGGTTACCCAAATGGTTTGAAAGCTGAAAATATTCATATTTATGGAAGAATTACAGCACTTGCTGATGTTTTTGATGCATTAGGAAGTGATAGGGTCTATAAAAAGGCTTGGGATGATGAAAAAATATTTAATCTTTTTAAAGAAGAAAGAGCAAAACATTTCGACCCTAAACTTGTAGATATCTTTTTTGAACATTTAGATGAATTTTTAAAAATTAGAGAAACTTTTAGAGATGAATTGTAAAAATATTAAAGCCATTTTTATAACTATAAATGAGTTCAAAATTGTGTTTATCAAGAATCTTTTTTACAATGCTTAAACCTAAACCAAAGCCATCTCTTTGAATAAGTTCTTGAGTAAAAGGTTTTAGATAATACTCAAACTCTTTTGATAGTTTTTCACCACTATTTAAAATAGAGATTTGATTTTTATCTACTTTTATGATTATTGGAAATGAAATAGCGTATTTTAAAGCGTTATCAATTAGATTTTTAAGTGCAATTGATAAATAATATAAATCACCTTCTATTTTAAAATCTTCAAAAATTTCTATATCTACCTTACTTTCATCTTCTAAATATAGTTTTCCCAAAGATTCTAACACTAAAGTCTCTGCACTAAATATTGTTAAATTTAATTTTGAAATATTTAGTTTTTCAAGCTCAATTAGTTCATTTGTAAGTTTTTCTAAATCTTGAAAAATCTTTTTAAGTAGCTCTTTTTGTGAAAAATCATCTATTTTTTCAATAGCAAATTTTCCTTTTGCTATTGGAGTTCTTAACTCATGCCCAATATCACGAAGTAACTCCTCTCTTGTTTTTATAGAGTTTTCTAAAGAACTTGCCATATTATTAAAACTCTTTGCTAAAGTTCCAATTTCATCGTTGGATTTTATATCTATTCTTGTTGATAAATTACCATTTGCAAAAGCTTTTAACTCTTTAGTTATAGTTTTTAGTGGGCTTAGAAGTTTAATTATAAATAAAAACATTATTAAAAGTGCAAAAATATCTAAAAATACTAGTACATTTAAAATAGTTTTATCATTAAAACTCTCTTCATCTAATGCTTTGAAAATATATGACTCATCTAAATATTTTATTTTTAGAATGTAGATATTTGATGATTTATATTTCAAAATAGATATATCTGTAAATGCAGAATTTTGAGAATATATAGTTTCTAAATTATTTTCATCTAAAAAATTTACTTTTTCTAAACTATTTTTTGAAATCAAAGAATCTAAATAATTTTTATTTTCTATATTTTTAAAAATATCGTCAATAACTTTTAGGTATTTCTCTTTTGCAAAATTATCAACTCTTTTTAAATTTATATTATCAATCCACAATCCAATTACAGTCATTAAAACAAAGCTAATAATAAAAAGGATAGTTAATTTTTTGAAAATAGACATTCTAAGCTACAAACTTATAACCAATTCCCCAAATAGATTTTATATATTTAGGGTTTTTTGAATCATCACCAATTTTTGCTCTAATATTTGAAATATGCATATCAATAGTTCTATTTTTTGTATTAAAATCTAAAGAAGTAGCATTTAAAATCTGCTCTCTTGAAGATATTTTATTTTTATTTTCAATTAAATAGATAAAAATTTCAAACTCTATTTTCGTAAAATCAATTGCATAATCATCTATTAAAACAGTTCTGTTATCTTTATCTATTGTAAAATCACCAATTTTAAAAGATTTAGTTGAGTTTCTTTTTAAAATAGACTCTATTCTTAAAACCAACTCTCTTGGTTCATAAGGCTTTGCAAGATAATCATCAGCTCCAAGCTCAAAGCCATGTATTTTGTTTCCAATATCACCTCTTGCAGTTGAGATAATTATAGGTATATTTTTAATCTCTTTTAGCTTATTAAACAGATCAAATCCATCCATAAATGGAAGCATCAAATCTAAAATTATAATAGAGTAGTCACTGTTTAGTTTAAAATCTTCTAATACATCTTTTGGATTATCAAAAGCAGTAACAATAAATCCATAATCTTTTAGATAATCAACTATCAAAGATTGTATTTGTAAATCATCTTCAACTAACAAAACCTTTTTATTCAATTATCCACTCCTTGAAATGATCTGCAAATTCATCTCTTTGCTCTTCATTTAAAATTTCTAATATCTTTTTTATTCTTTTAGCTTCTAAAATTGTAGCCTTTTTTTTGATTTCCATACTTTTTTGAATATATAAATTCTCATCAAAATTTGACTCTTCTATTAAATCTTCAATATCATCTTCAATATCATCTTTAAATTCATAAAACTCTTTATACTCATCTTTTAGCTCTAAAAGAATATTTTTTATAGCTTTTACTTGCTTTTCATCTAAATTTAAATAATCTAAATTCTTGTAAGAGTGCTTATATTTTTTGTAATCATCGTCACCATTTAAAAACAAAAATATACTACATAAAATCAGAAATATCTTTAATATTTTCATATTCAATCAACCCTTTTTCAATATCACTATGACAAGCTTTACAGTTTGCAACACTTTTTACCTTTTCATTTTTAAATACTTCTTTTGGAATCTTTTTGTGTTTTCTTTCCCAATAAGATGTTTTTGATAAAGCAATTATATCTTTATCTCCTATTGAATTTAGAAAATTCCAGCTAGCTTGCATAGTTGAAGTTTCTGCACTATTTTTTAATAAAAAAGTTAAAATATTTTTATTTACATCTTCATCTAAACTGGCATCATCACCAAAATGATTTTCCAAATCACCCATAATTAATTCCCATGATTTTTTAGGCAATAGATTTGGTGGGATAAAGAGTATGGCAACTTCCACACTCGTTTACAAAATCTACATTTTGTGTTTTATAATCAATTGGCTCAAATTTTGAAGCAACTAAAGCATTATCTGGTTTATAAAGATTAAAAATCAAAAAAGCTATAAAAGCTACAAACATAACAATAGCAAATAATTTTTGAAAAAATGATAGTTTTATACTCTCATCTTCAGAAGTCATTTTATATCCAGTTGCTATTGAGTTTAGAGTTTCATGTTTTTTATGAAACACTCTATCAAAGGCAACTCCAGTTAAGTGTGCAACAATTAAAAAAATAAGAAAATTTGCAAAGAATTCATGAATCTCTTTAAAAAGTTTCATATTTTTAAAAAAAGAGTCATTTAAAAAAGATGCTAATCCCTTTCCTTCTTGTATTCCATAAGCTAAAACTCCTGTAACAATTACAATAAAAGTAACAATTAGCATAGCTATCATCACATAAGAAGCTAATGGATTGTGACCTATGTATTTTTGTTTATCATCGAAGATATTTTTAAAAAACTCTTTAGCTTCACTCTTATTTGCTGGAAAATCCCTAAATAAAGAGTATTTTGGACCAAAATATCCCCAATAAACTCTAAAAACCAATAAAATCAAAATAGAGTAACCAGCAATTGCATGAAATTTTAGAAGTTTATCATCGTCTGTTAAAAAAGCAATTAGAATAAACAAAGCAAACAAGAGATGAAAAACCCTTGTTGGCAGTGACCAAATATATGATTTTTGCATATTAATTTTTCTCCCATCTTCCATAGTTTGGAATTTTTACATCATCATCACTAAATATACCTTTTTTTGCATTTTGATGGCAAGCTGTACAGTTAAATAAACCTTTAACCTCTTTTTGAGTTATTAAATGTTCTTTTATATCTTGATGTTTCTTTTTCATATATGGCATTTTTGAAATAGAATCTGGAATAACCCCATTTAAATTCTCAACTATTTTTCTACTTCTTTTATATTGCATACTTTTTTCAGCACTATTCTCATTTAAATAGCTTGAAATAGTTTGAAAAGTTTTTTCATCTACAGTTGCATCATCACCAAAGTGGTCACTTAAATTAGAGATCATTTTATTCCAAGAGTTACTAGGAAGTAGTCCTGCTGGATATGCAAAATGACAACTACCACACTCTTTTTCGTAAATTGTATTATCAACTGGTTTAACAGATACGCTAATTCCTCCAGCAAATAAGAAAGAGCTAGTAAGTCCTAAAAGAATTAATTCTTTCATCTTTTTGCTCCTTTATTACTTATTTATGATGTAAGTTATTACATCACCTTTTTCAAGTGGTGTTCCTTCACGGTTATAAACATCATTGAAGTTTCTTTTTAACCATTTTTCAATCTCTGTTTTATCTGTAAATCTTTTTGGATTTACTTTTGGTGAAAGAGCATCTATTTCTTTACCTGTAAAATAATTTTGATTTGATTTATTTAAATCTGTACCATGGCAAGATGCACAAGAGATTAATTCACCTTTTTTTCCAACATTTTTTGATAAAAAGATCTCTTCCCCTCTTTTATAATCGAAACCTTTAAAAGATGAATCTGTTTTTAAAACTTCTTGTTTTAAAGACTCTAAAAAATCATCAACCGTAGCACTAAAACTTAAAGTTGCAACTAAAGTTGCTATTAAAAATGCTTTCATAATTTACTCCTAAATATTTTTTATATTTAGAATTGTAAAAGAATAGTTTAAAGATATTATGTTTTTTTACTTGACAATTTATTTACAAATATCAAATAATATAATTACCCATGTAATTACAAAAATAGAGATACTAATAAATACAATAGTACTTCCGACATCTTTTGCTCGACCAGCCATAGGATTATGTTCAAGAGTTACTAAATCTACAACTCTCTCTATTGCACTATTTATTGCTTCAGCTAAAATCATCCCCATTAAAGTTATAAATAAAATAGCTTTATTTGTTAAGTTTGTATCAATAAAAATAATTACAGGAATTAGAAGAATTGTTACTATTAACTCAATTTTAAATGAAGTTTCATTTTTTATTAAGTCAATTAAACCTTTTAATGCATAAGATGTATTTTTAAAAAAGTTATATTTTGGTTGATTTCTCAAAGTTTTCCTTTATTATTAATTTATGAATAATTAAAATTACTAACCAAGCTAATATCATAGTAACTAATGTGTGACTTAAAAAGTGGTCACCAATTAATATTTTATATCCTCCAGTTAATACACCTACTGTTATACCAAAAGCTAGAGCTATTTTTTGATTTCTAGGTTTTTTAAATAAAAAATATAGAGACATCAAAGAGAAACCCATTGTTGCATGACCAGCTGGCCAACATCTCTGTTTTTTTTCTTGAATATAATCTTTTGGATATGATTCAAGAATTTTTACATCAATTGAATCCCCACCAAATTCTATAATATCTACAGGACAAGGAACATTTGTAACACTTTTTAAAGAAGCTAAAGAAGGTACTAAAATAGTGCTTAAGCAGACTATTAATAAACCTTTTTTGTACTTTTCTAATATTTTAATTTTTTTAAAAAAAGACAAAATTGATAGAAGTAAAATAATAGATGCAAATATTATAAATATTTTTTTAAATCCACTATAAAAAATCAAATCTGCTAAATAATTATCTTTTGATAAAATCCAAGATTTTGTTTCAAAATTATAAAAAAGAGATTGAAATCTTATATCAAAATCTGTAAATTGAAATATTAAAATTACAGCCCAAAGTAAAAAAGCTGTAAATATAATTTGTTTAGTCTTCTTTTCTAGCTTCATTTAATATATCTAACTCTTTTTTATATACTTCTGTTTTTACTTCAAAAAGTCCCAAAATAGTACTAAATAAGTTATCATGAGAGTACTCTTTATCTCTATTTTCTTTGATTTGACTTTTATTGTATTCATGAGCCATTTTTCCATCATCTAACCAAATAAGAGATGCAACTCTTGTTTGCTCTTTTGGAGCTATTGCATAAGGCATACCATGAAGATATATTCCATTTTCTCCAAGACTTTCTCCATGATCAGATAGATATAATAATCCCGCCTCATGAGTTTTTGAATATTTTTTTAAGAAATTTATAGCTTTTGATAAGAAATAATCAGTATATAAAATTGCATTATCATATGCATTACTTATCTCTTCTTGTGTACAATTTTCTAGCTGGTTTGTTTTACATACAGGTGTAAATTTTTCAAACTCTTTTGGATATCTTTTATAATATGCAGGACCGTGATTTCCCATTTGGTGAAGAACTATTAATATATCTCTACCTCTGTTTTTTTCTATATAATCTTCAAGACCAACCAACATTCCTTCATCTCTACACTCTTCATCGCAAATACTATTTGTTTTAGGAGTTTGAAAATCTTCATAATCAACTCTAAGTGCTACTCCTTTTGAATCAGAGTTATTATCTCTCCATAAAATTGCAACATCTTGAGTATTATTTAAAACATCTAAAACATTTTTTGTAGAAGCACCTTTTTTATAACTGTAATCATCTTTTGGAAAAATAGAGAACATACAAGGAACTGAATGTGCTGTTGAAGTTCCACATGAAGACATGTTTGTGAAACTTACAAGGTCTTCTTTTTTTAATAAAGGGTTTGTCTCTTTAGAGTAACCATTTAATGAAAATCTATCTGCTCTTGCAGTCTCTCCAATAACTAAAATAATCAACTCTTTAGGTTCATCTTCATCTTCAACTACTTTTGAATCTAAACCAATATCTTTAATTTCGCTTGGTGCTGTATCTAAAGTTTTATGAACATAATTTCCAATACTATATATCCAATAAATCGGATTTATATTGTATCTTAGAGGTTTATGCTCTCTAAAAAATGATGTGTAGAATTTAGAAAAACTAAAAATTATTATAAAGATAATAACTAAAGATAATGTTATAGTTTTTAATTTTGAAACTATTTCATCTTTTAATGATTTATAATTTATTTTAGTTTTATATACAATATAAGAGGGAATAATTGCCAAAAAAACAACATAAAGAACTAATCTAAAACTAAATAAATCAACAGACTCTTTAAAACTTGTTTGTAAACTATTTCTAATCATCTCTGAATCAATAACAACACTATAACTATCCATAAAATATGCTGTAAATGCAGAACTTATAAAAATTGTTATTAGAATAGGTTTTGTTGTATATTTTGAGCTAAAAATAGTTAATAAAACTGTAATTAAAAGTGTTAAAATAATAGTTATTGATGAAAAAAACAGAATATTTGAAGCTACAAAACCATATGTAAGAATAAGATCTTTAAAAAATTTATAATTATAAAATAGAGTTAAAAATATAGAACTAATTATTATTAGTCTATTTTGAGAAAGTCTTAACACGAACAAATTCCTTGTGATAATTTATGAAATACTAGCCTTTAATAATTAATAAATCCATAATAAAATGTCAAGAAAGTGTAAAGATTTAAAAGTAGCAAAATGCTACTTTTATTTTTGAATTATATATCTAATAGTTGGTCCATCGCTATCTATTAATAAAACTTTATATCCATGATTTTTTGCATCAACTGGAATATTGTTTATACTTTGTGGACAATCACTAATTATCTCTAAAATCTCACCATCATTTAACTCTTTCATTGCTTCAAGAGTATTGATTGCTGGATATGGACAAGGTTCACCTTGCATATCTATTCTATAATCTGGAATTATCTCTTTGTTTTCCATAAGTTTTTCCTTATCTATTTCTTGATTTTTTTAAATATTTTTTCTCTAAAATTAAAATTACTATAAAAAATAGGAATAGTAATCCATAGTTCGCTACAAGTCCACCATATTGTCCAAAACTTTCAAGCAGATTTATTTTTGGCCAAGAAGTTGCTAAAGGTTCAGATATATCATCCCAAACAAATGCAAGTAAAGTTGCACCAATAATATTTCCAACTCCAACAATCCAAAAATGAACTTGTCCTTCAACAGCTCTATACATCCAACCACACTCACAACCACCTGCAATTACAATTCCAAATCCAAAAAGTAATCCACCAATAACAACATTTGGTCCTGTCCAAAAAATCTTTGGAGCAGCACCCATATTTAAATATGTAAATACACCCAAAGTTGCAACAGCCATACCAATAATAATTGCAATAGCTAACTCACTTCTTCCTGTTGTAAAAATATCTCTAAATGCAGATGTAAAACAGATTTGTGCTTTTGCAATAATAAGTCCAAAAGCAGCACCAAAAAGCATTGCCATTCCAAGTTTAACACTATTTGCAACAAAAATTAAATATAAAGCCCAAAGCATAATTGCAATAAATGCAAATGTTCCAAGAGTAAAGAATTTTTTAACTTTTTCTTCATTGTGTTCAAGTGGTTTTGCACAAGATACTTTTTGCATCTTTATTTTTGATTGAAAAAAAGGACTAAGAGCAACTTTTACTCCAAAGTAAACTCCAACCATCATAAATGCTGTAAATACCCAAGCGTGAAAACTAAATTGAGGAATTCCTGTAAAAAAACTAGCTAAATTACAACCCATTCCAAGTCTTGCTCCAAATCCCGCAATAATTCCACCAATTAGGGCTTGATAAATTCTAATATTGTTTAGAGGTAATCTAAACTTTACATTATTTCCCCAAAAAGCAGCTGCTATACATCCAGCAAACATACCAATAATCATAACACCATCAACTCTTGTAAAGATATTACCCTGAATACTCATAAGTTTATAATATCCCCAAGTTGAAACATCAACTCCAAATAGTTGTAAAAAGTGACCACCCCATCTAGTAAATTCACCTGTAACAGCCCAGTAAGTTCCTGTTATTCCAAAATAGTAAGCACTCAAAACTCCAAGTGCAATAACTGCTGGAATTGGTGACCAAAATCTTGAAAGGGTTTTTCTAAAATTTAGTAAAAACTCCATAAAAGTCCTTTAACAATAAAAAATATATTTGATTGACATTCTTGAGTAAGTAAAAAAAGAGTTTCAAGTTGTCTGTTTGCACCGCAAACCTATAAAATTTGCGAATGTTAACAAAATAATATTAATTTAATATAAAAAGGTAAAAAAACTTTTACTCAATATTTATTCTTTGCTTAACCATATTTTAAGCTATTATAAGCTTTTAAGTTTTTTTTAGCTACAATCCGCGAAAATTTTACAAAAAAAGAAGAAGTATGAGAGACATTAGAAATATTGCAGTTATTGCACACGTTGACCACGGTAAAACTACGCTAGTAGATCAACTATTAAAACAAAGTGGTACATTTTCAGCTCACCAAAATGTAGATGAAAGAGTTATGGATAGTAATGCTATCGAGAAAGAGAGAGGAATTACAATTCTTTCAAAAAATACAGCTATTGATTATGAAGGTGTAAGAATTAACATTATTGATACTCCAGGACACGCCGATTTTGGTGGAGAAGTTGAGAGGGTTTTAAAAATGGTTGATTCTGTTTTACTTCTTGTAGATGCACAAGAGGGTGTTATGCCACAAACAAAATTCGTTGTTAAAAAAGCACTTCAACTAGGTCATAGACCAATCGTTGTTGTAAACAAAATTGATAAACCAGCAGCTGAACCAGATAGAGTTGTTGATGAAGTTTTTGATTTATTTGCGCAAATGGATGCAACAGAAGAGCAGTTAGAGTTCCCAGTTATTTATGCAGCTGCAAGAGATGGTGTTGCAAGATATGATGCAAATGATGGGAATATGGATTTTAAACCACTATATGACACAATTTTAAAAGAAGTTCCAAAACCTTTAGGAGCGGATGAAAATGGTCTTCAACTTCAAGTATTTACACTAGATTATGATAACTTTATTGGAAAAATAGGAATAGCTAGAATTTTTAATGGAACAATAAGCCACGGTGAAACAGTAATGTTGTGTAAGGCTGATGGAGAAAAAATAAAAGGAAGAGTATCTAAGCTTATCGGGTTTAAAGGAATGGATAGATTTGATATCAAAACTGCTGGTTCTGGAGATATTGTTGCAGTTGCTGGGTTTGAAACTATTGATGTTGGGGATTCTTTATGTGATCCAAATAATCCAATGCCACTTGACCCTATGCATATTGAAGAACCAACTTTAAGTGTAACTTTTTCTGTAAATGACTCTCCACTTGCTGGAACTGAAGGTA
Source organism: Aliarcobacter cryaerophilus (assembly GCF_014352935.1). The sequence continues at coordinate 2,005,727 of NZ_CP060694.1, read as the reverse complement.
AATTTGTAACTTCAAATAAAATTGATGAGAGATTAAAAGCTGAAATGAACACAAATATTGCTATGAGTTATGAGCAAATTGGTGAAGGTAAATTTAAGGTAAATGGAAGAGGTGAACTTCAAATTACTATTTTAGCTGAGAATATGAGAAGAGAAGGTTTTGAGTTCTGTATTGGAAGACCTGAAGTTATTATTAGAGAAGAAAATGGGATTAAAATGGAGCCATTTGAGCATTTAGTAATTGATACTCCAGATGAGTTCAGTGGTGCTATTATTGAAAAACTTGGAAAAAGAAAAGCTGTTATGACAAATATGGTTCCAATGGGAGAGGGTTCTACTAGATTGGAGTTTGAGATTCCAGCACGTGGGTTAATCGGTATTAGAACAGAATTTTTAACTGAAACTAGAGGAGAGGGTGTTATGAATCACTCTTTCTTAGAGTTTAGACCACATAGTGGAACAGTTGAAAGTAGAAAATATGGAGCACTTGTTTCTATGGAAAATGGAGAAGCGTTAGCTTACTCAATTTTTAACTTACAAGATAGAGGTGTTATGTTTATAAAACCTCAAGATAAAGTATATATTGGGATGGTTGTTGGACAACATGCTAAAGATAATGATTTAGATGTAAATCCTATTAAAGGAAAACAACAATCAAATGTAAGATCTTCAGGAGCTGATGAAGCTATTAAACTTATACCGCCAAGAACTATGTCTTTAGAAAATGCTTTAGAGTGGATTGAAGAAGATGAAGCTGTTGAAGTTACTCCTATTTCTATTCGTGTAAGAAAAAGAGAGCTTGACCCAACTGTTAGAAAACGAACAGCAAAAAAAGAGAAAAACTCATAAAAAGCTTAATTCTAGATTTTATAAGGAGAGAAGATTTTCTTCTCTCCTTTTTTTATATCTTGACACACAAATAAAAATAAAATATAATTTATCAATTAGGTAGGTGATAAATATGAAAGTATCAAAAAAAACAGATTATGCATTAAGAGCATTATTCGCAATAGCAGAAGCTGATAGTTTAATCTCTATTCGAGAATTATCAGAGCAGATTGATGTTCCAAGAAGATTTTTAGAAAATATTATGCTTGAAATGAACAAAGCTGGATGGGTAAAGAGTATTCCAGGAAGATATGGCGGTTATGTTTTGGCAAAAAATTCAGATGAGATAACTATGGGTGAGGTTATACGATATTTTGAAGGTATGATTGCTATGATTTCTTGTGTTTCAGTCTCTAGCTATGAGCCATGTAGCCAAGAAGCGAAATGTTATTTTAGAAGAGTTTTTTTAAATATTAGAAATTTAACAGCACAAATTTTAGATAAAACTACTATTGCCTCTTGTTTAGGTCAAACTCCTGTTACAAAAGAAGATGTTTTAAAAGAAGAGTTTGTTGGTGGTTTGGGTATTTAAAAAATAGATTTTTTAATATTTTTCTTTTTTGTAGATTAAAATTTTTTAAATTTTAATCTACTTTTATAAAATTAGATTCTATAAAATAGCGATTTTATAGCTATTGTTAATAAAATTATAAAAATATTTTAAAAATCTCTTGACAAATATTTTTTTATCATTATAATTTCACCAGTTTAGTAGGTGATAGATAAAATTCACCTTTATTGAAAGGATAAAAAATGATGTGCGACATGTGTAAAATAATATATAAATCAGAAAAAAGAAAATAGGTGAGATTTTTTTAAAATCTTTAATTATCATACATTTAGTGTGTATTAAATTTAAAAGAGAGATAAAATGATAAAAAATATAAAAAACATAGCGTTAGCATCATTGCTAATATCAACATTAAGCTTTGCAAAAGATTATGATTACAAAGCAGAAGCAGATAAAAAATCTATTGAGATTTTAAATGTATCGTATGACCCAACAAGAGAGTTTTACGAAGATTATAATAAGAATTTTGCAAAATATTGGCAAGAAAAAAGTGGACAAAAAGTGACGATAAAACAGTCACATGGAGGTTCAGGTAAACAAGCACGAGCAGTAATTGATGGATTAAAAGCTGATGTTGTAACTTTAGCATTGGCTTATGATATAGATGCGATTAGCCAAAAAGCAAATTTATTTCCAAATGATTGGCAAAAAAAATTAGAGTATAACTCTTCTCCTTATACTTCAACTATTGTATTTTTAGTTAGAAAAGGAAATCCAAAAGGAATTAAAGATTGGAATGATTTAATAAAAGATGGTGTTGAAGTTATTACTCCAAATCCAAAGACTTCAGGAGGTGCAAGATGGAACTATCTTGCTGCTTATGCTTATGGACTAAAACAAGAGTTAGGAAGTTTAGACAAAATTGATTTTAACTCACAAAAATATAAAGTTGCTGATGAAAAAGCAAAAGAGTATGTTTCAAAACTTTTAAAAAATGTTCCAGTTCTTGATTCAGGTGCAAGAGGAGCAACTAATACATTTGTCCAAAGAAAAATTGGGGATGTTTTACTAGCTTGGGAAAATGAAGCCTTTTTGGCAATAAATGAACTTGGACGTGATCAGTTTGAAATAGTTGTTCCTTCTGTTTCAATATTAGCTGAACCTCCTGTAACTGTTGTAAATAAGAATGCTGAGCATAAAGGAACATTAAATGTTTCAAATGAGTATTTAAAATATTTATATTCAAAAGATGGTCAAGAGTTAGCTGCAAAACATTACTATAGACCTAGTATTCCATCTTTAGTTACTAAAGAAAAATTAGAAATTTTCCCAAAACTAGAACTATTTAAAATAGATGATGTATTTGGAAGTTGGGAAAATGCACAAAAAACACATTTTAATGATGGCGGAACATTTGATTTAATCTATAAATAGATTAGATCAGATTTCTTAAAAGGAGTTATAAAATGGCAAAAGTTTATATAACTAGAGATTTAAAAACATATACAAATGGTAGATTTGAAATTGCTTTACAAGGTGAAAGTATCAAAGATATTGTAGGAAATTTACTAAAAGAGCATAAAGATTTAGAAAGTCATATATATACAAATGATGGAAAGTTAAAAAATTATGTAAATATATATTTAAATGAAAAGAATATAAATAGATTAGATAATTTTGATACAAAAGTTTATGAAGATGACAAGATAATTTTATTTCAAGCATCATAGTTTGTATATCAAATAAAAGATAATATAAATATCTCTTGTGTTATCCTTGCAGTTGAATTTTAAAGGATAATTATGTCAGAGATTTCAAAACAAACTAGACTTTCGCAAGAAGAGATAAATAGATATAGTAGGCATTTAATACTTCCAGAAGTTGGATTAAAGGGACAGCTAAAATTAAAAAATTCAAAAGTTTTAGTTGTTGGAACAGGAGCTTTGGGTTCTCCTGTTCTTTTATATCTTAGTGCAGCTGGTATTGGAACTATTGGAATAATTGATTTTGATACAGTTGATGAATCAAATTTACAAAGACAGATTATTCACTCAACAAATGAAATAGGAAATCCAAAAGTAAACTCAGCTAAAAGTAGAATAAATTCAATAAATCCAAATATAGATGTAATAGCTTATAATGATAAATTAACAAGCAAAAATGCTTTAGAAATTATAAAAAACTTTGATGTCGTAGTAGATGGAACAGATAATTTCCAAACAAGATATTTGATAAATGATGCTTGTGTATTTCTAAATAAACCTTTTGTTTATGGAGCAATTTTTAGATTTGAAGGACAATCAACAGTTTTTAATGCAGATAAAAATAGTCCTTGCTATAGATGTATTTTTCCTGAACCTCCAAAAGCTGGGCTTGTTCCATCTTGCTCAGAAGCTGGAGTTTTAGGAGTTTTACCTGGAATTATTGGGACTATTCAAGCAAGTGAAACTATAAAAACAGTTTTAGAAATAGGGGAAACGTTAAAGGGAAGATTACTTACTTTAAATGCTTTAAAAATGGATTTTAAAGATTATAAAATAAAAAAAGATGAGAATTGTAAAGTTTGTGGAGAGAATGCAACTATAAAAGAACTTATAGATTATGAAGAGTTTTGTGGATTAAAAGATAGTTTACAAAAGATTGAGTTTAAAGAGTTAAGTGGCGAAAATTTAAAAGAGTTAATTCATAACAAAGAGCAAATTTTGTTAATTGATGTTAGAATTAGTGCCGATTTTCAAGCTAGAAATATTTATAATTCAAAAAATATACCATTTGAAGATTTGTTAAATAGAATATCTGAGATAGATGAAACAAAAAAAGTTGTATTGATTTGTACAATAGGACTTAAAAGTAAAGAGGCTATTTCAAAATTAAAAAAAGCTGGTTATAAAGGAGAACTTTATAGTTTAAAAGGTGGAATTACATCTTGGATAAATGATAATCAAGATTAGAAACCTCTTTTCATTTTAAAAGGAGCTAAATTTGGTAAAAAAAGAGAGTAAAAATAATGAGATTTTACTACCCAATAGAAAAGCTTTTTTAAAAGATGTAGAAAATGGCTTTTTTAATAAACTTGTAATATTTGATATAAGTGGTTTTGGAAATATAAATCACTACTATGGATATGATTTTGGAGAAAAAATATTAAAAATAATCTCTGTAAGACTTCAGGAGAGATTTGAAAATAGTCAGATGTACTATTTAGGTGGAGATATTTTTGTTGCAACTGCAAGTGAAAATACTTCAAAAGAGAGATTTATTCAAACTATAAAAGCAACTACTTGGCATTTTGGATACTCACCAATTGAACTAGATGGACATAAAGTATATATTCCCTTAAGAGCTGGAGTTGCTATAAACTATCCAGAACTTCTATTTTGTGCAGAATTTGCGCTAAAACAAACAAGAGTCTTAAAACACAATCTCGTAATTTTTGATAGTGAACAACATCAAGTATGTCATCCAAACTCTTTAACAATTGAGCAAGATTTATATTGGGAAGCACAAATTATTCAAGCTATAAAAAAAGATAGATTTGAAATATTTGCACAATCAATTAGTAATCAAAATGATAAAAAATATGAAATATTAGTAAGAATGAAAGATACCAAAGGAGAGATAGTATCTCCTTATTTTTTTATAGATAGAGCAAAAAAAATCAACCTATATGGAGAAATAACAAAAAAAGTAGTTCAAAAATCATTTGAATTTTTTGAGGGTAAAAATATAGAGTTTAGTATAAATTTATCGATTAGTGATATTTTGGAAAAAGATATTTGCGATTTTTTGATTCAAAAAATATGTGAACATGATGTTGGTTACTTTTTAACTATAGAAATAACAGAGAGCGAAGGTGTTGAAAATATAGAAGAACTAGTATCTTTTATAAAAATAGTTAAAAATTTAGGTGTAAAAATTGCAATTGATGATTTTGGAACTGGTTACTCAAATTTTTCATATTTGGTTAAATTACAAGCCGATTTTATAAAATTAGATGGTTCTATTATTCAAGATATAAATAAATCTCTTTCTGCTAAAGCAGTTGTTGAAGCGATAGTATTTTTTGCGAAAAAAGTTGGTATAAAAACAGTTGCTGAGTTTATATCATCAAAAGAGATTTTTAAAACTTGTAAAGAGCTAGAGATTGATTATTTTCAGGGATATTTATTTGATGAGCCTAAAAATATTAAAGATATAAAATTATAATAAGCACTTAGTTTTATATAAAACTTAAGTTTTTTAGAGTAGATTTTTATTATTGTAATACTATACTTAAAATATTTTATCCAATAAATTATTTCTCTTATTAAAAAAAATTTAGATATAAGATAAATATATATAATTATGCTAGGATATAAAAAATTATATTGGAGCTATTCATTTTTAAGAAACCTTATCCATACCAACAAGACATTATAGATAGAACAATTGAGTTTAAAGGAAATACTTTAATTCAACTTCCTACTGGTGGAGGTAAAACTTTAATTTCATATAGCATAGCGATTGAGCTTTGCAATAAATACAATAACCAAATATTATTTATAGCACCAAAAATAAATCTTATGGAACAAACTTTAAATACATTCAAAAATTCAAAACCTCAAAAAATTCATAAAAATACTCCATATGATAAAAATCATCCTATTTTAATAAGTACAATACAAACTGCTTCAAGAAGAGATTTAAATCCTGATGTAATTATTATTGATGAAATTCATTATGGTTTTGATGGGAAAATGATTGAAAATCTTATAAAAGATAAACCAAATATAAGAATTATTGGTCTTTCTGCAACGCCTTATGATAGAAATGGTAGATTACTGCAAGGTTTTGATTTGGTTATAAACAAATACGATATGAAATATATGATTGAAAATGAATATTTAGTACCTTTGGAATCTTATGTTCTTGTTAGACAAAATCTAAAAAATGTAAAATTAACTGCTGGTGATTACAATTTAAGTCAATTATCTAAAGTAGTTTCTAACAATAATACTATACTTGAAATTATTAGAACATCAAAAGAGTTTATTGAAAAATCAAAAAAAACAATTGTATTTGCTGTTGATATAAATCACTGTGAATTATTAACAGAAGCATTTAAAAATGAAGGTTTTAATGCAAAATCACTTCATTCAAATAATGATAGAGATGAATTTGAAACTATAGAAAACTTCAAAAAAGGCTATATTAAAGTTTTAGTTTCAGTATTAAAGCTAACAACAGGATTTGATGTTCCAGATACTGATTTAGCAATTATAGCAAGACCAACAAAAAGCCAAATTTTATATAAGCAAATGGTTGGTAGAGTATTGAGAAAAGCTCCAAATAAAAAAATAGCAATTTTACTAGATTGTGGAAATGTTATTGAGGAATTAGGTGATCCATTAGAACCAATAAAAGAAAATTTTAACAACAATATTGATATGAAAAACAAAACTACTTGCTCGAGTTGTAATAGTGAAAATATAAAATTGAGAAAAAAAGAAGATAACTATTACTGGGAATGTTTAGAGTGTCATACTATTAAAGAATTAGAAAATAAAAATTTATATAAATGTGCAGGTTGTGAAAAATCTCATACCTATAAAAGTAATTTTGTACATATAGATAATAAATTATTTTTAAACTGTGATTGTAAATCTTTAACATTAGTTTCTCAATATTATGGAAATGAAGAGTTTATTGAATTTAGCTCATCTAATAACTACAATAATAAGAATATAAATGAAGATAGTGTTGATTTAAATAATATTTTACAAATATTAATTGATAAGAGAAATGAAGCTATTAAAGAATTTAATAAATCATTTGATTCTAACCTAAAGGAAAAAATAAAGGAAAGAATAAAATCAAATCAGAACGGTTATAGTAATTTATGTAAAGAAGATAAATTAAAATTAGATGAACAGTTAAAACTATTTTTATCCATTTGTACTGATATTAATAATAGTGAAAATTTAGACTTATTTTTTAAAAATTTAAAATTTAATGCTAAAGATTTTTTGAATTATTTTAATCAATGGAATGAAAAAGAAATAGATAAAGAAATTGCTCAAAAATTAGAATATACACTCGATATGAACAATTTAAAAACATTGATAAAGCTAAATATAATAACTTTAAATTCAATTATAGAACTAACATACAAACTTAAGTTATATAAATTAATAAAAGAAATTATTATAGAATTTAATATCAAAGATTTTACATATTATATAAATAATGATGAATTATTATTGGATAACTCTAATTTTTATATTAAATTTAATGAAGAGTATTTTAATGAAATACTGCCATTATTAGAAACTATTGATATAGCAGAGTGCTTTGATATTATAGATATTATTTCGAATTTACATGAATATGAATATGAAGATATAATTATAAAGATAAATAATATAATTCATTCCATTCAAATAGTAAATAGTTTTATAAAAAAATTTGATAATGTAAAAAATTTAATTTTTGGCAAAGAGAATAAATTATCTTATTTATCTTATGTTGATGCAAAAAAATATATAAGAAGTAAAAAAATTAAAAAACTTGAAAATTGGGTAGAGTACACTTCTAAAAAAGATTTTCCTATACAACTACCTAAAGACCCTAGAGCGTTTTATAAGCAAGAATGGGAAAGTTGGAATAAATGGTTAAATTCAAATATGTCAGTAGATAATTTAACTTATGATATTTTTGATGAAAATGAATGGTATATTTACAATTATTTAGATTCAAATGATTTTCTAAATTGTTTTAAATATCAAATGAAAAAATTTTTGAATTATAAAGAAGCAAAGTTATTTGTTCATAGCTTAAATTTAACTTCTATTCAAGAATGGGAAATATATAGAACAAAACCAGATTTTCCGGCTAATATTCCTAAATCACCTCAAATATTCTATACATTTATATATCAAACTTTGACAATCACTGGAGATAAACAAAAAAAGAAAACTTTGAGTAATTGGAGTAATTGGAACGATTGGTTAGGATTAAAGATAAAAACAAAATCTATTCAACAAAATATAAAAAATAAATCTACAAAAAATAATGAATCTAATTCCATTGAAAACTTTTCTAAAAATAGCAGAAATAAATTATTAAAAATTGTGCATGATGCACAAAAAAAATATCCTAATGATAGCTTATATTTCTCTCAACTGAATTCAACTATTAATGATTATTTTGATAAAAGTAAAAAAATAATATCTTCTCATAATTTAAATGAAAATGATATTAGAAAAAGAGCAAAAAATTTTGAAAAACATATCAAAGATAAATTAAAACTCTACAAATAATTATTTAATTCTATTTACAAGGTTAGTCAAGTTATAATTTTAAAGGAATAATTTAATAATTCCTTTTAGCTTCATCTACAGCTCTTTGCTGTTCTTCTTGTATTCTTTGTATATCGTTATTTCCATTCTCAATATATTCATTTATACATTTTATATATCGGTTATAGGAATATTTATAGTCATCTAATTCCCACTGGTCTCTAAACTCATAAGGCTTATAAGGTTTTTTACAATTATGTTGAGGATAACCAAAATAATCTAAATTGCTACCACCTGCAACAAAAGAAAAAGAATTTGTAACTAACAATACTATTAAAATAATTTTGTTCACCTTTGATCTCCCTCTAGTATATTTTCATTTTATTCATCATCCAGTTTTAACCTTTAATACTATTTGGTGTGAACTAATGTTAGAATAATAACATAAAATAAATTATCAAGGGAACTTTATGTTAAAAAAATCAATCTATGCTTGTCTTGCAACAATTTTATTCTCAGGATGTGTAACTACAAATGTATTACAAGATACACCTGAACAAAAAGAAATACTTTTAGTTGGTGATAGTGGTTTTGTATCTCTTTCAGGAATGCAAGTTGATGCTGTAAAAAAAGCAAATGAAATGTGTTCTAGAGAAAATAAAAAATATATGATGATTAGTAAAAGAGTTCAACCACAAGGTTTTGGTGTTTTTCCAGAAGTTAATTTAGTATTTACATGTGAGTAATTTTGAAATAGTTTTTATTTTTTAAATCATTAGTAAAAATAAATTATTAAAAATCGTGGAAGAATTACAAGGAAAATATCCTAGTGATAGCTTATATTTTTCTCAACCCAATTTAACTATTAATGATTATTTTGATAAAAGTAAAAAATAATATCTTCTCAGAATTTAAATGAAAATAATATTAGAGAAAGAGTAGAAAATTTTGAAAAACATATTAAAGATAAATTAAAACTTTATAAATAAAATAAAGAGTAAAAAGGATAAACAATCTTTTTCCTTTTTCTTGACAAATAAAAAAGAAATAGTTATAATTCACCAATTTTATAGATGATTAATTTAATCATCTATTTTTTTGTCTAATTTTAACATTCACTAATCTAGTGTATGTTATATAAAAAGGGTTTATATGAGATTAAATTTTGGAATATTAAAAAGACCAAATTCACCTATTCCTGGTTTTGGTTTGACTATGGGATATACGGTATTTTATTTAAGTATTATTGTAATCATTCCACTAATTGCACTTTTTACTGAAGCTTTTAGTATGGGATTTGATGCTTTTATAAGTGCCTCAACAGATGCAAGAGTGGTAGCTAGTTATAAACTAACTTTTGTAACTTCACTAATAGCTGCTCTTATTAATACAATTTTTGGAGTAATTGTTGCTTGGTGTTTGGTGCGATATACATTTTTTGGGAAAAGAGTTTTTGATGCAATTGTTGATTTACCTTTTGCTCTTCCAACAGCTGTTTCAGGTATTGCACTTACAACTTTATATTCAAGTTCTGGTTGGTTTGGACAAATTTTAGAGCCACTTGGAATTAAAATAGTATTTACACCTATTGGGATTACAATTGCTTTAATATTTATTGGGCTTCCTTTTGTTGTAAGAACAGTTCAACCAGCTCTTGAAGAGATTCAAATTGAGCAAGAAGAAGCAAGTGCAAGTTTAGGGGCTAGTAGATGGCAAACTTTTTATAAAGTGATACTTCCTACTATTTTCCCAGCAGTTTTAACAGGATTTGCACTATCTTTTGCAAGAGCTTTAGGTGAGTATGGTTCAGTTGTTTTTATAGCTGGAAATATGCCATTTAAAACAGAGATTAGCACACTTTTGATTATTACAAAGCTTGAACAGTACGATTTTGCAGGAGCAACAGCAATTGCAGTTGTGATGCTTTTAATCTCTTTTGTTATGTTGCTTTTAATTAACATTTTACAAAGATGGAGTTCAAGAAGAAAAGGAATGGAGGCAATATGAAAACTATAAGTAATTCACAAAGTTCACAAACAGAATCAAGATTAGTAAAATATTCATTAATTTTTATAGCAGTAGCTTTTTTACTTATTATGCTTGTAGTTCCTTTGATTACAATATTTGCAGAAGCATTTAGAAAAGGTTATGAAGCATATTTTTTAAGTTTTAATGATGAGTATGTATTAAGTGCAATAAAACTTACATTTATAACTGCAGCCATTGCAGTACCACTAAATGTAATTTTTGGAATATGTGCATCTTGGGCAATAGCAAAATACTCATTTTTTGGGAAAAGTTTTTTAATTACTTTGATTGATTTGCCTTTTGCTGTAAGTCCTGTTATTTCTGGGTTTGTATATATTTTACTTTTTGGAGCACAAGGTTGGTTTGGACACTATTTAGTAGAAAACGATATTCAAATAATTTTTGCAGTTCCTGGAATTGTACTTGCAACTATATTTGTAACATTTCCATTTGTGGCACGTGAGCTAATTCCTTTAATGCAAGAGATGGGAAATGATGAAGAACAAGCAGCACTTCTTTTGGGCGCTAGTGGTTTTCAAACATTTTTAAAAGTTACTTTACCAAATATAAAATGGGGATTACTTTATGGAGTAATATTATGTAATGCAAGAGCAATGGGTGAATTTGGAGCTGTTTCAGTTGTATCAGGGCATATTCAAGGTGTTACAAACACTATGCCACTTCAAGTTGAGATTTTATACAACGAATACAACTTTGTTGCAGCTTTTGCAGTTTCAACACTTTTAGCAATATTGGCACTTTTAACTCTTGTTTTAAAATATATTTTAGAGTGGAAAGTGCAGAGAAAAATTAAAAAATTAGATAATGAACAATAAAGCAGGAAATAAAAAATGAAAATAGAAGTAAAAAATTTAACAAAATATTTTGGAAACTTTACAGCTTTACAAGATATAAACTTGGACATAGTTGAAGGTGAACTTTTAGCTCTTTTAGGACCTTCAGGAAGTGGAAAAACAACACTTTTAAGAATGATTGCAGGACTTGAAACGGTTGATAGCATAGACAAAGGGGAAATTTTATTTAACAATATTGATGTGGCTAAAAAAGATATTAAAGATAGAGATATAGGGTTTGTATTCCAACACTATGCTCTATTTAGACATATGACAGTTTTTGAAAATATAGCTTTTGGTCTTAGAGTAAAACCTAAAAAACAAAGACTTAGCAACAAAGAGATAGAAGAAAAAGTTACAAAACTTTTAAAACTAATACAACTTGATGGATTTGCTTCAAGATTTCCTTGGCAACTTTCAGGTGGTCAGAGACAAAGAGTTGCTTTGGCAAGAGCTTTGGCAGTTGAACCAAAAGTATTATTACTTGATGAGCCATTTGGTGCACTTGATGCAAAGGTACGAACTGATTTAAGAAGATGGTTAAAAGAGCTTCAAGAGGAGCTTGGAATTACAACTATTTTAGTAACACATGATCAAGAAGAGGCTTTGGAAGTTGCAAATAGAATTGTTGTAATAAACAAAGGGAAAATTGAGCAAATAGGAACTCCTGAAGATGTATTTCATAATCCTAAAAACGAGTTTGTAATAAACTTTTTAGGAAATGTAAATCTATTTCACGCAAGAGAGATTGAAGATGGTGCTAACTTAGAAGATATAACAGATAATAAGTATCTTATTCGTCCTCATGAGTTAGAAATTGTAGATATAAATGATAGTGAAGCAATAATTCATGCAAAAGTAAAATATATACAACTAGCAGGGTCTTTTGTAAAAGTTGAACTTACATATTTAAATGATGAAAAAAGAGTTGTTTTAGTTGAGTTGGCACACTATGAATTTAGTGATAAAAATATAAAAAAAGGTGATATAGTAGGAATTAGAACAAGAAAATTAAGAAGTTTTGAAGATGGAGCTGGAATATAATTGACTATAATCAATATAAAATAATATGTAAATAGATACCATCACAAAAATTTTTTAGGATTTAAAATGTTAATAGATAAAAATAGATTACCAATTGTTGATATGGATTTTATGAATGAGACTCACTATGAGGATGTTGATATAATAAATGATCTTTATAAAAATATAGAACTTTATAATCAGAATAGTTCTTTAGAAAATTTTGAAAATCTAAAAATGAAATATAAAGAGTGGATTGAACATACTGTAAACCATTTTGCAACTGAAGAAGAGGAGATGGTAAAAAGAGGTTTTTTTGCATATCCATTTCATAAAGGTGAACATGATGCAAATATAGAGGAGATAAAAGCAGTTTGGAATAATTTTGAGAAAAGCAAAGATATATTGAAACTTAAAAACTATATTGAATATGATGTAATAAATTGGCTTATAAATCATATAAAAAGTATGGATACAGTAACTGCAAGATTTTTCAAAACAGGAATGATGGGTGGTTGCGGTATGATGTAGAATAAATTAGCACTCTATCTTGACAAGTGCTAAAAAATTTGATAAAATTTCAGCAGTTTGATAGAAGTACTATCAAGCTTAATATTTTAATAGGAGTTCACAATGTTATTAACAAAATTTGACCCATTTAAACAGTTAAAAGAGATAGAGAAAAATTTATATACACAAGTTGGAAATAATGAAGGTGTTACAGCTTTTGTACCAACTGTAAATACAAGAGAAGGTGAGTTTGCATATCATGTTGATGTCGATTTACCAGGTGTAAAAAAAGAAGATATAAAAGTTGATTTAAACAAAGGTGTATTAACTATAAGTGGTGAAAGAAAAACTAAAGAAGAGGTAAAACAAGAAGATTATTACAAAATAGAGACATATTTTGGTAAATTTTCAAGAAGTTTCACACTTCCAGATAATGTAGATATTGAAAATATAGAAGCAAAAAGTGATAATGGAGTTTTAGAAATAGTTATTCCTAAACTTAAAGATGATGTATCGAAAAAATCAATAGAGATTAAATAAGAGGTAAAAGCTTAGGCTTTTGCCTCTTTTAGATTTAAAATAGTTATCTCACTACTAGCACCAAGTCTCATTGGTGGTCCCCAAAATCCTGTTCCTTTGTTTACATATACTTGAGTTGTTTCATTGTGTATATTTAAACCTTTTACATAAGGTTGATCAAGTTTTACTAAGAAATTAAATGGAAAAATCTGTCCTCCATGAGTGTGTCCACATAAAATCAGATCAATATTTGATGTATTGGAAATCGAGTTAATAAATTTTGGTTGATGAGCTAAAAGAACTGTTGGAGAGCTTTTACAATTTTCCAAAGCTTTATTAATATCTGGAATATATGACCCATATTTAAAGCCAAAGTTATCATAAACTCCAGCTAGATTAAATCCAATATTTTCATCACCAATATATACAGATTCATTTTCTAAAACTTTAATTCCAAGATTATTTAGATAATCAATTATAGGAGTAACCCCGTGAAAATACTCGTGATTTCCAACTATAAAATATGTTCCATATTTTGATTTTATATTTTTTAATTCATCTAAGGCTGGTTTTGCAAATTCTAATTTAGTATCCACAAGGTCACCAGTTATAACAACAAGGTCACCATCTAAAATATTTACTTTTTTTACTAAATCTTCTATAAATTTTTTATCTATTAATCCACCAATATGAATATCACTTAGTTGTATTATTTTATATGGTTTTTTTAAATTTTTAATCTCTACATCTACAACTTCAAGTTCAATATGTCTTGCATTGTCAATCGCTTTTAGATTTGTTGCAAGAATTAGTGAAGTTGCACCAATATCAAAAGTTTTTTTGAAAAAATTTCTTCTTTGTGATGATATTTTTGATTTTTTGAAAATTTTTTTGAAAAAAATTGAGGTGATATCGTGAAAAATTGTTATTATAAATGTTAAAAAAATCACCCCAATTGGTAGGGAAAGGAGAAAATAGAGCCAGTTAGGCACTAGTGGAAAGTATCTAGCCATTGGGTACAATAAAGCACCAAAAAATGTTAAATATAATGCAAAGCCAAGATACTTCCTAGTTTTAAGACTAAAATTTAGTTTATTTATAAATCTTTTTTTTATAGTATAGGTCTGAAGAAAAAATGCAACAAAATAAACTAAAAAGAAAATCATAAAACTCATAGGGAAATTATAAATATTTAGAGTTAATAGTTTTTAAATAGATAATTAATAGTTTGTATCTATCACTTTTATTTAAAAATATAGTCATAAAACCAAACTATTTTTAATATCATCAACCAAAGCTTTAATTTCATCTTTTGTTTGAATATAGTGAACTCCAACTCGAAGCCATCCTGGTCGATTTTTCATAGATACTTTTTTAAGTCCCAGTAAATCATGCCCATAAGGTCCAGCACAAGAGCATCCAGCTCTAGTTTGAAAGCCACTATTTGAAAGTTTTTCACATAATGTGTAAGGGTTAAAATCTTTTATATTAAAAGATACAATACCAATATTATGGCTCTTTTTATTTCCATAAATAAGTAAATTTTGAATACTCTTTAGCTCTTCTAATAGATATAAATATAACTCTTTTTTTCTATTTTCTATAAATTCAAAGCCTATTTCATTTCTTAATTTATATGCCAAAGCAGCTCTTATGAATTGTGTAATTGCTGGAGTTCCAGCATCTTCTCTTACTTCTATTTGTTCTTCATATATTTGATAACTTTTATTTACATATTTTACCGTTCCACCACCTGCAAAGCTTGGTGGTAAAGATGCATCTACTAAATATTTTTTAACTACCAAAATTCCACAAGATCCAACACCTCCTAAAAGTTTATGAGGAGATAAAAATAGTGCATCATAATATGATGATGAAATATTCATGTACGAACTACTTGCAGCTGCATCAAAACAGACAGTTGCCTTATATTTTCTCAAAAGATTTGATATTTTTTTGTAGCAAGTTATTATTCCACTTACATTTGAAGCTATTGTAAAAGAGCCTATAATCTCACGATTTTTATTTTTTTCTAATATATTTTCTAAGTGTTCAAGGTCTATTAGACCATCTTTTCTAAGTTTCACTCTTTTAACTTGTGCCAAACTCTCTCTAAAGCTAACTTCATTTGAGTGATGTTCATAGGGTCCAACAATTACCAAAGGCATGGACTTTTTATCTATTTTTAGACCTTTTTCTTTTAGCCTCTCTTTTGTTTTTGGTGGAATATAAACTCCTAAAATCTCTTGTAGTTTTTTTATAGCACCAGTTGCTCCAGAACCACAAGGTAAAATAGCAAAACTATCATCAATTTCTAAACTTTTTTGTAAAGTTTGTCTAGCATCCTCATAATATTTAGTAGTAATTTTTGCATTACTACTCTCTTTTGAGTGTGTATTTGCATAAGTTTCTAAAACTTCGTGGATTCTATTTTCAATTTGTCTAAAAGCAAGACCTGAGGCTGTGAAATCAAAATATTTATCTTTGTTTTTACCTATTGTGTTATATCTAAGAAAATTAAGTTTATCACTATTTTCATTTAAAAATGGTCTAAAAATATCTTTTTGCATAAAACTCTTCTTTTAAAATTATTTATAATATTTATATAAACCATAATTTTATCTTATTTATATTTTAGAACTATTTAATTTGGTTTATTAGATTTATTTTATAGTTTCCTAACTCTCTTTTTATAATATCATTTACAGTATGTTCAAAAAGTTCTGGAAGGTTTTCACTTAAAATTACTCCACTTAACCTTTTTTTATTTAATAATGAGTAGTAAATTAAAATTCCAGCTGCAACTCCTGTTGGATAAGATACATAAGTTGAACCTGAATAAGCTGTTTTTACAAGTTCAGTATATTTGTTAAAAGATAGACCAACTGATTCTATAGTACTTATTTTTTGATCATTTTGAGGATATAAAATTTCTAAATATATATCAGCAACTGCTGAAAACTCAGCATATTTGATTGTTTTTTTCTTTATATAATCTTCAACAATTTCAGGAGTTTTCATTTTTGGGACTATATTTTTTATAATTGTATTAATCGATATTTTTGAATCACTGTTTTCATAGCAATATTTATTTGAGAATAAATTTAGCTGGTATAAATTTTTCATTAGTTCAATTTCACTTCCACCAACAAAGAGTTTTAAATTTTCAATTTGAGGAAAACTTTGTTTTAGTGATATTAACTCCTCTTGAAAAACTGGATAAATATCGACAATATTTCTAAAATATGGGAATTTATATACTTTTGATTTTGAAAATGGTTCAATAGTTTTTGGTTTATTCTTTTTGTAAAAAACTGGAGGAAATGCAAGCTCATCAATAGCTACTTTTGGTGACCACGAAAAGATTAATTTTTTTGATTGAATCTCTTCTAAAAGGTTAATCTCTAATTTTTTAATCTTAACTTCATAAGGAAGGTTTTTTAAAGAGTGTATTTTTTCACCGATTAAAAAGTTTGTAATTCCAGGAGAAATCCCAAGATTTATTAAAGCAAATAAATTTTGCGATTTAAACTCATTTTCTAAAATTTGTTGATCAAATTTAAGTGTCGAAATTATCTCATCTTTATAAATATCACTTGCCAAATCAGCATAATTTGTATTGTATTTCAAAGCTAAATTCATAATAGGTAGATTAAAAGATGGAGTGGAACTATTTATAAAAATATCACTATTTTGTAGATATTTTTCATATTTTTTACTATCTTCAAAAATTTCTTCAAAATGTTTTATCTCCAAAAAATCTGATTTATTTAAAATATTACTATTTTTAAAAAAATGACCTTGAGCTTTCTTTATATTTCTTACAACAAATACAAAATTTATATCTTTTTGTTTACTTTTATTAGAAAGTTCATCTAACAAAGTTGCCATAACACTACAAACAGCGCCAACACCAAAAAAAACTATCTTCATATGTACCCCTAAAATTATTTAAAATATGATAATATTTTTGTATTTTATTTTAAAGGTACTTAAATGCAGAAACAAAAGCCATATTTGCAAAGTTTTCCAGATGAAAATGGATATTTTGGTAAATTTGGAGGATCTTTTATTCCACCACAACTTGAACTTCCATTTAATGAGATAAATGAAGCTTATAATAAATTATCAAATGATTTTCAATTTATAGATGAGCTAAAAAAAATTAGAAAATATTATCAAGGAAGACCAACTCCAATTACATATTGTAATAATTTATCAAATTTAGTAGGGGGCGCAAGAATCTATCTAAAAAGAGAGGATTTGAATCATACAGGAGCTCATAAACTAAATCACTGTATGGCAGAGGTTTTACTTGCAAAATATTTGGGTAAAAAAAGAGTTATAGCTGAAACAGGAGCAGGGCAACATGGTGTTGCGTTAGCAACTGCGGCTGCTTATTTTGGATTAGAGTGTGAAATACATATGGGTGAAGTTGATATTAAAAAAGAGCATCCAAATGTTGTAAAAATGAAAATCTTAGGTGCTAAAATAATACCTGTTACAAAAGGATTAAAAACTTTAAAAGAGGCAGTTGATAGTGCTTTTGAGAGTTATTTAAAAGATACAAAAACTCAAATGTTTGCAATAGGAAGTGTGGTTGGTCCTCATCCATTTCCAAAAATGGTTAGAGATTTTCAAAGTATTATTGGTATTGAATCAAAAGAGCAATTTTTTGAGATGACTGGAAAACTTCCTGATGCAATAGCTGCTTGCGTTGGAGGTGGAAGTAATGCTATGGGAATATTTAGTGCTTTTATTGAAGATAGTGTTGATTTATATGCAATAGAACCAGCTGGAAAAGGCTCTAAATTAGGTGAACATAGTGCAAGTATTACTTATGGAAAAGAGGGAGTTATGCATGGATTTAACTCTATTATGTTAATTGATGAAAATGGAGAACCTGCTCCTGTTCACTCAATAGCAAGTGGGATAGATTATCCATCTGTTGGTCCTGAACATGCATATTTAAATAGCATTGGAAGAACTAAAGTGGGACTTTGTAGTGATGAAGAGGCTGTTGAAGCATTTTATACACTTTCAAGATGTGAAGGAATTATTCCAGCACTTGAATCTTCTCATGCTGTTTCTTTTGCTATGAAATGGGCAAAAGATAATAGTGGAAAATCAATTTTGGTAAATCTTAGTGGAAGAGGGGATAAGGATATAGATTTTATAATCGATAACTATCCAAGAGATTAGAATACAAAGTAGGTTTAATCCTACTTTGTATTTATTTATTGTTTTTTAGCTTCAATATCAACTTTTATTTTTACTTCGTCTGAAACTGCTACACCACCTAGTTCTATAGCTTTGTTCCATTTTAGATCGAAATCTTGACGATTAATTTTCCCTTCAAGAGAAAAACCAACTTTATCTCCCAAAATAGCTATATCTTCAACTTCTAAAACTACTGGTTTTGTAATTCCTCTAATAGTTAAATTTCCTGTCATTTTTCCATCATCACCATCTGCTTTATAAGATGTCATCTCAAATGTCATTTTAGGAAACTTTTCAACAGCAAAAAAATCATCACTTCTTAAGTGATTATCTCTTTTTTCAATTCCTGTATCAATTGAATTAGTATCAATATTTGCAACTAATTTTTTAAATGTTTTAGTAGCATCATCAAATTCAACTTTTGCATCATAAGATGTAAATTTACCATGAACATTTGTAACCATCATATGTTTTACTGTAAATCCTACATTTGAGTGAGCATTATCTACACTGTATGAAGAAGCCATTAGTAAACCTGTTGATAAAATCATAGCACTCGCAACTTTTGATAATATTTTCATTCTATCTCCTTTATTTTTTATTAACAGTTTAATTCTATATTTCTATAATTAATCAATTATTAATCAATTATTTTATCTTTTTTTAATATTACTAAATAAAAAATAGCAGGAATTATAATTAAAGTTAAAATAGTAGAACTTAACATTCCACCAATCATAGGAGCTGCAACTCTTTGCATAACTTCACTTCCAATAGAGTTTATATACATAATAGGGATAAGTCCTCCAAGTATTGCAAAAAGTGTCATCAGCTTTGGTCGAAGTCTTAAAACAGCTCCATGATATATCGCCTCTTTTACTGCATAATCTCTTTTTTCTTTAATATTTTTATATGCTTCATCTAAATATAACATCATAACTATAGAAGTTTCAGCAGCAACTCCTAAAAGTGCCATAAATCCAACAATAACAGCAATAGAGATATTAAATCCTAAATATTCTATATAAAATACTCCACCACTTAAAGCAAAAGGAAGTGTACAAAATATTATCAATGTATATTTTAAATTCTTTAGTGCTAAATAGATCAAAATGAATATAAACATTAAAACTATTGGAATAATAAAGCTTAATTTTGACATTGCTTGTTGTAAAAATTCACTTTGTCCTGACCACTCAAAATAGTAACCATCTGGAAGTTTTAAATCTTTTAAAAGTTTATTTGAATCATCTTTATATTGTTGTATAGAAAAATCACTTTTTGGACTAATATAAACGTAAGCAACTTTAAGTGCTTTTTCCGATTGAATTATTGAAGGACTCTCTTCATAAGACAAAGTGGCAAATGTTTTAAGTGGTTTAAATCCTAGATTAGTTTTTATTTGTAGATTTTCTAATGCCCTTATATCTTCTCTCTGATTTGATTCATACCTTAAGCTTATTGGATATCTCTCTAAATTATCTAAAAAGAGAGTTAATTGCTCAGCTCCAACTCCTATACTTAAAGTTTCTAAAATAGTGTTTTTGCTTATGTTATATCTACTTATTGCTTCATCATCTATTTTTATATTTAAATAATATCCTTGATTTATCTTATCTGCGCTAACACTCATAGAGCCTTCATATTTTTTTAAAATGTTCTCTATTTTTGAGCTCTCTTCTTGTAAAACTTCTAAATCTTTACCATAAAGTTTTATTCCCAAAGGTGTTCTAATTCCTGTAAGTAACATATCAATTCTACCTTTAATTGGATATGTCCATGTATTGATAAGACCAGGAATTTGAAGTTTTTTATCCATTTCTTCAATTAATTTTTTATAAGTCATTCCTTCTCTCCACTGTGATTGTGGTTTAAAAGTAATAATTGTTTCAATCATAGCAAGTGGTGCTGGATCAGTTGCTGTTGCTGCTCGTCCAGCTTTTGCAAAAGTATTTTGCACTTCTGGAAAAGATTTTATAACCATATTGGTTTTTTGTGCCAACTCTTTTGTCAAATCAGCTCCAATTCCATAAGGAGTTACAGGCATATACATAAATGTTGCCTCATTTAATGTAGGCATAAATTCCCATTTTTGTTTTGAATATGTATATAAGGCAAAAATTATAATTATAAAAAATATAGTAACCACCAAGTATTTTAATTTTAAACTTAATCTTAATATTGGTGAATAAATTTTTATAAAAAAACTATTTAAGATATTTTTATCCTCTTGAATGATTTTACCTTTTATAAAATATATCATCAAAATAGGAACTAGGGTAATTGAAAGTATCGCCCCACAAAGCATTGCAAATGTTTTTGTAAAAGCAAGTGGTGAAAATAGTTTTCCTTCTTGTCCACTTAGTGCAAAAATTGGTAAAAATGATACTACAACCAAAAGTAGGGCAAAGAAAATAGGTCGTCCAACTTGTTTTGCAGAAGATAATATTATCTCTATCCTCTCCTCTTTTGTTATATTTTCTTTTCCTTGAAGATGTTTATGAGCATTTTCAACCATTACAATTGTTGCATCAACCATAGCTCCAATTGCAATTGCAATTCCTCCTAAACTCATAATATTTGAGCCAATATTAAATAGCTTCATAAGTAAAAAACTAATCATTACAGTTAAAGGAAGGGTAATAATTATAATTAAAGCACTTCTAAAATGAAACAAGAATATTGCAACTATTAACATAACAATAATTGACTCTTCAATCAAAGTTCTTTTTAAAGTATCAATTGCAGCATCAATTAAAGAGGTTCTATCATAAACCTCAACTATTTCTACATCATCAATATTTAAAGAATGTAATTTCGCTTTTACATTTTTAATTACACTATGAACATCAACACCATATCTAGTTACTACAATTCCTCCAACAACCTCACCTTCACCATTTAGTTCAGCAACTCCTCTTCTATCATTTGAAGTAAGATTAATCTCCGCTATATCTTTTATTTTCAAAGGGATATTATTTTGAGTCTTTATAGTTATATTTTCAATATCTTTTTTTGATTTTAAATATGCTCTTGCACTAATAATTTGTTCATAACCATTTTCAAGTATTACTCTTGCTCCACTATCATTGTTATTTTTAACAATTGCATCTTTAATCTCTTCTATATCTAAATCATATTGAATTAATCTATCTTGATTTAGAGTAATTTCATAGTTTCGAACATATCCTCCAACTGATGCTACCTCACTAACTCCATCAACTCCTAAAAGTGCAAACTTATAAAAATAGTCTTGCAAAGTTCTAAGCTCATCAAGACTTCTATTTTTTGATTTTAATGCATATTCATAAGCCCAACCAACACCTGAAGCATCAGGACCTAATTTTACTTTTGCAAGAGAGGGAAATGTTCCTTGTAAAGTTGATAATTGTTCTAAAATTCTACTTCTAGCATCGTATAAATCAACTCCATCTTTAAAAATTACATATATCATAGATGTTGAAAAACTACTCATAGCTCTTATTGTCTCTATTTTAGGAAGACTCATAAGATTTGAAATTAATGGATATGCTATTTGCTCTTCTATTGTCTTTGCACTTTGATTACTCCATTCAACTTCAATTATTACTTGATTTGCAGATAAATCAGGAATAGCATCTAAACTTGTATTTTTTATAGCATAGATTGAGCCAAAAGCTAATAGTAGAGTAATAAAAATTACAATAAAACGGTTTTTTACACTTAGGTCTATTATTTTTTCAACCATTTTTACCACTCCTCATTGGAAGTTTCATCATAAAGTCTATTTGTCATAGCATCAGCATCATATAAGAATAAAGAGTTGTTTATAACCTCATCATCAATATTTAATCCAGTTAAAATCTCATATCTATCACCACTTAATCTTTTTGCTTCAATTTTTTTAGGAGTAAATTGTCCATTTTCTTTTGGAATAAATACATAATAATTTTCTGATTTTTTTATAACTGCAGTTTTTGGTAAAACTAAAATTTCCTTACTCTCTTTTTCTATTTTTACTTTTCCAAACATTGAAGGCAAAATTTTATTTTGTGAATTTTCTATAACAAATCTTATATCTACTGTTTTTTTCTCTTCATTAAAAACTGGGTATATAAAATCAACTTTTGCTAAAATTGGATTTTCTACTCCATCAAGTTTAATTATTGAATTCATATTTGGTTTTATAAAACTCAAATCTTCTTGATATATAGAAGCTACAAACCAAATATCTTCCAATGATGAAATCTGAAATAGAGTTTTTCCTTTTTCAACATAACTTTTATTATTTATATTTTTTTGTGTGATTATTCCAGAGATAGGGGAGTTTATAACTATTTCATTGTTTATAAACTTTGAATTTTTTATATCAAAATTTTCTAATTTACTATTTGCTTTATCATATAAATTTTTATTTAAATCTTTTGCTATTTCAATCTCAGCTTTTATTGATGCAATATCACTTGAGTAAATAGTATATAAACTTTCACCTTTTTTAATATTCATATAATTTTTATTTGCATTTAAATTTGTAATATATCCATCAAATCTACTAACAATATCAATAGTTTTACTCTCATTTAATTTTGTAATCCCATAAAACTCTTTTGATTCTTTATAACTCTCTTTCTTTACTTTTACTTTTTCAATATTAAAAAGTTGTTTAGCATCTATTGGATTTGAACTAAGATTTATAGCTATAAGTATTAGCGATAAGAATATTTTTTTCATTTTACACCTTTATTTGAGTAATATATAAGTTCACTGTAGTTTTCAAAATATTTTTCAAGTTGTTCACTTGCTTTCATCTCATAATCAATCAATTCATTTAAACTATTTAGATTCTCTTTTAAACTCTCTTTATCAAATCCTACAAACTCTTCTAAAACCTTTTGTATTTTTTGTTTTATAGGTACAATCTTTTCTTGAAGGATTTTATAATTTGTTTTATATTGCTCTAAATTATTTAGATATATTTTCGTTTGTAATCTTAAATTATGAATTTGACTATCTAGTTTATTATTAGTTTCATTTGTATTTAAATTTGCTTTTAATTTATTAATATTTTCTGTATTATAAATTGGTAGAGGCATAGACATTGTAATATTTGCATAATCTTGCTCTTTATTTTGCATATATTCTAAAGCTAAAGTTATACTTGAAAATTTTTTTGCATCTTCAAGTTGTGCAGTATCTTTATATTTTTGGCTTGTTGTTTGAAGTGTTTGTATCTTTGGATGAAATATTAATTGTTCTTCAATTTGTTGTCTGTTTATATCTTTTAGTACTAAGTTATCATCAATTTTATCAATCTTCTCATAACTTATTTGCTCTAAACTTAGATATAAATTATCTTTTGTTGTTTGAAGTTCATTTATTTTCATTTGTAAATCATATTTTGAAATTTGTGTATTTAATATCTCATTTAAAGATACTTTATCATATGAATATAGTTTTGTATAAAGCTCTTCTAGACGGTTTAAATTCTTTTGATATTCATTTAGTAGTTTTAATCTATTTTCTAAAATTAAAATAGTGTATGAATATAGATAAATTTTTGATTCAAATTCTAGCTTTATATCCTGTAAAGTTTGTTCTTGCAATAATTTATCTTTTTTTGCAATACTCTCTTCAAGTTCAAGTTTTTTACCAATAGGTATGGCTTGAGATAACTCAATTCCATACTCTTTTTGATTATTTAAATAGTTTTTATTCAACATAATATCATTTGCTTTAAAGCTTATCATTGGATTTTCCCAATTTTTAGCCTGTTTTATTTGGAAATTAGCAATTTCAATAGAGTTTTCAAGGCTTTTAATATCAAAATTATTTTGTAAACTCTTTTGTACTATATTTTCAATCGAAGTTCCAAATAAATAACTAGCAAAAATTAGTGAAGTAAAAACTACTTTTTTCATTTTAGAAGCTCACGCTACTTTTTACAGAGTGAACTTTATCATCAGCTGTTTTAAATCTGATATTATATTGCCAAGTTCCATCCATGCAGAAATTAATTACAAAACTATAAATGCCATTTTCAAATTTTCCTTCACCTTCATGCTCCATATATGGCATTCCTGGCATCTCTGGCATAAAAAATTTAGCTTTTATTTTTGCATCATTTACTTCTTTTCCATCTTTTGTGATTTTCACAAAAAACTCATTACTTCCTGCACTTAAATCTCTTTTGCTTGTAAGTTCAAGATTGTATCCATCAACATTTAAACTCTCTTTTAATGAGCTTGCATTTAAAATAGTAGCCATTAGAAGCATAACTACAAAAGCTTTTAATACTTTTTTCATTTTCATTAATCCTTTATTTTGATTTATGAAAATTTACCAAAAGCTTTGTGTAGTTTGTGTGTAGATTTATATTTTAGAGTTTTAAAGTAAAAGTTGAGCCTACATTTTCAGAAGATTGAACATCTATTTTGATATTGTAAGTTTTACAAATCATATTTACAATATTTAGTCCTAAACCAAAGCCTCCACTTTGATTTGTTGCTCTATAATATCTGTTGAAAATATCTTTTATTTTATCTTTTGATATTCCAATACCACTATCTTTTATTATTAACTCGCTATTTTGCAAGATAATATCTATATTTCCTTCAGTTTTATTATATTTTATAGCATTTGAGAATAGATTATTAAAAAGTCTTATAAAATCATCTTTATTTATTTCATAAAAGAACTCTTCTATATTAAGGTTTATTTTTAATCTTTTTCTAGCAATCATTGGCTCAAAATTTATTATCTCTTCTTTAATAACTTTTGATAAATCTATTTTATCTAAACTTTTTTTTTCAATATTTCCTAAAAATATATACGTCAAATCTTTATAAATCTCACTAACTCTTTTTGCACTAAATTTTATTCTATCTAGTTGTTTTTTAGTTAAATTATCATCTTCACAAGACATAATTATTGCACTTATTGGAGTATTTAACTCATGAGTAGTATCCTTTATAAAGTTATTTAATCTTTCTCTCTCATTTTTTATTGGTTTTAGAAATAGTTTTGCTAAAGACCAGCTAAGAATAGCAATAATTGTATAAAATATTAAAAAAATAAGAAAAATATTTAATTTTAAATTTGATATTTTCTCTTTTAAGCTATTGTCTTTTAAAGCTATATACCAAATTCCTAAATGTCCTACAGTTGAACTATCAACAATAATTAATTTTTCTTCATCATTATAAAAATTTTGTTCAAAATTTAACTTTTCGTCTAAATTTCCAAATAATAAATTTTTATCTTTATCATAAAAAGAGATTTTATAATCTTGATTATTCAAATATATATTTTTATCAAATTCGACATCCAACATATGAGATATTA
Source organism: Aliarcobacter cryaerophilus (assembly GCF_014352935.1). Next base: position 1,979,578 of record NZ_CP060694.1, on the reverse strand, counting down.
TTATTTCATTTGAAACTTTAGATACTATATTTTGCATATTTGATTTTACTAAATCCAAATAAAGTGTTTTCTCATTTTGATAATAGAAAAATAGAGCAATTAACATTAATATAAAAGATGATCCTAAATAAAGAGCTAAAAAGCTAAAAAAACTTTTTTTTTCACTAGAAGTTAAATCTATATCCAACTCCTCTTATATTTAATATTTTATCTTCACCTAATATTTTTCGCAGGTTTTTTATATAAGTTCTAATTGTAGAGCTTTCTACACTATCTTCATATGACCAAATATTATTTATAATCTCTTCAATACTGATAGTTTTTTTTGGATTATTTAATAAATATGCAAGAATTTCAGACTCTTTTTTTGAGATGATAAAACTTTTTTTATTTAAATTTATCTCCAAGTTTTGTAAATCTAAATAACTATTTTCATCTATTTTTATAATTTTTATATCTATATTAAAAAGCCTTTTTATATTATTTATTCTAATATCAAGCTCTTTTAACTCAAAAGGTTTTTTAATATAGTCATCACATCCACTATCAAACCCTTTTTGCATATCTTCGACCATATTTAGAGATGTTATAAATATTGTTGGAGTTAAAATATTATTATCTCTTAGCTCTTTTAATAGTTCAAAGCCATTTAAATCTGGCACATTTACATCTAATAGAAGTAAATCAAAAGTCTCTGAATATAGCTCTTTTATAGCTTCATTTGAAGAAAAAGTTGTAGTAATTTGATGTTTTTGTTTTATTAAGTGTTCTTCAAGAATTTCATTTAAGATTAAATCATCTTCTAGAAGTAGAATTTTCATTTTGGCATAAAAAAAGGGGTTTTTAAACCCCTTTGCAGTCTTAGAAATTTCTTCTTGGTCTGCTATCTCTTGGTCTATCTTCTTTTGGTTTAGCTTCGTTTACTCTTAAAGTTCTACCATCAGTCTCTTTACCATTTAAAGCTTCAATAGCAGCATTTCCTGCACTAGCTTCTTCCATTTCAACAAAAGCAAAACCTTTAGATCTTCCTGTTTCTTTGTCCATAATTATTTTTGCGCTCTTAACTGCACCAAATTTAGCAAAAACTGCTTCTAAATCATTATCGTTCATTTTGTACGATAAATTCCCAACGTAAATGTTCATAATTCTTATCCTTTGAAAAAGTTAGACATTATGCCTTAATATTTTTCTTAAATCAAGAGTTTTTAAAATTTTTTTCCAAAGCTTTTGAAATTCTTATCTTACTTTCAGCGAAATCTAAGATAAAAAGTATATCGTAAACTGATGGTGCTTGTGTTCCACCAGTTAATGCAATTCTTATAGGTTGGAACAGTTGTGGAAATTTTAAGCCTTTTGTTTCTATAAATGGTTTTGTAATATTTTCAAGTTCACTAGGAGATACAAAACTATTTTTATTCTCTTCTAAAAGCTCTAAATACTCTTTTAAAATTGAATTTGTATCATCTTTTACAAATTTTTTAACCCCAGCTTCTTCATACTCATTAGGACTGTTTTTTATATCAAGTATAGATTTTTTTAATTCTAATAGTGTATTTGCTCTTTGTTTTGCAAGGTTTAAAATCTCCTCTTTTTTAGAGTAATTAGTTAAATCTAAATCAAAAAATTTCAACTCCTCTATTAATCTATCATTTGAAACAGTTTTTATATACTCACTATTTAACCATAAAAGTTTTTCACCATTATATGCAGATGCTGATTTATTTATATTTTTTGGATCAAATAGTTCTAGCATCTCTTTCATACTAAATATCTCTTGATCTTTATTTGACCAACCAAGTCTTACTAAAAAGTTTAATAAAGCTTCTGGTAAATATCCAAGTCTCTTATAATCCATAACATCCATTGCACCATCTCTTTTTGATAGTTTTTTACCTTCTGGATTATTTATCATAGGTACATGATAAAAGTTTGGATGCTTTACACCTAAAGTATTATAAATAACAATCTGTTTTGGAGTATTTGATAAGTGATCATCGCCTCTAATTACATCTGTCATTTCCATTAACATATCATCAATAGTTACAACAAAGTTATATGTAGGCATTCCATTTGATCTTGCAATTACAAAGTCATCAACAAAAGATGCATCAAATTTCATATCACCTTTCACACCATCAAGAAATCTAATCTCTCCTGTTTTTGGAGCTTTGATTCTAATAACTGGCTCAATTCCTTCTGGAATTGTAGGTAAAACTTTTCCATCTTCAGGTCTCCATGTCTCATCATATCTTGGAGTTTGTTTTGCAGCTTCTTGTTTTGCTCTTAAGCTATCAAGTTCTTCTTTACTCATATAACATTTATAAGCATTTCCACTTTCAAGTAGTTGATTTATATATTTTTTATATATTTCAGTTCTTTTTGATTGATATTCAACCTCTCCATCATAAGATAAACCAACCCAGTTAAAAGCTTCAATAATTGCATTTAAAGCCTCTTGACTATTTCTTTCTAAATCAGTATCTTCAATTCTAAGTCTAAAAACTCCACCATTTTTTCTTGCCCATAAATAGCTATAAAGAGCTGTTCTTAATCCACCAATATGTAAATATCCCGTAGGGCTTGGTGCAAATCTTGTAACTGTCATATTAATTCTCCTCAAATTTATCATTTTTTTTATCATCTTTATTATGAATATAAAATCCAATAGCACTAGAAAGCACTACAACTATTATAAAAATAATTAAAGCTATTTCAAGAATTCCCATTTAACTCCTTCTCTTTTAACTGTCCACAAGCTGCACTTATGTCTAAACCTTTTGACTCTCTAATTGTACAAATTACACCTTTTGAATTTAAAAAATCTTTAAATCTCATCATATCAGTTTCAAGAGGTCTTTGATAAGTTGTTCCAGGATATGGATTAAAATATATTAGATTTACTTTTGCTTGTAAACCAGTTAGAAGTTTTACAAGTTTTTTTGCTGCATCTAAACTATCATTTTTATCTTTTATAACCAAATATTCAAACATAACTTTTTTTCTTGTATCTACTGGAAACTCTTTAACAGCTTCAATAATTGATGCAATATTATATGCTTTATTCATAGGAATAAGCTCACTTCTTAACTCATCATCAACAGCATGAAGTGAAATGGCAAGTTGAATTTGTAAATCTTTTTCACCTAGTTTTTTAATCTTACTTGCAATTCCTGAAGTTGAAACCGTTTGTCTTCTTCTACTTATTGCTAAACCATCAAGTTCTGAGAAAATCTCAACTGCTTTTACAAAATTGTCAAAATTATCAAGAGGTTCACCCATTCCCATATAAACAATATTTAAAGCCTTGTTTTCAGCTATTTCATTATCTCTTTTTATATGAACAATTTGAGCTATATACTCACCAATTGTAAGATTTCTTACAAATCCACCACGTGCCGTTAAACAAAAACTACATCCAACTTTACATCCAACTTGACTAGAGATACAAACTGTATATTTTTCACTTCTTACAATTTGTCCATCTTCATCAATTTTTTTATCTTTCATCAAAAGTAAAACAGCTTCAATAGTGTGGTTATCTCTTAATTTAAAAAGATATTTTATACTTCCATCACGACTTTGCTCTTTTTTTACAACTTTTAGTATATCAATTGGATAGTTTGTTTTTAAATCCTCTATTAACTCTTTTGGAAGATTTTTCATATCATCATAAGAGTTTGCATACTTTTTATAAAGCCAATTATAAACTTGTTTTGCTCTAAATGATGGTTTTAATCTCTCTTTTAACTCATCTAATGTGTAATCATATATAGATGATAATATCTCTTTTGTCATTACTCTTCTGCTTTTATTTTAATTATATTTTTTTCTATTAAATATTGTGTTAGTTTTTCCATTGCAATTTTATGATTTTTTAAAAAATCATTGTGTGCATCTTCATTTGTATAGTTTGTAACAATAAAAATACCAAAAGCTGGTATTTCAAACTCTTTTGCAACACTTAATACAGAAAAAAACTCCATATTTTCTAATTCGACATTGTATTGTAAAAACTCTTTTGATAAAGTTTGATTTGTGCTTATATAGTTTGAGCTATTTACAACTACTTCACTTTTTGTTAAATTTGTATCTATTCTAACTGCATTATCTATTGGAGTATATGAAAAATTTTCTAAAAAACTCATCTCAATATTTGAAGAGTTTTTTGATTCAACAATATCAAATATTTTATGATTTCCATAACTTCCAGCACTTCCAATAAATAAAATAAACTCTGGTCTATTAAATAGACAAATTTTTGTTAGATTTATTGCACTAGAAACTAATCCAACACCTATTGATTTAGCAAACGTAAAAGTTTCTTGATTTCCAGCACTTACAATCACTTACAATCCAGTACAAAATTTGTATTTATTTTTATAATTTCTTCTGTATTTATTGGTGAAATATTTATTGATTCAGATGAATTTACCATATCTAAAGAAGAACTCATTACTCTATTTTTAAAAGTAGGGTACTCAAAGTTTTCGTTTATATTTACATTTTTAATTTCACATTTTTTTCCAATCTTATTTGAAAGTTCTTTTGTATAATTTCCTATCCATAATAAAACTTCTACTCTTAGTTCATCAATATTTTTATTTTGTAAATTTTCACCAATTTCCCAAGATAAATTTGATATATTTATTTTAATATCATCTGATTTTAAGCTATCTTTTAAAGCCATTAAATCAGCTAAAAAATTGTTTACCTCTTTTGGATCTTTTGACTCTATAATAAATCTTGTATTTGCTATAAATCCTTTAAATATTGATTTATTATTCTCATAATCATATTTTGGAGTCAAATTATAATTTGTATTTTTTATTGTAATATTTTTTGTATTCTTTAAAAAATTATTAAATTTTTCTACTTCAATATTTACACTTTTTTCATCCTTTTTTTCAACACTTATATTTATATTTGTTGTTAATAAATCAGGGTTTACAACTTTTGAAAATGATTTATTAAAATTTATTTCATAAGAAAAACTCAATATTGGTAAAAGAATAGCAACTGCTAATAGTTTTTTCATTTATATCCTTACATTTATATTGTTTTTTTGTAAATATCTTTTTAAATCCATAATATCAACCTCTTTAAAGTGAAAAATTGAAGCAGCTAAAGCAGCATCAGCACCAGCTTCAAAAGCATCTTTAAAGTGAGACATATTCCCAGCTCCACCACTTGCAATTACTGGAATATTTACAATTTTTGAAATCTCTTTTGTAATTTCCAAATCAAAACCACTCTTAACACCATCTGTATCCATAGAAGTTAATAAAATCTCTCCAGCACCTCTATTTTCTACCTCTTTTGCCCAAGAAATTGCATCAAGTCCTGTATCTTCTCTCCCACCTTTAACAAAAACATGATATGAGCCATCTGATACTTTTTTAACATCAATTGCCACAACAATACATTGACTTCCAAATCTTTTAGCTCCATCATCTATTAAGTTTGGTGTTTTAACAGCACTTGAATTTACAGAAATTTTGTCACATCCAACATTTAATAAAGCATAAATATCATCTAAATTTCGTATTCCTCCACCAACAGTTAGTGGTATAAATACCTCTTTAGCAACACTTTTAACAATATCTACAATAGTTCCTCTATTTTCTACACTTGCACTAATATCTAAAAATGTTAACTCATCTGCGCCTTCATCGTTGTATCTTTTTGCTATTTCAACAGGATCTCCTGCATCTTTTAGACCTACAAAGTTTACGCCTTTTACAACTCTTCCATTGTTTACATCTAGGCATGGGATTATTCTTTTTGTTAGATTATTCAATTTTAATTCCTTAAAAATTAGTTAAAGATATTACCTAAATGTAAGTTAAAAAAAGATATACTCTTGCCTAATGGAAAAAGTAAAAGCAAAAAAAGAGTTCGGACAAAATTTTTTAAAAGATAGTTCAATATTAGATAAAATCATCCAATCGATGCCCCATAACAATAATCATATTGTAGAAATCGGGCCTGGCTTAGGTGATTTGACTAAAAATTTAGTCAAGTACAAAGATGTGACAGCTTATGAGGTTGATACCGATTTAATTGGTATCTTAAAGTCGAAATTTGCAAATGAAATAGAGAGTAAAAAATTCACACTAAAACATATAGATGTTTTAAGAGCTTGGGATGAGCTGAAATTTTTACATGATGGTAAATATGATTTAATAGCAAACTTACCATACTACATTGCAACAAATATTATATTAAGAGCTTTTGAAGATGAACTTTGTGAACACATTATTGTAATGGTTCAAAAAGAGGTAGCTCAAAAATTTACTGCAAAAGTAAATGATAAAGAGTATTCATCTTTGGGGATAATGACAGAACTTATCTCTAAAGAGTCAAAAATACTTTTTGATGTACCAGCTGAGGCATTCGACCCAATGCCTAAAGTTACATCTTCTGTTCTTTATATAAAAAAAGATTTATCGCTAAAATTTGATAAAGATTTTAATAGGTTTTTGAAAGCTTGTTTTGTACAGCCAAGAAAAAAACTATCAAAAAATCTTAGCTCAATTCTTGATAAATCTAAGATTTTAGCTCTTTATGAAGAGTTAGAGTTAAACGACAACTTAAGACCTCATGAAGTTAGTTCATCTTTGTATAGCCAAATGCATACAAAGGTAAAAAATGGAAGAGATAAATAAAGAAGAAATTTCAAAAAATAGTGAAATAAAAACAACTGAAATAAGAGAAGAGTCATCAACTAATACTGGTTCTGAAAAAAGAGAGTTCAGACCAAGAAATCCTAGACCTCCTAGAGCTCAAAATTCTGAACAAAATCAAGAAAATAGAAATAATAGCGAACAAAATCAAGAAAAAAGAACACCTTTTAAGAAGAAAAAACCAAACAATAAACCAAGATTTATAAATAAAGATATACCTACAGCTGGTGATGGTTGGACTAATGATCTTAAAAAAGCATATATGATAAATGAAAAAATTCATAAAGATAGATTAAACCCACATTATAAATTAAATCTAAATACAAATGCAAAACTTAGAATCACTCCACTTGGTGGATTAAATGAAATTGGTGGGAATATGATGGTTGTAGAGACTGAGAACGAAGCAATCATTGTAGATGTTGGTATGAGTTTTCCAGATGGTGATATGCATGGAGTTGATATCTTAATTCCAGATTTTACATATCTTAGAGAGATAAAAGATAAAATTGTTGCAGTAATTATTACTCATGGTCATGAAGATCATATTGGAGCTATGCCATATCTATTTAAAGAGATGCAATTTCCAATTTATGGTTCACCACTTCCTTTGGAGATGATTGGAAGTAAGTTTGATGAACATAAAATGAGAGAACACAGAGCACTTTTTAGAGCTATTTCAAAAAGAGTTCCAATAAAAATAGGGAATGATTTTGAAATTGAGTGGATGCACGTAACTCACTCAATTATTGATTCATCTTGTATTGCTATTAAAACTGCTGCTGGAACTATGATTCATACAGGAGATTTTAAAATAGATCATACTCCATATGATGGTTTCCCAACAGATATTCATAGACTTGCACATTATGGAGAAGAGGGTGTTTTAGTTATGACTTCTGATTCAACTAACTCTCACTCTCCTGGATTTACAAAAACTGAAAAAGCTGTTGGACCAACTTTTGAAAGAATATTTGCAACAGCAACAGGAAGAGTTATTATGAGTACATTCTCTTCAAATATTCATAGAGTTGCTCAAGCAATTGAAAAAGCTCTTAAATATGGAAGAAAAATCTGTGTAATTGGTCGTTCTATGGAGAAAAACTTAGATATCTCTATGACTTTAGGATATATAAAATTCCCTAAAGATCAATTTATAGAAGCTCATGAAATAAATAAATATACTGATAAAGAGATTATGATTGTAACAACAGGAAGTCAAGGTGAGTCAATGAGTGCTTTATATAGAATGGCAATTCATGAGCATAGACATGTAAAAATTAAACCTGAGGATCAAATAATTTTATCAGCAAAAGCAATTCCAGGAAATGAAGGAAGTGTTTCTGAGATTATTAACCATCTTTTAAAAGCTGGAGCAAAAGTTGCTTATCAAGATTTTGCTGATATTCACGTATCTGGACATGCTGCTCAAGAAGAGCAAAAACTTATGCTAAGACTAGTTAAGCCTAAATTCTTCTTGCCAGTGCATGGAGAGTATAATCATGCTTTAAAACATGGTGAGACTGGTGTTGATTGTGGTGTTTTAGAGAGAAATGTTTATGTTATGGCTGATGGTGAACAAATTGAAGTAAATCCTAAGTATCTTAAAAAAGTAAAAACAGTTAAAAGTGGGAAAGTTTATATCGATAATCAGTTAAATCATAAAATATCTGACGATGTTGTTATAGATAGACAAACTATGGCAAAAGAGGGTATTGTTATGATAGTTGCTCAAATTAATGAAAATGATAGAACTCTTGCATCAAAACCAAAAGTTGCCACATTTGGGTTTATATCAGACAAGCAAGATAGATTCTTTACAAATGAGATAGAAGAGATTTTGAATACTTTCCTTGTTAATGCAAAACCTGGAATATTTAAAAATAGCAGAATTTTAGAAGATGAACTTAGAAAAGTTGTAAGAAAACATTGTGTAAGAAAATATAAAAAATATCCAATGATTGTTCCAACTATATTTGTACAATAAGGAATTCTTTATGAACTACAAAGAGATAGTAAAAGAAGTTTTACTTACTGAAGCAAAAGAGCTTGAAATTGCTTCAAGCTCTATCTCTTTTGATATTGAAAATATTGTAAATCTTATTATAAATTCAAAAGGTAAACTTATTGTCACAGGAGTTGGAAAATCTGGGCTTGTGGGAGCAAAAATTGCAGCAACACTAGCAAGTACAGGAACTAGTTCGTTTTTTCTTCATCCAACAGAAGCGATGCATGGTGATTTGGGAATGATTGGAAAAGAGGATATAGTTTTGGCTATTTCATATAGTGGAGAGAGCGAAGAGCTTATTCAAATTCTTCCACATATAAAAAGATTTAATATTCCTTTGATTGCAATGGCAAAAGATGAAAAATCTACTTTAGCAAAATATTCAGACTATTTTATCAATATTAACGTACAAAAAGAGGCTTGTCCTCTTGATACTGCTCCAACATCATCTACTACGCTAACTATGGCAATGGGAGATGCACTTGCTGTATGCCTTATGAAAAGAAGAGATTTTAAAAAAGAGGATTTTGCATCTTTTCATCCTGGTGGAAGTTTAGGTAAAAAGCTATTCGTAAAAGTAGATGACCTTTTAAGAAAAGATAATCTTCCTATTGTTTCACGTGAAACAAAATTAAAAGATGCAATAATTGTAATGAGCCAAGGAAGACTAGGTTCTGTAATTATTGAAGATGAAAATAAAAAAGTTATTGGTGTTTTGAGTGATGGAGATTTAAGAAGAGCTTTGATGAAAGATGGTTTTTCTATTGATTGCAATGTTGAATCTATTGCAACTTTAAATCCAAGGACATTTGATGATGAGAACCTTTTGGCAAGTGATGCTTTACAGATTATTGAGACTTATAAAATACAACTTCTTATAATTACTAATAAAAATAGGGAGCTTAAAGGTTTATTACATATTCACGACCTAATAGAGGCAGGTATAAAATGAAAAATGAAACAAGAAAAGAACAAAAAAAATATACAAAAAAGCCAGAAGTAAGAACAAGAGCAGTTGAAGAGTTAAGATTAAATAAATTTATATCTCACAACAGTAATTACTCAAGACGAGAAGCAGATGCTTTAATAGCTGAAGGAAAAGTAAAAGTTAATAATAGAGTTATTACAGATTTAGCTACAAAAGTTAAAGTAAGTGATAAAGTTGAAATTGGTAAAAAGATTATCAAAGAAGATAAAGAGAGAATGTACACGGTAATAGTTTATAATAAACCAAAAGGTGAGCTAGTAACAAAAAGTGACCCTCAAGGTAGAAAGACTATTTATGATGGTTTAGATAGCAAATATAAGCACTTTAATAGTGTAGGGCGACTTGACTATGCAAGTGAAGGAGTTTTGCTTTTAAGCGACAGTGTAAACGTAGTAAATGCTTTAATGCATTCAAATCTTGAAAGAGTTTATAAGGTAAAAGTAAGTGGTCCAATATCTCCAAAAATTGAGATGGCTATGCAAAAAGGTCTAGAGATAGATGATGCAACAAAAGGTGCATATAAAAAGACAAAGATAAAATCAATGAATTTTGCTCCATTTTTAGCATATGACATTCAAACAAATGGAGAAAAAATTTCTAAGATAAAAGTAGTAATTAGTGAAGGTAAAAATAGAGAACTAAGAAGATTTTTTGGATATTTTGGACTTGATGTTATGGATTTAAAAAGAGTTGAATATGGTGGGGTTAGTTTAAATAATCTACCAACTGGAAAAACAAGATTCCTTACAAAAGATGAGTATAAAAATTTACGAATCTTTTTAAATGAAGAAGATGATAGACTTAGCTAACAAATATAGACCAACATCACTTGATAGTTTTGTTGGTCAATCTCATATAATAAGTAAAGATAAAGCTCTTTATAAATTAATAAAACAAAAAGATATTCCTCATCTATTTTTTTATGGAAAACCTGGAACTGGAAAAACTACTTTAGCAAAAATTATAGCTCGTGAGATAAGTAGCGATTATCACTATTTTAACGCAACAACATTTAAAATTGAAGATTTAAGAAAGGTATTTGATAGATATAAAAATAGCTTTATTAAGCCTTTAATATTTATTGATGAAGTTCATAGACTTTCAAAAAATCAACAAGAAGTTTTACTTCCAATTATGGAAAATTATGATGCTACAATAATTGGAGCAAGTACAGAAAACCCATTTTTTACTCTTACAAATGCAATAAGATCAAGATCATTTTTATATGAATTTTTACCATTTTCTTATGATGAAATGGAAAAAATATTAAATATAGTTTTAAAAGATATTGATATAACTTTATCAAATGAAGTTAAAGATTACTTGATTTATTCAAGTTCTGGTGATGCTAGAGCGATGCTTACTTTATTAAATTTTTCATATAAAGTAGATCAAGAGATTAGTTTAAACAGTTTAAAAGAGTTAAGAGCAAATGTTATAGGTGATGGGGTTAGTTCTAGTAGTTCTCACTATGATTTAGCAAGTGCAATGATTAAATCTCTAAGAGGTTCAAATGTTGATGCTGCATTATACTATATGGCAAGATTAATAGATGGTGGAGAGAGTGTTGATTTTATTACTAGAAGATTTGTAATATTTGCAAGTGAGGATATAGGAAATGCAAATCCAAATGCTTTAAATCTAGCAAGTAGTACAATGCAAGCTTGTAATAAAATAGGCTATCCAGAATCAAGAATTATTTTAGCACAGTGTGCTATTTATCTAGCTTCAAGTCCAAAATCAAATAGTGCATATAAAGCAATAAATAAAGCTCTTGAAGAGATAAAAAATGGAAAAATTCTTGATATCCCAAAACACCTAGATAGCCAGCATATTGGTTATCTTTATCCTCATGATTTTGGTGGATATGTAGAACAAGAGTATTTAAAAGAGGATTTAAAACTTTATAATTCACTTGATATTGGATTTGAAAAGACTTTAAGTGAATGGATTAGAAAAATTAAGAATGAAAATTAAAATATAGATATATTTTCATTTTAATATTTGTTAATTTTGATAGAATAGAGTTTAATATATTAGGAGAAATTAAATGAAATATTATACTTGGATTTTGAGTCTGCATATAATAGCAGTATTATCTTGGATGGCGATGCTATTTTATCTTCCTAGGCTTTTTGTATATCATGTTGAAAATAGTCATAAAAAAGAGTTTGTTGAAGTTGTGAAAATACAAGAGATGAAAATATACAAGTATATAGGTCATCCAGCTATGTGGATAACTATTTTAAGTGGAATTAGTATGATAGTTTTAAATCCAGCACTTCTAAGTCAAAATTGGATGATTGCAAAGCTATTTATGTTATCACTTTTGATAGCTTACTCTTTTTCTTTAGATTATTATAGAAAGCAACTAGAAAATAACAGTTGCAAAAGAAGTGGAAAATTCTTTAGAATGTATAATGAGCAACCAACATTACTTGCTATTTTAATTGTTACTTATGTTATTACAAAAAGTTTTTCTATTCTTTTTACAGTAATCATAGTTTTATTATTTGCATTTATATCATATATGATTATGAAACCAAAAAAGGTGAAAAAAATAGATGAATTTTGAAAAATATTACCTATTAGATACAAATATACTACTTGAAGATGCTAGAAATATCTTTAAATTAAGTGATGGTGCAAAAAACTTAATAATCTTAAGCGAAACAGTTTTAGATGAACTAGACTCTAAAAAAAGCGGATATGATGAGATAAATTTTCAAGCTAGAGAGTTTGCAAGAATTCTTGAGAATTCAGAAGTTTTAAGCTCAAATAAATATGAAGATTTTAAGATAATTAGATTAAAACTTATAAATCAAGATGAAACAATAGTTGATATTATCTCTAAAGATGAATACTCTATAAATAGTAAAAATATATCTTTAAATATTTTGAATGATAGAAAAATACTTGAAGTTGCAAAGTTTGCAAAAAATTATTATAACAAAGATATAAAATTTGTCTCTATGGATATTATGGCAAGAACAAGAGCTATATCTCTTGATATAAAAAGTGTAGCACTTCATGGTAAAGATAGTGATAAATTTAATTTCGATTTTATAAAGAATATTGATATAAACTTTGAAGATTTAGAAGACTTAGATAATCAAGATATAATCAATTTTGATAAAGAATATAAAGTTTCTGATTTCTCATATTGTCTCAAAGTTAAACATTCAGATCAAGTTATTTTGGCTTCAATTCAAAACAATAAAATAAAAATCCTTGATGAAGAAGAGGTAAGAAATCAAATAATTACACCTTTAAATAAAGAGCAACTATTTTTCTCAAATGCTATAATAAATCATTTTTATAATGTTTTAATAGTTGAAGCTAAAGCTGGAAGTGGAAAAACACTTTTAGCTTTAAGTGGTGCTTTAAAACTTGTAAAACAGAAACATTTTCAAAAAATTATATATATAAGAAACTCTATTGAGTCTTTGGATAAAGGCGAAGATGTTGGTTACTTACCAGGACTTGAAGAGAAATTTAGAATATATAATCATCCTTTAATGGATAGTTTAGAGTATATTATACGAACTGAACACAAAAGAAGAAGAATTAAAAGGGATGATATTTCATATACTCCACTTGAAGATAGTGAAGTAAGCTCAAGAGTTGAGCAGATGATTTCAAATTATGGTATTGAAACTATGTGGGTTGGAGAGATGAGAGGAAGAACACTTTCAAACTCATTTATTATAATTGATGAAGCACAAAACATGTCAAATAAAACAATGCAGATGGTACTTTCTAGAGTTGATAGTAGTTGTAAAGTTGTGATTCTTGGTTCAAATAAACAAATTGATAATTTCTACGTAAATAGATATACAAATGCTCTAACAACTCTTCTAAAATCTACTCAAAATGAGAATAATCTTGTAAATATTTTTGCAATTAAGCTTGAAAAAGTTTTAAGAGGACCTATTACAGAGTGGGCAGAAAATATTTTTAGTAAATAAATTTTTATTATAAATAACTTATAAAATGTGTTATAATACAAGATATCTTATGTAAAGGATTACATTATGTCTTTATTACAATACACATCAGATGAGATGTTTTCGGCAACAGATTTAGTAAGAAAAAACAAATCTATTTTTGATAAGTTACAAAAAAAAGAGATAGAAAAAGCAATAATTCTTCGTGATGGTAAGCCATCTATAATGATGCTAGACTTTTCAGAGTATGAAAAACTGATGAAAGATTATTTGAATTTAAAAGCTGGAAATAGTACAAATATAAACACAAAAACTATAAATGAAAAAGTAGTTGAAGAAAAAACTATAAAAAGTGATTCAAAAATTAGTCAAGAAGATTATGAAGCTGCTATGAAAGAGATTGAGCAGATAAGTTTTAGTTCAGATTTTAGTATTAAAGAAGATGATGAACAAAAAACACCACAAGCATTAAAAGAGTTTTGGGAAAAATAACAATGTTTCACGGGAAACATTAACATATAAAAATTTTTATATATTAGGGGAAATATAAATGAGATTTTTGTTTAGAGAACTGTTTAAAAGATTAAGAATAAGATATATTATATTGATTTTATTAGTGCTATTTACTTTTAGTTATATATCTACTTTCTCAAAAAGCACAATCAATATGTTATCAAATGAATTTCCTTTAGATAAATCACCAAATCCACAAGCAACAGAGCATTTTATAAAATCAATGGAATATAAGAATTATATTTTAAATTTACATAGATTTGTAGATTATGATAATTTTTTAATGAGACCATTATTTAATAAGATGAATGAAGAGTATGAAAAAGGAAAATCTTTGCTTCCAGAAACATCAGCAGAAGATGTGTATTGGTATGTGATACTTTATAGAGGAATATATGGAATAGGTGGAATACCAGATAGAAGAGATATGTCAATGGCTTTTAAAACAACTTTGACAAAAGAAGAATATAAAAAACATTATGAAGAAATAGTAGATAAGATAAAAAGATTTGCGATAAATGATTTTAATTACGATGTACCAAGAGTAACAGAATATAAATTTGATTTTATGATAGATTTATTAAATGAATTATCTCTTTCAGCTAGAGGTAAATTAGAAAATTATGAAAATGAAGAGAAGTATGATGAAGAACATTTAAGAAATTTAATATATATATATATATATATATCCAATATACAAAAAATTTTCAAATAGATATCTACCTCTAGCAAAACAAAAATTAAGTAAAGAGTTTTATATTTATAATGAGATAAGAATTTTGTACGAGATTATAATAATAGATGCTTTTCAAAATAATAATAAAAGTTTAAATTGTAGTGATATTAAAAATAAGATTTTATTAGATAGGTTAAAAGAGTTAAGTATGTCAAAAGACAAAGATGAAGATCTTAAATATATTTTTGATGGAAATGGTTGGGTATTGGCTATTATTAAAAAACTAATATATTGTCCTAATTTAAAAAAACAAGCAGATGAGATATTTATACATTTTGTAGATAAAAACAAGGATTAAAAGATGGTTGCACAAGAATATCAAATTGGAATAACAGCCTTTAGTATATATTAAATAAACAATCTAAAGATATACTTTTTTGTACCACAAAGAGAAAACAAAAAGTGAGTACAGATGCTGTTTAAATTTATTTGAACTAGCAAGTGTATAAATTTGTCTTAAATAATTTTCATTAAAAAATCCAGTTTGTCTATTTACTTCCAAAATAGTATCTAAAATAGAGCTTCCAAATTCATCTTGAAGCCACTCATTAAAAGGTGAGTTAAAGCCTTTTTTTGTTCTATTTATAATTTGTTCAGGAATATATTTTGATCCAATTTTTTTAAGTAAATATTTATTTGTATTCCCCATTTTTATTGAACTTTCAATACTAAAAACATATTTAAGTAAATCATTATCCAAAAATGGAGTATGAATTTGCAAAGAGTTCTCTTTTGAAACTTTGTAAACTTTTGTTAAAACAGGATTTGAAACCCAAAGTTTTAAATCAATATAACTCATATTATCAACAAAGTCTTGCTTTGGTGTTTCACTTTTAAATGTTGGAACTTTTACAAATAACTTTCTTTTTTGAATATCATTAAAAATCTCTCCAAAAGAGTTATATATATTTTGTTTTTTTACAACTCTTCTTAAATATTCACTCTCTTTTGTATTATTTTGCAAAGCTGATATAATTTCATTTAAAAATTCATTTTGTTCTTTTGATAAAGATTTTTCAAAATTATAGTACTTTAAAAACTTTGCATAGTTGTCATAACCAAAAAAAAGCTCATCAGCACCTTCTCCAGATAGGAGTGAATTTACACCAAAATCTTTAACATTTTTTAATAAAAAATTTAGTGGAACAGCAGCACTATCTCCATGAGGTTCATCAAAAAACTCTAAAGTATTATAAAAACTATCTATATAGTTCTTTTTATCAATTATTATTTCGTGATGATTTGATTTTATATGATTTGAAGTAATTTTGGCATATGGAAGTTCACAATAGTTTTTGTATTCATTATAACCAATACTAAAAGTATCTATTTTTCTACCAGATATTTTTGTATAAATTGAAGATATAAGAGAGCTATCAACTCCTCCACTTAAAAGTGTGCTAGGAGACGATATAAGCCTTTTTTCAATTGCGGAGTATAAAAGCTCTTCTAACTCATTTAAAGCTATATTTTCATCGTTTACGGCTTTATATGTATTAATTTTATAATATTTCTTTTTGATTAAATCTTTTTTTGGTTCAAAAATCAGATATGAACTATCTTCAAGCTTAAAAATATCACAATAAAATGTATCTTCACCAAATGTAGAGAAATGTTGAATATACTTGCTAAGAGCAATTTTATTTAATTTTGGCAAATTTGGAAGCTCTTTTAGAATATCTTTTATAGAAGTTGAAAATATAAATTTTTCATTTTGTATGTGGTAATAAAATGGAATATTTCCAAATCTATCTCTTGAACAAAAGTAAAGATCTTTTATTTTATCATAGATACAAAAAGCAAAAACTCCATCAAGTTTTGATACAAAATCAAATGAGTATTTTATATATAAATCTTTTAAAATTTCAGCAGTATCACTTCTTAAATACTCTTCATATTTATATATTTCACCTTCAAAATATATAGTTAAATCTTCAAAATTATATTTTTTCATATTTTATCCTATAAAATAATCAATTATTTCAATATAAAAATGAAGAATTGCTATAAAAATTGCAGATGATACTAAAATTGTAGCTGCTACATCAGTTGGTTTTGTATTGTATACTACAGAAAAATTTACATTATTAACTGCTAGTGGCATCATTAATTCCATAACTAAAATTGACGCAATCATAGGATTAAAATTTGTAAAATTAACAACTACTATAATACCGATTATTGGTAGTAAAATATGCTTTGCAAAACTTATCTGTAATGATAGTTTCCAAGGGATAGTTTTGACTTTTACACTGTATAAATAAGTCCCAAAAATTATCAATTGAAGAGTTAAAGATGTATAAGCTCCCATTTGTAATGCAAAATCAAACTCTTTTGGGATTTTAAACTCAAAATAGTTAAAAGCTAAAGCAAAAATTGCAAACCAGATAACTGGAATTTTAAATATTGATTTTATTGACTCTTTAAAATTAAACTTATCTCTTGCAAAAAAGTATATAGATATTGTGTACATAAAAAAGATATTTGCAATATTAATAATACTTGTATAAGGAACTGATTCAACACCAAATAAAGCAATTCCTAGAGGGATTCCTAAATTTCCTGTATTTCCTATTAATGCTGTTGCTAAAAATATATTTTCGTCTGTTTTTGAAGAGAATAAAAATTTTGAGTATAAAAGCATTAAAAGTAGAGTTGAACCCATACAAATAAGAAAAAATATTGGAGATAATACAAATTCGTAATTAATTGGTTCTTTTGTTAATCCCCAAAAAATCATAATTGGTTGAAGAAAATATAGTGATAATAAGACTAAAGTCTTCTCATCTATTTGTGTTTTTAAATTTTTTTTTGCAATAAAACCTAAAAATATAAAAAAATATATTGGAAGAACTGAAAGAATAGCTTCTATTTGAAAATCCTAAAAAAAAATATAGTATAAGTAGAAAACTCTACTTATACTGCAACTATACCTTTAATCATATAATAAATTCCTGCAGCCAATAGTGCAGAAGTAGGAACTGTAATAATCCAAGCAGCAATAATCTTCTTTACGGCATCTCTTTTTACATACTTAGTACCTTTTGCCTCTTTAAAATCTTTTTTCTCTTGTTTTACTAAATCTTCTATTTCATCGATTTTTTTAAATAACTCAACAATTTTTATATATGTAGATTTATTTTTATCTTTAATAGCTTCAAGTTTAGCTAAATCTGCTTGAGCCTTTTCAAGTTCTTTTTTATGTTTTTTAAATTTCTCTCTAATATCTTGAACATAATTTTTCTCACTCATATCAAGAGCTTCTCTTAAAAAACCAACACCAAATACACCACCAATTGCAATATGAGTAGAAGAAACAGGAAGTCCCAGTTGACTTGCAAGAATAACTGTTACAGCTGTTGCCATAGCTACAGAAAATGCTCTCATCTGGTCAAGCTCTGTAATTTCACTACCAACAGTTTTTATAAGTCTTGGTCCATATAATACCAATCCAATTACAATTCCTATAGCACCAACAAACATAATCCAAAATGGTACAGATGCTTGTACACTTGTACCTCCATGCATAATTGCATCATTTATAGCTGCAAGTGGACCAATTGCATTTGAAACATCATTAGCACCATGTGCAAATGATAATAGTGCTGCACCAAATATTAAAGCAGGAGTAAAAAGTTTATTAACACTTGATCTATCATTTGTTAAATTTGATAAATTCTTTTCAATACTATTTTTAGTAAGATAATAAGCTACAATAGCAAATAAAATACTTATTCCTGAAGCACTATAAAATCCTATATTTATTAACTGTTTTAAACCTTTTAGAATAAGATAAGTTGTAAATGCCCAAGTCATTATTGCAATTAAAATAGGAACAAATTTTTGCGCTTGTTCAAGCATATTCTCTTTGTAAACAATCTGTTTTTTTATGAAATATAAGAAACCAGCTGCAACAATACCACCTAGTAAAGGAGATATAATCCACGAAGATGCAATTTCAAATAAACTTCCCCAATTTAATATAGAAAAACCAGCACTCGCAATTCCAGCTCCCATTACTCCACCAACTATTGCATGTGTTGTTGAAACTGGTGCTCCAATAGATGTTGCAAAATTTAACCAAACAGCACCAGCAAGAAGTCCAGCTGTCATAGCCCAAATAAATGAATTTTTATCTGCAATTAAATTTGGGTCTATAATTCCACTTTTGATTGTATTTACAACATCACCTCCTGCTATAATTGCTCCAGCACTTTCAAATATTCCTGCTATTATAATTGCACCTGTTAAGGTTAAAGCTTTTGCTCCAACTGATGGTCCTACATTATTTGCGACATCATTTGCTCCAATATTTAAAGCCATGTAAGCCCCAAAAATAGCACCAATTATTAAAAAAGTATTATCAGGTACTTTACCGTGAGATGAATATGTCCAAAGAAATACAGCTAATAAAAATAGCAAAGAGAGAGATAATTTTGCAAAGCTTGAGATAGATTTTTCGGTGGCACTTTCTATGGTTTTTATGGTCTTAATATCCATATTATTTTCCTTATGTAACTAAATTGTAATGAAGTCATTATAGTTTAATTAATCTTATTTAAAGTTTAGTTATAAGTAAAAATGAAAAGAAGATAAATTATACCTTAACATTAAATAATATTAAGATTTAATTTTCCTTTTTTAGATTCAGAATTTATTAGTTTTTCTATTTCTGTTGTAGAAATAAATCTTTGTTTATCAAAATATTTTGGTAATTTGTCAATCTGCAATTCAAGCATTGCATATTCTTTTATCAACATATTAGTATTATATTTCTTTATTAAGTAATCTTCAATTATTCCCATTTATTAACCTTTTAAATTATGTATAATAATCGTTAAAGAAGTAATCGAAGAAAAATCGCTATTAATTCATTTTTATTCTAAAAGTTTTATTGTTGTGATTGTATCTGAATATATTAATTATTGCTAATTCTAAACTTAATATATTGCAAATGGATTTTTTGGTTTTAAATAATTTTTTGCAAGATTAATACATAATCCAGCTTTTGAGGAAGCATCTTCTAGAGACTCTCCATTTTTTATAAGTCTTAATAAAACTGACTGTTTTATTGATAAATTTATTTTTGTTATTGACATTTCTCTCTTTTATAATTTTTTTTGATGTTTAACTATTTTATATAGTTGATTATAATTTGTTGTAGTTATATTAGTTTTAAGTGAATTAGATTTTTCTAAGCTAGATAGCCTAGAAAAAATCTGATTTTAAAAAAGTTATATTGATCTAACGTTTTTTGCTTGAGGACCTTTTTCATTTCTTCCAATTTCGAAAGATACTCTTTGTCCTTCATCTAAAGATACTCTTCCATATCCTGAACTTTGAATTTCACTGTGGTGAATGAAAAATTCATCATTTCCATTTTCTATTTGAATAAATCCAAAACCTTTTTCTGAGTTGAACCATTTTACTGTTCCAATATTTTGATCTGCCATGGCATTTCCTTTTAATTTATTTTTCTACTTTAATTAAAAAGTAATCTATAAAGTTAAAGTGGAGTTTTAATTTGTATTAAGTAAGTTAGTATCAATTTCTTGTAGTTATCAATAAAAGCAAACAAAAGATGTAGTCAAAAACCCTAAATCATCTTCAAGGCGAGTATTCTAACTGAATAAAAATATAAAAGCAAGCTATTTTACAATATTTTTAAATTTATTTATATTATACGATTAAATAAATATTTACAAAACTTTTATACATAGAATTTAACTATTTTTTAGTGTAAATTCTATGAAATTGAATAATTTTCTCTAAATTTTTATATCTTTATTTCTACTAGTTTTCTTCATATAATCATAAAGTTACATACTTCTAAAAATCCTAAGTGCAAGAAAATAAGTATGAAGAAATAACTTTTTAGAATTAATCTCTTCTTCTAGGTCTTGAGCTTCTTGCTGGTTTGTCAGATGAATCTTTATTTGAATTAGATGAGCTACTTCTACTTCTTGATGTTGATGGTCTTCTTTGTCCACCTCTATCATCTCTTGAACCAGAATCTCTTCTTTGTCCACCACCACTTCTTCCTCTTCCTCTTGAAGGTCCTCTTCTATCATCACCTCTATCACTATTTCTTAACATATTTTCGATTAGTCTGCTTATATCACTTTCGCTTTTTCCTATGTGATTATTTCCTTTTACATAAGTTTTAGAAGCAATAATTGAAGCTAGTTTAAATGCAATTGTTGAAATATCAAACTCTTCTTTTAGCTCTTCAACAATCGTTATTGCATAATCTTTTATCTCTTGATCTAAGATAGATTGTTTAAGCTCATCTATTTTTTTCTGCTTAACAGTTGAAATATTTGGAACAACTTTTGATTCTAATTTTGCACCAATTGTTTTTTCAATTCTTTGAAGAGTTCTAAACTCATGAGGTGTTACAATTGAAATAGCCATTCCATCTTTTCCTGCTCTTCCAGTTCTTCCAATTCTGTGAACATATGATTCACCATCAAAAGGTAAATGATAGTTAAATACGTGAGTTACATCATTTACATCAAGTCCTCTTGCTGCAACGTCTGTTGCAATTAGTATTTCAAGTTTTGATGTTTTAAATGCTTTTATAGCTTCTTCTCTTTGTTTTTGTTCCATATCACCATGTAATGATTTAGCCATAAAACCTTGAGATAATAAAAATGTAGATAATCTATCAACATCTTTTTTTGTTCTACAAAATATAATAGATTTTTTTGGATTTTTATAATCAAAAAGTCTAATTAATGCATCATCTCTTTCTTTTTCATCTACTACATAGAAAGTTTGAGTAATATTTTTATTTGTAACATCAGATTTTGTAATTGTTACAAATTCTGGCTCTTTTAAAATTGTTTTTGCTAGATTTTTAATAGCTGTAGGCATTGTTGCTGAGAAAAGTAGAGTTTGTCTATCTTCTGGAAGATATGTGAAAATATCTTTAATATCATCTAAAAATCCCATATCAAGCATTTCATCAGCTTCATCTAGGATTACAAATTTTGGTTTAATTTTTATATGTTCATTTTTTAATAAATCTAAAAATCTTCCAGGAGTTGCTACTATAACGCTTGCTGTTTCTATTAATTTTAGTTGTCTTGAGTAAGATTGTCCACCATAAACAGTTGCTGTGTTAATTCCTAGAAATTTTCCAAATTTGAATAATTCATCGCTTACTTGCATTGCTAATTCTCTTGTAGGAACTATTACAACTGCTTCTGCATTTTTCCCTGTTAATTGATTTAAAACTGGTAAACCAAATGCTGCTGTTTTACCAGTACCTGTATGTGCTTGACCAACTATATCTTTTCCTAAAAGTATATGTGGAATTGCATCTATTTGTATTGGACTTGGTTCTTTAAAACCAGCTTCATCGATTGCTTTTTGTAAATTTTCTTTAAATTTAAAGTCTTGAAAAGTCACTTTTTATCCTTAAGTATATATAGTGAATATACACTCTTATATTAAAAAACCTTCCTATAATGGATAATCAAATATAAAAAATATGTAAGTTTTTAGTATAAAATTACTAAATCTTAAAAAAAGATAGGCATATAAATGTGTATAAATCTGCGGAGTTTATCTAAAATATTATTAGATTTAGCTTTAAGAAAGATTTCTCTTTCTTAAAAGACCAAATATTTAGATACTATCAAGACCTTTGTAGTTTTCAAGATATTTTGTATCGTAATTATTGCTTATGAAATCTTTGTTTTCCATCATTTTTTTATGAAATGGAATATTAGTTTTAATTCCTTCAACCTCAAATTCACTTAAAGCTCTTTTCATTATATTAATAGCTTTTTCTCTATCTCTTCCCCAAACTATTAGTTTTCCAATCATTGAGTCATAATGTGGTGGAACTATATAGTTTGTATAGATATGTGAATCTACTCTTACATTTCTTCCTCCTGGAACCATCCATTGAGTTATTTTTCCAGGACATGGTAAAAATGTATTTGGATCTTCAGCTGTAATTCTACACTCTATTGCATGACCTCTAAATTTGATTGTATCTTGAGAAGGAAGTTTTTCACCTTCGGCAACTTTAATCATCCACTCAATAATATCAAGACCTGAAACCATTTCAGAAACTGGATGCTCAACTTGAAGTCTTGTATTCATCTCCATAAAATAAATATTTTGTTGATCATCTGCTAAAAATTCAAAAGTTCCAGCACCTTCATATTTCAAATATTTAGTTGCTTTAACTGCAACATCCAGAAGTTTTTGTCTTGTCTCTTCATTTAGTAAAATTGCAGGTGACTCTTCTATTACTTTTTGGTGTCTTCTTTGAAGTGAACAATCTCGCTCCCCTATATGAATCGCATTTCCATGAGAATCACCTATAACTTGAACTTCTATATGTCTAGGATTGTTTATAAATCTCTCAAGATACATTGTTCCATCACCAAAAGCTGCTAGTGCTTCACTTGAAGCTGCAAGATATTGAGCATCAAAGTCTTTCTCCTCTTTGATTAACCTCATACCACGTCCTCCACCACCAGCAGATGCTTTTGCCATAATTGGGTAACCAATCTCACGTGCAATTTTTTTACCTTCATCAAGAGTTCGTACAGCACCTTTACTTCCTGGAACAACAGGAACTCCAGCTTTTACCATCTCTTCTTTAGCTTTTGATTTATCAGCCATTTTCTCCATTACTTCAGATGAAGGACCAATAAATTTAATATTGTGAAGTTTACAAATCTCTACAAAATCTTGATTTTCAGATAAAAATCCATAACCAGGGAAAATTGCATCACAACCTGTCATTTCAGCAGCTGTTATTAAAGCTGGAATATTTAGATAAGATTCACTTGATTTTGCACCACCAATACAAACAGCTTCATCAGCATGTTTTAAATATGAAGCATTTTTATCACCAGCACTATAAACAGCAACAGATTTTTTCCCCATCTCTTTTATAGTTCTAATAGCTCTTTGAACTATCTCACCTCTATTTGCTATTAAAATCTTTTTTATTTCTGCCATATGTTACTCTTAAACTTTTTCAACTATAAATATTGGCATATCATATTCAACAGGAGCTCCATTTTGAACTAAAATATCAATAATTTTACAATCAAACTCAGCTTCAACCTCATTCATGATTTTCATAGCCTCTAAAATACAAAGAGTTTGTCCTTTTCTAACAATATCACCAATTCCACAAAAAGATGGAGAATCAGGAGATGGAGAAGAGTAATAAGTTCCTACCATTGGAGCATTTATTGTTATACCATTTGCTCCATTCTCTTTTGGTGCTTCATTTGAAACAGCAGGAGTAGATAAAACAGATGAAGATGTAGAAGCATTTTGAGTAACAGGAGCAACAGCTTGAACCATAGGTGTCGTAGAAACTGTAGTAACTCCACCTTCAAAACCTCTTTGCATAGAGATTTCAAACTCTCCTTCTTTAACTCTTAGTTTATTAAGTTCACTTTTATCGAAAACTCTAATTAACTCTTTTATATCTTTAAAATCCATATTTAGCCTTTTTTTTAGAAAAATTTCTATGATAATATCAAAAAGTTTCTAATTTTTATATTTTTAGATATAAAAATAAGCTTTATTTAAGATTGTAAATTAAATTTTGTTATAATCGAAAAAAAATTTAGGCAAAAATTATGATTAGTGATAAAAACTTTTTAAACATAGCAAAAGAGTTATCTTTTGCTTCCAAATGTGTATCAAAACAAGTAGGTGCTGTAATAGTAAAAGATGGAAGAATTCTATCAACTGGATACAATGGAACACCTGCTGGTTATCAAAATTGTAGTGATTTTTGGGATGGAAAATATACAAAAGATCACCACGATTGGTCAAAAACTTATGAAATTCATGCAGAGATGAATGCAATTATTTGGGCTGCAAGAAAAGGTATTAGTATAGAAGGAGCTACAATTTATGTTACTTTGGAGCCTTGTAGTGAATGTTCAAAAAATTTAATAGCAAGTGGAATAAAAAGAATAGTATATGAGAAATCTTATGAACATACAAACTCTCAAATCATCTCAAAATTTTTAGAAGATAATGGTGTTGTTATAGAGCAAATTTTATAAATTTAAGGGAATTTCGATAAAATATCCCTTTTATCAAAGAAAGGATTCTCAAAATGCACAAATTTCTACTAGCTTTAGTATTAGGCTCAAGCTTAACATACGCTTCAACAATAAACGGTATAGCAATAACTGTTAATGATGAACCAATCACACAGTATGATATTGAAAAAACAATGTCTGTAAATAAAATCTCAAAAAATGAGGCAGTTAGTTACTTAATTGATAAGGTTTTATATGATCAACTAGTTAAGAAAAATAATATCACTGCTGATATTTTTGAAACAAATGAGTATATTGAAAAACTTGCAAACTCAAATGGAATGGATGTATATGCCTTTAAATCAATAGTTAAACAAGAGTATCCAAATTATGAAGTTTTTGAAAATGAGGCGAAAAATGCTGTTATTAGACAAAAGCTTATTAGTAGTTTGGTTCGTGGGCAATTAGCAATTGCAAATGATGAAGATATGCAACTACATTATGAAAAAAATATAAATAAATATTTAACTTCAAAATATTTTGATGTTGTTCAATATAGCTCTACAAATAGAAATGCACTTGTTGATACAATTCAAAATCCATCAAAAGTGGCTTCAGGTGAAGTTACAAAAGTGCCATTAAAATTAGAGAGTAATAAAATTCATGCTCAGCTACAATATATTTTAAATGGTACAAAACCAAATACATTTACTCCAATATTTACAGCAGATAAGCAGTATGTAACTCTATTTTTAAAACAAGCAGAAGGAAAAGTTGCAATTCCTTTTGAAGTTGCAAAACCTAGAGTTTTTAATGATATTATGGAGCAAAGAGAACAGACATTTTTGAAAGATCATTTTGAAAAACAAAAAGTAAAAGCAGATATAAAAGTATTAAGATAAGGATTTAAAATATGTCAAGTATGTTTGAAGTAGTAATTGGTTTAGAAGTTCATGTACAGTTAAATACAAAGAGTAAACTATTTTGTTCTTGTGCAACAAGTTTTGGAGAAGAGGCAAATAGTAACACTTGTCCAACTTGTCTAGCACTTCCAGGAGGACTTCCTGTTTTAAATAAAGAGGCAGTTCATAAAGCTATTATGCTTGGGACTGCTTTGAAATCACAAATAAATCAAGTATCAGTTTTTGATAGAAAAAACTATTTCTATCCTGATTTACCAACTGGTTATCAAATATCTCAATTAAGTACTCCAGTTGTTGGTCTTGGTGAACTAACTATTGATTTTCCAGATGGAAGTCAAAAAACTATTGGAGTTACAAGAGCTCATTTAGAAAATGATGCTGGAAAAAATATCCATAGTGGTAACCATTCACAAGTTGATTTAAATCGTGCTGGAACTCCACTTCTTGAAATTGTTTCAGAACCTGATATGAGAAGTGCTGAGGAAGCGATTTTATATCTTAAAAAACTTCACTCAATTGTAAGATATTTAGGAATTAGTGATGCAAATATGCAAGAGGGAAGTTTTAGATGTGATGTTAATGTATCTATAAGACCAAAAGGTGATACAAACTTTTACACTAGATGTGAAATTAAAAATATGAACTCATTTAGATTTATTGAAAAAGCAATTGCATATGAGGTAAATAGACATATTGAAGCTTGGGAAGATGGAGTTCATTCTACACAAATTGTACAAGAGACTAGACTTTTTGATACAACTACTGGAGAGACAAGAAGTATGAGAGGTAAAGAAGATGCCGCTGATTATAGATATTTTCCAGATCCAGACCTTTTACCTTTAATTATTACAGATGAAATGCTAAAAGAGTATTCAAAAATTCCAGAACTACCAGATGAGAAAAAAGCTAGATTTGTAAAAGAGTATGGACTTAAAGAGTATGATGCGTCTGTTATAACTTCATCTTTGGAGATGGCAAACTATTTTGATGAGATGATGAGTGAAGGAATTAGTGCTAAAAACGCTACAACTTGGCTAACTGTTGAGCTGCAAGGAAGATTAAAAGAGGGTGTTACTATTGAAGAGTCACAAATAGATGCAAAAACGCTAGCTACAATTGTAAAAAGAATTGAAGATAATACAATCTCTGGAAAAGCTGCAAAAGAGGTTTTAGATGATTTAATTGCAAACTCTTCAAAAGATGTAGATGCTACAATTCTTAAATTAGGACTTAAACAAGTTTCAGATGATGGAGCTTTATTTGCAATTATTGATGAAATTTTAGCTGCAAATGCTGATAAAGTTGCAGAATATAAAGCTGGAAAAGAGAAGATGTTTGCATTTTTTGTAGGACAAACTATGAAAGCAAGTAAAGGAAGTGCAAATCCTCAAAAAGTAAATGAGCTAATAAAAGAGAGATTAAGCAAATAATGAATAATGGCAAAATTGCAGTAATTGGTGCTGGAAAATGGGGACAGGCTCTTCATTTTGCACTAAATTCAAAACAAGAGTGTTTTATAACTTCAAGAACAAAAAGAGATATAAAAAATTTTGTACCTTTAGATTTTGCCCTATCTTGTGAATATTTGATTATTGCAATTCCCGCTCAAGAGATAAAAACTTGGCTAAAAGAGAATTTTGTTTTTAAAGGTCAAAAAATTCTTGTTGCTTCAAAAGGGATTGAAGCAAATAGTGGAGAGTTTTTAAACGAGATTTATTCATCATTTGTACCAGATGAAAATATTGGATTTATCTCTGGACCATCTTTTGCTGCTGAGGTTATAAAAGGTTTGCCTTGTGCTTTGGTGATTAATTCAAAATCAAAAAAAATATATGAAGAGTTTAGTAAATTTTTCCCAAATTTTATAAAAACATATTATAGTTCAGATGTTATTGGAGCTGAGATAGCAGGAGCTTATAAAAATGTTTTAGCAATTGCAAGTGGAATTTGTGAAGGATTAAATCTCGGAAAAAATGCACAAGCTTCTCTTATTTCAAGAGGTTTAGTAGAGATGCAAAGATTTGGAAAACATTTTGGAGCAAAAAAGATGACTTTTTTGGGTCTAAGTGGTGCAGGTGATCTATTTTTGACTGCAAATTCTACAATGAGTAGAAACTTTAGAGTTGGTTTAGGACTAGCAAAAAATAAGAGTTTAAAAGATATTTTAGATGAGTTAGGTGAAGTTGCGGAGGGTGTAAAAACTGCAAGTGCAATAGATAAACTTTCAAAAAAATATAAAATCTATACACCAATAGCAAATGAGGTAAAACTCATACTAAATGGTAAAAATCCTAAAGATAGTTTAAAAGATTTACTTAAAAATTAATCTATCTTTTTTTATGGCTATCTCCCCAAAGATAAAGCTGTTTTATAATCGGTTTTAAACTTTTTCCATATTCAGTTAAAGAATACTCAACTTTTGGAGGAACAACTGGATAAACTTCTCTATGAACTATTCCATCATTTTCTAACTCTCTTAATTTTTGTATTAACATCTTTTGAGTAGCTTTTGGTAATAACTTTTGTAATTCATTAAACCTTTTCTTTTCATCTTTTAAATACCAAATTATCAATATCTTCCACTTTCCTGCTAATACGTCAAGAGCCGTTTCTACAGGGCATTTAAACTCAGTATTTATATTATCTTGGTTTATTTTTTTAGTCATATTTCACTCCAAAAGTATCTTTTTAGTAAGTACATTTCTTAAAAGATAGTTCTTGCTATTGTAAAACATTTTAGCTAAAGTTTTAAATAAAAAAGTTAAAAGGAAGAAGATGAAAGCTTTTGTAGTTGAAAAAAATCATAATGATGAAATTATTTCTGGTGTAAAAGATGTGCTTAAACCAATTTGTGGTGAAAATGAAGTTATTATTAAGGCTACATATTCATCTTTAAATTATAAAGATGCTCTTAGTTCAGTTGGAAATCCTGGAGTTACTAGAGTTTTTCCACATATTACTGGCGTTGATGTTGCAGGAGAGATTGTTGAGACAAAATCTAATATCTTTAAAGTAGGGCAAAAAGTTATTGTTACTGGATATGATTTAGGTATGAATACAAATGGTGGGCATAGTCAATATGTTAAAGTTCCTGCTTCTTGGGTGGTAGCAATTCCTAGCTCTTTAAGCGATAAAGAGGCTATGATTTATGGAACAGCAGGACTTACAGCAGCATTGAGTATAAATGAACTTATAAGTAATAATATAACACAAGAAAGTGGTGATATTTTAGTTACTGGTGCAACAGGTGGAGTTGGCTCTTTGGCAGTTGCAATTTTGAATAAATTAGGTTTTAATGTAGTAGCCCTTTCTGGAAAGGAAGATAAAATTAGCTATTTGAAAGAAATTGGTGCGAGTGAAGTGGTTTTAAGAGAAGAGTTTTTAAAAGATAGCTCAAAAGCCCTTTTAAAAGCAAGATTTGCAGGAGTAATTGATACAACAGGTGGAGATATTTTATCAACAGCTTTAAAACAGACAAATTATGATGGAGTTGTTACTTGTTGTGGACTTACAGCTTCAAGTAGTTTAAATACAAATATTTTTCCATTTATTCTAAGAGGTGTAAGATTAATTGGAATTGATAGTGTTGAGTGCAGTTTAGATAAAAAACAAGATGCTTGGGAAAAATTAGCTGGTAAATATAGTATTAAAAACCTAAATGAAATTACAAATGAAATAAGCTTGGATGGTATAAAAGATGCTTATGAAAAACTTCTAAATGGTACTGCTGTTGGAAGATATTTAGTAAAAATAGATAATTAAAAATGGGATTTAAATCCCATGTTTAATTTTTAAAACACCCACCCCGCTTGAACTAAAAACTTACTATTTTTATGATTTGTATATTCACTACTTATTGGTTTTGAGTTTAAATTCCAAGCTATTTGTGTTCTTAAAAAGAAATCATCAAATGATGAGTAGTATCCCAAACCAATATCTTGTAAAGTTTTTCTTTGAAATGTTGTATCAAGATTTCTCTCTTGATATACATTTCCCATATCATAAAAGAGTCCAATTTTGTGATTATATGAAGCAATATTAGGAAGTTTTGAAAATAGTTCAAAGCTTGCTATATATCCATTTTCTCCACTTTGTTCACTATATGGATATAGTTTAACTGCATTTGGTCCACCTAAAGTTAAATCTTCACTACCATCTAGGTTTTTATTTCCCAATACTTTTTGAGCTGCTAGGTTTGTATTTAGTGAGAATATCTCATTAAAGTATATATCATTTGAGATATATGTATCTACTTTATTATAGTTTCCATTATTTGGATTGCTATTTTTTGAGCTTAAGTGTCCAGTTGTTAAATTTAAATTTGCAAAGACTCTAGCTGGTAAAGTTCCAATAGAGTAATTTTTATCATATTCCAAAGTAGTTACAAATGAGTTTATAGATTTATCTTCATATTTATCTCCACTCATATAATCATTCATATCTTTATGATAGTATTTACCTTTTAAGTATAAATTCTCATTTGTAGATCTAATAAGTGGATAAGATAATCCAGCTTCATAGATACTTGAGTTACCTTTTGCATCTAAAGATTTATACTCTTCTACTAAATTATAGTTTGTTCTTGTATATGCAAAATCAGATTTTAAACCATAAGAGTTTAAAGGTAATTCATAAGCTATTTTTCCATTTTTTAAATCAGCACCATTTGATACTAAACCAGAGATAGAGATTTTATCACCTATATTAAAAGGGCTATTTATATTTATCAAACCTTGAACTCTATTGTAACCTGTGTATCTACTTCCATAGTTATCTGCTACTATATATCCATCTACTCTTTTTGTAGAAGTTGTATCTATATTTAAATTACTACTTCCTACTTCTTTGCCAGCTTCAACTACAGAGTTAGATACTTTCACTCCATTTCTATCATTTATTAAAAGTAGTGCTCTTTCTATATCTTTAACATTTATAATACCATTTGATTTTGCATTATCTAAAATAGCTTGTAAAGAGTTATCATTTACAAGAGAGTTATTATTTAGTTTTATCTTTCCATATTTACCCTCAATTATTGAGATAAAAAGTGTATTATCATTTTTAACTAAATCTTGTTTACCCAAATATGCACGTGCAACAAAGTAGCCTTTATCTCTATAAACTTTTGTAACAACTGCTAATACTTCTTGAATTTGATTAAAGCTTAACTCTTTTCCTACATAAGCTTTTAAATTCTGTTTTAACTCTTCACTAGAAATAGCACTATTTCCAGCAAAAGTAAAATCTTTTATAAATACTGTTTTAGAGCTATCGCTACTTTTTAAACTATCATTTTTTATACCTTCAATTTTTATATCATCTTTTTTTAAAGTAGGTATATCTCTTGGTGCTTGAATTTGTTTTTCTATATTTCCACTATTTATTATAGGTGTTGCTCCTAAAAGAGCAACACTACTTAGTATTGATAAACCAAATACTTTAATTATATTTCTCATCTTAATCCTTTAAATTTTAAAGTTCATCTAAACTATTTACTATATCATCAGGCACTCTTACACCACCATTTATAACTCTTGTTTCATCTACACCATTAAAAGATAGAGTTCTTATATTGATATTTAAACTATTTGGCACACTTTGGTTTGAAGATGAGTTTGAGTTAGTACTAGGCTCTATGCTAGCTACTACTCTTTGTACTTTTTCATCTACTTTTGGTTTTTGATTATTATCCGAAGGTGTTGGATTTGGTGTTGGTGTTGGTGCAACATAAATCACCCAAGAGCCATTTTTAAATATAGGAGTTCCTTTTACTAAAGTACTGTCAGCAGTTATGCTCCAACCTGCATTTTTAAAAGTATTTATATCTTCTAGTTCAGCTGTTGTTTTTCCTGTACCTAAAACATTATAATTTGGATTTTTTGTTTTATCATAAAAAGAGTTTGTAATTATTCCATCATAAGTATTAAATCCAACCAAACCTCCTACATTAGTATTTCCACTTGCAGTTCCAGAAGCATAAGAATTTGTGATTGTTCCAGAATTGTTATTTCCCATTAAACCTCCTACCTTAATAGTTCCAGTTACACTTCCAGTGGCATAAGTATTTTCGATTGTCCCATACCTGTTATATCCAACAAAACCTCCTACATCAGAATCTCCATTTACATTTCCAGTAGCATAAGAGTTTGTGATTGTTCCATAATTAGATCCAATAAATCCTCCTAAAAAATCAGTTCCAACTACACTTCCAGTAGCATAAGAGTTTGAGATTATTCCATCAAAATTAAATCCAACCAAACCTCCAATACTATAATCTCCATTTACACTTCCAGTAGCATAAGAGTTTAAAATTGTTCCATCGTTATATCCAACCAAACCTCCTACCTCAGAATTTCCATTTACACTTCCAGTAGCATATGAGTTTGAAATTGTTCCACCGTTATATCCAACCAAACCTCCTGTAGAATTTCGTCCAGTAATATCTACATCCTTAAGCCCAATATTTTTTATAGTTGCATTATTTGCATATCCAAATAGTCCAACATAATCTTGATAAGGACGATTTATATATAAATTAGAGATAGTAAAGCCTAAACCATCAAATGTTCCATTAAAATTATTTGAAAAATCTCCTATTGGATTCCACCCTTCTCCACTACTTCCCATATATCCAGTTGTTGAGCTATTTATGTTGTTTAAAAGATTAAAATAGTAATTTTTAGTTAGGATATTTGAATTATTTATATTTTGCAACTGTGTCCAGTTTGTAATTGTATATGGATTTAGAGTTGTTCCATAACCACTTTGAAAAAGTGTGTTTGTAGGTTTATAGAAAGTTTTTAGTTGAGGAAGTTCAATACTGTCTTTTCCATATCCCTCAACTTCAGCACCACTTGTAATCCAACCATCTTTTCCTTTAAATTGAGCTAAAATATCTGCTTTTCTTTTTCCATAAGAACTATCATTCATAGAAGCTGTATTTGTTTCATTATCATAAAAAGAGTTTTCAATTGTTCCAAAATCATTATATCCAACCAAGCCTCCTACACTAAAATATCCATCTACATTTCCAGAAGTATAAGAGTTTGAAATTGTTCCATGATTATATCCAACCAATCCTCCTGCATAACTACTTCCAATACTTCCACTAACTGTTCCTGAAGCATATGAGTTTAAAATTGTTCTATCATTATATCCAACCAATGTTCCTACATGCGTAATTCCACTTACAGTTCCCCTTACATATGAGTTTGAAATTGTTCCATGATTATATCCAACTAAACCTCCTACATAATTATTTCCACTAACTGTTCCAGTAGCATATGAGTTTGAAATTGTTCCATAATTTTCTCCAACCAAACCTCCTACATAAACACTTCCAGTAATACCTACATTTTTAAGCCCAAGATTTTTTATAGTTGCATTCTTTGTATATCCAAACAATCCAACATAATTTTGAGAAGGACAATTTATATATAAATTAGAGATAGTAAAACCTAAACCATCAAATGTTCCATTAAACTTATTTATACTATTTCCTATTGGATTAAATCCAAAGTATCCACCACTTCCATTGCTATTCCAAGCTGAAGTTGCACTTGCATCTATATTACTTCCTAACTCATATTTTCCATTTAATGCAGTGTTTATCCATTGAAGTTGATACAGATTATTTACTACTACTTTTCCATTTGTTCCAAATACTATTTTATCTGTTGTATTAGCTGCTTGAAAATATACTCCACCGTTTGTAGAGTTTGTATTATTTATTGTTGCGTTTACATTTATATTATCTGCTTGTAATTTTAACTGTTTATCTGTACTCCAAGTGATATTTTGATTTACAGTTATATTATTAGTTGCTTGCAAGTGTACATTTGTAGTTTCTAAATTATTTTGAATAGCTGTTGCACTAACACTCTCTCCTGCAAGATCATTTCCACCAGTTGATGCTATTAATATATTTGTTGGGTCAAGTAACCAATCTTTTGCAACAACTTTTGTATTTGAAGTAACATTTAATTTCTCTCCACTTGTTTCAACAAAAGAGTTTTTAGCAATTATGCTTCCATCTACATTTGTTGTTCCTCCATGAGCAAAGAGTATTACTTCACTTTGTGTTAATTCATCTAAAGAGTTTGCCTCTATTATTCCACTATGATTTACAACACCTTTAAGCAATTCATCTTTTGCATTTGTTGTAAGATATATTTGTCCACCATTTGCAACTATTAGGTTTTGATTATCTACAAGGGCATCAACTACACCTTTATTTACTTTCAAAGATAGATTTTGATTTTCATTTAAAGTTAATGTTACATCAGAAGCACCTATTAAGTTTATAGTTCCTTTATGTACTTCTATTTTCCCTTTATTTGTTACACTATTTGCTATAAATGTTGCATGAGTATTTGCTAGGGATTTTATCTCTCCTTCATTTACTATACTTGAAGTTGAGTTACCTTTAAAGTTATAGTTACCTTTATTAAAATCTTCATTTGAGATATCTTTTGTAGAGGCAACAATTCCTGCTGTATTTACTTTTGCATTTTTACCAAACAAAACTCCATTTGAGTTTATAAGCCATACTTGTCCATTTGCGTTTAATGCTCCATCTATAATAGATTTTTCATTTCCAATTACTCTATTTAGAGTTATAGAGTTTACATTTGGTTGATTAAAGTTTACAGTCTCATTTGATTTAATTGAAAAATCTTGCCAGTTTATGACAGCTTTATTTGAGCTTTGATTTATATTTGTTGTATTTGCATTTTGAGAAATAGTTGCAGTTCCACTTACAACGGTTCCTCCTGTTGGCGCACCATACAGATTTGAAGCAACTACTAGTGAAATAACTGAGTATTTTACAATACAAAATCGGTTTTTATAATACATATCTTCTCCTTACTCTATTTCTGTATTACTTTTCTTAATTGTAGATAAAGAGTGTGATGAAGTGTGAAGTTTTTAGACTTTTTTTAAGAAATTTGGGGATTTTTAAATGGAATTTGAAAGAGTTTAAAACTATCTATTTTTTTATTATTTTATAAAACTTAGCATTTGTAATATTTTGAAGAAACTTTGGTTCAATCTCATGCAGTGCGATAATATTTACAAAACTATTATCCATATACCAACCTTTTCCAGTATCAATTATTTTTTCTGTTTCAAATAGCTCTATTAACTCATCTTTTGAAACAATAATATCTTCCAAACTAACTCCTAAATATATAATTAGATCTTAATCCAACTATCTTCATCATCTATTTCAAACTCTTCTTCTATTTCAAATATAATAAAATTGCAAATCCCCTTATTTGCAATCTCAATGTTTTGATAGTTATGATTTATATAATTAATTAACATGTAATATCCTATAAATTGTTTCCTAGAAGTGAATTATAAAAAAAGAGTGTGATGAAGTGTGAAGTTTTTAATAAAAAAATAGTTAAATTTAAGATTTTAACTATTTTTTAAAATGTAACCAACACCATAAACATTTAAAATAGTATCTTTTGGAAGTTTTTTTCTTAAGTTACTAACCAAAGATTTTACACTATCAAGTGATACTTCAATAAAAATATCACTCCAGCAATGAGACATAATATCTTCAATAGTTATATCTTTATTTCTATTTATTATAAAAAGTTCTAGCAAAGAGAGCTCTTTTTTACTAAGTTTTAGCTCAATATTTTTATTATAGAGTTTTTTACTAGTTTGATTAAAATATATATTTTCATCAAATCTTACTATTTTTTCAGAGCTTCTTAATAAATCAATAGAGATTTTATCAAGCATATCTTTTACTTTTTTCAAAGTTGCTGGTTTTATTAAATAGTAATTTACATCTATGTTTATGGCTTCCAAAAGTAAAGTGTCGTTTGAGTGTGCAGTTATTAAAACTATTTTTGTTTTATAGTCATTTTCTCTTAAAATTTTTGTTAATTCAATTCCTGTTAAATGAGGCATATAAATATCAAGTATCATAACATCAGGTCTATTTTGTTTATATATTTCTAAAGCTTCTTTACCATCATTTGCAGTAAAAACCTCTTTAAAATAGCTAGAAAAATACTCCAACATCTCTTTTTGAATAGCTTTATCATCTTCAGCATAAAGCAATGTAAAATTTTTTAAATTTTCTCTCAAAACTCTTTTCCTTTTGGTATTTCTAATATAAATTTTACTCCATTATCTACAGCTTTTACTTTTATATCACCTTTGAAACTACTTTGTATAATAAGTTTAGAGATATATAAGCCCATTCCAGTACCTCCACTTTTATGTTTTGTTGTGAAATATGGTTCAAATATTTTATCTATAATATCCTCTTTTATACCACCAGCACTATCTTTTATAGATATAAAATAGTGAATATCATCTTCGTAAATATCTATATTTATATATTTTTTTTCTATATCTCTTGCTTTAAATATATCTATTGAATTTGATAATATAGATATTATAACTTGCATAAATTCACTTTCATAAGCATTTATATAAATCTCTTTTTGATTAATATTTACCTCTATATCTACTAATAAAGTATTTAAAACCTTTAAACTTTTATTTATAGAGTTTGATATTTCAAAACTCTCTTTAGATTTGTGTGGATTTAAAAACTCTCTAAATGTATCTATTGTATTTGACATATGATATACAGCTTGTGATATATCATCTAATCTATTTTGTAAATATTTTTCATCATATTTTTTAAGTTCAATACTTCTATCTGTATTTAAAACTATTGCATTTATTTTCATAAGAGGTTGTCGCCATTGATGTGCTATATTGTCAATCATTTCACCCATAGAGGCAAGACGATTCTTTTGCATAATCTCTTTTTCATATAAAATTCTTTTTTCAAGCTCTTCTTCGATTTTTTTTACCATTTTTACTGCACTATTATTTATTACAGAGATCTCATTTTTAAACTCATCTTCTTTTAAAGTACTATTTTTTTCTAAGCTATAATTTTTCATCCCCTCTTTTAATTTGATAAGTGGCTTTAGGTTATATTTAATTAAATATGAAGATAATAATAGAGAAAAAATAAAAAAGATAGCAATGAAAATTAAGAATTGATAAAATTCAGTTAAAAGTTTTGAGTAAATAGATGAAAAAGTATAAAATACCTTTAATTCACCAAGCTTTGATTTTAAAATAGTATCTTCTAAAATAGTATGATAAATTTTTGAATTTTTTATATCACTATTTATATTTTTATATACAATTTTATTGTTGCTATTTGTTACCTCAATTCCAACTAACTCTTTATGTAGTTTGATACTATCATTTACAATCTCTTTTATATTGTTTTCTAAACCTAGAGTTAAATTTATAGAGATTACTGGAGATATAGTTTTTATAATAGAATCAATCTTTTCATTTTGAAGTAAAACGAACTGGTTTGATACAATAGCGTAATTTTTATATATAAATATTGATATAAAAATAGTAAAAACAAAAATATTGATAATAGCTATTTGAGTTACAATACTTAGATTTCTCATCTTATTTTTACCACACTAAATATAGAGTTTTGAAGTTCGATTTTACTATTTTTTAAAGCTTCAATATTTAAAAGTATATCTATTTTTGAAGTTATAGATAGTCCAAAAATAACTCCTAAATCCAAATAGCTATTATCATAAGCAAAAGTAAGTCTACTATTAGAAGATAAGATTTTAGATATTTCTAATATTTTTTCATCTTTTCCTAATAATAAAATATATGCTGTACTTAATTTATTTCTATTAAATTCACTATATTTTAAACTATTTACTTTAAGATTATAATCTTTTAAAGATTTGTACTCTTTTTCTATCTTATCTTTTAAAATTTCTACTACACTGTAATCTATCTCTTCATATAAAATTGTAAGAACTACACTATTTTCTAACAGCTTATCTTCAAAATTATTGTCTAGTAATATAATTTTTGGAAATACTTTTGCTTGAAAATCTAAAAAATTTATATTATATACACTATTTGCAAAGAGTGAAAATTGTAAGAATATTATGAAAAATATTTTTTTAGAAATCATAACTAAAACTTGTAAACCAAGTTCTTCCTTCTCTTAGCATCTTTTCATCTTTAGTTTTATTTCCGTAGTAATAGTAGTTTTGGTCAAATAGATTTTTAGCTCCAAAAGATAGTTTAGAGTCTTTTGAGAACCTATATG
Organism: Aliarcobacter cryaerophilus; assembly: GCF_014352935.1. The sequence continues at coordinate 1,941,601 of NZ_CP060694.1, read as the reverse complement.
ATAGAGTTAAATCTGTTAATAAAACATCACCAATCTCTGTTCCATTTAATAGATTTTTATCTCCATAATACCTTAAAAGTGGACTTATCGTAAATTTTGAACTTAAAGGATAGATAAATCCAAGTGTAGTTGTAAGTTTAGATACAACAGGTGTATTAATATCAAAATTATAGTAACTATTTTTATATTCAAAAATATTATAGCTACTATTTAAAAATAGTTTTGAACGATTTTCAAATAGTTTTGAATACTCTAACTCTAAACCATAATTATTTTCATCGTCACTTTTATTAATAAATTTATATTTATTTGTATCAAACTCTCTTGAATCAATACCATTTTTATAGATAGAATAAAATAGATTTAATTTAAGTTTATCTTTGTTATCACTGTAAATATATATTAATTCAGCACTTTCTATCTCTTCATTCTTTAAATCTTTATTACCATAAACTCTTAGATGCCCAACCATTGAATCTTCCATAGAAGATGGTGTTTTGCTAGATTTTGATAGAATAAATTTATATATATTTTTATTGTCATTTGAATAAACTGTTCCTAGTTTAAAACTTTTAGCACTATCAAACTCTTTAAAATCATCAAGTTTTGCTAAAAAAGAGAGTGTTAAATTCTCACTATAAGAGTAAGTATCATTAAAATAATAAGAGATATTTGTTTTATCTTCTATATCTGAAATATTTCCATCTTTACCACTTAATTTTGTAAGATGAGGTGTATTTGGGATATATGAGCTTCCAATTAAACTTCCAATCTTATAATCTTCATCAACATTTGTATAAAAATCATTTTTTACAGTTGATTTTCTTGAAAGATGTACTCCAAAATCAATCTCATGATTATTAAAAGTACTATTTTTTATTAAAAAAGATAGATATTTATCTCTTTGTGCAAAATCTAAATTAAAATGTGGATTATATAAACCTAGGTTATTTGGTTCGAGTTTATAGAAATATGAATTAAATTGATAATTATTTTGTAAAAAACCTATTTTTGATTCAAGAAGATTATGCTCTGAAATATCTTGTACATATTTTAATTCACTTGCAATAGTTTCATATTTTGAATATCCATCATCATTAAAATCTAGTAAATTAAACATACCATAGTTATTTTGTCTATCACTTTTTATATATCTATTTGAAAACTCAAAATTATCATTTTTAAATGATAATAAAAATCCAACATCCTCTTTTCCTTCTAAAGACTCTTTTTTTCTATCAAAAGAAGTTCCAAACTCTTCTGTAGTTAATGTTGCACTTGGTGCATCTACTTTTTTATTATCTTTTAAATAGTAAAAACCTAATCCCATATCAATTGAGCCCAATTTTTCACTTAAAGATAAAGATGTAAATCTTTTATCAAAGCTTCCTGTTTGAAAGCTAATATTATTTGAGTTTTTGATAGAGCTTTTAGTGATTATGTTTATACTTGCAACAAAACCATATGGATTGTTTAATCCAAATGTTGAACCTTTTGATATCTCTATTCTATCTATTAAACTAATAGGAAAATTTTCAAAATTATTTGCACCAATACTAATACCATCGATAAAAAATCCAACTTTTTCATATATAGTGTTTAAAGGTTGAGTTTGTCCACGAACTGATATAAAAGGAGCAAATGCAGTTCCTGAGTATGTTTGAATACCTGGAATAAAATCTAAAGCTTCTCCTAAACTATGTATTCCAAAAGATTCTAAATCAGAAGCATATAAAACAGTCATAGCAGTTGGTTTATAATCTATATTTAAATTAGTTTTATCTGTGTAGTTATTTAAATTATCTAATAAATTTCCTAACTCTTGTGAAAATGAGCTTATTGTGAAAGAGAAAAATAAGATAAGCTTTTTTAAATACACTTTTTATTCACCTAAATAATGATTTTTTAATATTATATTTTAAAAGAGTGATGAAGTGTGATATTTTTTAAGAAGATTTTTGAATTTACTATTTTGTAGTTAAATCGATATTATCTTCATTTTCTTCATCTAAAAGCTTTTGGCTATAGCTTGTCTCTCTTCCTGTTTTTAGAATTTTTGCTTGCTCTACCCATTGATTAGCTCGTACATAGTTTGGAAGATTTAAAAAGTTTTCTATCCACTCCGAATTTTTACTAGACCAAATTGATATTTGTTCAAAATGATAAATTCCAAGTTTAAATAACTCATTTTCTATATCTTCATCTATCCCTTTTATCTTTTTAAGATTATCTTTTTTATTTGATGAACTTAAAATCATAGGCTTAAAATCTAAACTAGCACTTTTATTAAATATGGGATTTATTTTAAACTTGTTTTTCTTAATAGTGTTTTCATCGTTATTTTTACTACATTGTATAGAGTTAAATTTCTCTTTATTTCCTTTTCCAATAACATAACCAAGAATTAAACCTAAAATAAATGCAACTGATAAATTTATAACAATATATTGTGCAATCTCTACTAGCATATTATTAATCCCCTATAATAAATTCTACTCTTCTGTTTATTTCTGACAATCCATTTTCATCATCTTGTGCAATTGGTCTTTCATTTCCATATCCAACTGCTTTAATTCTATCTTTATCAACACCAAAGCTCTCTAAAATCTCTTTTACTCTATTTGCTCTATCTTGAGATATCTTTTTATTTAGCTCTTTATTTCCTCTTGAATCTGTGTGACCACCAACTTCTATAGTAAATTTAGGATTTTGTTTTAAAATATTACTAAGATTTTCTATAAGGACTTTTGATTTTTCTGTTGGTTCTGCACTTCGTCTTTCAAAAGAAATTTTATCTGTTATAAAAATATTATTAACAAGAGATTGTACATCATCTTTTGATAATATTTTCTCTTTTTGTTCATTATTTTTATCTATTTCTTCAAAATTCTCATTTTTTGTAACATTATCTTTATTTTCATCAACTATATGCTCTTTTTTTTCATAAATATTTGTTTGTATCTCATATTTATCTATTTTTGAGATAACAGTTGTTATTAAATTTTTATGGCTATTATCTTTTAACTCACCTTCTAAGATTAACATATTTCCATCAAAACTTAATTTTGCACCATTTTCAAAGTTATCTTTTAAAAGTTCAGTAAGTTCTGAAATTTCTCTTAATAAATCTTTGCTAACTTCACTATTTTCGACAATTTTAATATTTTGGATACTATTTATTTTTAGAAAGTCAAGAACTTGTTTTGCAACTTCATTGCTTGAAAATGTACCATCAAGAGATAAAAGATTGTTGTTTTTAGAAATTACAAATTCAGATGGTTTGTAACCAACTTTTTTGAAGAAATCTTTACCAAAAAACTGGAAAATACCATTTTTATCTTTTAGTTCTATATCCTCTTTTTTATTTGTAAAATAATCTTCGTAACTAAAAGTATATATAGAAACTATATTTAAAGAGATAAATAAAATCATTAAAATAAAAATCTTCATAAAAATTGACATTTTTGCCCCTATCTTTTGTGCTAAATTTTAGAAATCATCAAAATCTATACTACCTTTTGAGTAGTTTACTACATTTCCTTCAAAAAAGTTTGTTCTTTGGTCATTAAAGCTTGCATATCCATCTACCCAAGGAATAGGGTGTTTTACACTGTATTCTGCTTTATATCCAACAGCTTCAAGTCTTCTATCTGCTAAATATTGTATATATTGTGTGATTATTGCATCTGTAAATCCTAAAATTTGTCCTTGTGTTATGTAAGAACCCCAAGATGCTTCAAGTTCAACTGCTTTTCTAAACATAGATCTTACCTTCTCTTCAAGTTCTGAAGTAAATAGTTCAGGCCTTTCCTTTCTAACACTATTTATCATATTTTGAAATAGTAAAAGATGTGTAACTTCATCTCTTTGAATAAATCTAATCATTTGTGAACTTCCAAGCATTTTACCACTTTTACCAAGTGCATAAATAGCTGCAAAACCTGCATAAAAGTATAGACCTTCAAGAATTTGATTAGCAAATAGCGCTAAAAGAAGTTTTTCATCTGTTAATTCACCTTGAGATAAGTTTTTATAAACTTCTGCAATATAAGTATTTTTCTCTTTTAATTTTGCATCTGTTTTCCACATATCATAGATTAAATCTGTATTATCCGAGATTGATTCAACCATTACAGCATAAGATTTACTGTGATTTGCCTCTTCGTAAGATTGTCTACTTAGACAAGCATTTATTTCAGGTGCAGTTATATATGGGTTTATATTATCCATTAGGTTATTTGTTTGTAAACTATCCATAAAAATCAATTGACTTAATACTAAATCATACATTCTTTTTTCAGCTGGTGTCAGATACTTATAATCTTTTGCATCCTGTGTCATTTGAACTTCTCTAGGAAACCAAGTATTTGCTTCCATAGTATCCCAAAGATTTAATGCCCATTGATATTTCATTTTAGTGAAGTTAATCATTCCATCACTATTTCCACCAAAAACTCTTCTATCGTTTAAAGACTCTTTTGAATTTGGGTTGTATATAATTTTTCTTTCCATCTATTTTCCTTTAAAAATGTAAATGGTGTCTTTATTGACAACCAGCACACTCCATACTTCTATCTTCTACATCATTTTTTGCTTCTGGACTTTGACTTCTTAAATAGTATGTTGATTTAAGACCTAGTTTCCAAGCTAAAGTATAAATTTCATGTAGATATTTTCCACTTGCTTTATCTAAACTCATAAAGATATTTGTACTTTGTCCTTGGTCAATCCATTTTTGTCTTATTGCTGCTGCTTTTACAACTTGAAGTTGATCTATTTCAAATGCAGGAGTGTAAAAAGACCAAGTATCTGGACTTAATTTTGGGGCTACTACTGGAATTAAACCACTCAAGTTCTCTTCAAACCATTTTCTTTTATAAACAGGCTCAATTGCTTGAGTTGTTCCAACTAAAATTGATATAGATGATGTTGGAGCAATAGCCATTAGGTAACCATTTCTCATTCCATCTTTTTTTACTTTTTCTCTTAAAAAATCCCAGTCACAAGAGTTATCAAATAAATCTTTATTTACTATAGCGTTTACAGCTTGTGGAGTGTGATCATGAGGCATAATACCTTTGCTCCAATTTGAACCATCAAAAGTAGGGTAAGAACCTTTTTCTATTGCTAAATTTGAACTTGCTAAAATAGTATTATATGAAATATACTCCATAATCTCATCTATTTTCTTAAAGTGTTCATTGCTTCCCCAAGATATTTTATTATTTGCTAACATCTCAGCTTCACCCATAACACCAAGACCTATTGCTCTTGATTTTAGGTTAGTTGCTTTTACTTTTCTAAGTGGATAGAAGTTTAAATCAATTACATTATCAAGCATATTTACAGCTATTGGTACAACTCTTTTTATATCTTCACTTGTATTGATTCTTGATAAATTTATACTTGCAAGGTTACAAACAGCAGTATCTCCATCTATCTTTTGTTTTTCAACTATAAATATTTTTTTACCATTTATACTATCAAGTGCAGTTACCTTATTTGCTTTTTTTGTAATTCCACCATCAACTATTACTAAATCTTCCTCTTCAAAAGTTTTGATAGTACCATCTTCAAACTCTATTTTGATTTTATAGTGATTTGGGTTTGTATTTTGGAAAATCTCTGTACAAAGATTTGAACTTCTTATGTGTCCTACATGTTGATTTGGATTTGCCTTATTTGCACTATCTTTAAAACATAAAAATGGACTTCCACTTTCAAAATATGAAGTTAAAATCTTTTTCCATAAATCTTTTGCTTTTATTCTATTTTTTGTGATATTGTCATTGTTTTCATAAGCTATATATTTGGCAGTAAACTCTTCACCAAAATATTCACTTAAATCTTTTACTTCAACAGGATCAAATAGTGTCCAATGAGAATCCTCTAAAACTCTTTCCATGAATAGATCACTAATCCAAAGTGCTGGAAATAGATCATGAGCTCTTCTTCTTTCTTCTCCACTATTTTTCTTTAAATCAATAAAATCCATAATATCCATATGCCAAGGCTCAAGATATACAGCAATTGCACCTTTTCTTGTACCTAATTGATCAACAGCAATTGCTATATCATTTGTGATTTTTAAAAATGGAACTGTTCCACCAGCAGCACTTTTATGTCCATCAATAGAACCACCTAAACTTCTTATTTGGTTCCAATCCCAACCAATTCCACCACCATATTTAGATAATAGTGCCATCTCTTTGTAACCATCAAAGATACCTTCAATATTATCAGGACTTGAACCAATATAACAAGAGCTTAATTGATGTCTATTTGTTCTAGCATTACTTAATGTTGGAGTTGCAAGCATTACTTCAAATTTAGAGATAACATCATAAAACTCTTTTGCTTTTTCTTGTTTTTTCTCTTCGTTTTGAGCTAAAAACATAGCAATTGCCATAAACATTTGTTGTGGTAACTCTATTGGCTCACCTTTAGAGTTTTTAATTAAATATCTATCATATAGAGTTTTAATTCCTAAATAGTTAAATAAAAAGTCTCTACTTGGGTCAATATATGAGTTTAAATCATCTAAATCATAACCATTTGCTAAATTTGGAATAATTCTTCCAGCTTCTATTCCAAAGTTAATGTACTCTTTTAAGTGTCTATATGCTTCACCTTTTACTCCATAAGTTGCAATTCCAACTCTATGGTATAAATCATATAAAAAAAGTCTAGCAGCAACAAAAGTCCAGTTTGGAACATCAATATCAATCTTTTCAACAGCTGTTTTTATCAAAGCATCTTGAATATCGCTTGAATTCATTCCATCAATAAATTTTATATGAGAGTCTAGTTCTAATTCACTTTGACTAACTCCTTCAAGACCTGCAGTTGCTTCTATAGTCATTTTTTGGATTTTTGTAATATCCAAAACCTCTTTTCTTCCATTTCTTTTTTGAATCATTATTGTCATTTAAAATCCCCTATTAATTAAAAACTCTATTAAAAATCTTATCTACATTTTTAGTGTAATAATCAAAGTTAAAACACTCTCTTATTTTCTCTTCGCTTAAAGATTTTCTTAACTCCTCATCAGCTAGAAGATATTGAAGATATAAAGACTCACCTTTTTCATTTGTAGTTGGTTTTCCTTGTTGTATCTCTTGCCAAACTTTCATAGCGTTTCTTTGTACTATTTTATATGCATCTTCTCTACTAACTCCTTGAAGTGGAAGTTCTAGTAAAACTCTTTGAGAAAATACAAGTCCACCAGTTAAATTTAGATTTTTCATCATATTTTCAGGCATAACTGTAAGATTTGCAATAACGCTATTCATTCTATGAAGCATAAAATCTGTTGTAATAAATGCATCTGGTAACCAGAATCTCTCTGTTGAAGAGTGAGAGATATCTCTTTCGTGCCATAAAGCAACATTTTCTAAAGCAGGAGTTACATATGCTCTAATTATTCTTGCAAGCCCAGTTATATTTTCAGTTAAAATAGGGTTTCTTTTGTGTGGCATTGCAGAACTTCCCTTTTGCCCAGCTGCAAAATACTCCTCAGCTTCATAAACTTCAGTTCTTTGAAGATGTCTAACTTGTACCGCAAATTTTTCAACACTAGAAGCTAGAAGTGCTAAAGAGGTAGCCAATCTTGCATATCTATCTCTATGAATTACTTGATTAGAACAAGGTTCAGGTTTAAGTCCTAATTCAGCCATCGCATACTCTTCAAGCTCTAAAGGTGCATGAGCAAAATTTCCCATAGCTCCAGAAATTTGACCAACTGCAATAACCTCCATAGTCTCTTCAAGGTTTTTTAGATGTCTTTTAACTTCGTCATACCAAACAGCTAAAGTAAGACCAAAAGTTATTGGCTCTCCATGAATACCGTGGCTTCTTCCAACCATAAGAGTATATTTATGTTCATTTGCTCTTTTTTTAATTGATTCCATAAGCATTTTTACATCATCAATTATAATTTGTAAAGAGTCTCTCATTTGTAAAGCAACACCTGTATCAACGGCATCTGAAGATGTCATTCCATAGTGAAACCATCTTGACTCTTCACCTAAACTCTCACTTACACTTGTATTAAATGCTATTAAATCGTGTTTAGTAATAGCCTCTATCTCTTCAATTCTCTCAACTGAAAATTTTGCATTTTTTACTATTTTTTCACAATCACTATCTGGTATAAGACCTAATTTATTCCAAGCTTTTACAGCTGCTTTTTCTACTTCCAACCAAGCTGCATATCTTGCTTCTTGTGTCCATTTTGAGCTCATCTCTTTTCTTGCGTATCTTTCTACCATAAATTACCCTTCTAATCGTATTTCTATATTTTTTATTATATTATTTTGTTAAAAATTAAGGGATATTGTATCCATTATGAACTTAAAATAGGAAGATAATTTTGCCGTTTACACTTAAAAAATTCAAAGCAATCAAAGATAAAAAAATTCAATTTTTTCTTGAAGATGATTTAGGATATAGCCCTAAAATTGCACAAAAACTAATAGGCAAAGGAAGAGTTTTTAGAAGTGATATGAGTGCTTTTAATCCAAGTGAAATCATTGATTGTGATGAGATTTCTATTGGAGTTTTTGAAGGAATTAGTAGAGGATTAAAACCTTTATTAGAATTTCAAGATTTTGCAATTTTTGATAAACCAACACATCTTATGGTTCATCCTATATCTAAAAACACTCCTTACTCTTTACTTGATGAAATAAGATATCACTTTGGAGAAAATGCAAATTTAATTCATAGAATTGATGCTGAAACAAGTGGTTTAGTAATAGTTGGAAAAAATAAAAAGAGTGAAATAGAGCTAAAAGATATGTTTCAAGAGAAAAAATACCATAAATCATATCTTGCAATTGTTTGTGGAAAAATAGATAAAGAGTTAAAAATAGATAAAAATATTGATAAAGAGGGACTTTTAATTGGTGTTAAAATGAAAACTTGCCAAAAAGAAGAGGGTGGTAAAGAGTCAATTACAATTATAAAACCAATAAAATATAACAAAGAAAAAGATTTGACACTTATTGAAGCAATTCCACTAACAGGAAGGCAACATCAAATAAGAGTCCATCTTCACTCAATTGGACATACAATTTTAGGAGACCCTATTTATGGTGTTGATGATGTAAATGCAGAAAATTATCTAAATAAAACTCTAAGCAAAGAGGATAGATTTAAGGTTACAGGCTCAAGTAGGCTTTGGCTTCATGCAAACTATTTGGAGTTTACATATAAAAATATAACTTATAAAATATACTCAAAAAATCAAGATTTGAAAAATGAGTTTTTTTAAAAAAGAGTAGAAGAATTTAATCTTCTATTCTTATCATAGCAGGTTTTTTAAGAACTACTTGAGAGTGTTCAAGTTCATATATAGCTTTTAAAATATCTTTTTCAACACAAGTGTGAGTTGTTAAAAGTAGGTTTGCTTTTTCATCTTTTTTTGCTTTTTGCATCATATTTTCTATTGAGATAGAATTATCTCCAAAAACTTTTGCAACCTTTGCTAAAGTACCTGTTTTATCTGCAACTTCAAGTCTTAAATAATATTTTGTTTTAATCTCATCTTTTGGCATTAAAGTGGGTTTTGTCCCTACTTGTTTTTCAAAACCAAGCATAGGTGAGCCTTTACCTTTTCTTGCAATATCAATAATATTTGCAATAACTGCGCTAGCTGTTGCATCACCACCTGCACCTGCTCCATAAAACATAGTTTCACCAACTTTATCTCCCACTACAGAGATTCCATTCATAACACCATCAACTTTTGCTATCATCTTGTCTTGAGGAATTAAAACAGGGTGAACTCTAAGCTCTATTTGATTATCTACTTTTTTTGCAATTCCTAGAAGTTTTATATTATATTCAAACTCTTTTGCAAACTCTATATCTGTTTTAGAGATATTTTGGATACCTTCAATTAAAATATCTTCTGGTTTTACATCAATTCCATAAGCAATTGAACCCAAAATTAAAAGTTTATGAGCAGTATCAAATCCACCAACATCAAAAGTAGGATCAGCTTCTGCATAACCTAACTCTTGAGCTTCTTTTAAGATAATATCATACGCAATACCTTCATCTATCATTTTAGTAAGCATATAGTTACAAGTTCCATTCATAATCCCTTGAATAGACTTTATATTATTTGCGCTCAAACCATCTCTTAAAGCATTAATAATTGGAATTCCACCAGCAACTGCTGCTTCAAATTCAAAAGGTGAATCACCAGCAAGTTCTTGAAGTTCATATCTATGATATGCTAGTAGTGCTTTATTAGCAGTAACCACTGACTTACCATTTTCTAAAGCTCTTTTTACTATCTCATAAGGTTTTTCAATTCCACCCATAAGTTCAACAACTATATCAATGCTATCATCTTCTAAAACTTTTGAAACATCATCTGTAAGCTCTATTTGCACATCTCTTTTTTTATTCAAATTTGAAACTACTCCAATAGTAGGAACAATTTCAACTCCAGCTCGTGCAGTTATAATATTTTTATTGTCTCGTAAAATATTTACAACACTTGTTCCAACTGTTCCTACTCCAATAATTCCAACTTTAAGCATGGTTATTTTTTCCTATTCTAATGTTTTTAAATATCTTTTGATATTTTTTGCAGCTTGTCTAATTCTTTTTTCATTTTCAATCAAAGCAATTCTTACATACTGGTCACCATAATGTCCAAAACCAATTCCAGGACTAACTGCAACTTGAGCCTCTCTTAAAAGTTGTTTAGAGAACTCTAAACTTCCTAAATGTCTAGCTTTTTCAGGTATTTTTGCCCAAATAAACATAGATGCATTTGGTTTATCCATAACCCAACCAGCTTCTGCAAATGCTTGAAGCATAACATCTCTTCTTTTTTCATATTTTGAAACTATCTCATCTACACAATCTTGTGGACCATCAAGTGCAACAGTTGCAGCAATTTGAATTGGAGCAAACATTCCATAATCAAGCCATGATTTTATTCTTTTTAAAGCACCTACAAGTTTTTCATTTCCAACAATAAAACCAACTCTCCATCCAGCCATATTGTATGATTTACTTAATGTAAAGCACTCAACAGCAACATCTAAAGCACCTTCAGCTTGGAAAATTGAAGGAGTTTTATATCCATCAAATGTAATATCAGCGTATGCAATATCAGAGATTATATAAAATCTCTCTTTTTTAGCCATAGCTACAAGTTTTGTATAAAACTCTGGAGTTACAGTTGCACAAGATGGATTGTGTGGGAAGTTTACAACTACATATTTTACTTTTGGAATTGATTCATCAATTGTTTTTTGAAGATTTTTAAAAAACAACTCTTCATCTACTTTAAACTCACTATCAAATACTAACTCAAATTTATGAATTGCAGCACCATTTAACATAAATGCGTATGAGTGAATTGGATAAGTAGGATCTGGAACAACAGCAACATCTCCAACATTTACAATAGCTTGAACAAGGTGAACATATCCCTCTTTTGAACCCATTGTTGCACAAGCGTGTTTATCTGGGTCTAAGAAATCTACATTATATTTTCTTTTGTACCAATTACAAATAGCAAGTCTTAATTTATAAATTCCAATACTAGCACTATATCCATAGTTTTTTGGCTTACTAGCTGCATCTTTTAGTTTATCAACTATATGTTTTGGAGTCTCTCCATCTGGATTTCCCATAGAAAAATCTATAACATCAACACCAGCTCTTCTTGCTTCCATTTTAATAGCATTAACTTCTGCAAATACATAGTTTGGAAGTCTTTTCATTCTTTCAAATTCAATTTCATCAAACATTTTATTACTCCTTAGTAATATTTAAACCATTTTTTATATTTGTTAAAGCATAAAAATCATCAATTTTTATAAATCTTGTATTTGTTGGAATATCAACTCTAAGATTTTTATGCAAACTCTCGCTCTCAAAAACATCAATTACATTAAAACCATCATCATAAAAAATAATATTTGGATACCAGTTATTTCCAATATTTGAATCAATTTTTATTGCATCTGTATTTGCAATCTCCAAAATATATGGCTTTATAGGTTTTTTTAATGACACACTAGCCTTTGTAACTAAATCTTCAGCTTTATAAATAGAAGATTTTTTTGAGTCAATATAATAACTCCATTTATTGTTACCCTCTTTTTTTATATCAACAACCCTACAATTTGTATTTTGTAGCTCTTGAGATAATCTAAGAGGGTTTATGGCGGCTGCTGTTTGTACTTTTATACTCCATTTTAGTTGATTATCTATTACACTTTGCTCAACTGTTACAAAGTTTTGAACACCTATTGTTTTTAAAATATCATTTATATTTTTAAAAGATTTTTTAGGGTTTGAAGTAAAAATAAAAGTTGCTTCAATAGTTTGAGTTGAACCCAAATTTAGTTTTAAAAGATTGTTATTTTGTAAAGTTTGAGAAATTTTTGCATAATCAAGACTTCCATTTGTATAAAAATAGCTCTGATTCTTAAAGATGCTATTTATCAAATTTCTATGAGTATTGAAATCACTACTTCCTATTATTCCTAAAACAGCTTGATTGATATTTGCATTCAAGCTCACGCATAAAAATATTATAAGTAGTAGTTTTTTCATATATTTTCCTTTTTATCTTTTTAAATTATATATTAAAATAGCAGCTGCTGAACTTACATTTAAAGAGTCAAATTCATGTTCCATTTTTATTGAAACTTTTAAGTCTAATTTTTTTGCAACTTTTGGACTTATTCCAGCACCTTCATTTCCTAAAATTATTGCAACCTTATCTGTTTTTTCTATTTTTCCATATTTTTTTAGATCAACTCCATCCATTGTTGCACCTATTAATGTGAAACCAGCATCTATAAGCTCACTTGCTAAATCTACACTTCTTGGATGAATTGCAAAAGGTAAATCAAGCAAAGCTCCAGCACTTGTTCTTATAGTTCCAGAGTTGCTTATAGTTTTTATATCAGCCGCAATCATTCCATCAACTCCTAAAGAGTAAGCAGTTCTTGCAATTGCTCCAATATTTCCTACATCTGTAAGACCATCTAAAACAACTATAAAATTCATATTTTTTATATCTTTTAGAGGTGTGTAAACATAATCACTAAGTTTTAAAATAAGACCTTGGTGATTTCCGCCTTTTGCTAAAGCTTGAGCTTTTTGGTTATCAACTTTGTGAATTTTTTTATTTAGTTTTGCAAATCTTGAAAAAAGTTTACTATCAATCTCTTTTGATAAAAAAATCTCTTCTATTAAATCTTGGTGTTTTTCAAGAACATATAAAACTATCTGTTTTCCGTATACTATCATTTTTTCTCATTTAAATTAATTTTGGATTTTATCCAATAATTCTTGATAAATCTCTTTTACACTAGCACCTGTAAGCTTTGCTATTAACTTTGCTTTTATTTTTGGTGCAATATCAAGTGGTAAAATATCATCTAATTCAAGATTAAAACCAAATTTCTCTTTTGGTTCAACTACTACAACCCATTCACCTTTTATTTCAATACTCTTTAACTCTTCATATAGATTTTTTGCACTATTTTTATATGTTTTTTGATAAAACTTGCTTATCTCTTTTACTAAAAATATTGTTCTATTTGGCTCTTTTTTATTTAACTCTTCAAGAAGTTTTAAAAGCCGATGAGGTGATTCATATAAAATTCCAACTCTAGAACTATTTAAAACCTCTTCAAGTTTTGAAGCACGACTTGTACCCTTGTGATCTAAAAAACCAAAAAATGTAAACTCTGTACTACTAAAACCACTCATAGCAAAAGCTGTTAAAATTGCATTTGCACCAGGGATTACATCATAAGGAACTTCATTTTGTATGCACCAATCAACCAAAGATGCACCAGGGTCACTAATACAAGGCATACCAGCATCACTACAATAAACAACATTTTTAGTAAAAGTATCTTTTGTTAAACTTTTTAATATCTCTTTTTCATTGTGAGAGTGAAAAGATTTGAACTCTTTTTGTGAAAAATCTAACTCATATTTTTCAGCCAAAAGATTTAGAAGTTTTTTTGTGACTCTTGTATCTTCACAAAAAATTAGTTCCGCCTCCAATAGAGCCTCTAAAGACCTTTTTGAAATATCTTCAAGGTTTCCTATTGGTGTTGGAACTAAGCACAACATAGCAATAAACTATTTTGCCATATTATATTTAGCTTTGAATTTCTCAACTCTTCCAGCAGCATCAACTAATTTTTGCTCTCCTGTAAAGAATGGGTGACAATTTGAACAAATATCAACTCTTAAAGTTTCAGTAACTGATTTTGACTCAAAGCTATTTCCGCATGCACAAGAAACTTGACATACTTTGTAATCTGGATGAATATCTTTTTTCATTCCAATTTCCTTTTAAAATATTAAACGTCTAAAAAAAGAGCAAGTCTTTGCAGGTCCTTTAATAGACTTTTGAACGGCGATTATATCGAAAAATACTTAATAATCTCTGAATTTAAGCTAGGAATTATATTTGAAACTCTATTTGTAAATTGACCTTTATTAAAAGTATTTTGTCTTTTCGCAAGTTTTAGAGTATTTTGTATGATTTTATCTTCTAATTCTTGCTTTGATATTTTTCCATCAAGATACTCTAAAGTTTCAACTATTCCAATACTTGCCATACAATTTGGACCTCTTGTATATTTTTTTTCTAAATAGATAATTTCATCTATAAGTCCTGATTTTATCATCTGTTTTGTTCGTAAAGAAATTCGATTTATTAACTCATCTTTTTCCCACAAAATCTCAAAAATAGTAAGCTTTGGAGACAGTGCAATTTTAGGATTTTTCAAAAAATATTCACTTGGAGTTAGTCCACTTTGTTTATAAATCGAATATGCTTTTTCTACTCTATATTTATCATTTGGTTCAATTTTTTGCATATAATCTTTATCCAAACTATAAAGCAAATTATAAGCATCATTTAAACTCATATCTAAATTTGTATTTTCTTTTAAACCATCACTTATTCCATCAACCAAAGCTTTAAGATAAAAGCCTGTTCCACCTACTATTATTAAGTTTTTCATATTTTTTTCTGCATATTCTTTTGCATTTTTATACAAATTTAAAAACTCAATAACATCAAATTTTTCATTTGGAAAAACTTCATCTATCCCAAAATGTACTATATCACCTCTTTCTATTTTTGTTGGTTTTGCACTTGCAATATCTATCTCTTTATAGACACAAAGAGAGTCCAAAGATAAGATTATAGAGTTTGTTTTATTTGCTATTTCAAGTGATAGTGCTGTTTTTCCTGAAGCAGTTGTTCCTATTATTGCTAATTCTTTCATTTTCTAATCTACTTTGCTTTTTGTTTTGTAGCTCCGCACTGTTCAAGCTCTTTTATAATATCATTTATCTCTTTCTCTTTTTGTGCAAGTTGATCTAAAAGATTTGAAATATCAACTTGATTTGAATTACTTATTGAGTCATCAATTTTTGTGCTACAAGCTGTAAAAATTATAGAAAAAAGGCTTAAAAGTATTAGAAACATATATTTTTTCATAATTAATTCCTGATTAAAATTTGATTGATTATAACCAAAAAGCATTAATTTACTCATTATTTGATAAAATCCAGCCCATGGAAAAATTAATAAAAAAAATAAAAGATTTTAGCGAATTAGTGATGTTTCAGCACTCTGTTTTTGCTTTACCATTTATATTTATAGCGATGGTTGTATCTTCTTCACAAATAAATGGAACTCCTTGGTTTGGATTTAAACTTCTGGTTTTAGGAACACTTTGTGCAGTATTTGCACGAAACTTTGCAATGGGTTTCAACCGTTTTATGGATAGAGATATAGATGCTTTAAATCCACGAACAAAAAATAGACCAAATGTAGATGGAAGAGTATCTCCTAAAGCTATGTTTATATTCTTTTTGGCAAATGCTTTTGGATTTATTTTAGTAGCTTATTTTGTAAATGATTTGGCTTTGATTTTATCACTTCCTATTTTGGTAATTATTGGTTCATACTCATACTTTAAAAGGTTTTCATATTTAGCACATATTATTTTGGGAGTCTCTTTGGCTCTTGCTCCTATTGCTGGGGTTGTTGCTGTTAGTGAAACTATTCCTTTATGGGTGATATTTTTAAGTATTGGAGTTATGTTTTGGGTTGCTGGGTTTGATTTACTTTACTCACTACAAGATATTGATGTAGATAAAAAACTAGGTCTTCACTCAATTCCTTCAAAATTTGGTGCAAAAAAAACAATGCTATTTTCAAAAGTTTTTCACTTTTTAACTATTGTTTTTTGGCTTTTATTTGTGATTTATGCGTCTGGTTCATATTTTACATATTTGGCAGTTATTATAAGTGCTTTGATGCTAAGTTATGAGCACTATTTAGTAAATAAAGATTTTAGAAAAATAGATAGAGCATTTTTTACTGTAAATGGATATTTAGGAATAGTTTTCTTCTTTTTAGTAGTTTTAGATAATATCTTCTTCTAAAATTTTTAAGCAAAATTAGGATAAACTTCAATCCTAATTTTTCAAGTGCGTCTGTAGTTCAACTGGATAGAATACTCGGTTTCGACCCGAGGGGTTGTGGGTTCGACTCCTACCAGGCGTACCACTTTAAAATCCAACTTAATTCAAAACTCTAAAACACAATAATTTAAAAGAGTTAATAAAGAGTGTTTACAGTTATTAAAAAATTAATTTAGCTCTTCTATTATTTTAATAGTAGTTTCAAGTAATTCATTTGCATCTTTTTTACAAATATTAAAAATTACTTCAGCATCTAAATCAAAATAGTGATGAGATAAAATATCTCTAATTCCTTTTACATTTTTCCATGGAATATTTGGATATTTTATTAGAAGTTGATTATTAGATAATTTATCAATATTTTTAAATCCTTCTCCGATAGCTGACAATCTCATAGCAATACTATCAAGTTTTTGAAGTCCATTTTCATCTTTTAAAAAATCATCACTTGAATTTATATTGTTTGCTCTTTTTAGAATTAGTTCTAAAGAGTATTTAATATCTTCAAGCGTAGAAAGAAGCATCTCTTTTTGTTCATTATGCATATATTAAATCTTTTTGAATCATTTTTAAAAAAATAGGTTTTATATTTTTGTGTTCTCTTATAATATCTACTTTTCTATTTAAATCATTTTCTATTTGTTCTTTTATAGCTACCATATCAAATAGGGATGGTTTCATTTTTACAAAAATATCTATATCACTATTTTCTGTTGCTTCATCTCTTGCATAACTTCCAAACAGCCCAATTTTTTCAACATTATATTTATTTTTGAATTCAGAATAATGCTCTTTTAAATAATTTAAGATATTTGTTTTATCAATTTGTTTTGACACTGTTATATCTCCTTTAAAATGATATTCTGTTTGATTATATCATAAAACATTTTATAAATTTTTTCAATTGCATACGCCGGAACAATTCGGACAGCCAGCCGATTTACATCCGGACACTCTGCCGGAGTTGATTCGGACAGCTAGCCGATTTATATTCGGACAATTTTAAAGAATTCCGGCTGGAATTTATCAAGTAGAAATTTTCTAAATATTTAATTACACTTTGTAAAAAACAAAGGGTAAAAATGAGGAGACTTTCTATGAAAAAAATAAAAGATATATTGAGATTAAAGTTTATTACCAATATATCGTACCGTCAAATTAGTAGAGCTTTAAATGTACCTTCATCAACTGTTGGGGATTATTGTAAAAGATTTGAAATAATAGATAAAAAAATTGATGAATTTCTTAATCTTGATGATGATGAAATTAGTCAAATTCTATTTCCTGAAAAATCCTTACCAAAAAGCTATAAATCAAGACCAATACCAGATGTTGAATATATTCATAAAGAGATAACAAAAAAAGGTGTAACCTTTGAACTGTTGTGGCAAGAGTATAAAGAGATGCATCCAGATGGATATGGTTGTAGCCAATTTAAAGAGTATTACTATAAATATAAAAGAAAATTAAATCCTACAATGAGACAAACATATGTTGCTGGTGAAAAAATGTTCGTAGATTATAGTGGATTAACTGTTCCTGTAATAAATTTAAAAACAGGTGAAGTTGAAAAAGCACAAATATTTGTAAGTGTACTAGGATTAAGTGGATATACCTTTGTTCATGCAACTTCTTCTCAAAAAGTTGAAGATTTTATAAAATCTCATGTAGAAGCATTTAATTTTTATGAAGGTGTTCCTAAAGTAATTGTTCCTGATAATCTAAAAAGTGCAATTATTTCAAATAATAAGAATGGCATAGTGTTTAATGAAAATTATGCAGAACTTTCAAGACATTATAACTATGCAATAGAAGCAGCACGTCCATATAAACCACAAGATAAAGCAAAAGTAGAACAAGGTGTACAAGCAATTCAAAGATGGATAATAGCAAGATTTAGAAATAGAAGCTTTTTTAATATTGATGAAATAAATCAAGCAATAAATCCACTACTTGATATTTATAATAATAAAATTATTAAAAAAATAGGTAAAAGTAGATCAGAACTATTTATAGAACTTGAAAAATCATATTTACAACAATTACCAATAAATAGATTTATCTATAAAGAGTTAAAAATTGCGACTGTAAATATAGATTATCATGTTGAACTTTTAAAATGTTATTACTCAGTACCATTTAAATATCTAAAAGAGAGAGTAGAGATAAAATATTCAACTACATTAGTTGAAATATATCATAAATCGAAAATAGTTGCTACTCATCCAAGATTATATAAAATAAATGATTCTTCAACAATAAAAGAGCATATGCCTTTAAATCATCAGTATCAAAGTGAAAAGATGAATCCTCAAAGATTAATATCTTGGGGTGAAAATATTGGAAATGAAACTAAAGAGTTTGTTGAAAAAAGATTATCTGAAGCTCCATACCCTGTAAAAGCATATAGAACGATAATTGCAATATTGTCTTTAGCAAAAATATATGGAAAAATTGAGTTAAATTTAGCACTATCATATGCAATAAAAATTGATGCAAAAAGTGTTAAATCAATAGAATCAATTTTATCAAAAAAACTATACTTAGTTGTTGCTAATACTACAACATCAACACTATTTAATAACCATGAAAATATTCGTGGATCCGATTATTATAAATAAAAATCTAAAATAAAAAGGCAAAAAATGAACCAAACTACAATAATAAATAAAATAAATGATTTAAGATATGATGGATTAAAACAGGCATATTTAAGACAAATAGAGGATATAAGTTACAATAAACTCAGCTTCGAAGAGAGATTATATAACTTATTAGAATCTCAAGAGATATTTTTACATAACAAAAAAATATCAATGAATTTAAAACTCTCAAAAATTAAAGATAAACAAGCAGCAATAGAAGATATAGATTACTCTATTAAAAGGAAAATTGATATATCAGTAATAAAAGATTTAGCAAATATGAACTTTATTAGAAATCATCAAAATATAATAATTACGGGTAAAACGGGTACTGGAAAATCATATATTTCACAAGCATTAGGCAATAGAGCAATAATAGATGGATTTAGAGTTTATTATACAAGGGTTCCAACTTTACTTGAAGAGATAAAAATTTCAAGAGCAACTGGAACATATACAAATTTATTAAAAAAATACTCTAGGTTTGAATTGCTAATTTTAGATGACTTTGGAACTTCAACTATTACAACTGATGATGCAACAAATTTATTTGAAATAATTGAAGATAGAACCGAATTAAATTCAACAATAATTACTTCTCAATTACCTGTTTCAAGTTGGTATAACTATTTAAATAATGACACAGTTGCTGATGCTATTTTAGATAGGATAATTCACTCATCCCATAGAATTGAATTAGAAGGAGAATCTATGCGAAAATTAAGATCAAAAATCAACAAAATTTAAAAACATTCGGACACTTATGTTATAATTTTACACTTAGAAAATTTCTACTTTAAAACTGTCCGAATCACTCCGGCAGACTGTCCGAATAAATCGGCTGGAGCATTCAATCATTTATTAATTTTTAATATTTCTATTTTTATCTTCTTTTTCAAAAAAAATGGTAACATTTAAGCTTAATAAAATCACACAAGGTTTCTTTTTATGTCAATGTTTCAAAAGTCAATAATAAATAGTGTAAAACAAGATGAAAGTAAAGTTGCACTTCGTTGGGCTTCATTTCAAAAGTTTTTAGAAAAAGTTGAATATATAAAAACAGTAAAAGAGGAGAAGTATCAAGATGGTTTTTTGGTAGATATTTTTGAAAACTGCTTAGGCTATACTCTTGATATGACAAATCCAAAATCTTTTAATCTTGAGAGAGAAAAGAAAAACGAAACAGATGGCAAAAAAGCAGATGGAGTGATTTATGTAGATGATAAAGTTGTAGGAGTAATTGAGCTAAAAGGACAAGATACAAAAAATCTTGACAAAATAGAGACTCAAGCATTTAACTATCACGCTTCGCACTCAAACTCAAAATATATAATAATCTCAAATTTCGATGAGCTAAGATTTTATGTAGATAAAAAGACAGCTTATGAGAAGTTTAATCTTTTTACTCTAAATTATGAAGAGTTTAAAAAGCTTCATCTTTTAATCTCTTATGAGAGTATAAAAGATGATGTACCTTTAAAACTAAAAGAGAAAACAAACAGTTTTGAGCAAGATATTTCAAAAAAACTATATAAAGATTTCTCAAACTTTAGAACTGCTCTTTTTGAAAATCTTGTAAAAAACAATCTTGGAAATGAGGCTTTAGCCTCATCTTTATTAAATGGTGAAGCTTTAAACCAACAAACACTTCTTCGCTTAACACAAAAACTATGCGACCGTATTATTTTTATTTTGTTTGCAGAAGATAGAGATTTGCTTAGAACAAATATGATAAAAGAGATTAGAGAGGAGTTTATAAATCAAAAGTTTACAAACTACTCTTTATATGATATTTATAAATTCTACTTTGAAGCTATAAACAAAGGAAACGATAAACTACAAATTCCTCAATACAACGGTGGACTTTTTGCAACTGATGAGCTTCTTGATAGTTTGATTATCGATGATTTTATTTTAGATGAAAATGTACAGATACTTTCAAACTACGATTTTGCAAGTGAAATATCTGTAAATATTTTGGGACATATTTTTGAGCAGAGTTTAACAGACCTTGAAGAGCTTCAAGCAAATATAGAAAATATTGATTTTGATAAAACAAAATCAAAAAGAAAAAAAGATGGTGTATTTTATACACCTGAATATATCACAAGATATATAGTAGAAAATACTCTAGGTAAAATGTGTAGTGAGAAAAGAGAAGAACTCTTAATCGGAAATGGGATTTTAATCCCATCAAACCCAAAAAAACTAACAAAACAAGAGCAACAAACAAAAGATAACCTGCAAGAGTATAAAAACTGGCTTCTAAATCTAAAAATCCTAGACCCAGCTTGTGGAAGTGGAGCATTTCTAAATCAAGCTTTGGAATACTTAATATCTGAACATAAAAATCTTCAAAATGATTTGGCTTTGATGGGAGATTTGTTTGCTTCATATATGGTAGAAGAAGAAATCCTTGAACACAATCTTTATGGAGTGGATATAAATGAAGATGCTGTGGAGATAGCAAAGCTAAGTTTGTGGCTACGAACTGCAAAAAGAGGAAGACCACTTACAAAACTAGCAGACAAGATAGTTTGTGCAAACTCACTTTTAGAGATGCCATTTAGTGAAAATAGTTTTGATGTAGTTATTGGAAATCCACCTTATGTAAGACAAGAAGCAATAAAAGAGCAAAAAGAAGCTTTGAGTAAAATCTATAAAGTAGCAAATGGAACAGCTGATTTATATGTATATTTTTATGAATTAGCTTTAAATATGTTAAAACCAAATGGTTTAAAAGGCTTTATTTGTAGTAATAAATTCTTTCGTGCAAAATATGGAGAAAATTTAAGAGAGTATATTTTACAAAATACAACAATCTTGCAAATAGCAGATTTTAATGGTGTAAAAATATTTGAAGATGCAACAGTTGATAGTGCAATTACAATATTTCAAAAAACAAAATCAGATAATAACTCTTTTAAAGTTGTAGATGCAGATTTAATTAATAGCTATGATATGAAACAAAGTGATTTAACAAAAACTAGCTTTAGCTTCTCAAATCCAAAAGAACTAGCAATAAAACAAAAAATAGAAAAAATAGGTATTCCTCTAAAAGAGTGGGATATAAATATTTATAGAGGTATTACAACAGGTTGTAATGAAGCATTTATTATAGATGAAGCCATAAAAAATGAATTAATAAAAAAAGAGCCCAAAAGTGCAGAAATTATAAAACCTATATTAAGAGGTAGAGATATAAAAAGATATGAATATAATTTTGTTAATTTATATTTAATATATATACCTTGGAATTTTGTAATAGAGGAATATCCAATTATCAAAGAACATTTAGAAAAGTTTAAAAATGAATTATCAAAAAGACCTGAAGTAAAAGATAATAAATATCCTTGGTATGCAATGAGCAGATATGGAAGTGGATATTCTGATGATTTTAAAAAAAATAAAATATTTTGGGCTGGAATGTCTAATGCTAATAATTTCTTATATTCTAGTTCAGAAATTTATATAAACGATAAAGGCTTTTTATTAACTGGAGAAAGTTTAAAATATATCTTAGCACTACTTAATTCAAAACTTTGTTTTTATTACTATAAGTTTGATGGAATTAGACTTGCAACTGGTTGGGAGTTTAAAAAATTTAAAGTTGAAGAAATACCAATCCCAAAAATAGATGAAGAATCACAAAAACCATTTATAAAACTTGTAGATGAGATTTTGGAAGCTAAACAAAAAATAAAAGATTATAAACCTCTTTTAGATGAAGCTATAAAAAATAACAACTTTGATAGAGAAATCGCACTTAAAAAAGAGCTTGAAAATTTAGAAAACATCTGTTCAACAAATGAAAAAACAATCGACCAAATGGTTTATAAACTCTATGATTTAACTCCTGATGAGATTAAAATTGTGGATGGTAATTAGTATTGACTATTTCAAATGATGATTTAAAACTAATAGTAGATGAACTTTATAAATCAAATTTCTATATAGCAGTAAAACTTATAAAAGGTCTTGAAAATAAATTTGGAGAGCTAGAAGAAATTTGTATGATATATTATTTTACATATGATTTTATGGAATGGGTAGCAAGACATTATCAATATAAAAATTTAGATGAATATGTAGAAAATAAGATTTTATATTTTAATAAAATTAATAAAGAAAATAATAAATCTAATACTTATTTAAAACTGTATCTTTTTTTAGAAAAAAATTTTAGGACATTTGAACATTTTACATGGTTTGGTAAAAAAGACAAATCTATAAAATTGTTAAATAATGCTTTAGAAGAAAATATAAATAATCTTGAAGCAAAGTTTTATCTTTTATTTGAAAATGAAATGATAAAAGATTGTTTTTTATTTTTATTGGAAAATGAATTGAACAAAGAAATGGTTGAAAATTTCATTTATAACCAACTGAGAAACTTAAAAAATATTAAACAATATAAATCTATTATAAAAGTTATTTTTAATAAATATAATATTTCAAATACAAAATTAGAGTTTTATCTTAATCTTTATTCATACAATTTCTCAAAATTATATGAATACTATAAGAGTAATCCAGCAGAAAAAGAATATCCCTATTTTAATTCATATGTAAAAACATGCTATGAGTTAGAAAAATATGACGAACTAATAAATTTTATAGTAAATTTAGAAAATGAAAATAAAAAAGACTATTTTATTTTGGGACAAGCCTACGAAAAAATAGGAGAAAAAGAAAAAGCAATAGAAGCATATTTTAAATCTAATCCTTCAAGAGTGGGAGATGATTTTGATAAACTTTTTAAATTTAAAGTTTTTGATAGAATAAGAGATAAGATTGAAATAAAAAAGTATCTTGGAAATGAAGAATTATTTGATTTCTATGAAGCAAAAATATTATATATAGAAAAAGAATATGAAAAAAGCTTGAAAATATTATTAAATATTTTGAATAAAATAGAATACTTTATGCAATTAAAAAAAGACATTTATGTAATACTAATTTCAATTTATTATCATCTAGTGATAGATAAGCTAGAAAAGATTTATTTAGATATTTTAAATGATAATAATTTTGAATTAAAAGGTAGTTTTTTTACTTTAAATTATAAATATTTTTCTGAGTATCAGAGCTTTGAAAAATATGGAGAAAAATTGAATATTGAGTATAAAGAAAAATATTCAAAGAAGATAGAGCAATATAAAAAATTTATATACAATAAATATATAAAAATACACAAATTTTTATATAAAGAAATTAAAAAACTCAATTTTAAACTAACAGAAGACAAAGAATTATATTACTTGTCTTTTTTGATGATAGTATTTCTATAAATAAAGAAATTAAAATTTATAAAAATAGATTAGAAAAAGAACCTGAAAATCCAAATTATCATTTATCTCTAGGAGATATATATTTTAAGAGTAAAAACTTTACAGAAGCAAAAAAGTGTTATGAGAAATCTATTGAATTATCAAAAAAATATTTTTTAAATCTTAATGGACAAGCTGAATTAAGTTTAGTAAAAATGGATATAAATTCTAAAGATAAAAATAAATTATTTGATGAAAGTATGTTAAATTTTATTTCTTATAATTCATACCAAAGAGATACTATTTTAATGTTTTTTGAACAAATCTTATATAAATATCAGAATTTTTCTATAAATTCATTATCTAGTTTAACCGAAAATTATCTTTATTTTGCTAGTCCAAATAAACTAAATGACCCTTTTGATGTAGCATCTTTATCTTTAGAAAAACAATTTGAAAATTTAGAAATAAATAAAGAAAGATTTAAAACTTGTTCTTTATCTAAAATTAATGATAATAAGTTGATGTGGTCGCATTATGCAAAAGAGCATACAGGTATTTGTATAGGTTATAAATTTTTATATCTTCCAAATTATATTGGAAAAGAAAAAGTTTTATATAAAGATACAAATATTCCAGAAAAAGATATTTTTAAAAGTATTATGGACTATTGGAGAATTAAATCTGAAGATTGGGAATATGAGCAAGAAGTTAGATTGTTACATTATGGAGAAAAAGAAAAAATAAATTATACATTTGATAAAAATGAAGCATTTCAAAAAAATATTATTGGATTACAAATAGTTTCTATTTCTTTTGGTTTAAGATTTAAAGAATTTAATATTATAAAGCCAATTATCAAAGAAATAGAAAGAAAACAAAAAACTAAAATAGATATTTTTCAAGCAAAAACTATTGAACAAAAGTTAATACTTGAAAAAATACTGAACTTTTAAATGGGTTTATTTTATTGGCAAATAAAAAACAAATTTTGCTTATAAAAGAAAACAAATTTATTAAAATAGCTATTTTATGGGCATTTTATATAAATATTTTATTTTATTAAAAAAACAAATTATCTATAAAATATAAAAAAGAAAAACAAAATGAATCATCTTGAAAAGTTTTTAGCAAACGACACAAAAGGATTTGAAGCTAGAAAATAGCTATTTGAAAAATCTTAAAATATAAAAATCAAATATGATATAATCAGCAACTTAATTTAAAAAAGGATTTAAAATGTTGGCATTAAATCAAAAACAACTATTAGATGAAGTAGAACTTTTACCAATAGATATAAAAACAAAAATTGTTGATAAAATATTATCTAGCTTAAATCCAACAGATAAAACAATAACTGATTTATGGATAAAAGAGGCAAAAGAGCGAAAAAATCAAATTGAATTAAATCAAACAGAGCTTATAAATGGAGATGAAGTTTTTAGAAAAATTGCTAAAAAGTTTGATAAATGAAATACTCTTTTCATTTTGAAGCAGAAATAGAGTTAAATAGCTATATAGATTATTATGAAGAGTTTAAAGTCGGCTTAGGTTTAGAGTTTGCAAATGAAGTTTATAAAACTATACAAAGGATAATAAACTTCCCAAATGCTTGGCAAATTTTAACTGATGATTTAAGAAGAAGCTTGACAAATAGATTCCCATTTGGTGTGATTTATTATATAAAAAATGATGAAATAATTATCTTAGCTGTAATGCATCTTAGAAAAAAACCAGATTATTTCTTGAAAAGAAAGCGATAAAAAATTGTTAGTATTTTTTGTAGTAAACTTTAACTACAAAAATCTTTAAAATATAAAAATCAAATTTAATTACAAATTGTAATATTCCTTTCTCTTTTTACTCTCTTTTGCTAAGATTTAAAAAATCTTCAAGAAAGAGGAAACAAAATGCAAGATTTATCAAATTTAGTGGTTTACAATGATGGTGAACTAGAACTTAAAGTTTCGGTTGATAGTGAAACAATTTGGCTAACACAAAAGCAAATAGCTGAAGTTTTTGGAGTAAAAATTCCTGCTATTTCAAAGCATATTAAAAATATTTATAAAGATAATGAGTTAAATGAGTTTTCAACTGTTTCCATTTTGGAAATAGTTCAAAAAGAAGGTAATAGAAATATTGTAAGAAATATTGAGCATTATAATTTGGATATTGTTTTATCTGTTGGATACAGAACAAACTCCGTTAAAGCAATAAAATTCAGACAATGGGCAACATCTGTGTTAAAAAACTATATTCAAAATGGATATGCGATAAATAATCACAAAATTACAGAACAAAGGCTTTTTGCACTTGAAAATGATATGCAATTTATAAAATCAAAAATAAAAAACAACTCTTTGGAATTTAATCAAAACATCTTTTTTGATGGACAAATTTACGATTCTTACAGTTTTGTAAATGATTTAATAAAACTTGCAAAGAGTGAAATAGTTTTGATAGATAACTATATTGATGATACAGTTTTTACTCTTTTTTCTAAATATCCAAATATAAATTTCACAATCTATACTTCAACAATTTCAAAACAGCTAAAACTAGATTTTGAAAAATATTCAAAACAATATAAAAATATTTCTCTAAAAACTTTTAAATCTAGCCACGATAGATTTTTGATTATCGATAAAAAAGATATTTATCATTTGGGAGCTAGTTTGAAAGATTTGGGTAAAAAATGGTTTGCCTTTTCAAAGATGAGTTTGAACTCTTTAAATGTAGATGATATTTTCAATAAGCTTAAAGTGTAAAAATCAAATATGATATAATCAGCAACTTAATTTAAAAGGATTTTTTATGAAAACTATACAACTGCAAATAGATGAAAAAAATTTTGAAACATTTATGACTATTATTAAAAACTTAAAAAATGGAATGATAAAAAACCTTGAAATAAAAGATAATGATTTTGAGCAATCTAAACTATATTTTAACCAATGTTTAGAAGATATTGAGAGTAATAAAACAAAACTTTTTACGCAAGACGCATATCAAAAAGAGATGAACGATTTTATGAAAAAATTAGAGCAAAAATATGACAATAATCAGAGATGAAAAATATATTTTAAAACTTCAATCTATTTTAGAGTTTATTGCTAAAGATAGTTTTGGTAGAGCCAAACAATTTAAATAATCAAATAGATAACTTAGCAAATATGCCTTTTAAGTGTAGAAAATCAATATATTTTAGTGATGATAACATCAGAGATTTAATATTTATGGGGGTATGTAATCCCTTATAAAATTTATGAAAGTAAAAATGAAATTATAATTATTGGTATAAATAAATATAAAAATAACCTATTTTAAATATGATATAATCCAAATTTTAAAAAATAAATCATAGGTAATTTATGCAAGACATCTCACTTGAAACCTTTCTTTTTGCTGCAATGCTAACTTTTTTCGCAGGATTTGCTACATCTATTGGTGCTATTTTGGCATTTTTCTCAAAAAAAGATAACTACTTTATTTTATCAATTGGTATGGGGTTTTCAGCTGGAGTTATGATTTATGTATCTTTTATGGAGATTTTAGTTAAATCAAGAGAATCTTTTACCAATCTTTATGAAAATCCTATTACAGGAGAATTTTTAACAATAATTTGCTTTTTTATAGGAATAATTTTAACAGCCTTCATAGATAAAGTAATTCCAGAAGATTTAAATCCACACGAACCAAAAAGCGACAATCAGCTTCAAGAGTTAAAACCAGATACAAAATCATCACTAATAAGAAATTCAAAGCTAAGAAGAACAGGAATTTTCACAGCAATCGCAATAGCAATTCACAACTTTCCAGAAGGTTTTGCTACATTTGTTTCAGCTTTAGAAAACCCAACAGTTGGTATTACAATTGCATTTGCAATAGCTATTCACAATATTCCAGAAGGAATGGCAGTATCTTTACCAATCTATCACGCAACTGGAGAGAAGAAAAAAGCATTTTGGTATGCAACACTTTCAGGACTAGCTGAACCTCTTGGTGCTGTTGTTGGATTTTTCTTGCTTCTTCCTTTTATGGGAGATGCTACTTTGGCAATTGTTTTTGGAATTGTTGCTGGAATTATGGTTTATATCTCTTTTGATGAGCTTTTACCAGCTTCAAGAGTCTATGGAAATGCTCACACAACAATAGTTGGGATTTCTTTGGGAATGTTTGTTATGGCTATTAGTCTAGTGTTGTTTAAGTTAATCTAAATAAAAAAAGCCCAATTCCTAGGAACTGGGCTTTTACTTGGAAAATAATAAATCTTATAATCTAGATTCGTATCTTCTAAGCATATATAATTTTTTAAGCATTTTCTTTCTAGCAGAAATTTTTTGTTTTTTTCTGATTTCAGTCATTGGTTCAAAATATCTTCTAGCTCTTGTTTCTGTAACTATAAGGTTTCTATCACATTGCTTTTTAAATCTTCTATACGCTTCGTCAAAAGATTCATTATCTCTAACTTTAATGCCTGGCACTAAAATCACCCACTTTCTTTTTAAATTTGAGCTTGGATTATAATTAAATAAACTTAATTCCTATTTAATCTATATTAGAATAGAATAATTTTTTTAAATATTAAGGAATATATTATGAATTTAACACATATTGATGATAATAATAGACCAAAAATGGTAGATGTTTCAGGAAAAAATGAGACACATAGAATTGCAGTTGCAAGTGGAAAGATTACTATGAGTAAAGAGGCTTATGATGCAATTATTGGAAATGTTGTTAAAAAAGGTCCAGTTTTGCAAACAGCCGTAATAGCGGCAATTATGGGGACAAAAAAGACAAGCGAATTAATACCTATGTGCCATCCTTTACTTTTGAGTGGAATTAATTGTGATATAGAAGAGTTACCACAAACAAATAGTTTTAAACTTTTTGTTACAGCAAAATTAAATGGGCAAACAGGTGTTGAGATGGAAGCTTTAACAGGTGTTAGTGTTGGACTTCTTACAATTTATGATATGGTAAAGGCTATTGATAAAAGTATGATAATTTCAGATATTCAGCTTGAAAGTAAAAGCGGTGGAAAAAGTGGAGATTTTAAAAGATGATAGATTTAAGTGATAAAAAATTAGAGTTAAACTACCCTTGTAGTTGGGAATACAAACTTGTTGTTTTGGAAACTTGTAATATTAAAAAATGTGTAAAAGAGGTTATTTTTGAACGAGAACATAACTTAAAACCATCAAAAACTAGTTCAAAAGGTAAATTCAAAAGTTATAGTTTGGAGATGCTAGTACACAATGATGATGATAGAACTGAGATTTTTAGACTATTAGGTGAGCACAGTGATATAAAAATGGTGTTGTAGATTTTTATAAATCTACTAACTCCCTTTTAAAAATCTCTTGATTTAACTTTTTAATAGCAGTTTGGTAGATTTTTTCTACCTCTTTTGTATCTTCTTCTTTTAAAATAGTTTTTATTTCATCTATATTTTTACCCTCTTCAAAAGCTATGAAAGTTTTGTACTCTCTTTTTGTAAATTTTCTTTTTAATACTTCTTGAAGTTCATCTTCACTTTTTAGAGTTCCTACAAGTTTTGTTATATGTTTTGTAATTGAATTTGTGAAATTCATAGTTTGACTTTCCTTTGTTTAATTTTTGTTTTTTATTTTTCTAGCCAATTTTCCAAATTTTTGATATCGCTATGAGATGTCATATCTAGCATTATTGGACTGATTGATACATAGCCATCTTTTATAGCTTCAAAGTCACAAGAACTATCAAGACTAGGTTTCCATCTTAATGGATGAAGTCCTATCCAATAATACTCTTCACCTCTTGGATTTGTATGTCTATGTGCATCATTTCCATACTCTCTATATCCAGCTTTTGTGATTTTTACACCTTTGCAATCTTTTACTTTTAAAGGTGGAATATTAACATTTAAAAACTTTCTTTCAGCTAGTGGGAAAGAGCCATTTTTTATTCTAGCTATAAGATCTAAAATTACCTTACAAGCTAGCTCAAAATCCCAATCAACAACAATACTTCTGCACATATCTTTACAAACTTGAGATATGGCAATTGCTGGAACTCCATGAATTACAGCCTCCATTGCAGCACTTGCTGTTCCACTATATGTGATATCTTCTCCCATATTTGCACCAATATTTATACCGCTTATTACTAAATCAGGTCGGTAACCATTTTTAAAAAGGTGACCTAAAGATAAGTATATACAATCTGTTGGTGTTGCATCATCTATTTTATAGTATTCATCATCAACGCTTATAAGTCGTAATGGCTTATCTAAAGTTAAAGAGTGACCACATGCAGATTTATTTTTTGCAGGTGCTACTACCATTACTTTTGCTATTGGTGTTAAAGCTTTTATTAAAGCTTTAAGTCCTACGGCATCATATCCATCATCATTTGTTAATAGAATTTTCATCATCTATTATATATGCTCCTTTTATATTGTGAATTAGTTTTTCAACAGCATTTGATACTTTTATACCACTTTCAAGCTCTAGGTCTGCTAATTTGGATTTTATTATTATCTTTAGCTCTCTTTTTCCTTGATTATTTATTATTAAATCAAATAAACTATAAATAGAGTTTTCATCTTCTGAAAATGGAAGAGCTACAGTCAAAGTTGGCTCTTCTATCTCTTTTGCCTTAATTTTTATTTTCTCTTTTTGGGCATCAAAAATAGTCTCTATTTTTAAAACACTCATTCTTGTAAATTGGTCATTTTTTGAGATTCTAACTTTAAAAGCTATTGGTTCATTTAAATCAAAATTCTCTTGAAGTTCTTTTAATTTATCTTCAAAAAGCATAAATTCAACAGTTCCATGAAAATCCAAAATTGATACAATTCCAAATTTAGAACCTTTTTTTGATATTTTCTCAGATATTGTTTCAATTTTTCCAACAATTAAAATCTGGCTACCATCTGCTATTTCATCTATTTGTGAAGATAAAGTGTAGTTTATCTTTTCTATTTTATCTTTGTATTCATCAAGAGGATGACCTGAAACATAAAAACCAAGACTCGCTTTTTCAAGTTCTAAAATCTCTTTTTTTGAATATTCAGGCAAATTATCAAGTTCAATTTCTATATTTGTAAGCTCTGTACTATCTCCAAACAAAGAACCAGATGACATTTTTTTTGCATTTGAAGCTTTTGAAGCGCCATCAACTATTTTTTCTATTTGACTTAGAAGTGCATTTCTTGAGTATCCAAAACTATCAAAAACTCCTGCTTTTGCTAAAGATTCTATAACTCTTTTATTAACTTTACTAGCATCTATTCTTGATACAAAGTCTGATAGATTTTTAAAATCTCCATCTTCTCTTGCATTTAATATTGAGTTTATAGCAACATCTCCAGCACCTTTAATTGCGCCCATTCCAAACATAACAACTTCTCTATTATCTACAACTCTTGCTGAAAATACTAAATCAGATTTATTTATATCAGGAGCAAACAGCTCAAGTCCTAATCTTTTTACTTCATCAACATATCTTACAACTTTATCTGTATTATCTTTTTCCAAAGTTAGTAAAGCAGCCATAAATTCTGCTGGATAGTAACATTTTAAGTATGATGTATAGAATGTTATTAAAGCATAAGCTGCTGAGTGAGATTTATTAAATCCATATCCAGCAAATTTTACAATCAAATCAAAAAGTTCCTCTGCATAGGCTTTTGTAAATCCTTTTTGCTCTGCACCAGAAGCAAATTGACCTTTTAGCTTATCCATCTCCTCTTTGATTTTTTTACCCATTGCTCGTCTTACTAAATCGGCTCCTCCAAGCGAAAAACCTCCAACACTTTGAACAATTTGCATAACTTGCTCTTGATAAACAATAACTCCATAAGTATTTTCTAAAATAGGTTTTAGTGCAATTTCTAGTTCATCATGGAAGTAATCAATTTTTGCACGCCCGTGTTTTCTCTCTATAAAGTCATTTAGCATTCCAGATTCCATAGGTCCTGGTCTATAAAGTGCAAGAACGGCTACAATATCCTCAAAATTTGATGGTTTTAATCTTTTACATAAATCTTGCATACCATCAGATTCTATTTGAAATAGTCCTAAAGTATCTCCTGTTTGGATTAAATCATAAACACCTTTATCATTTACATCAATAGTTGCAAAATCTATTTTTCTACCATGTCTTTGTTCTATTAGTTTTAAAGCTTCATCAATAACTGTGAGGGTTTTAAGTCCAAGAAAGTCGAATTTAATTAAGTCTACATCTTCAATATATTTTCCATTGTATTGAGTTGCAAGGGTATCAAGCCCGCTTGGTTTAAAAAGTGGAGTTTTATTCCAAAGTGGTTCATTTGAGATAACCACTCCAGCTGCATGAGTTCCAGCATTTCTATTTAATCCCTCTAAAGCAAGAGCATATTCCCAAACTCTAGCTGCAAGGGGATCTGTTTCGCAAAGTTCTTTGATTTTTGGCTCTTTCTCCCAAGAGTTTTTTAAATCTATTCCTAACTCATCTGGAATTAGTTTTGCCATAGCATCAGCTTTTGCATAAGGCATATCTAAAACTCTTGCAACATCTCGTATAACTCCTTTTGCCAAAAGTTTACCAAAAGTTATAATTTGTGCAACGTTTGCTCGTCCATATTGATTTACAACATAATCGATAATTTCACCACGACGGCTTTGGCAAAAGTCCATATCAATATCGGGCATACTTACCCGCTCTGGATTTAAAAATCGCTCAAAAAGTAATCCATAAGGAATAGGGTCAATATCCGTAATTTTAAGACTATATGCAACTAAACTTCCAGCAGCCGATCCTCTTCCTGGACCTACAGGAATTTGCATATCTTTTGCAACTTTCACAAAATCCCAAACGATTAACATATATCCTGGGAATTTCATATTATTAATTATTTCGATTTCTGTTTCTAATCTATCTTTATACTCTTGATGTTTATTTTGTGGAACTAGTTTTAATCTATCTTCTAAACCTTTTCTGCACTCAAATGCAAATAAAACCTTATCATTTTCTAAAGAGTACTCATTTTGTGGTTCAGGAATATCTATATTTAATTCTTTTAATTTATCTCTTGTAAATTTAAAGTTTGGTGGAGTTGGATTTCCTAGCTTGATTGTAAGATTACATTTGTCAGCTATTTCTTGAGTAGCTTCTATAGCTTCAGGAATATCTGCATAGAGCTTATAAATTTGTTCTTGAGATTTTAAGTAAAACTCATGAACACTATGTCTTAATCTATTTGGATCATCATAGAGTTTATTCATAGCAATACACATAAATGCTTCATGAGCATCGGCATCTTTTTGTTCTAAATAGTGAGTATCATTTGTTGCAACTACTTTTATTCCAGTTTCAGCAGAGATTCTTAAAATCTGGTCATCAACAAAAAGTTGATCACCAATACCGTGCCTCATAATTTCTAAATAAAAATCATCACCAAATATCTCTTTGTATTCAAGTGCTATTTTTTTTGCCTCTTCATAACCTTTTGCACCATTTTTAACATTTCGTTCATTTTGAGTATTTAGATGCCAGTTTACCTCTCCTTGTAAACAAGCAGCACTACAAACAAGACCTTCAGAATGGTTTCTTAGAAGTTCTTTATTTATTCTAGGATAGTAGTAAAACCCATTTATATAGGCTTGAGAACTAAGATACATAAGATTTTTATAACCTATCTCATCTTTTGCATATAAGCATAAGTGAAATCTTTGTCTATTTGTTTTATCTCCTAAATCTTCGCTATTGTGAATATATGCTTCCATTCCAATGATTGGTTTTATCCCTTCATTTTTCATTGCATTATAAAAGTCTATTGCTCCAAACATATTTCCATGGTCAGTCATAGCAACACTTTTCATGCCAAACTCTTTTAGTTTTTTTGCAAGAGGTTTTATTTTATTTGCACCATCAAGTAGTGAATATTCTGTATGTAAGTGTAAATGTGTAAATTGTGGTATTTGTGACATATTTTATAAATCTTCTATTTTATTTTTTAACTAAAGATTCTATCTAAAATTTGTTTTTGAAGTAATTAAAAGTTTGTAAGCCTTAAATAAAGGCTTACAAACTTATGCTAGAAGACCTGTTTTAATTTGGTGATAAATATCATTACCTTTTAAAGTTTTTACAATTTCAAGTGCAAAATCAATAGCAGTTGCTGGTCCTCTTGATGTGATTACATTATTATCAGTAACCACATTTTTATCATCATGGTAGCCAGTATCTTTTATCTTTTTTTCAAAACTTGGATAGCAAGTATAGTTTTGATTTAAAACTCCTGCTTTGTGAAGTGCATAAGGCGCTGCACAAATAGCTCCAATTTTTTTGTTTTTCTCTTCAAACTCTTTTAAAAGTCTTTGAACGTCTTTATCTTCAGCCAAAGTAAAAGCATTTGGAAGACCACCTGGAAGAACTATCATATCAAAATCACTTGATTTTACTTCATCAATTTTCTTATCCATCTCAATTTTTATATTATGAGCACCAATTAAAACTTTATCTTCAACTCCAGCAGTCACAACTTCTATTCCGGCTCTTCTGCAAATATCAATAACTGAAATTGCCTCTATCTCTTCAAATCCATTTGCTATTGGAACTAAAATTTTTGCCATAAATTATCCTTTTTTAAATAGTTCCTATTTAAAAAGGAACTAATATTTTTTAACTACTTTTAACACAATTTATAGAAAATTGTTAAAGTAGCAAATCCTAAAGGGCTTCAAGAATGAAGCTTAACTCAAAATTGAAGTTTATTATATTGAAATTTGGTTTATATAAGCTTTTATAAAGGATATATAAGTAAATTTTAAATAAAATCTTAAGAATTTAAAAAGGGGATTGTAAATGTCTAAACAGATTTTAAAATTTGCTATTTTTGTATGTTTTATAACTATTCTTGCAGGATGTACTCAAAAAAACAAAGAGGTACAAACTGAATCAGATAAGGTAAATCAGATGAAAGCTGGTATGAATGTTGCGAACTATAAACAAGAAAATATTACAGTTCAAAATAGTTTAGAAGCAACTATATCATCTCTTGCAACACAGATGATGGTAAATAAAAAACTTGATACTAGTAAGCCATTAATTGTAACTTCTTTTGTAAGATTAGATCAATTCAAAACAACTTCAGAGTTTGGAAGAGTTGTTGGTGAAAGTATGATTGATGAGTTATCAAATAGAGGATTTAATCTAATTGAGTTTAGAGGTCAAATGGCTATTTCTGTGAATGATAAAGGTGAGTATTTTTTAAGTAGAAAACCACATGAGCTAAAAAAAGAGGTTCCTAGCACTTATGTTGTTGTTGGTACTTACTCAAGACAAAATGGAAAAGTTATTTTAAATGCAAGAGTTATTGATAATATAACTGGAAAAGTAATAACAAGTGCAAGAGCTACTTATGTTCATGGATTAGCTCATGATTGTACAATGTTTGGAGATTGTCCCCCTATGAGAACTATAAAAATTGTAAAAGAGAAGTAGTTTTATGATTTTAAAAAAATTAAGAGTATTTAGATTTTATCTATCTTTAATGCTCTTAACACTTTTTTTAAGCTCTTGTGGAGCATATAAAGACCCAATTTCAAAAAATACAAATTTTGATTCAATGTTAAACGATATGGTAAAAAAATCAGCTATGAAGATTAAGAAAAATGTAGCTTATGATGAGGTTGTTTTGGTATCAGATTTTGTAAATCTTGATAATTTAAAAAATAGATCTCAACTTGGTTTTTTACTATCAAATCTTTTAAAAGATAGATTATCATCTTTAGATGTTATTGTAAAAGAGATAGAACTAGGAAAAGAGTTTGAATTTGGACCATCTGGGTTTAATCTTTTAACTAGAGAAAAAAATAGAATTTTAAGTGATAATGTAAAATCAAGATATGCAGTTGTTGGAACTTACTCTATTTCTAATAAAAGCTTAAATCTTTTTATAAAATTAATAGATATAAATAGTGGAAATATACTTAGTTCATCTTTTGCTAGAACAGATTTAGATAGTGAAATATTAGATCTTGAGGGAATATCTCAAAATCGAGATATGGAATTTAGAAATAGTATTAGAAGACCTATGGTCTTATAAAAAATCTTGAATTAAAAAAGTTGGAGTAACTACTCCTCTAAACTCATTTTTTGAAATTGATATTATCAAATCCAATCTATTATTTAAATTTGTATTTGAGTTAAAAAACTTCAAAGCTTCAAAAACAAATCCATCACTACTTAAAGTTAATTTTAGATGATTTTTATCTTTACCTATTAGTTCTGATTTTATAAGATTTGCATTTGAAACTTTAAAAAATGGTCTATCATTTTCAAGTCCATAAGGTTCAAAACTTTCAATAATAGATATAAACTCCAAATCTACACTACTAACATCAAGTTCACCCAAAGTTATAAACTCATTGTGCAATATATCATCTGATTTTTCTAGTTCTTTATTTATTATTTCTTTAAATTTAGGTAGATTTTCTTCCAATAAAGATAGACCAGCAGCATTTTTATGTCCACCAAAACCTAAAAGAAGATGTGAAGCTTTAGATATTAAATCATATAAATTTATATTTGAATTCGCTCTTGCACTACCTTTTGCAATACCATTTTGGATTGAAAATATAAAAGCAGGTTTTTTATAACTATTTGAGAGTTTTGAAGCAACAATACCAATAATTCCTTCATGCCAATCTTCAGCCCAAACAATAACAGCTCTATCCTCTTTATTTGATTTTTGCTCTGCTTCATTAGAAATTCTCTCTTGAATAGTTTTTCTGTAACTATTCAATTCATCTAAAACAGCTAAACTCTCATATGCACTAGATTGGTCTTTTGATAATAAAAATTTTAATGCAATGGTTGCATCATCCATTCTACCAGCACTATTTAGTTTTGGAGCAATTGTAAATCCAATATCATCAGAAACTAAAATATCTTTTTTTAAGTGAGAATTTAAAAGTTTAAAAGCTTCTCTAGAAGAGTTTTTTATCTTTTTTAATCCTTGTCTTACCATAGTGTAATTAAGGCTTGTCATAGGCATAATATCTGCAATTATTGCTAAACATAAAAGGTCTAAATATGAACTCATATTTATATCATAGTTCATCTCATTTTTTATTGCAGCACAAAAATACCAAGCAACTTGAGCTCCACAAATCTCTTTAAATTCAAAATTACAATCATTTTGTTTTGGGTTAATAATTGCAAGTGCTATTGGAACTTTATCTCCAACTGTATGGTGGTCTGTGATTATTAAATCAATATTCTTCTCTTTTAGTTTTAAAGATGCTTCATATGCAGTTATTCCATTATCAACAGTAATTACTAAACCACTATCAATCATATCAACAATTTTAACAGATAAACCATAACCATGCTCAAATCTATTTGGAATAATATAATCAACTTTTATACCCAAAGAGTTAAAAAAATCTAACATAATAGTCGTAGATACAATACCATCTACATCATAATCTCCAACAATAGTTATTTTTTCACCACTCAAAATAGCTTGTTTTACTCTTTTTGTAGCGATATTAATATCTTTGAAGTTATTAAAAGATGGTATAGATGCAAGTTTTGAATATGGATTATTCAAATGCCTTGCATTTAAGATTTCAAAAAGTCTATCCTTTGTGATTTTCGACATTATTTAGGAGAGTTAGCTTTTCTTACAAAATCCAAAATTATAGGATTTGGTGTCTCTAAATGAGATGTAAATTCAGGATGAAATTGAACACCTACAAACCAAGGATGGTCTTGTAGTTCAACTGCTTCAATAAGTCCATTTGATTCACCGCAAATAATCATTCCAGCTTTTTCTAAAGCCTCTTTATATTTTGGATTTGCTTCATATCTATGTCTATGTCTTTCAAAATACTCTTTATTATTTCCATATGCTTTTTGTAGTTTTGAACCTTTTAGTGGTTCAAAAGGATACTCTCCTAATCTCATAGTTCCACCAAGAGGTGATTTACTAGTTCTTAGTTGTTTATTTCCGCTTTGATCAATAAATTTATCAATTAAATATATTAGAGGATTTTTTGTTTCACTATCAAATTCAATAGAGTTTGCATCTTCAATTCCTAAAACATTTCTAGCAAACTCAATAATTGCAAGTTGCATTCCTAGACAAATTCCTAAGAAAGTTATATTATTTTCTCTTGCATATTTAATAGCTTCAAGTTTTCCTTTAACGCCTCTTGCTCCAAAACCACCTGCAACTAAGATAGCATCTACATTCCCAATAACTTCATAAGCTCCTAAATCTTCAATTCTTTCACTATCACACCAGTGAATATTTATTTTTGTATTTAGGTGAGCACCTGCATGAATTAAAGCTTCAGTTAAAGATTTGTAAGACTCTTTTAAATCAAGATATTTTCCAACAAAGCCAATAGTAACTTCATCTTGCGGAACTAAAATATTTTTTACTAAAGTGTCCCATTTCTCCATATTTGGTTTTATTTTAATATTAAAATGTTCTTGAAGAGGAGTTAAAATACCATCTTTTATAAAATGTAAAGGCATTTGATAAATAGATTGCGCATCACCAGCTTCAATAACAGCATTTCTATCAATGTCACAAGATAGTGCTAATTTGTCTTTTAGAGCTTTTGGAAGCTCTTTTTCTGTTCTACAAACTAACATATGAGGAGTTATACCAATTCTTCTTAACTCTTGAACAGAGTGTTGAGTTGGTTTTGTTTTAAGCTCACCAGCTGCTTTAATATATGGAACTAAACTTACATGAATATTCATAGTGTTTGATTTTGGAAGTTCGTGTCTAATAGAACGAATAGCTTCTAGGAATGGAAGACTCTCTATATCTCCAACAGTTCCACCAATTTCAATAATTAAAAATTCATTTCCTTCAGCAGCAGCAAAAATTCTATTTTTTATCTCATCAACAACATGAGGAATTACTTGAATAGTTTTTCCAAGATAACCACCTTCTCTCTCCCTTTTTATAACACTTTGATAAACTTGACCAGTTGTAAAACTATTTATTTTTGTTAAAGTTCTATCTATAAATCTTTCATAGTTTCCTAAATCAAGGTCAGTTTCAGCTCCATCAGCTGTTACAAAAACTTCTCCATGTTCTAAAGGGCTCATAGTTCCTGGATCTACATTTAAGTAAGGATCAATTTTTAACATACTTACTTTAAATCCAGATTGTTTTAATATTGTAGCAATTGAAGCCGATGTAATTCCTTTTCCTAAAGAACTTAAAACTCCACCTGTTACAAAAATGAATTTTGTCATTAAAATACTCCGTAAATATTATTGAATTTTTAAAATATATAAGCTGTGATTTTATCTAAATTTTAATTAAGAAGATATTTAAAAATATAGAGTGCTATTGCACTCTATATTTATTTTTGAAGTTTATCAGATCTAGGGAAGAAGAAAGTAGCTTTTCTAAATACTTTTACTTTTTCTGGATCCTCTTTAGCATAAGCCTTAATAGTTACTGTAATTGGAGTATCTTTTAGATTATTATCTACTAAAAGTTTATCTGTTTCAAGTATCACAACTTTTTTTGCCATTTTTCCAGGACTTAGAGTAAATGGTTCAAATCTTGTGATTTTTATATCTGGATTATCTACTATTTCTAATTCGTAAGTTAGAGTTTTTGACTCAGTATTTTGGAAAAGTAATAAATAGTTATTTGATACAACATTTCCATCTTTTATCTTATAAAGTTCTGTATCTTTATTAACATTTAAAAGCATATACTCTTTTTCTCCACTCATAGCAAAAAGTAGAGCAAAAGTGATAGTAAGAGAGATGAAATACATAATTGTTGTTTTTCTAAGAAGTTTTGTTGGTTTATTTTCAACTATAGTATTTGTACTTGACCATTGAACTAAAGATGGTTTTCCAAGTTTTCCCATAACTGTTGTACAAGCATCTACACACTCAAGACAGTTTATACACTCTAGTTGTAAACCTTTTCTAATATCAATATGAGTAGGGCAAACAGTAACACAAGCTTCACAAGCAGTACACTCATTTGCAGGGTCTGGTAAATCTTTTATTTTCCAAACAACTTTTTCTTTATTTTCATCATATATTTTTCCACCTCTTTTTGTAGAGTAGATTGCTTGATAAGTATTATTATCATATAAAACAGATTGAACCCTTGAATAAGGACAGATATATACACAGAAATCTTCTTTTAAAATAATTACATCATAGATTAAAAATGCAGCTATACTTAAAACAATTCCTATTAAAAACATATGTTCAAGTGGGTCTTGAATATAAGCAAAAAAGTCTTGAGGAGGAACAAAATACCACATAAAGTTTGATGCTGCAACTAAAGATAAAATAGACCATAAAATTACACCAATAAATTTTTTGATTTTATTTCCATTTTTACTTAAATCAATATCTTTTTGTTTATTTTTTATTCTTCTAAGTTTTAAAAGTGTTGATTCAATTAAATCTCTATAAATTACTCTAAAAATTGTCTGAGGACATGCCCAACCACACCAAGCTCTACCACCAATTGAAGTTATTGCAAAAATTCCTATAAATAGCAACATCAATAAAAATGGCATTAAGTATAACTCTTGCATATCAAAAGCAGTTCCCATAAGATGAAACTGTTTTTTATCAAAAGATAATAAGAATAATTGATTTCCATTTACTTGAATAAATGGCATCACTAATGATATTATTGAAACAATTGCATAAACAAAATATCTCTTTTTACGATAAGAAGTTTTTTTTACAAACTCATTTTTTTCGCTCATTTTAAATCCTTTTACATAAAAAATATTAAGATTTTATATAAACACAATTTATTCTTATAGACATTTATCATAAGATTAAATTATATTTATAGTAAATTTTATTTTATAAGAAGAATTCTATCATTTTTAGATTAAAGAATTCAAATTTATAGCTTTTTATAATGATAATTTGAATAGAATCATTATTATTTTAAATATAGGAGAGATTATGAAGTTTATATTTAGACGTTTATTTTTAATTTTTGTTGCAATATTTTTTGCTACAACTTTAAACGCAAAAGAGGGGAAAGTTATTGGTTCTTCAAATCATGAAGTACCTAGTTGGTTTAAGGATAGTTTTTTAGATATAAGTGAAGATATTGAAGAAGCTACTGAAAAGAATAAGCATTTTATGATATTTTTGGATTTTGAAGGTTGTCCTTATTGTTCAAAAATGCTAAAAGAGAGTTTTGAAGAAGATAACAAAACTAGCCAATTTATCAAAAATAATTTTGATGTTATTGAACTAAATGTTAAAGGAAGTCGTGAATTAACTTGGGTTGATGGAGATGTCTTAACTGAAAAAGATTTAACAGAAAAATTAAAAATTCAATATAGTCCAACACTTCTTATTTTTAATTCAAATAAAGAGATAGTAGCTAGAGTAAATGGATATAGAAATAGTAAAGATTTTCAATATATTTTGGATTTTATACAGACAAAATCTTATGAAAAAATGGATTTCACATCATACTTAAGTAAGTTAGATAAAAAAGATACATATGCTTTTATACCAAATAAAATGTTTAAAGATTTAAATGATTTATCTAAAATAAAAACTCCTGTTGCAATTGTTTTTGAAGATAAAAGTTGTATTCAATGTGACCATTTTCACAATAAAATTCTAACAAATAAAGATGTAATTGATGAGTTTTCAAAATTTACAGTTATTAGAGTTGATGCAAATAGTACAAAAGAGTTAATTTTACCAACAGGTGAAAAAACTACAGCAAAATCTTTGGTTGAGAAAATAAATTTAGATTATAGACCAGCTGTTTTGCTTTATGATGATAAAAAGTTAATCTCAACAATAGATGCTTTACTTTTCCCTTTTCACTTCAAAGAGGTTTTAAGATATGTTAGTGGGAAACACTATATACAGTATCCAAAAACTTACTTGGATTATTTAAGAGTTAGACAAGATGAACTTTTAAAACAAGGCATAGATATAAATGTAGCAGAGTAAAAATTAGCTCCTAAGTAAAGGAGCTAATTTAAAACCTTTGATATCAAATTTTCTACTTCATTTTGAAGATGTTTTAAATCTTTTGAGTTATCTATTATATATGTACCCAAGCTTTTTTTCTCTTCAATATCCATCTGATTTGAAATTTTCAACATAGCTTCTTCTTTGCTTATATTATCTCTATTTTGCAATCTTTTTATTTGCAAATCTTTTGGAGTATAAATAACAATTGATTTAGAAATAGGGTAGTGCATCTTTTCAAAAAATAGAGGAATATCAACAATATAAGGTTTATTTTGTTCTTCAAAGAGTTTTGCCTCTTTTTCGATTTTCTGAAAAATTAGTGGATGAAGTAGTGCTTCAAGTTTTAGTTTATTCTCTTCATTAGAAAATATTATTTTACCCAACTCTTTTCTTAAAACTTTTCCATTTTCAACATATTGTTTTCCAAAAAGTTCTTCTATTTTTTGACTATTTTCATCTAATAGTTTATGAGCTATTTTATCAGCATCTATTATTAAAAAACCATGAAGTTTTAGAAGGTTGCAAACTGTACTTTTACCAGTTGCAATTCCTCCTGTAAGTGCAATTGCATTTTTAAAACTATCTTCTTTTTTTTGTTTCATACTATCTTTTTGCAATACCTGTTAAATCTTTATGTTGTTTTGCTGGAAAAACAAAAGAAGCTATATGAATTTCACTTGAATAATACTCTAAATCATCAAGAAAATCTGCTCTTTGAAGATTTAAATCAGCCGTTGGGTGATATTTTTTTGAAGCAATTATTGAAGCTTGGTGTCCAAATCTGTAAGGCATTGCTATCCAGAATTTTTCACCTACTAGTTTTAAATCATCAATTAATCTATTATCATCTCTTGAAAAAACTTTTGAAGAAAATGCAATAAGCCCATCATCTTTTAAAATATCAAAAAGCTTTCCTACAATTTTTATATCTAGTTTTGTATTTGGTAAAATTACTATATCGTAAGATTTGTTTTCAATTTTTTCTAAATCGTTTAGTTCAATAAATTTGTAATTAGACTCTTTTTTATGTCTATCAAGCTCATTTATTAAATCACTATTTTCTTGAGATACTACTAAAATATCTTTAGCATGTTTATGTGTGCAAAGTGGTATATGTACCATCATTTCACTAAATGTAATATTATCTTTCATTTTTCAATTCCTTAAAATTTATAAATAGTCTGCTATAATACCGAAAAATTTTTAATAAATCTTAAGATTTGAGAATATTACGAAAAAAGGTAA
This sequence comes from Aliarcobacter cryaerophilus, assembly GCF_014352935.1. The sequence goes on along the minus strand of NZ_CP060694.1, from coordinate 1,897,941 downwards.
AAAATGGCAACAGTTAGTTACAAAGATGCAGGAGTTGATATTGATGCAGGAAATCAGTTTGTAGAAAATATCAAACCTTATGTAAAATCTACAATGATTCCTGGAGTTCTTGGAGGAATTGGCTCTTTCGCTGGTGCTTTTGAACTTCCAAGTGGTTACAAAAAGCCTGTTATTTTAGCTGGAACAGATGGTGTTGGAACAAAATTAAAATTAGCAATTGATGCAAAAAAATTTGACACTGTTGGTATTGATTTAGTTGCTATGTGTACAAATGATCTGCTTTGTAACTTTGGAGAGCCACTATTTTTCCTTGATTATTATGCAACTGCAAAACTTGAAGTTGAAGAAGCAACTCAAGTTGTAAAAGGAATTGCGCAAGGTTGTATTAGAAGCGAGTGTGCACTAATTGGTGGAGAAACAGCTGAGATGCCAGGTATGTATAAAGAGGGTGATTTTGATTTAGCTGGTTTTTGTGTAGGAATAGCTGAAAAAGATGAGCTTGATAGAGTTGAAAGAGTAAGTGCTGGAGATGTTTTAATTGCGCTTCCAAGTTCAGGAGTTCACTCAAATGGATTTTCACTTGTGCGAAAACTTCTTTTAGAAAAACTTGGTATGAGTTTAGAGGATGATTTTCAAGGTAAAAAATTAAAAGATGTTTTACTTGAACCTACAAGAATTTATGTAAAAGAGTTTAAAGCCAACAAAGATAAAATAAATGCATTAGCACACATCACTGGTGGTGGAATTACTGAAAATCTTCCAAGAGTTTTACCAGAAAATTTAACTGCTGTTGTAAATAGAAGTAAAATCAAAGTTTTACCAATATTTGAATTTATGAGTAAACATGTAGAGCTTGAAGAGATGTATAGAACATTTAATATGGGTGTTGGAATGATTCTTGTAGTAAATCCTTCAAATGTTGACTCTATTTTAGCTTCAACTGATGGTTATGTAATTGGTGAACTAAAATCAGGTGAAAGAAAAGTAGAGTTTAGATAGATAGAATTAAACTCTATCTATCACTTATAGCTTTATGAAACAAGAAAATATTTTAAAAAATAGAACAAAATTTTTTATTTTAAAAGTTAAAAAAGATTTAGTTTTAGAAACTTTTGGAAATAAGAAAACCCAAAATATTGAATCTGGACAAAAATTAAAAGATATTTTTAATAAGAAAAACTACAAAAAACTTACAAAAGCTAAACAAGAAAATAAAAAAACATTTTATATAAAATGGAAAAAAAGAAAATATGAGATATATTTTGAAAAAAATACTTACTATTTTTACGATATAACACTTTATTGTAAAGTTCAATCAAGGTTAGAAAAATCTTTAAAAGAGCTAAGATCAAAAAAAGAAGAACTCCAAGCTGTTTTTGACCTAGCTGCAAATGGGATATCTATTTTAGATAGAAATGGAATGTTTTTATATGCAAATAAATTCTTCCAAAATATGATGGAATATAGTATGGAAGAGCTCTATAAAGAATCTTGTATTTCACTATCTTCTCCTGAATACTCAGCTCCTTCTCAAACAGCTGTTGAAAAAGCTATACAATATGGAAGTATTGAAAAATTCAAGAAAATTTGTATTACAAAATCAGGACAAAGAATAAATGCAAGTATGTCCTTATCTTATTTAGAAAGTCGTGATGAGATAGTTATGATAACTTCTGATATTACAGATGAAATTGAATATCAAGATAAATTAGAGAAGCAAATAGAGCTTGAAGTTTCAAAAAGAACAAAACAATATGAGATAATGTGTCATCAATCAAGATTAGCAGCAATGGGTGAAATGATAGATTCTATTGCACATCAATGGAGACAACCACTAAATAGTTTGGGAATTATTGTTCAAAGTTTAAGACATATATCTTCACAAAAAAATATAGATAATACTCTTTTACAAGAGATAGAATCAGATATTATGAACAAAATAAACTATATGTCACAAACAATAGATGATTTTAGTACATTTTTTAGAATTAATAAAGACAAAGAACAATTTGATATATTAATTAGTATAGAAGATGCTATAAGATTAATATTAGTTCAACTAAATAATCACAATATAAAAATAGAGATAGAGAAAAAAGATATAAAGAACTTTGAAATTTTTGGTTTTTCAAATGAGTTTAGGCAAGTAATTTTAAATCTAATTCACAATGCTATGATGCAAATTGTTTCAAAAAACATAGTTGATGGAAAGATAAAAATTGAGATAAAAGATATTAATAACAATATACAAATAGATGTGATTGACAATGCAGAAGGTGTAAAAAAAGAGGATATGCCAAAAATATTTGACCCATATTTCTCTACAAAAGAGAAAGGTAGCGGAATAGGGCTTTATATGTCAAAAGTGATAATAGAAAATCATATGAATGGTATATTAAAAGTAAGAAATATTAAAGATGGTGCAAAATTTACTATTATGTTAGCAAAGGAATAATATGGAAAATATTCATAAAAAGCTACAAAATCTATCTATTTTAATTGTTGAAGATGATATAAGTACATTAAAATGGTTAAGTAGAATTCTAGCAATATATTTTAAAGAAGTTTATACAGCAGAAGATGCAATGCAAGCTCTTGAAATTTTTAATAATAAATCTTTTGATGTAGTTATTTCTGATATTGAGATGCCATATGTTGATGGTTTGCATCTTCTACAAAAAATTGCACTAATAAAAAATAGTACAATAAGAGCAGTTATGACAGCATTTAATAGTCCTGAATATATGAATAGAGTAATTGAAACAGATGTCCATTTTTATTTCAAAAAACCAATAGATATTGATGAGTTATTAGTTGCCGTATCCTCTAAACTAACAAAACAAAACTTAAAAGATAAAAAAATATCTCTAGGAGAAGAGTTTTTATATGATTATAAACAAAAAAGTATAAGCAAAAATAATTTAGAAATAAGTCTTACAAAAAAAGAGATGCTTCTTTTAGAGTATCTTATAAATAATAAAAATAGTGTAGTAAGCATTGAGCAACTTGAAAATAGTGTTTGGCAAGAATCAGTAAGCGCTGATGCTATTAGAATGGTTGTTGCAAACTTAAGAAAAAAGACTTATCCTAATATTATAAACAATATAAAAGGAATAGGATATAAGATAAATAATCTTTAAAACTTATACAAAACTTATGAATAATTTATACAAATTTTGCTTACATTTGTTATTGTTTTCTTCTATCTAATATATAGGAGGAATAAGATGAAGAAAAAAATTCTTATAGTTGGTGGGGGGACGGCAGGAACAATGACTGCAAATAACCTTGCGAAGAAGTTAATGCCTGAAATAGATAAAAATGAGGTAGAAATTACTCTTATATCTAATTCAAAAAATCACTATTATCGACCAGGAGCCATGTATGTTGCTTTTGGAAAATCAGAAGGATATGAGTTTGTAAGAGAGCAAAGATCTCTTCTTATGAGTGAAATAAAATTTGAAGTTGAAGAAGCAGTTGAAATTGATACAAAAAACAATTTTATAAAAGTCAAAAGTGGTAAAAAATTTGATTATGATTTTTTAGTTTTAGCAACAGGTTGTGAAGCTGCACCTGAAAGAATTCCAGGCTTAGCAGAAGGTGGAGACATTTTCTATACATATGAAGGTGCTATGAAACTTGCTAAGAAATTTCATAAATTAGAAAAAGGAAGAGTTTTAATTACTGTAAACTTCCCAAAAACTCCAAACATTCCACACCAATGTGGTATTGCTCCAGTTGAAACAACAATTATGTTGCACGATTTCTTAGTAGAAAGAGGAATAAGAGATAATGTAGAGATAGTTTATACATATCCAACAGAAGCACAAGCTGTAACAAATGGACTATTTTTACAAGAACCAACTTCTAAGGTCTTACCTTCAATTTTTGATGGTGCTGGAATTAAACATAAAACAGGATTTACCCTAAATAAAGTAGATGCAGATAAAAAAATAGCATATTCAAAAGAGGGTGAAGAGATTGAGTTTGATATATTAATGTCAACTCCACCATTTGTTGCTGTTGAATTTATAAGAAATTCTGGGCTATCTCAAGCTTTAGATAATGAAGGATGGCTACCTACTGATAGAAAAACACTAAAGGTAATTGGTCAAAATAATATATATACTTTAGGAGATACTGTTGATTTACCTGTTTCAAAAGCTGGTGGAACAATTCACAACCAAACAGATGTAGTAGCTGATAATATTGCTTCAGAATTAAGACATGGTTACACGACAGAGAGCTATGATGGTTTAGTTATTGCTATTGCTCAAATGGGATTATCTTGTGGAATGCCACTTTGGTATGATTATAATGAAGATGTAAAACCTACTCCTTGTAGTAAACTAGGAAGTTTTGTAAGAAAAGGGTTTAACAAAGGTATCTATTGGGCTGCTGCTCGTGGAATGATATAGGAGAAAATTATGAGTAATAAAGTAGAAGTTCTAAAAACTAAAGAGATGCAAGAGTTAGAAGACAAAATGACTATGTTGGTTCAAACAGGAAGAATTGATAATCTTATTGACCTTTTGGCTGTTGTATCTGATAATATTGAAATGACAACTCAACCAATGGTTGAAAAAATGATTGGTACAGTTGATAATCTAGCAACAGCTGGATTTATCATGGATAATGCAGTTAGATATGCAAAAAGAGAAAATGCTAAAAACAACAAGCAATCACTTTTGGGTTTATTAAAACTTATGAGAGATGAAGAGACTTTAAAAGGATTAAGTTTTATGCTTAATCTTACAAAAGGAATCGGAAAACAACTTTAAATTTTTTATTCTCAAGATTTCTCTTGAGAATATTTTTTCCTATAAAAATCTAAAATCTCAACAACTTTAGAGGCATATCCCCACTCATTGTCATACCATAAAAGTAGTTTTATCATATTTTGTTTAACTTCCAAAAATCTATGATCAATTATAGTTGTAAACTTCTCTTTTTTAAAATCACTTGAAACAAGTGCTTCAAAATTGTTTAAAACAATTGGAAATTTTTGATTTCTTTCAAACTCTAAAAAAAGATTTTTTATCTCATCTTTGCTTGAAATCTCTTTTGTAAAAAGTGTTACATTTATAACTCCAACAGTATCTGTTGGAACTCTAAGAGAGTTTGAGCTTATTAAATTTGAATTAAATTTTTCTAGAACATAAGAGCAAGCTTTTATAGTAGTTGTTTGACTTGGAATTATATTTTGAGTTGAACTTCTTCCAAACTCAAAATTTAAATCAACATCTCTAGTAGCACTTTGAACGAAGCTTCCATCTAAAACTCTTTGATGATTTAAAAGCGGATGAATAGTTACAATATCTCCACAAATAATCTCTTTTGTATCATCTATTATTTTTAAAGCAGGAAGAAGCGCTGTTGCATTACAAGAACTTGTAGATATTATTTTATGATTTTTTAAATCGATTTTTTCTTCATTTACACCCAAAACTATATTAATATCAGCATCTTTTTGAGGATGAGTTAAAATTATTTTATCTACTTTTAAATTTCTTAATTTATTTAAATCAGTTTTTTGACCACTTGCATCAATTAAAATATCAACTCCATCTAAATTTAACTCTGATATATCTTTGTAGTTTGTAATTTTGATTTTTGATTTTTGATTTTGTATAAAACTGTTCTCTATAACTTTAAATTTATCATTTAATTTTCCATAAGTTGAATCATAGTTTATAGAGTAAACTATATTTTCAATTGATGGATTTATCTCATTGATTGCTACAATTTCAAAATTCTCGTCATTTAAAAGCTGTTTTAAAATCGATTTACCAATTCTACCAGCTCCATTTAAAACAATTTTTATACTCATAATTTAATCTTTTTTTTAAAGTATTTGCTGAACACGACCAACATCTCCATTTTGTAATCTTACTTTTATTCCATGTGGATGAGTTGGTGAATTTGTTAAAATATCTTTTACAACTCCTTGAGTTAGTTTACCTGTTCTTTGATCTGCTTTTAATACAATATTTACTTTTAAACCTACTTTTACATCAAACCTTTTTTTCGGATCCATTTTTACTTCTTTCTATATAAAATGCAAAATTTTATTGAAGTATAGTAAAAAATATATTATTTTTTCATTTCTATAAATAAAATATGGCTTTTTGAAATAGGATTTATTACTATTTTATCTTCATTTGTAATCTCCATAGCATCGCCAAAATCCAATGCGACTCCATTTACAGTTGAACTTCCTTCAATTTGTACAAAATAGATTTGTCTATTCTCTTTAATCTCATATTCAAGTGGTTTATCAAATTCACTAACATAAATATTTACATCTTGATATATTTTTATATCACTATTACCATCTTGTCCAGATACAATATTTAAAAGTTTATTATCTCTTTGCTCTTTTGTATATCTTTTTGAACCATAAAGTCGTGGAAGTCCTTTTTGTGGTGGGAAAACCCAAATTTGTAGAAGTCTTAAAATCTTATCACTCTCATTTTTTTCACTATGAAATATACCATCACCAGCACTTAAGTATTGAACTTCACCTCTTTTTAAAGTTTCACTATTTCCCATAGAGTCTTTATGAGTAATTTCACCATCAACTATATATGAAATAATCTCCATATTTTCATGAGGATGCATCTCAAAGCCAGTTTTTGCTTCAACTAAATCATCATTTAAAACTCTTAAAACTCCAAAGTTAATATTTTTTGGATTTCTATACTCTGCAAAACTAAAGTGGAAACGACTTTGTAACCAACCTAAATTTGATTTTCCCATATTCTCTTTTGGTAATTTTTTTAACATTTTACACCTCTTTTTCATCAAAAATAAAACTTCTCATTGAGATATTTGAATATAATATCTCACTATTAAATGACTCACCTTTTTTATTAAAAGCACTTCCAAAAGCTAAAAGTAAAGGGATAAAATGTTCTGTTGTTGGATGATTTTTATAAAAATTCTTATCTTTACTTATGTTTTTTAGCTCTTCAACATTTGCATTTTCTATAATATTTTTAATAGTATCATTAAACTCTTTTGCATAAGTTTTAGTATTTCCATATCCCATCTCATTTAAATTGTGAGTAACTCCACCACTAAAAATAAGTAAAGCTTCATCTTTAAATATTTTTAATTTTTCACCTAAGTTTAAAAGTTCAGGAATTTTATAAGATATTGGAATACTAAGTTGAATTACTGGAATTTCAAGTTTTTCATATATTAAAGATAAAACACTCCAAACTCCGTGGTCATAACTAGTTCGGTTTTCATCTATACTTATATCAATACCTTGATTTTTTAATTTTTCTATTAGATTATTTGTTAAATTTATATCACTTTTTATATTGTATTTAAACTCATACAACTCTTTTTCAAAACCATAAAAATCATACATTAAACTATTTGCAATAGGATTTATAACTTTTAAATTTTTTGTTACATAGTGTGCTGATACTATAATAATATATTTTGGAGTATTCAAAATCTTTTTAATATTTTGAATACTTTTTTTTGATTTTAAATCACTAAAAATAATATTAGGTGCTCCATGAGAGATAAATAAAGATGGATTCATAATATTATTTGACTAAAATTAATTAGTCAAATTTCCTTCAATATCAATATTTAATTTTACTTCATCACTAACAGCAACTCCACCTGTTTCTAAAATTTTATTCCAAGTTACACCAAATTCACTTCTATTTATTTTCCCAGTTAGTGAAAAACCTGATTTTTTACCTAGTGAACCACCATTTTCAAGATTTAATTTAATATTTTTTGTAATACCTTTTATAGTTAAATCGCCATAAACTGCATCTTTTTCTACTTTTGTAGATTTAAAACTTATTTTTGGGAATTTTGCAACATCTAAAATATCATCAGCTTTTAGATGAGCATCTCTTTTTTCATCAGCTGTATCAATAGAAGCAACATTTAATTCACCTTGAACACTTAATAAAGTATTTGCTTTTTCATCATATTCATAAGTCCCAGATATATCTTTTATTTTTCCAACAACATTTGAAACCATCATATGTTTTACTGAAAAACCAGCAGTTGAATGTGATGTATCTACACTATAAGTTCCAGCAAATAACGAGCTTGCTGTAAATATACTTAATAATCCTAAAGTAATCTTTTTCATTTTTAATCCTTTTTTTCTTTGTAAATTTTATTTAATAAATCATATAAAGTTTTTAATTCATAATCATCTAAAATATCTAAAAACTCACTTAGATTTTTTGCATGATTTGGAAAAATCTCTTGCATTATCAAACTTCCTTTTGAAGTTATTGATAAAATTGAAGATCTATTGTCGTTTGGGTCTTTTTTTGACTCAATTAGTCCATCTCTATTTAAATTTTTAACAACAACAGTTGTATTTCCAGGAGTTCCCATGATAAGTTTTGTAATTGAACTTATATTTAAATCGCCTTTGTGGTATAGAACTTCTAAAACTTTAAATTGATTAAATGTAAGAGTATGTTTTGATAAAAAAAGTTCAGTCTTGTTATTTAAAATGTGAGCAACTCTTAAGAGCCTCATAACTGTTTTCATTGATTTATCAGTTTTTTCACCATAAGATTTTAAACTTTTTTCTTTCATAAAGACTCCTTAGGTGAAAGTATATTACTAATTAGTATTAAAAGTCAATACTATTTTTTTGTTTTCTCTTTTATATGTTGAAAAATTAAATCATTTTGTAAAGTTGCTTCAATATTTATACTAACTTTAATATCATTTGATACAGCACTACTTCCAAAATTTTCTAAAACATCCCAAAACAGATCAAAAGAACTTCTTTTTAAAGTTGTACTCATTGTCACATAAAGCTTATCAAGAAAGATGCCACTATTTTCAATATCAAATTCGACACTTCTTTTTACACCATTTATTGTTATATCACCAAAAACTTTATCATCACTTATTTTTTCTGCTTTAAACTCAATCTCTGGGTATTTTTTGCTATTTAAGATTTTTTCACTTATTATTAAAGATGTTAATTCACCATTTTGTGTTGATACTGAGTCTGTATCCACAGAACCTTTTATTGATTTTATTATATTTTCTTTTTCATCAAAAATTATCAATCCACTAATATCTTGAAAGCTTCCATCAACTATATTTGTTTTTTGGTATGTTAGTTGAAAATTTGCTTTTGAGTTTTTACTATTTACGACAAACTCTTTTGCATAAAGAAAAGGAGTTAATAATAGTATTGATAATAAGATTTTTGTTGCTTTCATTTTTTACCTTATAAAATTAATCGTGCAATTATATCTAATAAAACATATTTTAACCATTTAATAATCTTTTTTTAGCTAAAATATTCCGTTTTACTGAAATATGAAATATTTATAATAAGGATAATTAATATGTTATTAACACCAGGACCAACTCCTGTACCAGAATTTGCAAGAAAAGCTATGAGCGATATTACAATACATCATAGAACAAAAGAGTTTGAAGCAATTTTTGAGAGAACTAGAAATCTTTTAATAGAAATTTATAATATGCCAGAAGTTTTAATGCTAGCTTCAAGTGGAACAGGAGCTATGGAGGCTTGTGTAACTAATTTTACTAGAAAAAAAGCACTTACAGTTAATTCTGGAAAATTTGGAGAGAGATTTGGAAAAATCTGTAAAGCGTTTAATATAGATTATAGTGAAATAAAAAATGAGTGGAATACTGCTGTTAGCGTTGAAGATATTGTAAATACAATCAAAAATGATTCAAATATCGATGCTATATTTATTCAAATATGTGAAAGTGCTGGAGGATTAAGACATCCGGTTGAAGAAATAGCAAAAGAAGTTAAAAAAATTAATCCAGAAATAATAGTTGTAGCGGATGGAATTACAGCTTTAGGTGTTGAAAAAATAGATGTTACTAATATTGATGCACTTATTACTGGAAGTCAAAAAGCATTTATGCTTCCTCCAGGTCTTGCAATGATTGGATTATCACAAAAAGCAATTGAAAAAATAGAAGAAAAATCAGCTGGATATTATTTCAATCTTGCAACTGAGTTAAAAAATCAAAGAAAAAATACAACGGCTTGGACAGCAGCAACTACATTAATTATGGGATTGGAAGCTATTTTAGTTGAATTAAAAAAAGTAGGATTTGATAATTTATATAGTAAAACAGCTTTAAGAGCAAAAGCAACTCAAGAAGCATTAAAAGCAATAGGATTCGAAATATATCCAAAAACTCCAGCAAATGCTATGACAACGGTTTATACAGAACAATCAAATGAGATTAGAAAGCTTTTAAAAACAAAATATAATGTTGATATTGCGGGTGGACAAGATCATTTAGCTGGGAAAATTTTTAGAATTAATCATATGGGGTTAGTAGAAGATTTTGAAGCTTCTTGGGCTGTAAATGCTATTGAACTAGTTATGGATGATTTAAATATTAGAAAATTTGATGGAACTGCAAATAGAGTATTTGCCCAAAATATGTTTAAAGGGATATAGTTTTAATGATATTTGAACACGAAATTCCAAAAGGTAGCAGACTTTATTTTGGTAAAACAGCAAAAGCAAAAAGAGTTTTAGAAAATAGTGTTTGTGAAATTTTGGAGAAAAATGGATTTGAAGAGATTCTAACTCCAAATTTTTCATATTCTCAACATCAATCTATTGAAGATAATAAAAAATTAATAAAGTTTTCTGATGAAGAAAATGAGCAAGTTTCATTAAGAGCAGATTCAACGTTAGATGTTGTAAGAATTATTACAAAAAGATTGGGAAGAGCTACAAATCATAGAAAATGGTTCTATATCCAACCAATTTTTTCTTATCCATCAAAAGAGGATTATCAAATTGGTTGTGAATGGATAGAACACAATAATATATCTGATATTATGAATTTAACAGCAGATATATTAAGAGCTATAAAAATAGAACCGATTTTACAAATATCAAATATAAATATACCAAAATTAATAAGTACAGAGTTAAATATTAGTATTGATATACTTAAAAATGGTGATATATCTGAACTTTTAAAGTTAGACTGTGATTGGTTAAATAATCTTTTAAGAGTGAAAGATATAAAAAGCTTAGAAAATATTATAGAAAAAGTGCCAAATATTTTAAAAAAAGAGCTTGAAATTCTTTTGGAAAAGTCAAAAGAGGTAAAATACTCAAATATAATTATTGCTCCTATGTATTATGGAAGTTTAAAATATTATAATGGGGTTTATTATAGAGTAATAGATAAAAATTTAGTTTTATGTAGAGGTGGAATGTACGAGACTGATGGAATCAGCTCTCTAGGTTTTGCATTATATACAGATAATTTATTAAAAATGTTAGAGGGATAAAATGAAAGCAGATGTAATAGTTGGAATTCAATGGGGAGATGAAGGAAAGGGTAAGATAGTAGATATGCTTGCTCAAAAGTATGATATGGTTTGTAGAAGTCAAGGTGGACACAATGCTGGTCATACAATTTGGGTTGATGGTGTAAAATATGTACTTCAGTTAATTCCTTCAGGAATTTTAAATCCAAAAGCTATAAATATTATAGGAAATGGAGTTGTTGTATCTCCTTCAAATATATTAAAAGAGATGAGCCAATTTGGAAGTTTAGTTGGAAGATTATATATATCAGATAAGGCTCATTTAAATCTATCATTCCATGCTTTAATTGATCAAGCAAAAGAGAGATTAAAAGGTGAAAAAGCTATTGGTACAACAGGAAAAGGAATAGGACCAACATACTCAGAAAAAGTAAGCCGTAATGGTTTTAGAGCAGGAGATTTATTAAATCCTTCAAAATTATGTGATGATATATTAGAATATTTTGTACAAAATAGAGCAATTTTTGATGTTTTAGATATTAAAACTCCTACAAAAACTGAACTTTTAAATGAGCTTGAGGATTATAGCTCTAAATTAGCACCATATATTACAAATACTACAAATATGGTTTGGAAAGCTCTTGAAGAGAATAAAAGAGTTTTACTTGAAGGTGCTCAAGGAACTCTTCTTGATATTGACCATGGTACATATCCTTATGTTACTTCTTCAAGTACAGTTAGTGGTGGAGCATGTACTGGTTTGGGATTAAATCCAAAAGATATTGGTGATATAACTGGAATAGTAAAAGCTTACTGTACAAGAGTTGGAAATGGACCATTTCCAACAGAAGATTTCACTCATTATGGAAAAACTATGGGTGAAGTTGGGAAAGAGTTTGGTGCAGTGACTGGAAGAAAAAGAAGATGTGGTTGGTTTGATGCTGTTGCAGTTAGATATGCAAGTAGATTAAATGGGTGTGATAAATTAGCACTTATGAAGCTAGATGTACTAGATGGATTTGATAAAATTAAAGTTTGTGTTGCATACAATTATAATGGAGAGAGAATTGATTATATGCCATCAAATATGGATAATGTAGAAGCTATTTATGAAGAAATAGATGGTTGGGATAGTGTTGTTGGAATTAGAAAATATGAAGATTTACCAATAAATGCAAAAAAATATATAGAAAAAATTGAAGAGATAACAAATGTAAAGGTTGGAATAATTTCAACTTCACCAGAACGAGATGATACAATTTTAAGGGGATAAAATGAGATTAAAGCTACACCAAACTACATACCTTTCAAGAAGAATTACAAGAGATTTAATAACTTGTGATTTTATAGAGGCAAGAAAAGATAAAGCCAGTATAGAAGAGCAAGTTGAAAGAATTTTAGATGAAGATATTCTAAAAGAGCAATCTTTAGATGAGAAAGTAGAAGAGATTTTAGATTCTCAAACAGAAGAGATAGAGTATCTAAATGCTGATAGAAGACAACTTTTCTGGATGACAAAAAAAAGACTTGCAAATGATTTTGGAGTTATCTTAAACAATGAAGATAGATTTTCTGATATTGCTCACAAAATATTAGATTATCTATGGGAGGAGGATTATATACATTTTACTTGTTCAGATAACCAAATAAAAAATGTGATATTTGGTTCTTTGGATGATTTCATTAAAGGGTTTGAAAAAGCAGATGGTGAAGTATTAGCTAAGCTTAAAAACTATAAAAGAAAGCTAATTCCAGGTACAGAGGACTATGATTTGGTTTATCATAGACTTTATGAAGAAGAGTTAATAAAAAGAGGATTAATTTGATGCAAAAAGTATATATTTATTTAGAAAACGGAATATTTTTAGAGGCAAACTCTTTTGGTGCAGATACAACTGCTGTTGGAAAACTGGTTTATAATAACTCAACATTTGGACAACAAGAGATTATTACGGACCCTTCAAATAATGGTTTATTTATCAATTTTACAGCTGTAGAGATAGGAAATACGGGTGCAAATAGAGTTGATATGGAAAGTTCAAAAGCTCATGCAAAAGGTATAATTGTGAGAAATTATCATGATGCTTACTCAAATTATAGAGCAGAAATGAGTCTAAAAGATTTTTTAGTAGAACAAAATGTTATTGGAATTTGTGATATTGATACAAGATTCTTGACAAAAATTGTAAGAGAAGAGGGAAGTATGATGATGATTGCATCTACACAAATCTCTTCTAAAGATGAACTAGCAAAAAAATTAAATGAAGCAAAAAAATATGATGAAATCAATTTTGTAAAAGATATTTCAACTAAAGAGGCTTATATTCATAAATCAGGTGTTTGGAATCATGAAACAGGAGAGTATAATAAAGCTCAAATGAGTGATAAAAGAGTTCAAGTAATTGATTATGGAGTTAAAAAATCATTTTTAAATGAGCTTGTTGAGTTAGGATTTGAAGTTGAAGTAGTTCCTGCTTCTACAAAAGCAGATGATATAATTAATAATTTTAAAGCAGGTAAAATAGGTGGAGTAGTTCTAAGTAGTGGAGCTGGAAATCCAAACATTTTAACTGATGAAATAGCTGAAATAAAAAAATTAATAGACGCAAATATTCCAATTCTTGCAGTTGGACTAGGACATTATTTACTAGCACTTGCAAGTGGTGTAAAAGTAGATAAGATTAAATCTATAAAGTATGGAAGCCATCCTATTAGAGGTGAAAAAACAGTAGAAATTTGTGGTATTAATGGTGATTTTAAAATAAGTGAAGATATTAAAAACATTGCAGATGTAACTCATATTAAAGTTTTTAATGACAGTGCTGTAGCTTTAAAATATAAAAATAAAAATGAATTAAGTAGTGAATTCTCTCCAGTTTCAAATTCTAGTATTTGCCAAGAGTTTTCGCAAATGGTAAAATAGAGTTAAAAATATCTGAGGCTTTGCCTCAGTAATAAAAATAATTTAATTTTTTAATACTCTATTCTAAAATCCTTTATCTCATAAAAATCAATCATAGCATTCATAAGAGCTATTTTTGAAGCTTTTTTTAACATATCCAGAGTTATATCTTTTACAAATATCTCTTTTTTTTCTATTAGCCTTGCTCTTGAAGTTCCTTCTAACAAACAATTTTTTGAAGTAATCCAAACTCCATCATAAAATATAGCTATATTTGCAATTGTTGTATCCGTAACTACTCCATTTTTAAGAATAATTATCTCATCACAACTATCTTTTTTTAAAAATAACTTATCAAGTTTATCTCTATTTAGGTATTTTTTTGAGTAATCTAAACTGTTATCAACTACTATTTTAAAGCTTTTTATATCTCGTATTTTATATGGAAAATAATCTACACTTAAAATTTCATCTTTGTTGTAAACTATCTTACATCTTAGTAGCTCATTTGTTGGTGGATTTATATACTCTTGTAAATCAAAATTCTTTCCGATAGTTTTTGCAACTCTTTTTTGATGATACTCTAAATTAAAAATCTCACAATCTTCACATTTTATTGTTTCAAAAAACATATATTTCCTTTAAAATGGTAGATAAACTTTATTTAAAAGTTCTTCATACTCTTCTTTTGCAGTACTATCACTTGTAATCCCACCGCCACTTTTATAAAAAAGTTCATTATTTATATTTTCGATAAATCTAATTAGCACAAAACTTTGAAGATTTATACCATCAAAAATACCAAAAATTCCACTATAAAATCCTCTATCATAGTTTTCAATATTTTTTAAAATTTCTATTGTAGATTTTTTTGGAGTACCTGTGATACTTCCAGCAGGAAGAATATTTGATAAAATATCTCCTATTTTTTCTTGCCAATTATTTTGTAAATCTCCAGAAATAATTGAGCTTGTTTGAAAAAGTTCTCTATCTTTTGTAACTATTTTACTAAATTTTCTAAACTCTTCAACTTTTATATTATTAGCAACTTTTCCTAAATCATTTCTTAGCAAATCAACAACCATAGTGTGTTCTGCTAACTCTTTTTTATTATTTAGTAAAATATTTTTTGCATCATCAAAATTTGAATCAATAGTTCCTTTCATAGGATATGTATAGATTTTATTATCTTTTATATCTATAAATTTTTCTGGGCTAAAGCAAACAAAATCTAAATCATCAAACTTTACTCTTAATTTTAATAAAGAGCTTGATGCTTCATAAATATCATCTAAAGTTAGGTTTGTATCTATTTTTGTTTGCGCAGTTAAATTTAGTAAATAGCTATTCCCCTTTTTTATCTCATCTTGAATTAAATCAAACTTTTTTTCGTACTCAACAAAACTAATTGGATATTTTTTTAAACTGTAATCTTTTATATTTTTTTTATTTTTACTATCTATTTCAAATTTTATATTTTGTGAGAGATTTTGAAGTTTTTCTATATAAGTTTTTTTTAAATCATATGAGATTAAAAATAAAAAAGGCTCTTTTAAAGAGCCAGATTTATTTAGAATATCTTGAAAGTTAGTAACTATTTATCTATCCTCTAGGATTAATTTTTTTAATATAGCAGCTCTAATAGCAACTCCGTTTGTTACTTGCTCTAAAACTTTACATCTTGGATGTTTTAAAACTTCATCAGTAATATCAATATTTCTATTAACTGGACCTGGATGAAGAAGTAAAAACTCTTTTCTTTCCATTAATTCACTTGTAATGCAAAAATCTTTTGCATACTCTTGAAGTGATTCAAAATATGTGATATTGTGACGTTCAAGTTGACTTCTTAAACTCATAACAATATCCATATCATCTATTATTTCTTGAATTGTATCAAACTGTTTAAACTCATCACCTTCATATTTAAAACAATCAGGAGCTACTAAATTTACATCTATTCCAAATCTAGGAAGTAATCTTCTATTACTTCCAGCAACCCTTGAATTTCTAACATCTCCAACAATTGCTATTTTTTTACCTTCAGTTTTTCCACCAAAATATTCATTAATTGTAAAAAGGTCTAAAAAAGCTTGAGTTGGATGTGAGTGTCTTCCATCACCTGCATTTATTATAGGGCAATCAACATAACCTATCAAACTCTCTGGAAGACCGTGAACACTATGTCTAATAATTATAGCATCAGGGTTCATAGCATTTATATTTGAAACAGTATCGTACATTGTTTCACCTTTTTTTTGTGAAGAGGTACCAACATCAAGATTTACAACTTCAGCTCCTAATCTTTTTGCAGCTATTTCAAAAGAGCTTCTTGTTCTTGTTGAGTTTTCAAAAAATAGTGTAACAATGATTTTACCCTCTAAGAGTTTGCTAAATTTATTATTCTTAAACTCTCTAGCATCATCAAAAATTTTGAGTATCTCTTCTTTTGTAAAGTCCGAAGTACGAATTAGGTGTCTCATTTTTTTCCTTTGATTTTAGTTTCGAATTCTAGCAAAAAGCACTTTAAAAATAAACTTCTTGTATAATCTAAAAATTTTTAAGATAACAAGGAAAATTTTATGAAGCTTCAACTCTTTATAGTATTAATTTTTTCATTTTTATTTTTTGGATGTTCGAGTAAACCGCTTGACCCAGTAAGTTTTGATAGAGTTAACAAAGATATATCTTTCACAAAAGATATAAAACCAATTTTAGATAATAGATGTGTATCTTGTCACTCTTGTTATAACTCTCCATGTCAGCTAAATTTAGGTTCTTTTTCAGGTCTTGATAGAGGTGCTTCAAAAGATTTAGTTTATGATACAAGAATAAAATCTGTAAATCCAACTAGGTTATTTGTTGATGCTTTAAATACTAAAGATTGGAGAGATAAAGGTTTTTTTTCTATGACTGATAAGATGGAAGATACAAATTCTTCTATTATGATGCAGTATCTTTTTGAAAAAGATAGAAATCCTAAATTAGAAGGTAAATATTCTCCTGAAACAGATAAGTTATCTTGTGTAAAAAACAAAGAAGAGCTAGAAGATTATCTTGAAGTAAATCCACACAAAGCAATGCCTTATGGTTTTCCAGGCTTATCAAAAAATGAATACAATACTATAATGACTTGGCTTGATAATGGAGCAATAGATGACACTCCAAAAGATACTATAAATGACTTTGAAAAAGCCCAAATAAAAAAATATGAAGATTTTTTTAATGATAAAAGTATAAAAAATCAAGTTACAGCAAGATATATTTATGAGCATCTCTTTTTGGCTCATATATCTTTTGATGATAACAGTAAAAACTTTTTCCAAATAATCCGATCTAGTACTCCATCTGGAACTGAAGCAAAAATAATTCCTACAAGATTTCCTTATGATGAAATTAAGGAGAAGTTTTATTATAGATTACAAAAAGTTGAAGGCACAATTGTTCATAAAACTCATATGGTTGTTAAGTTTAACGATGAAAAATTAAGATTTTATAAGGATACTTTTATAAAACCAAATTGGGAGGAAGGACCTTATTTAATATCTTATAATGAACATTCTGCTCCAAATGCATTAGCAGTATTTGAACAAATTCCAGCAAAAAGTAGATATGAGTTTTTACTAAATGATATATATTTTTTTATAAATTCATTTATAAAAGGTCCTGTTTGCAAAGGACAAGTTGCATTAAATGTAATACAAGACCACTTTTGGGTAATGTTTATGGATCCAAAATATGATGTTAGTGTAATAGATAAAAACTTTTTGAAAGATAATTTTGAATATCTTAAAATTCCAAATCAACTAGGAGAAGATCCAGGATTATTTGAAACTTTTAAAAATCTTGGACATGAAAAAGAGACAAAAAAATATCAAGAAGATAGAGCAAAAATTTATAAAAAATATTATCCAGATGGAATGAAGCTAGAGCATATTAGAAAGAGTAATAATCCAAATCACAATGACTCAGTATTGACTGTTTATAGACATTTTGATACAGCCTCTCTTCAATATGGAGCAGTAGGAAGCGTTCCAAAAACTCTTTGGGTTATAGATTTTCCTCTTTTAGAAAGGTTATATTACTCTTTAGTTGCTGGTTTTGATGTATTTGGTAATACTGCGCATCAGTTGTTAGTAAGAACACATATGGATAGATTAAGAGTTGAAGGTGAAAATAACTTTTTGGAGTTTTTGCCACAAAAAAGTAGAATGGATTATTTTAACTCTTGGTATGTTGGTTGGTTAGCAAAATATCTTACAGTTTATTCTCCATCAAAAAATGAAACAGGAATAAAATACTATTCAAACGATTATAAATATGAATTTTCAAATATGGTACTTGATTATACAAAAACAAAAAGAGATAAAATTAATTTTCTAGAAAAAGCATATAAACCGACTCCTTTAAGAGATAGTTATAATACAAAAGAGGAGATTGAAGAGAGTTTTAAATCACTAGCAGCACCTGGTAGCACAAAAATAACAAAGCATTTTACCGATAGAGATGCAAATGCTATTTTAATAAGAATTATTATGGATAATGGTGAAAATCTTATCTATTCAATGGTTGTAAATAGATGGCATGATAATGTAGCTTTGATGTTTAATGAAGAGTCAAGACTTGACCCAACAAAAGATGATATAGATTTTGTTGAAGGATTTGTAAGCTCTTATCCTAGTATGTTTATAGTATTAAAACAAAATCAAATTTTAGATTTTTTTAATACTATAAAAAATTATGAAAATAAAATAAAATTAAAAGAGTATATTAGAGATTACACAATAAATAGAGCAAATCCAAATTTCTGGGAACACTTTGATTGGTTTGATAATGAGTTTAAAAAATCAAACCCTTTGGAGTATGGATTGTTTGATTTAAATAGATATTATTCAGCAACTATAAATGGTGATAACTAGTAAGATTTAAAGATTTATAGTTATAATTCATAAAAAATTATTGATTGATCAGGAAAAGTAATGAAAGATATAGAAAAATTAGATAAAGATTATGTACTTCATACATATGCAAGAAATTATGTAAACTTCAAAAAAGGTGTAAATGCAACACTTTATGATGATGAAAACAAAGATTATATAGATTTTACTTCAGGTATTGGAGTTACAAGTGTAGGACATGGAAATGCTAGAGTTGCAAAAAGAATTTTTGAACAAGTTTCAAATCTTACTCATACTTCAAATTTGTATGCAATAGAACCTCAAGCACTTTTGGCTAAAAAAATAAAAGAGCTTAGTGGATACGATGTAAGAACTTTTTTTTCAAATAGTGGAGCTGAAGCAAACGAAGGAGCTATAAAAATAGCAAGAACTTATGGAGAGTTAAATTTTGAGAAAAAAAGATATAAAATTATAACTTTGGAAAACTCTTTTCATGGAAGAACAATCACAACTGTAAAAGCTACAGGTCAAAGCTCTTTTCATCAAAGTAAGTTTGCTCCATACCCAGATGGATTTTCATTTAATGCGATAGATGATGTTTATAATGCAATCGATGATGAAACAGTTGCTGTTATGATAGAGCTTGTGCAAGGTGAGGGTGGAGTTTTTCCATTTGATAAAGAAAAAATTAAAGAGTTGGCAAAATTCCTAAAAGAAAATGATATTTTATTAATAATTGATGAAGTTCAAACAGGAGTATTTAGAACTGGAGAGTTTTTAGCTTCAAATTTATATGATATAGAGCCAGATATTATAACTTTGGCAAAAGGTATAGGAGGCGGTGTTCCTATGGGAGCTGTTATGACTAAACATAAAGATATTTGGACAGCTGGTGACCATGGAAGTACTTTTGGTGGTAACTATTTGGTAACCGCAGCTGCTTTAGAAGTTTTGGATATTTTAGAAAATTTAAAAGATAGCGGAACTTTGGATGAAACTATTATATATTTTACAAAAAAATTAAATGATATTTTTGAAGCAAATAGAGATATTTTTATAACTCATGTTGGATTAGGTCTTATGAGAGGATTAAGAGTAAAAGATGCTGATACTTTAGCAAGCTTAATAAAAAGTGCTTTTGAATTTGGAGTTATGGTTCTTAAATCAGGAAATAATACTTTAAGATTTTTACCAGCACTAACAATCTCTAAAAGTGAAATAGATGAAGGATTTATAAGACTTCAAAAAGCTATAACTAAGATAAAATCATAAAAAAGTGGATTACTCCACTTTTTGTTTTCTGCTCTCTTTTATTTGCATAACTATAATTATAACAACCGCTAAATCTATCATAACATCAGCAAAATTAAATATTGCAAACTCAAACATATAGTGCCAAGCAAAATAATCTACAACCGCACCATAAGTAAATCTATCTAAAATATTTGATAAACCACCAGCGTATAAAAGTGCAATAGGAATATAGTATTTATAAAAAACATCTCTATTTTTAATAAGATAAATAGTTCCTAAAACTACTATAGAAAGTTGTATATATTTTAAATATCCAGCCAAAAATTCTAGCATAGAAAATGCTACGCCATAATTATATGCAAGCTCTAGATTCATAAAGCTTCCAGTAGCTCCCCATCCTAAAGAGGCAAAACCAAATTTTACAACTTGATCAATAATAAAAATAGTTGCAAAAATAAACAATGCAATTTTTAACTCTTTTTTCAAATTATTTCCTATCTTTATAGTGTTTTTTTGAAAAAATCTACTAAAGTTTTCATAGATGATTCAACATCTTTTTTATTTTTACCTTCAAGTAAAAGTCTAATTTTATTTTCAGTTCCTGAATATCTTATCAAATCTCTTATACCTTTTTCTCTAATTGGTTTTAAAATCTCATCTAAACCTTTTATATCTTTTAATGGTATTTTTTCACTAACTTTTAAATTTTCTAATATTTGAGGATATAAACTAAATGGATTTAAAGCAACACTTGCTTTTTTCTTTGATTTTATTATCAACGCTAAAACTTGAAGTGCTGAAGCTAAACCATCTCCTGTTTTTGCAGCATCTGAAAATATGATATGTCCACTTTGCTCACCACCAAAATTAACACCATTTTTTTTCATAACTTCAAGTACATATTTATCACCAACATCACTTCTTAAAAGTTTGATTTTATGTTTTTCTAAATAATCTTCTAATGCTTTATTTGACATAACTGTAGCAACACAAGCATCTCCTTCTAAAAGGTTTTCCTCTTTTAGATATACACTTAAAGCTCCTAAAAGATTGTCACCATCAACAATATTTCCATTTTCATCAATAACAACCAATCTATCAGCATCTCCATCAAGTGCAAGACCAATATCTGCTCTATATTCACGAACTAAATTTGAAACATTTTCAGGATGCATAGCTCCACAATTATCGTTAATATTAAAACCATTTGGTTTATTATTTATTGTAATTACATCAGCGCCTAACTCTTCCAAAATTGTAGGAGCAACTTTATAAGCAGCACCATTTGCACAATCAAGGACAATTCTTAATCCTTTTAGAGTTAAATCTTTTGGAAAAGAAGATTTTATAACTACAATGTATCTTCCAATAACATCATCGATTCTTTTTGAAGAACCAATCTCTTTTTCAACAGCTTGATTTTGTTGTAGTAAATCATCATCATTAAAAATTTTCTCAATATCTTTTTCACTTTCAACACTAAGCTTGTTACCATGATTATCGAAAAATTTTATTCCATTATCTTCAAACGGATTATGAGAAGCGCTAATCATAATTCCAGCATCACATCTCATACTTTCTGTAAGGTATGCAATAGCAGGTGTTGGCATAGGTCCTATTTGAATTACATTGTAACCAACAGAAGTTAATCCACTAACAAGTGCATTTTCAATCATATACCCACTTCTTCTTGTATCTTTACCTACAAGAATTTTATTTGTTGTTGAGTGTTTCCTAAAATAAATTCCAGCTGCTTGCGCTAATTTTATAACTGTAATAACATCTAAAAACTCTCCAGCCTTTCCTCTAACTCCGTCTGTTCCAAATAGTTTCATTAAATCTTCCTAAAATTAAACTCTATTTAAGTTATTTTGGATAGTATTCTATCCTTTAAAAATTTATAAAGAGGTTAAATAAAATGGCAAATCATAAATCTTCTGAGAAGAGAGCTAGACAAACATTAGTAAAAACTATAAGAAATAGATTTTACAAAACAAGAATTAAAAACATCACTAAAGATGTTATTGCAGCAGTAGAAAGTGCTGATAAAGAAAAAGCAGTAGTTGCTATGAAAGTTGCAAATAAATACTTCCACCACTGCGTTTCAAAAGGTATTTTAGCAAAAGGTACAGCTTCTAGAAAAGTAAGCAGACTTCAACTAAAAGTTAATTCTATATAATTTATGCTAAAAGACAAACTCCAACCTTTTATTACTAGATCAGAGGAGATTACAAATTTATTGATGTCTCCTGACATAACTAGTGATATAAAAAGAATGACAACTCTGTCAAAAGAGCAATCAAGTATAGAACCAATTGTTAGAAAAGCAAAAGAGTACATAAAAGTTCTTGAAGATATTGAAGAGAACAGAAGTATGCTTGATGATTCTGAGCTGGGTGATTTAGCAAAAGAAGAGTTAAAAGAGCTTGAGCAGAAAAAACCTATTTTGGAAGATGAGATAAAACTTCTTATGATTCCAAAAGACCCAAATGATGATAGAAATATATATTTGGAGCTTAGGGCTGGAACAGGTGGAGATGAAGCTGCACTTTTTGTTGGAGATTTGTTTCGTGGTTATTTGCGATATGCAGAAAACAATAACTGGAAAGTTGAAATTATGAGTTCAAGTGATAGTGAAGCTGGTGGTTATAAAGAGATTGTAATACTCGTAAAAGGTGACCACGTTTATTCTAAGCTAAAATTTGAAGGTGGAACTCACAGAGTTCAAAGAGTTCCTGCAACAGAGTCTCAAGGAAGAGTTCACACATCTGCTATTACAGTTGCTGTTATGCCAGAGGTTGATGATGTTGAAGTTGAGATTAACGAAAGCGATTTAAAGATCGATGTAATGCGTGCAAGTGGAAATGGTGGACAATCTGTGAATACTACTGATTCTGCTGTAAGAATTACTCATATTCCATCTGGTATTGTTGTAACAAATCAAGATCAAAAATCTCAGCATAAAAATAAAGAGAGAGCTATGAAAGTTCTAAAAGCTAAACTTTTTGAAATTGAGATGGAAAAAAAGATGGAAGCTGAGGGTGCAAATAGAAAAGAGCAAGTAGGAACTGGAGATAGAAGTGGAAGAATTAGAACTTATAATTTCCCACAAAATCGTCTAAGTGACCACAGAATAAATCTAACTTTATATCGACTTGACTATATTCTTCAAGATGGTCTGTTTGATGAGGTAATTGATCCTCTTATTGCTGATCATCAATCAAGACTTATCGAAGCAAATGGGCTATAAAAGCCCTTTTTGTTTTAATCTACAAATTATATTTTTCTAAATAACAAATTTTTCAATTAGTTGCCAAACTCCAGCTGTACAAATTCCAGCAAAAATTCCAGCAACAACATCATCGCCCATTACTCCTAATCCACCTTTTACTTCCCTATCAATTTTTCCAATAATAGATGGTTTCCAAATATCAAAGATTCTAAAAAATATAAAAGCAAGAGGAGCTAAAATGAAAACATTTTCACTATTTATTCCACAAATAGCTAAAGCTATCCACATACCAGCTAATTCATCTATTACAATTTCACTACTATCGTGAGTACCAATCTCTTTTTCATAAAGATCTATTTGTTTTATAGCTATTATAGTTATTAAAATAGATAGTAGAAACAGAGAAGATGTGTGTAAAAACTCAAGTAAAATAACTCCTAAAATTAAAGATACAAAACTTCCAACAGTTCCAGGTGCTTTTGGACTTAATCCACTAAATCCTACAGTTAAAAAAAATTTTCTAAAATTCATAGTTACTTCTTTTTATCAATTTCGAGTTTTTTTCTCTTTTCCCAAAGAGATTTTCTAGATATTCCTAACCTTTTTGAAAGTTCTGTATCAGGGTATCTATTTTGATGATTTATTACTATAGTTTTTATATAATCGTTTATTGACATAATTTGACTATGATCTAAAGATTTATTTTTACTATTAAAAACTACTTTTTTGTGAGTAAATTCATCATCGCTTTCTAAAGAACAAATTACACATTTTTTATCTAAAATCTGTTTTATTAGTTGATCTTTTACATTTCTTTTTAAAGTATGATAATCAGTAAGGTAAATAATAGTTCTTTCAAATTGATTTGTTATCTGTTTTTGCCAATTTGCTGAAGATAAGGAGATAAATTTTATTGGTAAATCTACTTTTTTTGCGATTTCAAAAACAAGTTTATCAGCATAGCTTTGAAAATTTGTCTCTATTAATAAGGGGAACGAAAATGGAACTAATACATCTTTTATATCAATATCACTCATAGTAAATTCGAAATAATCTTTTAATACTTTAAGCTCTCTTCTTATAGCTCTACACTCTTTATAGTGATAAATCTTTCTAACTAATTCATCCATTAAAAATGGCTTCATAATATAATCTTTTGCTCCATCCTTAATAGGGTTTGTTACAGTTTCATCTGAAATATAAGATACTAAAAGAAGTATTATTGAATTTTGACCATATTTTTTAATAACACCTTTTACGATAGAGCTTGATATTGATGTTGAAAGGAGTACAATATCATACTCTTTTGTTAAATTTTCAAGATTTACATTTTCTACAAAATCACAGTTATGACCATCATCAAGAAGTCTTGAAACAACTTTCTGTGCTAGATAAACTTCATTTTCAATTATTAGTATATTCATTTTATTTAGTCCAATCGTAATATCTTAAATTTGTCATAGCTTGTACAACTACTCCTTCTTCTCTTCCAACAGCACCTAATTTTTCAGCTGTTGATGCTTTGATATTTATAAATTGCTTTGGAAGATTTAAAAGTTTTGATAAACTACTTTTTATCTCATTTTTATGAGGATTTATTTTTGGTTTTTGAGCAATTATTGTAATATCAATGTTTACAAGCTCATATCCAACATTATTTACAAAACTTATAATTTTTTTTAAAAGTATTTTTGAGTCGATTCCTTTAAATTTATCATCAGTATCTGGAAAAAACTCTCCAATATCACCACCACCAATAGCACCTAAAAGGGCATCAATTAAAGAGTGGATTAAAACATCGCCATCACTGTGAGCTTTAAATCCATAATTATATGGCAATTTTACACCACCTAAAAACATCTCTTTTTTATCTTCAAAGCTATGAATATCATATCCAATTCCAACAAATTGTGTTTTAGCTGGAGCTTTTAGACATGGAATTTGTGAAATATCTTCAAAAAAAGTTAGTTTTTTACTAGCGATATCACCTTTTATATAAAATATATCTTCACCTATATTTTTTATAGCACTACTTTCATCTGTAAATTCAATATCTTTTGAAATTGCTTTTCTTAGAATATCGCTATTTGATAACTGAGGAGTTTGAATAAGTTTTACATTTTCTCTATTAATAGTATTTTTTTCAAATATAACAGTATCACTTACATCTAAAATTGGAACTATACAAGAGGCTTTGTTTTTATTTTGGATTAAATCAGAGATAATATTTTTGCTAATACAAGCACGTGCAACATCGCTTATCATTACATAAGGTGTATCAACAAATTCTAAAGCATTTTTTATAGAATTTTGTCTTGTATCTCCACCTTCAACATAAATAAAATCATCACTAAAGTTTTTCATGTAGCTTAACTCATCTTTATGTGAAACGACAATAGTTTTTGAAAAATTAGAAAAAGAAGTTAATCTATTTGTAACATTTAACCACAGAGGTTCATTGTCAATCCTAATCCACTGTTTTTTACATAAATTATCAAATCTTGTAGAGTTTCCAGCACATAAAACAACTAAAGTAATATCTTTCAATTATAAACCTTTGAGTAAAAAAGTTACATATAGTAGCTAAATGTTACTTATAATACTTTTAAGAATTGCTCTTTATATTATCATTTATGTTACTTATTGTACTTAAAAATGTATCGCTATTTAACCCAAATAACTCAATTTCATTAATTGCTTTTTTTATATTTGAATCTAATAGAGGCTCTCTTAAATTTGAAACAATGCTAACAATATTCAAAATAAGAGCTTTTAGTCTAAATTCATCTGGACAATTTTTTAAATCTTTTGAAAATAAAATTGGAAATATAATATTGTGACTTAAACCCCAATTTTTAAGTATAGTAGAGCTTATTCTTTGAGAATTAAATCCTATAAATTTCTCTTCAGCTTTACTCATATTTGAGTTTTTTATTTCATTTAAGAACTGTTCGGTTAGTTTATTTTCACTTATTGCTTGAGAGATAAAAGGTTTTGCCAGATCTTGTAAAAATGCTGGAATAAGAAGTTCATCTTTTAACTTTTTATCACTCTTTTTTAACCACATTTCAACAATTAGCATTGAAAGAGTATTTGAATATAAAAAATCATCAAAAGTGGCAGCATATGAAAATAGATTTGTTTTTATATTTCTACAAAAAGATAAAGATGTTGCTAATGCACAAACAAACTCTAAACTAGTAATTAAAATAAAATTATGTATATTTTTTGGTTTATTCAAAAAATCAAATATTTGAAAATCCATAACTTTTAAAATATCTAAATGAAGACTCTTATCTTTTTTTATAATCATAGCAAGTTGTTTAAAATTTCTATTTTTTGATTTTCTAAAACTATCTAAATCTATTATGATTTCTGGTAAAGTTGGTAAGTTTTGTATATATTTTGCAAAATTTTTTATCATTTTTCCTAAAAACCTAATATGAAATAAAAATCATTATATAAAATTGTAACTTATATTATATCTACTAAGGGATAATTGAGCTTTAAAAGAGAATTAATATGTTTTTAATCATTCTTTATGCTAGAATAGTTTTTTTATTGCGGGGGGACGCTTTGGCGTTGAGAAGGTAAAACCTGACCCTTTGAACCTGATGGTTAAGACCAGCGTAGGAAGTAAATTTAAAAATTAAATTTCATAGTTTAAAATGGATAAAATTTAATAAAAAGTACTTTCTTCGGAGAGTACTTTTTTTTTGCTCAAAATTTGTCTTAGCAATAAAGAAAATAATATTAATTTAGGAGCAAAAATGCAAAATATACAAAAATGGTTAGAAGAACATAAAAACGATAAAGTAAGAACTCAAATGTATTATGCAAAACAAGGCATTATTACTCCTCATATGGAGTATGTTGCAAAAGTTGAAAATCTTGATGCTGAATTTATAAGAAGTGAAATTGCACGTGGACGACTTATAATTCCTGCAAATGTAAATCATACAAATCAAATTCCTATGGCTATTGGAATTGCAAGTTCTTGTAAAATAAATGCAAATATTGGAAGTTCAGCACTAGCAAGTGATGCTAGCAAAGAGATTGAGAAAGTTGATGTTTGTTTAAAGTATGGTGCTGATACTATTATGGATTTAAGTACAGGTGGAGATTTGGATATGATTAGAAAGGCTGTTATAGCTCACTCTACAGTTCCAATTGGTACAGTTCCTATTTATCAAATTTTACATGATGTAAAAGATAAAATAGAGGATTTAAGTATTGAAAAAATGCTTGAAGTAATTGAAAGACAAGCGCAACAAGGTGTTTCTTATTTCACAATTCATGCTGGATTTTTACTTGAGTTTATGCCTCATATTGCAAAAAGAAAGATGGGAATAGTTTCAAGAGGTGGAAGTTTGATGGCTGCATGGATGATGCACTATCATAAAGAGAATCCATTTAATACAGCTTTTGATAAAATATTAGATATTTGTAGAAAGTATGATGTATCTTTATCTTTGGGTGATAGTTTAAGACCAGGATGTTTAGCTGATGCATCTGATGAAGCACAACTAAGAGAGCTAAAAGTTCTTGGAGATTTGACTTTAAGAGCTTGGGAAAAAGATGTACAAGTTATGATTGAAGGACCTGGCCATGTGCCTTTAAATCAAATTGAGCGAAATATGAAGATAGAAAAAGAGTATTGTCATGAAGCTCCTTTTTATATTTTAGGACCTCTTACAACTGATATTGCTGCTGGGTACGATCATATTTCTAGTGCAATTGGTGCTGCTGTTGGTGGTTGGCATGGAGCATCAATGCTTTGTTATGTTACTCCAAAAGAGCATTTAGGATTACCAAATGCTGAAGATGTTAGAAATGGAATTATTGCATATAAAATTGCAGCTCATAGTGCCGATATAGCAAGAGGAAGAAAAGGTGCAAGAGATATTGATGATGAGATGAGTGATGCAAGATATGCTTTTGATTGGAATAGACAGTTTGAACTTTGTTTAGACCCAGATAGAGCAAGAGAGTATCACGATGAAACTTTGCCTCAAGATGTATTTAAAGAAGCAGAGTTTTGCTCAATGTGTGGACCAAAATTTTGTTCATACAAGATAACTCAAAAAATTGTAAAAGAACATGGTGAAGCAATAGATAATATGGTAGGATAATTTAAGACAAAAATTATCCTAATTAAAATATAATAACTTCTCGATTTATGAGGAGGTTCTTTTTTGTATGGGAACCTATGATATAAGGCTTCGTTCTCGAAGCCCTTTAGAATTTTGCTACTTTTGGGAATTTTTTATAAATTCCGTTAAAAAGTAGTTTATATTAGATGGTTCCTTTTTTATATGGGAACCTATAAAAAAGGATTAAAAATGAGTATAGAAGATATTAAAAAAGCTTTACAAAGTGTTAAATACCCAGGTTTTTCAAAATCAATTATTGATTTTGGATTTGTAAAAGATATTAAATTAGATGCAAACTCTTGCACAATACTATTAGATATTACTTCAACAGCAAAAGAGGTTGAAGATGAGTTAAGAAGAGAGATTCCAAAAGCTCTTCCAAATTTAAATATTAATTTAGTTTTTAATAAACCAAAAGAGGAACAACAAAAAAGCAATAGCGTAAGTGGTCAAAACATCGCACCACAAATAAAAGATATTGTAATGGTAAGCTCTGGTAAAGGTGGAGTTGGAAAATCAACTACAACTGTAAATCTTGCAATTGCAGCAGCTATGCAAGGTAAAAAAGTTGGTATTTTAGATGCTGATATTTATGGACCAAATATTCCAAGAATGATGGGAGTAAATGGAAAAGAGGTTGAAGTAATAGGAAATAAAGCAAAACCTTTAAATGCTTATGGCGTAGATATTATGTCTATGGGAATTTTAATGAAAGAGGGAGAGGCTGTTATTTGGAGAGGTGCTATGATTATGAAGGCAATCCAACAGCTTTTAAGAGATATTTTATGGGAAGAGTTAGATATTTTATTTATTGATATGCCTCCAGGAACAGGAGATGCACAATTAACTCTTGCTCAAAGCGTTCCTGTAAGTGCTGGAATAAATGTAACAACTCCTCAACATGTAGCTTTAGATGATAGTAGAAGATCTTTAGATATGTTCTCTAAGCTTCATATTCCAGTTGCTGGAATAGTTGAAAATATGAGTGGATTTATATGCCCATCATGTAACACAGAATCTGATATTTTTGGAACAGGAACATGTGATGAGTTAGCTAAACAGTACAATACTCAAGTTTTAGCTCATCTTCCAATTGAACCTGCTATTAGAGTTGGTGGGGATAGTGGAAAACCAATAGTTTATTTTGAACCTGAATCAATAAGTGCAAAAAGATATATGATGGCTGCAAGTAAACTTATATCTATGCTTGAAAATCAAGGTGAAGTTTCAAATGAAGCTATTCAGCCAATTATGCCAGCTGGGGTTAGTGCATGTTCTACTGAAGGTAAAAAAATAAAAGCTGAACATGAAGCTAAAAAAAGTGGTGGTTGTGGCTCTGGATGTGGTTGCCACTAAAAAATAGTCTTTAAACCTAAAAATTTTATATAAAAAAAAGGAGAAGTTATAAAAACTTCTCCTTTTAATTTAAATAGAATTAAATTTCTATTTATCCACACTTATAATACTCTTGGAATAATTCTTCTACTTTTTCTATTACTAACTCTTCATGCCAATTGTGTCTTTTAGCAAAAGTTTTGATTTCATAGCTTTTCTCCTCTTCTGTACAAAAAAAGTATAATTTTTTTACAAAAGGTTTTGGAACTGATATTGCAATTTTTTGAAAATAGTTCTCTTTACAAGCTGGAGAGCAAAAAACTTTTGAAATTGGTATTTTCTTAGAGCAGTGTTGACAGCTATTTGTCATTTAAACTCCTTTTTTAGTTTTTGTTGCGAGCATTATAACAAGCAATTATTAAATGCAACTTAGTTGTATAAGAAATATTAATAATTTTTATCTGTTTCTTGAGTTTTTTTCTTCTATCCCCGAAATTTCAAATCTTCTTGCTAACTCTTGTTTTACTCTATCAGGATTTATATTAAGACTTGCAAGAGCTACTAAAACATGATATGTAATATCGGCTGCTTCGTATATTGCTTCATCTTCATTTTTATCTTTTATTGCAAAACAAAACTCTCCAGCTTCTTCTACAATTTTTTTAAGCATAGAGTTTTGGCTACCATTTAAAAGTTTTGCAGTGTAAGATTTTGTAATATCTTCATTTTTTCGTTTTTGTATAGTGTGGTATAAATTATCTATTACGCTATATGTTTTTGATAAATCAAC
Organism: Aliarcobacter cryaerophilus; assembly: GCF_014352935.1. The sequence continues at coordinate 1,867,081 of NZ_CP060694.1, read as the reverse complement.
TTTTACATCTTCAACAACTTCACTATTTTCTAGATTTGTAAAAAAACAAGATTTTCTTCCTGTATGACAAGCAACTCCTTCTTGAACAACTTTAAATAATAGAGTGTCGTTATCGCAATCAAGGAAAATATTTACTATTTTTTGAGTGTGATTTGAGCTTTCACCTTTTTTCCAAATTCTTTGCTTACTTCTACTAAAGTAGTGTGCATATCCAGTTTTTAGTGTAATTTCTAAAGCTTCTTTGTTTGTATATCCTAGCATTAAAACTTCATTTGAACTACTATCTTGAGTTATAACAGGTATTAAATCTGTCATTTTTGCCCAATCTATCTTTTCTATATTTTTCATCTAATTAATACCTTTAAATTTTGTTTCAACATCAATTTTTAACCTATCTATTGTCATAAGCTCTTTATCTATACCAATGTCAATTCCAAAGTCATATTTTTTGCTATCACCATCACTTTGATTGTCACCATACTTTTTGATTTTGTCATATTTTTGGTTTTGATTATATTTTATTGGAGGTTTTATTTTAAGAACAGATTCTATTGAATCAGCAAAAAGGTGGTTACTAGAAAATAGTAATAATAAAATTAAAGCTACTATTCTCATTCTCCACCTCTTTTAAAATTTACATACTATTTTTGATTAACTACAGTATCTCTATTTTTATCTTTTGTATCAACCCAAATATTAGGAGTTGAACCACCTGGTGTTAAGAAAATCTTTGCATCTTTGTTCTCTCTTAAAGCTTCGTTGAATTTTCCTTGAACTTCAATTTGTTGCATTTGAAGAAGATTAGATGTTAAAGATTCAGCAATAACTTTATTTGCAGCAGATTGTGCTTTTGCTTCAATAGCTACAGCATCAGCTCTACCTTGAGCTTCAATTCTTTTAGCTTCAGCTTCTCCAGTTGCAAGTGCCGCTCTTTTTTCAGCCTCTTGTTTAGCTCTTTGAACTTCGTATCTTACTCTTTCGGCTTCTTGATTTGCAATTTGAACTTTTTCTATTTGCTCTTTAATTTTTTCAGGAAGAACAATCTCTTTTAACTGAACAGATTCAACTACAACTGCTTGCTTAGATCTTTCAGCAACTTTCTCTTTTATTAATCTATCAAGACTTTCAGCAACTTCATTTCTTTTCATAGGAAGAACTTCAGCATTGTATCCACCAAGAACACTTCTTGCAACCTCTCCAACAACTTGATTTACAATTTTATCTTCCCAAGATGGTCCCCAAATTGCAATTGTTTCAGGAACTCCACTTGCAATAATATTGTATTGAACTGTTAATTCAATAGAGATTGGTAAACCTCTTGAATCTAAAACATTTATTGCAGGGTTATTTTTGATACTTTGATCAAAAGAACCAATACTTTGAGTGTTCATATATGTTAAAAGTCTAACTTTTGTATCAACAACAATAACCCTTTGAATTACAGGAATATAAAAATGGAATCCTGGATTTAAAGGCTCTTTATCATATTTTCCTGTTGTTGCTTTAATACCAACTTGTCCTGATTCAATAATAACAAATGGTTTAAACAAAAATAGTGCACCAATTAGTATAATTACAAGGTAGAGCATACCTGCTTTTTTACCAAAATTTTTGAAAAATTCTGGAGTTTCAAATGGTGGTTGAAAATTTCCACCTCCACCACCACTTGGTTTATTCCCTTGTTGTCTGTTCTTAAAATAGTCGTTATCTATTGGCATAATCTTCCTTATATTTTTTTTAATCTAATATAATATTTAAAATTAGTTAATATATGTTAAATACTTCGTATATTTTGGATTTTTTCCAGTTACTACATCAAAATATGCAGATTGAATCTTTTCTGTAATAGGACCTCTACTTCCAGCTCCAATAACTCTCGCATCAACTTCTCTAATTGGAGTAATCTCAGCTGCTGTTCCTGTAAAGAAAGCTTCATCAGCTACATAAATCTCTTCTCTAGTTATTCTTCTTCTAACAACCTCAATTCCCATATCTTTTGCTAAATCAATTGCAGTTGCTTGAGTAATTGACTCTAAAGAGTTGTCATTTGGTGGAGATATTAATTTTCCATCTTTAACAATAAAGAAACATGCACCTGATGCTTCTGCAATATAACCTTGGTCATCTCTTAAAAGTGCTTCATCATATCCAGCTTCAACAGCTTCATATTTTGCCATTTGAGAATTCATATAGTTTGCAACTGATTTTGCTTTTCCCATACCAGAAGTATTTGGAGTTCTTGTAAAAGATGAAATTTTTACTCTAACACCTTTTTTAAGACCCTCTTCTCCTAAATAAGCACCCCATTCCCAAGCTGAAATAGATACTTTTACTGGAGCATCTTTATGATAAAGTCCCATAACTCCATACCCTAAATATACAAGTGGTCTTATATATGCACCATTTGTTAGTTCATTTTTTTGTAGTAACTCTACTTGAGCTTTATTTAACTCTTCAAGAGTAAATGGAACATTCATTAATGTCATTTTTGATGAGTTTAAAAGTCTTTGAGTGTGTTCATTTAGTTTAAATATCGCACATCTTCCATCAACAGTTTTATATGCTTTTGTACCTTCAATTGCACCATTTCCATAGTGTAAAGTGTGGCTTAAAACGTGTACTTTTGCTTCATTCCAAGGAGTAAACTCTCCATCCATCCATATATATTTTGATTCAGTCATTGCTTTTATTATCCTAAAATTAGATTTTAATCAACAATATTATCAAAAAGATAATTAAAATAAGTTCTAAGATGAAAAAATGTACTATTAGTAAAATATATTGGAAATAAAATGATAAAAAACATAATACTAATTTTTATATTATTACTCTTTAGCTCTTGTGCAGTAAATCAAAATAGATTGGAACCAATAAAAAAAGAGCCAATAGATGAAGAACTTTTGAGCCATGTTCGTTATATATTGTATTTAGTACAAACAAATGATTTGAAAAATCTAAATGAGATATATATCAATAAAAATTATGGATATTTTGAAGTAAATTTAAATGAGCTTGAAAATAAACCACAAATAGTAAAAAAATATCAAATAGATGAGATTGATACTTACATAGAGAGTTTTGATATACAAAATATTGAAGTTTCATTTAATTGTAGTCCTTACAATGATGCTTTTTATGGCTGGAATAAAGATGGAGTTTTTATTTTTGAACCAAAAACTAACTATTTAGATAATTTTCTAAATGATAAAACCAAAGAAGAAAAAGAGTTTACACAAAAAGTTAAAAATATTAGCTATGAAGTTATTGCTACAAATAACACTATATTTTATATTACAAAAATTGATAAAAAATATTATATTACCTTAATCGATAATTTAAAAACAAATTGTAGTAACGCTTTAATTCAAGCTTTTTAGCAATTTTAAAATATAATATAAACTTTAAATAAATATAAGAAGATGATATGCAAGAAAAAATAGAAGATTTAATAAAAGAGAGAGTTTTAATAATTGATGGAGCTATGGGAACACAGCTTCAAGCAGTTGATATAGAGAGTAAATTTTGGCAATATGAAAATAAAGATTTAGAAGGGTGCAATGAGCTTTTAAATCTTACAGCTCCTCATATTTTAGAGACAATTTATGAAAACTACGCACTTGCTGGTGCAAATTTTATTAGCACAAATACATTTGGAAGTATGCCTTGGGTTTTAGATGAGTATGAAATAGGTCATTTAAGTTATGAGTTATCAAAGCTAGCAGCTATAAGTGCTAAAAAGATTTGTGAAAAATATAGCACAAAAGAGGATCCAAAATTTGTTTTAGCATCTATTGGACCTGGAACGAAACTGCCATCTTTAGGACATATTACTTATGATAGTATGTATGAAGGTTATAAAACTATGGCTTCTGGTTTAGTTGATGGAGGAACTGATGTTTTTTTACTTGAAACTTGCCAAGATCCACTTCAAATAAAAGCCGCACTTCATGCACTAAATGATACAGCTCCAAATATTCCAATTATGGTTTCCGTTACAATTGAGTTAAATGGAACAATGTTAATTGGAACAGATGCTTTAACAATTGCAGCTATTTTAAAACCATTTAATATCTTATCTTTAGGTTTTAACTGTGGAACTGGACCAATTCAAGTTCAAAAACATGTAAAAGCTTTAAGTGAAGTATCAAAATTTCCAATCTCAGTTCATGCAAATGCTGGGCTTCCTCAAAACAAAGGTGGAAAAACTTTTTATCCTATGGGTCCAGATGAGTTTACAGCTTTACAAAAAGAGTTTTTAAATATTAATGGTGTTGCATTTTTAGGTGGATGTTGTGGAACTACACCTGAACATATAAAAACTTTAAGTGATGCAGTTAAAGGTGTTGTTCCAAAAAAACCTAGTGGATTTTTAAAAGCTTCACTTGCTTCACTATTTAATGTTGTTCCTCTAAAACAAGAACCAGCACCACTACTTATTGGTGAGAGAAGTAATGCAACTGGAAGTAAAGCTTTTAGAGAACTTTTAAAAGCAAATGATTATGAAGGAACTTTAAGTGTTGCTCAACAACAAGTTCGTGCAGGGGCTCATGTAATTGATGTGAGTGTTGGTTTTGCAGGTCGTGATGAAACTGGCGATATGGATAAAGTTGTATCTTTATACTCTCAAAAAATTTCACTTCCGCTAATGCCTGACTCTACTCAAATAAAAGCACTAGAAGCTGCTTTAAAACAAATAGGTGGAAGATGTATTATAAACTCAGTTAATCTTGAAGATGGCGAAGAGAAGTTTGATGAAGTTTGTAAATTAGCAAAAAGATTTGGAGCAGCACTTGTTTGCCTTGTGATTGATGAGATTGGAATGGCAAAAACAAAACAGAGAAAACTAGAAGTTGCAGAACGAATTTTTGATTTATGTGTAAATAGACATGGATTTGATCCAGCTGATTTAGTTTTTGATATGCTTACATTTACTATTGGTTCGGGTGATGATGAGTATAGAACAGCTGGAATTGAGACTATGGAAGCTATTAGAGAATTCCAACTTCTTCATAGCGAAGTTGGAACAACTTTGGGACTTTCTAATATCTCATTTGGTTTATCTCAAAATGCAAGAATTTATTTAAACTCAATATATTTAGATCACTGTGTAAAAGCAGGACTTACAACTGCTATTGTAAATGTTAAGCATATTGTTCCACTAAATAAAATAAGCCCTGAAGATAAAAAAGCTTGTGATGATCTAATATTTAATAACCAAGAAAATGGTGACCCATTATTTAAATTTATAGAACACTTTTCAAATGTTGAATCTCAAGATGAACAAAGTGATGAAGAGTATCAAAAAATGGAACCTATTGAAAAAGTTAAAAAACTTTTATTAGATGGTGACAAAGAGAGGATGATTCCTTTAGTTTTAGAGCTAAAAGATACTATAGCTCCTGAATTAATTGTAAATGAGTGGCTAATTGATGGAATGAAAATAATTGGAGAGCTATTTGGAAGTGGTCAAATGCAACTTCCATTTGTACTTCAAAGTGCGGAAACTATGAAAGCTACTGTTGATGCTTTAAATCCATATTTACCAAAACAAGAAAAAAGTACTGAAACTACTGTTGTAATTGGTACAGTTAAAGGTGATGTTCACGATGTTGGTAAAAATCTAGTTGATATTATTTTAAGTAACAATGGATTTAAAGTAGTAAATATTGGAATAAAAGCTGATTTAAATCAATTTTTAGAAGCTGCCAAAGAGCACAACGCCGATGCTATTGGAATGAGTGGACTACTTGTAAAAAGTACAGCTGTAATGAAAGAGAATCTTGAAGAGATGCAAAGACTTGGAATAAAAATTCCAGTTATGCTTGGTGGTGCTGCTTTAACTAAAAACTTTGTTGATGATTATTGTAGACCAATTTATGATGGAGCTATTTTTTATTGTAGAGATGCTTTTGATGGTGTTGTATCTATGCAAAGAATTGAAAAAGGTGGAGAGCTTGATACAAAACTAGCTGCTGATTTAATTGAAAAAATTGATACAAGCGATAGAGTTGAAAAAGAGGAGGTTATAATTCCTCCTTATGAAGAGATCTCTATGCCAAAAAGAGAGTTTATAGTTCCTCCATATTGGAATAAAGTTGCAAAAACTGGAGATGAGTTAGATAAAGAGTTGATATTTTCTTGGATAAATCACAGAGTTTTATTTAGACAAAGATGGGGATATAAAAGAGGAAAACAGACACCTGAAGCATTTATGAAGTATGAAAAAGATGTTGTTGAACCACTTTATTACTCTTTAAAAGATGAACTTATTTCAAAAAATATATTTGAACCAATTGCTATATATGAGTATTATCCTTGTATATCTCATGACAATAAGCTATATATTTTTGATAAAAAATATATTTACAATAATCTTGAAGAGGCAAAAAATGTTCCACCTTTAAGTGAAGCTATAAAAGTGATGGAGTTTCCAAGACAAAAAAGAAAACCTTTTAGATGTATAGCTGACTTTTTTGCAAATGATAGATTAGATGTTGTAGGATTTACACTTGCAAGTGCTGGACTTAAAATAAGTGATTATGAAAGGGAGTTTTATGATCGTGGAGAGTTTACAAAATATTATCAAATTCACGGTCTTGGAGTTGAACTAGCTGAAGCTTTAGCTGAGGTTTTACATAAGCAAATAAGACTTGATTGGGATATTGTTCCTAAAGAGGGGCATAAATTAAGTGATGTTCAAATGAAACAGTATGTTGGTTGTAGATACTCTCCAGGCTATGCAGCTTGTCCTGAATTATCACAAAATAGAGATATTTTTGATCTACTTAATCCTGAAAAATATGGAATAGAACTTAGTGAAACATTCCAAATGCACCCTGAGCAAACTACTTGTGCAATTGTTGTTCACAACAAAGAGGCAAACTATTATAATGTTTAGATTTAAGAAGTTTACTTCTTAAATCTACTTATTATCAAGGTTAATAGGTAACAAAATATTAAATTTTGCACCTTTATAATCTATATTGTTATATAAGAATTTATAGTTTTCTACAAAAATAGTACCTTTTAGATTATTATCCACCAAAATCTTTGACATATATAGACCAATTCCTGTACCTTGAGATTTATGTTTTGTTGTAAAATATGGTTCAAAAATTCTAGATATAATCTCATCTTTTATGCCCATTCCATTATCAAAAATTTCAATAACTATATTTTTTTGATTTTTAGAAATATTAATAAAAATATATCTTGGCTCTTCATTTTTTAAATTTTTTAAAGCATCTTTTGCATTTGTAATAATATTCATTAAAATTTGAATTAAATCATTTTCAATAGTTGAAAACTCAAAATCATCTATATTTTTTATAACTTCAATATGATGAGATTGTAAAGATGGATTTAAAATATCGAGTACTTTTTGTACTAAATGGTTTATATTTACATTAGATAAAACTTTATCTTTATCTAAGAAGCTTCTAAAATCTTCAATAGTATTGCTTAAGTATAATACAGAAGATTTTATATGATTTAATGAATCATAGAAATCTTTATCCTCTAGCATATTTAGATTCTTTTTAAGCTCCATTCCTGAAGTACAAATACCAATAGTTGATAGTGGTTGTCTCCATTGATGAGCTATATTTTCAAGCATTTCACCCATTGCTGCCATTTTTGATTGTTGTAAAAGAATTCCATTTTTCTCTTCATTTTGTTTTATCTCAAAAGCAACTCTATTTTCTAATTCTTGATTTGTTTTTTTGAGTAAATAAGCTCTATAAATAATAGCTAGAATAAAAAATATAGCTAAAATTAAAATAAATAACTTAAGAACTGCATCTTTATCAATACTATTTTGATAGTTTATATATACCCATTTATTAAAAAATTCATGTTTCTGATTTTCGTTTATTGAATTCAAAGCCTTATTTAAAATCGAGGCAAGAGTTTTATTTTCAATATTTGTTGCCATATAAAGTTTTAGATTTTCATCTATTTTCCCAGATACTTTGATATCTCCTACAAAATGATTTTGTATCTCATATCCAATAACAGCAAGAGAGTCAATAGCAGCATAAACTTCACCTTTTCTTACAGCTTCTAAAGCTTCATAAAGATTTGGATACTCTACGAAATTGATATTTTTATATCTATTTTTTATTATATTGCTTGTTGCAAAATCTTTCACAAGAGCAATTTTAACTCTTTTTAGAGTTTTTAAATCTTCAATAAAAGGTTTAGAAATATCTGTAGCAATCACAAAAGGAAAATCCAGATAAGGATTTGTAAAATTAAAAAGCTTTTCTCTATTTTTCTTATCTGCAATTGTTGTTAAGATATCACACTTATTTTCTACAACTTTTTCAAAACTTTCATGCCAATTTAAAGTTGGTACAAAATTTAATTCTATATCTAAATTTTTTGAAATTTCTACAAGATACTCTTCTATAATTCCAATATGTTTATTATTCAAAATAGCTTCAAATGGCATTAAATCGTTATGAGAACAATAAGTAAAAGATTTTTTTGTTTTTAAATACTCTTTTTCTTCACTATTTAGTTCATTTTGAAAACTATTATGTAAAACAAAACTTTTTAAATCTATATCATTTTTTATTAAACCCATAACCTTATATGTATTTAATATTAGGTTCATTTTTTCATTAGAAATTGTTCCAATATCTCCGTTTTTATCAAAAATAATTTTCTTTATCTCATTTGCTTCAAAAAGTAATGCCTCTTTACTTTTATTTAGTGGATTATATTTCTCAAAAACAATATCAACACTTTTTTCAATATTTTCAAATGCCCATTTCCAACCATCTATTGAAGCTTTATAAAAATCATATACAATTTTTGGGTTTTTTTCTGCAAATTCACTATTTGTAAACATAATATTTTCATAAAAGTCAAATCCATAATCTTTTGGGTAGAAAATTTTGCTTTCATAACCTTTTTCTTTTAGTAAAAAAGGTTCATTTGTAGTATAAGAAGCCATTAAATCAGCTTTTTTATTTATTAAATCATCAACATTAAAAGAGTGAGGAATTAGTTTTACAGATTTAATATCAAAGTTTTGGCTACTAAACATAGCTTGTAAATTTGCAAAATATAGTTGTTCATCTGCAATCATTAAGTTTTTATCTTTTAAATCTTTAATAGAGTTTATATTTGAATTTTTTAAAGCCAAAATCACAAGAGGTGAAGTTTGAAAAATAGCTCCAAATATAGATATATCTGCACCATTTGATTTATGCACTATTAAAGAGCTAGAAGCAAGTCCAAAAGTTGCTCTATTTTGAGTAACTTCTTGCAACACATTTGTTTCATTTTGAAATTTTTTAAACTCAACATCAAGTCCAACTTTTTGATAAAAGCCTTTCTCTTTTGCTATATAAAATCCAGCAAACTGGAACTGGTCAAGCCACATAAGTTGAAGCGAAACTTTTTGTAAATCTGTAGAATATAGGTATTTGAAAAGTAAAATAAGAATAAATATCTTTTTCAAAATCCACCTTAGCTTTAAAATTTTAACAATTATTATAGCAAACTAAGATAGAATTGTGACAATTTATTTGAGGAAATATTATGAATAGAGAAAAAAATATTAAAAACTACATATTGAATTATATTTATGCAACTTCAAAACAACCAATTTTATTAAAAGATATGTTGGTTGCTTCAGTTCAATACAGAAATGATATGGAAGTTGATAGTTCAAGATTAGGATTTAGACTGAGATTAACAAGGGCTTATCTTGTTTATGTTTGGTTAGTTTTAGCAGTTCTTCTACCTATTTCTCTTCTTACGCATAAATTGTTGGCAAAAATAGATGCACATATATCAATTGTTGGTGGGATGATTATCACAGCACTTATATTTATGGGATTTAACTATTTTAAAGATATTGTAAAAAAAGAGATGACAAAAAGTAGATTAAAAAAGGCTTGGAGTTTACATTTCCCTTTTTTTGATTATGAAGAGTATGCTAATAAAGTAAATGAGATTTTTGAAGAGGCTATGAGAGAAGAGGTTTCAAAAAGAGATTTACAAAAATATATTTTAGATAGATTGACTAATATTTAGTAATCTATCTTTTATCTAAAACTGTATCTAAAGCTAGTTTTGTATTTGCCCATCTATTTTGAGAATTTAGCATTACTAGCAAAATATCTTTTTTCCCTTCTTTTGCTCTTGCAATTAGACAAGGTCCAGCTTTACTTGTATAACCAGTTTTAACTCCAATCATATATTTCTCTTTTGGAAGAAGTTTATTACTAGTATGTGCAAAGTAAGATCTTTTAGTATTTATTGCTTTAAAACTATAACTCTCTTTTTTTACAATATTATTAAAAGTACTATTTTTGATAGAGTATTCTGTAAGTTTTAATAAATCACTGGCAGTACTTTTGTGATTTGGAGCATCAAAACCACAAGGATTTTCGAAATTAGTATTTATCATACCTAGTTTTTTTGCTTTTGTGTTCATCATAGTTACAAATTTTTGTTTGCTTCCATTTCCAAGATAAATTGCAATAGCATTTGCTGCATCATTTGCTGATTTTATCATAGCAGCATTTACTAAATCTCTCAAGTAAAACTTCTCTCCAACTCTAAAATTCATGATTGTAGGTTCAACTTTTTTCATCTCAGCAGTAATTGTAACAACACTATCCATTTTACCACTTTCAATGGCTATTATTGATGTCATAATTTTTGTTAAACTAGCAGGTCTTATTAGTTGATTTGCATCTTTTTGAAAAATTAACTGTTTTTTGTTTAAGTCTTTTACAATAATTGAGTCTAAATCTTTTTCAATTTTTTGAAAAACGTTTGCATCACTGTAAGCAAGGGCAATTATTGGACTTAAAAGCAAGATAAATATTTTTAAAAAGTTTCTCATGAATTTTCCTGTTGTTTTATTGAGTTTGCATTATATTGAAAAAAAAATTAAATAAAGCTATCAAATAGGGCTTTTGCGTTTTTATTTCTAATTTTTTTTAACTCCATATCTATATATTTCCCAATAACTTCTTGCTTATTTTTAAAAGCAAGGGTTATTTTTCTTTTTGTTGGTCTTGTTTCATAGATATAAAATCCAGCTTCGTACATAGACAATCTTATATTTGTAGAGATTGCATAAGTTGTTAAAATAGAGTCTTCTTTTGAAATCTTGTAAATATCTTCAAAATACTCTTTTGTCCAAAGTTCTTTATTTACCTCACTTGAAAAAGCATCTTGATAAACTATGTCAAAAAAATCTTTTGGAAAAGTTTTTAGATACTCTCTTGCATCGCCTATAAAAAGCTCTATTTTTATCTTCTCATCTTCATATTTTTGATTGAGTGATAGTTCATCTATAATATTTTTAAACTTTTCAAACTCTTTTGGATATGAGAAGTTTTGTAAAGAGTTTATTAAATCAAAATCAAGCTCTGGAGAGTAGATATTTATTTTAATATCAAGTTTGTTTTCTAAAATATAAAAGATAGTTGCAAAACTATTGTAACCCAAACCAAAACAGATATCTAAAATATTTAACTCTTTTTTATTATAAGAGTGCGAAAATGCTGGAATAATATGCTTATGCAAAGCTTCACTAAATCCACCATCTTCTGTGCTATGAAAGTGTTGATTATATTTTAAAGAGAAAAGTGTATGGCTACCATCATTTGTGGTAACCAGTCTATCTTCTAGCAAATTAGTTTCCTAAACTCTCTAATTTCTCTTCACTTAAAAATAGTTTCTCATTTGACATAACTCCAATATTTGAAGCTAAAATATCTCTTGCAATATCTTTTGCTTCATCTAGCGAGTGCATAGCACAAGTTCCACATTGGAAAATATTTAGTTCTGGGATATCACTTTGTTTCTCAACTTTAAGCACATCTTCCATAGATTTTTTCCAAGCAGTTGCTACCTCTTCTTCTTTTGGAGTTCCTATTAAACTCATGTAAAATCCAGTTCTGCAACCCATTGGAGAAACATCTATGATTTCAACTGTAGGAGAGTTTAAATGGTTTCTAATAAATCCAGCAAACAGATGCTCTAAAGTATGAATACCTTTTTCACTTAGCATCTTTTCATTTGGTTTACAAAATCTTAAATCAAAAACTGTAATAGCATCGCCTTTTGGTGTTTGCATAACTTTTGCAACTCTAACTGCAGGTGCTGGCATAATTGTGTGATCAACTCTAAAACTATCTAATAGTGGCATAAAAAATCCTTTGAATATATTTTAATTTTTGAGTGATTATAGCTAAAGAAATTTAAAGATAGTTTTCTTAAAAAAGATTATTTTTGTAAATTTTGGATAATATAAACTATTTTAATTTAAAAGAGAAAATAGCGAAAATTATGAAAAGTACAGAATATTTTATTTTAAAAAAATTAGAAGATGGATATAAGTTAAATCTTTTAAATAGTTGGAATAAAGAGACTATTCCAACTATTATAGAAGAGATTAAAAGCTTAAAATTTCATCCAAATAAAAAAATGTATATAGATTTTCAGGATTTAAAAGAGCTTGATAGTATTGCTATTATTTATTTAATATCATTTTTTAAGAAATTTAGAATTAAAAATATTTCATATTTGAACTTTGAAAAGTATGAGCAAATTTTTGAGTTTTATCAAAAACATTATCAAAATGAGTTTCTTAAAGAGAAAAAGATATTAAATAGATTTTTTGAAAATGTTGGAAAAAAAGTATATGATATATTAAAATCTACAAAACTATTTATAGATTTTCTAGGAAAAGTTTTTTATTTCCTTTTTTATTTAGTAGTTAATCCAAAAAAGATTAGATTTAAAGCTACTTTAAAATATATTGAAACATCAGCAGTAGATGCACTTTTGATTGTTGCTGTGACTGCTTTTTTGGTTGGAGTTGTTATTGCATACCAAGGAGCAGTTCAGCTTGAAAAGTTTGGGGCAAATATTTTTGTAGTTGAGATGATAAGTATCACTATGTTTAGGGAGATAGCGCCACTTGTAACTGCTATTGTAATAGCTGGAAGAAGTGCAAGTAGTTACACAGCAGAAATAGGTGCTATGAAAATAACAGAAGAGATAGATGCTATGAGAACTATGAATTTTGAGCCAATAATATTTTTAACAATTCCTAGAATTTTTGCTTTGTGTATATCTTTACCACTTTTGGTATTTTTTGCAGATATTGTTGGAGTAATGGGTGGAATGGTAATCGCATATACAAGTTTAGATATCACATATATAGAGTTTATAAATAGACTTCAAAATGAAGTTCCTGTAAAACATTTATTATTGGGAGTATTTAAAGCTCTATTTTTTGGATTTTTTATAGCAATTATTGGTTGTTTTAGAGGTTTTCAAGTTGAAAATAATACTACAAGTATTGGAAAATATACAACAATAAGTGTTGTAAATGCAATATTTGTGGTTATTTTACTAGATGCAGTTTTCTCTGTAATATTTACTCAAATGGGAATATAAGATGGAAATAATAAAAGTTTCAAATCTTCACACAGCTTTTGGAGATAATATTGTACACAATGATATATCTTTTAGTGTAAAAGAGGGTGAAATATTTGGAGTTTTAGGTGGAAGTGGAAGTGGAAAGAGTGTTTTGGTAAAACAAATAGTTATGCTAAATCAGATACAAAAAGGTAAAATTGAGATTTTTAATAAAGATATTTCAAAATTAGGAATAGATGATTTAGAGAGCTTGAAGCTAAATTTTTCTTATCTTTTTCAATTTGGTGCTTTATACTCTTTTTTAAATGTTATTGAAAATATAAGTGTGATGTTAAAAGAGTACACAAATTTACCAAACGATTTGATAGAAAAAATTGCTTACACAAATTTAGATATAGTTGGACTTCCAAAACATACAGCAAAACTATATCCAAGTGAGCTTAGTGGTGGAATGAAAAAAAGAGTTGCCCTTGCACGAAGTCTTGCAATGCAACCAAAACTTCTATTTTTGGATGAGCCAACAAGTGGATTAGATCCTGCTAGTACACAAAGTGTAAATGAGCTTTTGCTATATTTAAAGAAAAATCTAAATATTACAACAGTTATAATAACTCACGATTTAGAGACAATAAAAACAGTTCTTGATAGGTTTATAATTATAAGAAAAGAGAAGATATTTGATGGTAATATAACTGAAGCTATGAGTTCTAAAGATGAGTTTATAAAAGAATTTTTAACACATAAAAAGGCAGATTAATGGATACAAGAATTAATTTTTTTAGAATAGGTTTATTTGTAAGTGTAATATCTTTTTTACTAATTCTTGCAATATTTTGGTTGGGAAAATATGGTTTAGAAGATAAAAAATATGATACTTATTATATCTATTTTGATGAGTCTATTTCTGGATTAAATATAGGTTCACCTATAAAATATAAAGGTTTTGATGTAGGACTTGTAAAGTATATAAAAATAAGTCCTCATAATTCAGAAAAAATTGAAGTAGAAATACAGATTCAAAAAGGAACTCCAATAAAAGATGATAACTATGCAATTTTGGGGAATCTTGGGATAACTGGACTTAAATATGTTGAGTTAAAAGGTGGAAGTAGTGAAGCAAAACCTTTGGAAGAAAATAAATATGGTCTAAAAATAATAAATTCAAAAAAATCAGCTTTGAGTAATCTTGTTGATTCGACTGAAGATATTACAAAAGAGCTTACTTTTTTACTTCACTCTTTTAGAGATGTTTTAAATGAAGATAATTTAAAAAACTTCTCAATACTTCTTGAAAATAGCCAAAAAAGTATGGCAAATATTGAAAAGTTTTCTGATTATTTAGTAAAAAATCAAAGTAATATTGATGAACTTTTACTTAGTATGAAAAACTTTGCTACTATTGGAAGCTCATCTTTTATTAGTGTAAAAACTTCAGCTGATAATTTTAAAGCATTAACAACAAAGATGAAAGAGGATTTTGACAAAGGAAATTTTGATATAAAAGGGATGGCTCAAGAGAGTATTAATAATTTAGAAACAGTTTTAAAAAATCTTGATAATACTTTAAATCAAACTCAAGACTTAATGAATAATCTAAATGAAAGCCCAAGTGATTTGATATTTAAACAAAAGGTAATAAAATATGGACCAGGAGAAAAAGATAATGAAACAAAATAAAATCTTGTTTTCAAGCAAAAGTACTTTTTTAGTTTTTATAATATTTTTTATATTTAGTGGATGTGGATTAAAACAAGAGAGTTTATCTATAAATCATTATGGAATAGATTTTAAAACTCAAAAAAAAGCTGAGGTTTCAAAAGTAAAATCAATTTTAATTGAAGAGGTAAATGTAAATAGAAGTTTTAATCTAACATCTATTTTCTATAGTACAAAACCATATTTATTTGAAGAGTATGCACAAAATAGATGGATAAATCTGCCTTCAAATATGATTTATAATCAATTGACAGATTCTTTTATTACAAGTAATATTTTTGAAAATGTAGTTTTAAAAGATAAAAAAATCGAGCATGAATATAGTTTAAAAACTGAAGTTATAAAACTTTATCAAACTTTTGAAGAAGATAAATCTTATGCAGTTTTAAAACTTAAATTTGATTTAGTAAAAGATGAAAAGATAGTAAAATCTTTTAATTTTGATAAAAAAGTATTATGCAAATCGAACAATGCTTATGGTTTTGTACAAGCTACAAACAGAGCTTTTGAAGAGAGTATAAATATCTTATTGAGTAGTTTTTGATTTTTAAATTATTAATTACCTTAACCTTTTAGCAATAATTGGCGCAATATTCATAACCAAAAATAGTCTTACAATATGGTGCAAAGTTATATAAGGTAAATTTGCACCAACTAAAAGGGCTATTAAATTTATCTCAGTTTGACCACCAGGTCCAAAAGCAAGTAATATATCTAAAGTAGTAAAACCAAAAAAGTGGTGAATAATAAAAATAAAAACTCCACACAAGATTATTAAAATAACAAAATGTCCCAAAGTAGCAACTAAAGTGTTAAAAATAGTTTTTAAATCAACATTTTTAAATGTAAAACCTATGATTGAGCCAAAAACAACTTGAATAAATTTAAGTAACTCATCTGGTATATGTGTAGTTACAAATCCGCCTGAATATAAAATAATACTTATAATCATAGGACCAATCAAATATGCAGCTGTTAGTTTTATCTTTTTTGCAAACAGTGCTGCAAAAACTGCTAAAACATAGATATATAAGAACTCAAACATATCTATATCTTTTATTGGTGTTGTTAAAAGCTGGTTACCACGAATGTCTATTTGAAAAATATATTGAATAATAAAAGGCAAAGATACAACTACAAAAAAGAGTCTTGAACTTTGCATTAAAGTTATCTTTGCTGTATTTGCTTTTAACTCTTGTCCAATTATAACCATCTCAATAACACCACCTGGCATTGAGCCTAAATAAGAGGTTTTTAAATCATATTTTAAAACTTTATAGTAATAGTATGTTCCAGAAAATATAACCAAAATAGTAAATGGAACAACCAAAAGCAAACTAATAGTGTATTGTGGAATATAGTTTAAAATTGCTGGAGTAAAAGCACTTCCAATTGCTAGACCAATTAATATTCTAGCAGGTGCTGAAAATAATTTTGGGCTTTGTATTGGAATTTTTTGAAATCTTATTAATATACTTGTAGCAAAAATACTTCCTAAAAGCCAAGGAAGTGGAAGATGCAAATATATAAAAATAAGTGAACCACAAAAAGCTACCAACAAAGCTAGTAGCATTTGAAAAATATTTTTTATCATTTAAAGTAGTGAAATATGTTTTACAGCTTCTAAAGAGTCTTTTTTTACAATATTAGTATATTTTAAAAGTTCTTCTTCATTTGAGTAACCACATAATACTCCAACAGAGTTTATAGAGGCATTTGAAGCAGAGATTAAATCAAGTTTTGTATCTCCTACCATAAATGCTTGATGTTTTTTATCATCATATTCAAAAGCATCTAAAGCCTTTAAAATTGGCTCTTTGTGAGGTTTTGGGTTTTCTACATCTTCTCTTCCAATTATTACTTCAAAATGTTTTAAAATATCAAAGTTTTCTAATATTGGAGTTGAATAGATTCTTGTTTTTGTAGTAACCACTCCAAGCCTTGCAAATTTTGAAGCTAGAGTAACTGCTTCAAAAGCATTTTCCAAAAGTAGTGTTTGTGCAACTGAAATATCTTTATATCGCATTTTATAACTATCTACGAAATCCCAAACTATTTTTCTATCTACACCCAAATTTTCAAACATAATATCAAGTGGATATCCAATTTGAATCTTTATATCTTCAATAGTTCCTTTAAAATCAAAATTATGTTTTGAAAAAGCATGTAAAAATGTATCAGTTATTGCATCTGTTGAATCAATCAGTGTTCCATCTAAATCAAACAAAATAATTTTATCTTTTTTGCTCATAAAAATCTTCCTTACTCTTTTATTTCCCAATCTTTTTGATTGTGCATAATACCTATAAATGCTGGATCAATATTTTCTATTTTTTTATTTATAGCAGTTATTCCATCTGGAATATACAAAAATAGATATGGTAAATCATTGGCAACAATTTTAAAAATCTCTTTATAAATTGCACCAAGTTCATCTTTATTTATAGTTCCACTTCCTTTTTCTATTAATTCATCAACCTTTTCATTTTTGTAATTTACTAGGTTAAATCCACCTAGTTTTGCACTTTTGCTATGCCACAAAGGATAAGCATCTGGCATCAAAGCTAAAGACCATCCTAAAAGTACAGTTTCAAATTTTCGTGGATGAACAACTGTATTTAAAAATGCTTGCCACTCCATAACTCTTATTTTCATATGGACACCAATTTTTGAGAGTTGATATTGCAGGATTTGTGCAGTGTTTACTCTTATATCATTTCCTGTATTAGTAACCACTTCAAAAACTAAAGGTTTTTTTTCATCATATCCAGCCTCTTTTAACAAAGCTTTTGCTTTTAATAAATCTTGTTTTATTGGTTTTACATCATCATTGTAGGCAAAAGAGTTTGGCATAAATGGTCCATTGCAAACCTCTCCATATCCAAAAAACAAAATATCAACTAGCTCTTGTCGATTTATAGCAAATGATAAAGCTTGTCTTACTTTAATATCTTTAAATTTGGGATTTTCTAAATTAAATCCTAAATATGTAAATCCAAAACTAGGTCTATTTAAAATTTCAAAATTATTTTTAAAGCTACTATCTAACTGTCTTGATACTTGCATAGCAGTAAGGCTTCCAATATCAAGTTTGTTCTGTTTAAGATACAAAAAAGATGTATTGGGGTCTGGTAAAAATTTATATAAAATCCTATCAATTTTAGGACGACCTTCAAAAAAATCATCATTTGCAATAAGTTCTATATCTTGTCCAGTTTTAAACTCTTTTAATTTATAAGAGCCTGTACCTATTGGATTTTTATTAAAGCTACTTGTCATAAGATTTTTTTCATCTTTTAATATATGGTATGGTAAAAGACCAACCATCCAAATTTCTAAGGCTTTAAAATATGGTTTTTTATAGATTATTTCAAGAGTTAAATCATCAAGAGCTTTTACACTAGCAACTTCACTAAAATTTGATTTTATAGAGTTAAAAACAGTTGGACTTATTATTTGTTCATAAGTAAAAACTACATCTTTTGAAGATAATTTTTCTTTGTCATGCCATAAAACATTATCTTTTAGTTTAACTATAAGTTTTGTTGGTGTTTCAAAAGTGTATGAAGATGCTATTTCAGTTGTTATATTTCCATCTTTATCATATTTAAAAAGACCATTAAAAAGCCAATCAGATATTTCACCACTTGCACTATCATTTGCTAAAATAGGATTTAATCTACTTGGACTTGAACTCATAGATAAGTTTAGTGTACTTGCTTGCATATTAACAAAAAGAGTACAAAATATTAAAGAAGTTATTAAAAATTTCATTGCGTATTGTATAGTTTTTTTATAAAAAGTATTATAAATTAGCTTTTCATTTTTCTTTGTGATAGAATTGCTACTTTATTAATATATTTTAAGGCATTACTTTGATAGATAATTTAATTGATATTGTAAATAATACAAAAAAACATAACCCATTAATTCATCACATTACAAACTATGTTACAGTAAATGATTGTGCAAATGTAACTTTAGCAATTGGTGCAAGTCCTGCTATGGCAGATTATGAAGCAGAAGTTGAAGAGTTTGTGAATATTGCTTCAGCTCTTTTAATAAATATTGGAACATTAAATAAAAATGTAAAAAACTCTATACTAAAAGCTGTAAAAAAAGCAAATGAATTAAATGTTCCAGTTATTTTGGATCCAGTTGGTGTAGGTGCGTCAAAGTTTAGAAAAGATTTTATAAATGAGTTACTTGAAACATACAAAATATCTTCTATTAGAGGAAATATTTCTGAAATAAAGTCTATATTAAATTTAAGCTCAAACACAAAAGGTGCTGATGCTTCTAAAGAAGATTTGGAATCAATTGATAACACACTAAATATAGCAAAAGAGTTAGCAAATAAGTTAAGTTTAGTTGTGGCAATTACTGGAGAAACTGATGTTATATCTGATGGTAAAAGAGTTGTTACTATTAAAAATGGTAACTATCTTTTGCCATATATTACAGGAACAGGTTGTATGTGTAGCTCTTTAGTTGCTAGTTATTGTGGAGCCTCAAATGATAAAATATTTGAAGCTACAGTTTTAGGAGTAATTACAATGGGAATTGCAGGTGAAATAGCTTATGAAAATAGTAATAATAAAGGACTTGGAACTTTTCATAAAGAGTTATTTAATGCAATAAGTAATTTTAATAAAGATATATTAATAAAAAAAGCAAATTTTCAAGAGATAAAATAATTATAAAGGAATAAAATGTCATTTTCTAGAAGTTTAAAACAAAAAGCTATAAAAGTTTGGGAAGATGGTTATAATCATCCATTTGTACAAGAGTTAGGAGCTGGAACTTTATCAAAAGATAAGTTTAAATTTTATTTACTACAAGATTATCTATATTTATTAGAGTATGCAAAAGTTTTCGCAATGGCTTTGACAAAAGCAGATGATGAGAAGATGTTAAGTAACTTAAGTGCTATTACAAAGGCAACTTTAGTTGATGAGATGAAACTTCACCATTTATACATGAAAGAGTTTGGTATTAGTGATGAAGAGGTTCAAAATGTAAGAGCTAGTTTGTTTAATAGAACTTATACTGCAAATATGCTTGCAACTGCTCTAAAAGGTGATTTAGCGCAAACTTTAGCAACTGTATTTCCTTGCGCTTGGACATATTGTGATTATGGTAAAAGATTAAAAGAGCAATATAAAGATACTCTTGAAAATAACTTCTATAAATCTTGGATAGAGACTTACTCAGGAGCAGAGTTTGAAGAGTCGTTTGAGTGGTTTTATGATGCACTTGATGAGCTTGTAGCAAATAAAACTGAAGCTGAGAAAAAAGTTATTGAAGATATTTTTATCTCAAGTG
Organism: Aliarcobacter cryaerophilus; assembly: GCF_014352935.1. Next base: position 1,846,624 of record NZ_CP060694.1, on the reverse strand, counting down.
TTGAATTTGAATATATGTTTTGGGATATGGCTTATAATAAGCAGATGAGTTATATAAAAAGCTAAAATATTTGGCATAAAAAAAGGAAGCGATAAAATCGCTTCCTTTGAAAAGTAAAAAAATACCAATTATCTTTTTGAGAATTGAGAAGATTTTCTTGCTTTTTTCTTTCCGTATTTTTTTCTCTCAACAGATCTAGCATCTCTTGTAAGTAATCCATGAGGTTTTAAAATAGTTCTAAATTGCTCATCATAAGCAACTAAAGCTCTTGAAATTCCATGTCTAGCAGCATCAGCTTGAGCTGAATATCCACCACCTAGAGTTTTTACAATGATATTTACACTTGATTCTTGTTTTGCAACATGTAATGGTTGCATTACTCTTTTTTTGATTGAATCATGACCACCAAGCCATTGATCTAAAGATTGTCCATTTATAGTTAGTTGACCATTTCCATTTTCTAACCAAACTTTAGCTATTGCTGTTTTTCTTCTTCCAGTTGCATATACTTTTGCCATTACTATTATCCTTTAATTTGAGCAGTATGAGGGTGTTCACTTCCTGCATATACTTTTAATTTTTTTAACATAGCTTTACCAAGAGTAGTTTTTGGAAGCATACCTCTAGTTGCTAATTTAAACAGTTTTTCAGGGTTTTTTTCAATCATATCTGACATTTTGTGAGTTTTTGTACTTCCAAAATAACCTGAGTGTGTATAGTAATTTTTAACTTCTAATTTAGCACCAGTAAATTTAGCTTTACTTGCATTGATTATAACTACGTAATCACCACAATCAACGTTTGGTGTAAAACAAGGTTTATTTTTACCTCTTAAAATTGTAGCAACTTCAGTAATAATTCTTCCGAATACTTTACCTTCAGCATCTACTACAACCCAAGATCTTTCGATTTCGTTGGCTTTCGCCATTTGAGTAAATTTCATTTATTAACTCCCTTTCAATATTAGGGTCGAATAATATTTAAGTTATCCTAAATTTTTGCTTAAATTAAGTATAAATTAATAATATATTTTAAAAGTTGATCCATTTCCAATTTTTGAGTCAATTTCTAATTTAAAATTGTGAACATTCAAAATAGATTTAACTATAAAAAGTCCTAAACCTAGCGAGTTGTTCCAGTTATTACTAGTTGCTCTATAATATTTTTTAAAAATATTTTCCAAATTTTCTTGAGAAATCCCGATTCCTTTATCTCTAATGGATATCGAATTTTCATTTATCTCTATAATTACATCTTCTTGTGAATATTTTAAGGCATTTTCTATAAGATTTGAAATAGCAATTCCTATTAATATCTCATCAGCATTTATCTCTTTATCGACTCCTAAAACTTTGATTTCTCTATTTTTATACTTTATTTTTAAATCACTAATAGAGTTTTCTACTATTTTTTTAATAGAAACTTTGTTTAAGATTAGTTTATGATTGTTATCTTGAAGCTTCAAAGTAAGTCTTAGTTTATCAACTATTTGTGACATTTTATTTGAGTTAGATAATATTTTATTTAAAAACTTTATTTTTAAAGTCGGCGATAAATTTTCATCTTCAATTAAAGTTTGACTATATCCTGAAATTATTGCTATTGGATTTTTAAATTCATGAGAAATAGCAGAGATAATGTCATCTTTTTGTCTATTTGCTAAAGTTAATTTTGCAGTATGTTTTGCTTTTATTTCATCTTTTTTTGATATTTTTTTTGCAACTTTGTTTAAAAGTTTTGCTATTTTATAAAATTCAAAAGTATAATTTGATTGTAAAAATATTGGTTTCTTCTTATTTGTTATCTCTTTTAAAAAGTATAATATTGAGTCAGTTTCCCTTTGTATTTTGATACTTATAAAGTAAGTTGAAATAAATGCAATTATTAAGAAAAAAGAGATATAAATAAAAATTTCAAAAGTTAGTTTTTTGAAATTATCAGTAATTTTATTTGTATAATCAGCCATTCTTAAGTAATAAATCTCTTCATTAAAAGATACTTTTTTTGCAATATATATTAAATCTTTATTTAGAGTTTCAGATAGTCTTGTATCTTTTCCAAGACCTATATTTTTTGCTTCAATAATCTCAACTCTATTTGAGTGATTTTTTATATCTTCAATATTTTTGTGACTCTCTGCTACTACTTCACCATTTTCATTTATAATTGAAATCCTTAGGTTTAGTTTTTTACTTAAATCTTTAATAATATCTTTAATACTATTTATATCTTTTGTATCTTCTAAAATTACGGATAATATATCTATATTTTGAATTAAGTTTTTTTCAACTTGATTTAAGTAGAGATTTTTTGCCCAAAAATAAGTTGATAGAGTAACAGTTATTAAAATTGCAACAAATATTGCAAGATAAGTTCGTAAAAAAAGTTGATGAATTTTTAACAAAAAATATAACCCTCTCCTCTAACTGACTTTATATAATTTTTCTTTGAATTGGGATCTATCTTATCTTTCAATCTTTTTATAGCAACATTTACTGTTTTTTCTTGTTTATCAAAAGAGTCTTGCCATACTTTTTCTAATAAATACTCTCTAGAAAGAAGAATATTTTTATTTTTTATAAACTCTAAAAGAAGAGTAGTTTCAAGAGAAGTTAGCTCAATATCTTTCTCTTCGATAGAGAATGTTTTACTTGAAAAGTTATAAACTATATCTCTTACTTTTAAAACTTCAATATCATTTGAAGATCTTTTTATTACAGATTTAACTCTGGCTATTAGCTCTTGAATATTAAATGGTTTTGTAATATAGTCATCTGCATGTGCTTCAAATCCATCTAAAATATCTTCAGATTTATCTTTTGCAGTAACATAAATAACAGGATTTTGGTAACCATTTGATCTTAAATCTTTTATAAAAGAGGTACCTTCTATATTTGGTAGATTTCTATCCATTAGAATTAAATCAATCTTCTCTTCATCTAAAACTTTTTTTACATTTTCATTTGCATTTAAAAATCCAATAGTTTCATATCCCTCTTTTTGTAAAGTATACTCAAGAAGTTCTAGAATATCTTCTTCATCTTCTATTATTAAAATTAATCTATTTTTACCTTCAATCATTATTTCACTTTATTTCATCATCTTTAATTTCATCTATTTTTTTATTTTCATCTTTTCCAAATGGAGAGAATTTAATAGACAATATTCTAAAAATAAAAAATATAAAAATAACAAACAATAAAAATACAATATCAAAATAATCTTTATTCTTATTGGCTGAAAGAATAATAACTTCTCTGATTAAAAAGATTATAAAAATATCAAGAACATATCTAAGTCTTAATGTCTCTTTTCTAATAAAATCAGAAATCATTTTTACAACTTCCATAATCACAATGAATTCAAGCATTAGGATAATTGCACTATAGAAGTCATTTCCAGCTAGAAGAACAGTTAAAAATATAACAGTAGCAACCAAAACTTCGAAGTTTGAACTAAAGTAGTTCGATATTTTATTTATAGCTTTTTTCATGTAAAAAGTATATCATAAAGAGTTTTATGATTGAACTATATCTCCTCCTAATTTTGCAAATTGTAGTAAACTAGCTATTGAAACTGATCTATCTGCAATTTTTTCTAATCTTCTTAGACTACTTAAAAGGTCAAAATACTCTTTTGAAAGGTCAAGTTTTTGAGTTATTAGTTTTAAAATATTTTTCTCTATCATCAAGTATAAATCATCTGTTTTACTCTCTTCAACAATAACTCTTTGGTATTTCTCTTCAACTTTAGAGTGTTCTTGTTCATCTATTATTGAAATTGCAGTTTTTGTAGATAATAAAGCTGATTTTAGAAGTGGTATTGTGTACTCCAAAATAGTATTTGTATTCAACTCTTCACTATAAGATCTTCTAAACATTTTTGCAAAATCTTTTGTGTTTGCCGCTGTTCTTACTATCTCATTTGTGATTTTTAAAAATGCAACCATTCTTCTTAAATCTCTTGCTTCTGGAGTATATAAAGCTAAAGTTGTAATTATAAGATTATCAATCTCATTTGATTTTACTAGAAATTTTTTTTCACTAACTTCAACATTTTTTAGATTCTCTATTTTTCTCTCATTTAAAGCTTTTAAACAAACCTCTAAAGCCTCAACAATATCTAATCCTAGTTTTTCTACTTCACTTTTTATAAGTTTTAATTTCTCTTCATATGGTTTTAACATTATCCAAATCTCCCTGTAATATAATCTTCTGTTTTTTTATTTGTTGGATTAACAAAGATAGTCTCTGTTACATCATACTCTATTAGTTTTCCTAAGTGGAAAAATGCTGTATAATCAGCAACTCGTGCTGCTTGTTGCATATTATGAGTTACCGTAATTATTGTATAATCTTGTTTTAACTCAAGCATAAGTGCTTCAATTTTTTCTGTAGAAATTGGATCTAGTGCTGAAGTTGGTTCATCCATTAAAATAATTTCTGGTTTTATAGCAATTGTTCTAGCTATACAAAGTCTTTGTTGCTGACCACCTGAAAGTGATGTTCCAGGAGTTGTTAATTTATCTTTTACTTCATTCCAAAGTCCAGCTTTTATTAAAGATGTTTCAACCAACTCATCACACTCTTTTCCTTTTTTTACCATACCATGTTTTAAAGGTGCATAAGCAACATTATCATAAATTGATTTTGGGAAAGGATTTGGTTGTTGAAATACCATTCCAACTCTTTTTCTAACACTTACTTCATCTACATCTTTATCATAGATATTTTTTTTATCAATTATAATTTTCCCATCAATTTTAACAATAGGAATTAAATCATTCATTCTATTTATACATCTTAAAAATGTAGATTTTCCACAACCTGATGGTCCAATTAATGCTGTAATTTTATTTTGATATAAATTAACATCTATATCAAACAAAGCTTGATTTGAGCCATAAAAAAGATTTAGATTTTTAACATCTATTTTTGTTTTTATATCTTTATTCATTTAATATTTTCCTTTTACCATTTTACTTCAAGTTTTTTTCTCAAATATATAGCTATTGCATTTAGTGAAATTAATATTGTTAATAAAACTAAAATTCCTGCTGCTGTTTTTTCTATATACATACCTTCAGGCATTCCAGCCCAAGTAAATAGTTGTGCAGGCATAACTGTTGCCGCTTGTGTAACCATTGAAGGAGCATCAGGAATAAATGCAATCATTCCTATAATAATCAATGGTGCTGTCTCTCCCATAGCTTGTGCTAAACCAATAATTGAACCAGTTAAAATTCCTGGAAATGCTAAAGGTAAAACGTGGTCACGTGTTACTTGAATTTTATTTAATCCTAAACCATATCCTGCTTGTCTTATACTATCTGGAACCGCTCTTAAAGCTGCTCTTGAACTTACAATTATAATAGGTAGAGTCATAAGAGCAAGAGTTAATCCTCCAACTAAAGGTGAACTTCTTGGCATTCCAAATAAATTTATAAAAATTGCAAGTCCTAAAAGTCCAAATAAAATTGAAGGAATTGCTGCAAGATTATTTATGTTTATTTCAATAAATCTTGTAAATTTATTATCTAGTGCAAACTCTTCAAGATAAATAGCAGTCATTACTCCAATTGGAAATGCAACTACCATTGTTATAATTAAAGTCAAAATAGAACCTATAACAGCTGAAAAGATACCAGCATATTCAGGAATTTTTGAGTCACCATTCTCAAAAAATATAGCATTAAACTTTTTATCTATTAAACCTTGTGCGTAAAGTTCATCAACTTTTGCTATATCTTTATCTTTTAGATTATGATTGTGATTTTTTATATATTGGTCAACTTGACTACTTGCTAAAATCCAAATATTTTGAGTTGAATTCATATATGTTGGATTTTCTTCTAATAATTTTGGTAAATCCCTAAGTGCTGCTCTTGAAACTAAATTTCTATATTCAGTTGGAACTGCAAATCTTGTATCTTCTAAAGTTTTTTCATTAAAAGTTACATCTGTTTTTATGTAAGCTATATTAAATGCAGGAATACCTTTTCCTATCATATCAAAAAGGAAAAATGCCAAAAATGCTACTGAAAAGATTAAAGAAGTTAGAGTAAACTTTTTAAATCTTTTTGCACTTAAATGCCTTTTTTTTAGAGTTGGGTCATAAAATGGATTGTGTTCTTTATTTTTCTTTTTTCTTTTTATCATAATGTATTCACTTTATATTTTTCTTTAAATTTTCTTATCATTGACAACGAGATCATATTTAAAATCAAAGTTACAATAAACAACATCAATCCTAAAGCAAAAGCAGAAAGAGTTTCAGGCGAATTAAATTCAAAATCTCCAACTAAACTATTTACTATTGTAACTGTAACCGTTGTCATATCTTCAAGTGGATTCCAAGAGAGATTTGGTCTTAAACCTGCTGCCATAACAACAATCATTGTTTCTCCTAAAGCACGTGAAAGTGCAAGAAGTGACGCTGAGATAATTCCAGGCATTGCACTTGGGATTACTATATTTTTAATAGTTTCTCCATGAGTCATTCCTAGAGCAAATGCTGCTTTTCTTTGACTATCTGGAACAGCTCTTATAACGTCATCACTTAAAGATGAAATTAAAGGAATAATCATAATTCCCATAACAATTCCAGATGCTAAAGCACTGTTAAAAGTAGCTTCAAGCCCAAAAAAAGCAGCAACTTTCACAACAAGTGGAGCAACTGTAATGGCAGCAAAGAAACCATAAACAACAGTTGGAATACCAGCAAGAATTTCTAAAATAGGTTTTAGATAATCTCTTAATTTAGGACTTGCATATTCACTCATATAAATAGCACTTCCAAGACCAATAGGAATAGCAACAAGAAGTGCTATTATTGTTATTACAAATGTTCCTGCAAATATTGGTAATGCACCAAATTGGCTATTTGCAACTCCAGGAGACCAAGTTGTACCTGTTAAAAAGTACCAAAAGCTTCTTAACTTGAAAAACTCTACAGCTTCAAATAATATTGAAAATAAAATTCCAAAAGTTGTTAGTATAGATATAGCAGCTGCAAGAATAAGAGCAGATTTTATAAGCTTTTCATTTAGTTCTCTTCGTTTTTTTTCTGATTGAAGACTACTTAACAAACTTTACCTTTATGTTAATTTTAGGGAAGTTTAATAGAGTTTGATTACAGTACGATTACAGATTATAAAACTTTATAAACTGGCTCTTTTGAACTCTTCGATTCTTTTTTCATACTATTTAAAGTATCATCAAAATTTAGAATATTTGATTGAGAATTTATCTCTATAATTGAACAAGAGACAGATAAAAGATTAAAGTTTCTAGTTGTTCCAAATCTATCTTTTGAGACAATATAACCAATCTCTTTATCCTCTTTTGAGTATAGATTTTTTGCACTATATTCAAACTCATTTTGAACATCTAAAGTTAATTTAAAAATATCTTCAAAAGCAAAATCTGTTAATCCTACAAAAAAATCATCTCCACCAATATGAGCTATAAAACTATTTTTTGGATATCTTTTTTGTAATAATTCAGAGAATATAAGAATTGCTCTATCTCCTTGTCTAAAACCATAAATATCATTGAAAGGTTTGAAATCATTAAAATCAAAGTATATTATGTGAGTTGTATTTATTTGAATATTTCTAAAAGAGTTACCAATAAATCTCTCTATTTGCTTATTTCCTGGTAGTTTTGTTAGTGGATTTTGATTTGTTGCTATTTCAATATTTCTTTTATAAGACATTGTTAAAAGAGAGTTTAAATTTATAAATCCCAAATATTTATCGCAATGAGTTATAAAAATACCAAGAGAGTTTTGAAAATTTAGGTTATACATCTCTAAAATTTTGTCTATTCCCCAAGATATTTCAACACTTAAAGCAGGTTTTAAATATTTTAAAAGTGTTGTTGAAAAATTTTGATTTTGTGCTAAAGATAATCCATATTGAGAATAAGATATTTTTTTTATGTCGCTTTCGTATATAATTCCAAGAAAATATTTGAACTCATCAACTATTGGAACAAAGTTATGCTCAGTATTTTTTTTGAAATGTAAAATTATGTCATATAAAGAGCTATTTACAGGTAATGGTTCAATTTTATCTATAAATTGTTCATCTATAAATTTGTTTTGATCTTCTCTTTTATCATCTAAAATAAGATTTGAAATATCATTGTAAATTGGTAGTATTTCATTAATATTTTTTGTTGGTTTTTGAACTAAAAATCCTTGTATAAAATCAGCACCAATATCTTTACAAGTATAAAACTCCTTTTGTGTTTCTACACCTTCTGCAATTACTTGCATTCCCATAATATGTGCCATATCAATTATAGAAGAACAAAAAAGCTTTTTCTTTGAGTCTTGATCTATATTTGATATAAAAAACCTGTCAATTTTTATAATATTTGCTTCACTAAAATAAAGTAGTTTTAATCCAGAAACTCCTATTCCAAAATCATCTATTGCAATAGAGTAACCACTTTGTTTATATCTTTGAAGCATAGTTGAAAGAGCATTTTGTTCTATTGAAGTACCTTTTTCACTTAATTCGAAAATTATTTTATCTTTGCTTAAATTGTGTTTTGTAAGAATCTTTTGCGTATTTCCAGAACTATAATTTTTGTTGTAGATTATTCTATTGTCAAGATTATAAAATAGTTTTAGATTTGGAATATTTATATTTGCAAATTTTTTAATAGCTTTTTCTCTTAAAAGTAAATCAAATTCATATAAATAGTCATTACTAAAGACTAAATCAAATAGATCATCAATAGTTGTAATATTTGGTATATCTTGAACATTTCGTAATAATGCTTCAACAGCATATAGTTTTCCACTTTGTGCGTAGATTATTGGTTGAAAAGCATAATCTAATTTATCTATTATTTCATCCCAATTTATCATAAGTGTATCCTAAAGTTATTTTGAAAAGAGGTAATAAAAAGAGCTTTAAGCTCCTTTTATTTTGTTGTTAGTGTTTTAAATCTTCTGCTTTTAATTTTTCGTTATTTAAAACTTTTGCTCTAGCTTTTGTTCTTACATCATCAGTTAATGGAATAAGTCCTAACTCTGTTAAAACTCCATCTTTTCCAATCATCTTTTCAGATACGAAAAGTTTATTAAATTGATTTAAAGCTGGAACATCTTTAGAGTGTTGATTTTTGATATAAAAATACATAGATCTTGCAACTGGATATGAGCTATTTGCAATAGTTTCAACTGTTGGGAAAATATTATCAATACTTAAACCAACAACTTTATCTTTGTTTTCAGCTAAAAATGAGTATCCAAAAATACCAACAGCAGCTTCATTTTTTGTAAGCTTTTGTACTATTAAATTATCATTTTCACCACTTTCAACATAAACACCATCTGTTCTAATTTCAGAGTAAGCTTTATATTTTTTATTTGCAACTTCATCTTTTTTAAATAAATCTGTATAAACTGCTTTTTTCTCAAACACAGATTGAAGTACTAACTCTTCAAAAGAGTCTCTAGTACCTGATGATTTTGGTGGACCATAAACAATAATTTCTCTAGCAGGCAAATTATTACTAATATCTGACCATTTTTTGTAAGGGTTTGCAATAAGTGATTTTCCATCAGCTGATGGAACTTCTTTTGCTACCGCTAGTGCTAATTGCTCTTTTGTTACATTAAAACCTTGTACTTTTGAACTTTGTGCAATAGCGATTCCGTCAAAACCGATTAATGCTTCAGTTATATCTGTAACACCATTTTCTTGACACATTTTAAATTCGCTTGCTTTCATTTGTCTTGAAGCATTTGCAATATCTGGAGTATTTATATCAACTCCAGCACAAAATAGTTTTATTCCTCCACCTGTTCCTGTTGATTCAACAACTGGTGTTGGAAAAGATGTTGTAGCACCAAACTCTTCAGCAACTGAAGATGAAAAAGGATAAACTGTTGATGAACCAACAATTTTGATTTGATCTCTTGCACTTAAAGTTGTAACTAAAAGTGTACTTGCTATTAAAGCCATAGATGTTTTTTTGAAACTCATTTTACTTCCTAATAATTTGATATTTGGAAGTTTAGTTTCGCTTGGTTACAATTTGGTTACCTTTAAGATTTTTTTACAAATTGAGTTAGAATAACTATTTTAACACCATTTACACGACCTTCTATCTGTCCTTCTTCACTTCCTAATGAGATATTTCTTACAGCAGTTCCTCTTTTTGCAGTAAATCCAGCACCTTTTACTTCAAGGTCTTTGATTATAGTAACTGTATCTCCAGCATTTAAAACAACACCATTACAATCTTTTTGTACAACACTAGTGTTAAACTCTTCTAAACCTTTATTTGCCCAAGATAAAGTTTCATCATCTAAATAAATCATATCCAATAGCTCTTGATTGTCTAGTTTTTTTAACATTCTGTATGATAAAACTTTTACTGCAGGAGTTTCGCTCCACATAGCTTCACTTAGGCAGTACCAATGGTTTGGATCAAGTTCACAATTTTGTTCAAATTGTGATTTACATTTTGGACATAAAAGTGCAGATTGTTCTGCTGTTCCATCACTTGGTGATACTTCAAAAATATCTAAATCATTTTCACATTTACAAAGTTCGCAACTATTTTCTGCTCTTTTTATTAAATCTTCTAAAATACCCATAAAAATTACCTCATTTTTTAAAAATAGTTTTTATTATACCAAATAGAATCTTTTTTGATATAAATCATATAAATTAGGAAAAAAATTTATTAGTATGTATTTTTTCAAAAAGGTATAAAAAATGAATTTTTTTAATAAAGAGTTTAGAAAAATAAGTTTAGAAAATATTGATAAATCAAATATGTTTTGGGCTTGGATAGGTTCTTTTTTAGGGATTATTGCAATTTCATATTTTCACATGGATATTTTAGATGATAAAGATTTAACTTTAGTTGTTGGTTCTTTTGGAGCAAGTGCTGTATTGATTTATGGAGTTCCTAATTCCCCTTTATCTCAGCCTAGAAATTTAATAGGAGGACATTTATTATCTGCTATTGTAGGAGTTATCTCATATAAGCTTTTTTCTTCAAATCTATTTTTAGCAACAGCAATTGCTGTTTCAACATCTATATTAATTATGCAATTAACTCTAACTTTACATCCTCCAGGAGGTGCAACTTCATTAATAGCAGTTATTGGAGGTGAACAAATACATGAGCTTGAATTTTTTTATATTTTAATTCCAGTTTTTAGTGGAGCTTTAATTCTATTTTTAATTGCATTTATAGTAAATAATATTCCCAAAAATAGGGCATATCCAGAGAGTTTTAAAAATTATCTAAAAAAGAAGTATCAAAGATATAAAAGAAGAAGTTTGAAAAGAGACAAAAAGTAGTTTTAGATTAAAACTACCTTTATTTTATTTAAAGTTTTAATATTGGCAAACTCTTCTAGTAAAATTGCTAGTTCTACAACATCGTTATTTCTCATTCTAATACATCCAGCACTTTCGTTGCTTCCTAGAGTTTTTTCATTTAGAGTTCCATGAATTCTATATGTTGTATTTCCATCAACACTATGAGTTAGATTTAATTTTGCCATTCCCATATAGTTGTATTTATGATTTGGTGGTACTACATTTGGTAAGATTATCCCTTTTTTTGCAAAGCTTTTTTTAGTATCTTGTGTTGGATACCAAACTGGATTTAGTGAAATTTGTGAAATTCTTCCAACTCCTAATGGTTTTTTTATACTATCTTTTCCTGTTGAAACAATGTAGCTTTTTATTTTTTCTTCATTTTCACCATTTTTTGCAAAAAGTTCCATAACATTTGTTTTTGAATCTACTCTTATTATTAACTCATCGTAGTTATTTAGATTTCTTCTTTGTTCTTTTGGTAAATTTGATTTTGAAACTTTTTTTTCATAAGATTTTGTAAAAGTTTGATTACTTTTTGAGCCTTTTTTTATCTGTTCATCAAACTCATTTAGACTTGTTTGTAAAAGTTCTTCTTCATCCTCTTGGCTTAAAATATCATTTGAAGATTGATTTCCAAAATCTATCTCACTTTTTAGTTCATACTCTATTTTAGTTTCAGGATTTTTTTCATTTTTTTCTATATTTTGATTATCATAAGGCAAAAGTCCCAAAATTTCAATATTTTCAGGCAACATTGAAACTATTGGAATATTTACAGCTTCAGGTTTTACCCTTTCAAACTCTTTTTCTTCTTGTTCTCTATTTTCTTTATCTTTGTTCAAAGAGTTATCTTTTGTACTATTTAAACTAATTGGATTATCTATATCTATAAAAAGTTTTCTTTTATCAATTTGATTTACAATTTTTATATCAATCTCTTTTATGTAAGGTTTTTGATCTTTTACATATTTAGAAGCATTTTGTATTGTAACTTTTGCTATCTCTTTGTCATCGTAAGTATTTAAATATGTATAGTATTTTTGATTTTGTTTTACTATAAAAACCTCGCCAATAGTATTATCATAGATTCTTTTTTTACATACAAGTGCATTTTCTAAATTTGAAGTTGTACAAACTGAAACAGTATATTTTTTCTCATTTGCAAATAGACAAAAAGGTAAAATCAAAATCAAAAACAGACTTTTTTTCATATAAATCCCTAAATTTTTTTTTGTTATTTTACTAAATTTAGATAAAATGGAGGTTATTTTAAAAATTTGAAGGAAATATTATGTTTAAAGAGGAAGATTTAATTGAGTTAAACTCAAGATTTTATACAAATTGTAAACCACTTTCAAGAATTTTCACACTACTTACTGTGCCTACTTTATTATTTATTTTGGTTATTTTATGTTATTTTGGAGTTTTGCCACTAAAAGTTGAGATACATAGCGTTATTTTGATTGGTGCAATATATTTTATATATCTATTTTTTATTAGACACAATGCCTATTTTGTAGCTTGTAAGTTTAGAACTTTATATGCAGATTTACAAATAGCTTTACTTGATTATATAAACAACAATCTTTTAACAATTGCTCAAACTTCAAAAGCAAATGGAAGTGTAGATGATTTTTTACAAGATTACACAAGTAATTTAAGAAATAGTAATTTTTCAAGTATTGCAAGTGGAATTTTCCCAACTTTAGGAATTTTGGGAACTTTTATATCAATAGCTTTATCTATGCCTGATTTTACATCAAATAATATCGCTGCACTTGATAGTGAAATTACTAAACTTTTAAGTGGAGTTGGAACAGCTTTTTATGTATCAATTTATGGAATATTTTTATCTATTTGGTGGATATTCTTTGAAAAATTTGGTCTTAGTAGATTTCATCACGATAGTTATATTATAAAAGAGAGTACAAAAAACTTTTTTTGGACAAAAATAGATATAGAGTCAATTCATATAAAAAGTAATATAGATAACTTTTCTAGTATGAGTAAAATTTTTGCAGAGTTAACTTCTAGCCAAGCTATGTATGATATAAATAGATCAATAGAACAAAGAGCAAAAAGTATTGATGAATTACTACAAAAAGAGTATATGTTGTCTCTAAGAATTGATGAAAATATTGCGAATTTTGAAAAATTAGCAAGTGCTGTTGAAAAATTATCTCTACAATCAAATTCACAAACAATGATTTTCAAAGATGTTTCAGATAACTTAAATAAAAATATTCTTGAATTAAATTCTCATATGAATAATTTAAGTAGTGAAAATCTAAAAGCAATATATACAAATATTGTAAAAAGTATTGAAACTATGAAAAGTGATATGGAAAAAATAGAGTGGAAATTTGAAGAGGGATTAAAAGAGTCTTTACGACAAATAGATTTACAAACAGCAAATATAGTAAAAGATTTGACTATTTTTAAAGATTTATCAAAGTAGTAAATTATGTATAAAAGAAATGAAAAAAACAAAAATCAAGAGGAGAACTTTTGGGTTTCTTATGCTGATTTGATGGCTGGATTGCTTTTTGTATTTATTTTGGTAATTGCATCAATAGTTATAAAATATCTATATACTCAACACAGCCTTGCAGATAGTGAAGATGCAAAATCAAAGCTATTTTATGAGTTAGCAAAAACAAAAAATATGTATGAAAAGAGTTTAGAAGATTTAAAAGATGCAAACCAAAAAATAGTTTTAAGCAATAAAGAGATTGAAAAACTAAAAGCTCTTTTGCTTGAGTATGATATTAATATAAAAGATGAAAAGAGTAAAAATGATAGTTTATCTTTAGCTTTAAATGATAGTTCAAATCAAATTGCTTTAAAAGATGAGGAGTTAAAACTTTTAGCAGATAAACTTTTGGTGCAAACACAAATTCACCAAAAAATGGTAGAAGAGTTTGATATTGCAAAGTTAAAGATAAAAACTTTAACAGGAATAAAGCTAAATGTTATAGCTAAATTAAAAGAGAAGCTAGGTAACTCTATACATGTAGATGAAAAAAGTGGGGCTATAAAATTTTCATCAAATATATTATTTGATCAAAACTCTTATATTTTAAAAGAGGAAGCTAAAAAAGAGTTAAGTAGTGTTTTGAAAAACTATCTTTCACTTTTATTAGATGATAAAGAGATATCAAAATATATTGAAAATATAACTATTGAAGGTCATACAAATAGTGATGGAACATATTTGGCAAATCTTTTATTATCTCAACAAAGAGCACTTGCAGTTATGCAGTTTTTATATGAATCAAATATTGTAGATAAAAAGCTTTTAAGTACTTTTGTAAACTCAAGTGGAAGAAGTTCTGCTGATTTGATTTTAGATAAAAAAGGTGTTGAAGATAAAGATGCTTCAAGAAGAATTGAAATCAAATTTAATATTAAAAATGAAGAAGCTATAAGAGAGATACAAAATTATTTGGATAAACAAAATGAAAATAGAGTTCAGTGATAAAAAACCACTATATACGCCTACTCATTTGGAAGAACTTTCAAAAGAGATAAAGCAAAAGATTGTAGAGAAAAACCTAAATATCTTTCAAAAGATATTTAAGTTTTTATTTGGGAAGAAAAAGAGCTAAATAAAACTCAGTTTTAGCTCTTTTAAAATATCTTTAGAAAAAATATAAGCTCTCATATTTTGTGGAATTTTTTGAATTCTACAAATCTCTTTAAAATCTTTTGGTAATATCATTTCTACTTTTGGAGCTATTAAGATATATTTTTGAGTAATTGCAATATTTATTTTGTGAGAAATTGTAATCTCTTTTTGTTTGATTATCTCATCTCTTTGTTTTTTACTTAACAAAACTCCTCTTCTTTTTAAAGATTTGTCAATAACTCTAAGGTTTAGATTATCATCTTTTAAGTTCTCAAAAACTTCTAACTCTTCAATAGTTATTACAGGCTCTAATTTAAGATTTAAAGAGTTTAAATCATCTTCCAAAAAAGAGAAGCTATTTTTAATTCCACTTTTGAACTCATTTAAAAATTTATCTGAAAAATTGTGTCTAAAGTAGTTTCTTTTATATTTTTCATCTATATTTGAGCTATCTATAAAATATTTTATTTTATTCTCTTTTAAATAATTTTCTAACTCATCTTTGCTTACATTTAAAAGTGGACGAAAAATTTTATAATCTTTTTTTTCTTCAAACTCTCTTATTCCAAAAAGTTCAACCAGTCCAGCACCTTTTGATAGTTGCATTAAAAACCACTCTAAACGGTCATTTAATTGGTGAGCTGTTATAAGAGTTTCATAAGAATTTTCTTTTATAATTTGTTCAAAAAAACTATATCTTATATCTCTTGCATTTTTTTCAAAGTTTGAACTATTTTCTAGTTTAACATCTTTAATAAATATCTCTTTTTTATACTCTTTTGCTAAATTTAAAGCATATTCTATTTCATCTTTTGATTGTTCTCTTGTATTATAGTTTACAATTGCCATATCAAAATCAATTTTGTGATTTAGAAGTAAGAAAAAAAGAGCACTACTATCAACTCCACCTGAAAAGGCTAGAAGATTTTTGCTATTTTTTATCCTACTAAAATCAAAAATCATAATCTATTTTATACTTTTCTTATAATCTTTGCTAGAAGTTTATCACCAGCTAGTTCAGTTGCTTCTACTTCATAAATCTCACCAAAAACTATTGGTATATTATCTTCATTATCATTTATATATATTTCTCCATCAATTTGTGGAGCCCAAATAGTTTTTCTAGCACTTAAAAGATATTCATGCTCTTGGCTTTCTCCATCAATATAAACTTCAAAACTTTTTCCAATATCATTTTCTAAAGATTTAATAGTTGTTTGAGAAATTATATCACCTAAAATTTCAGCTCTTTCATCTATTAACTCTTGCTCAATTTTATCATCTCTAGTTTCTGCTGATGTTCCTTCTTCATCAGAATATGAAAAAACATTTCCTCTATCA
Source organism: Aliarcobacter cryaerophilus (assembly GCF_014352935.1). Next base: position 1,830,296 of record NZ_CP060694.1, on the reverse strand, counting down.
AATCCAAAATCTTCTACAAAAGAGCAAAGCTCTTCAAAATCATCTTCACTCTCTCCTGGATGTCCAGCTATAAAAGTTGTTCTTACAAAAGAGTTTGGTTTTGATCTCATATAGTTCATGAGTTCAATTAATTTTTCAGCACCTTTACCTCTTTTCATAATTTTTAACATATTTTGAGATATATGTTGAAGTGGCATATCAAAGTAGTTTACAAAAACTTTTGAGTCTGCAATTTTATCTATCAAATTGTGTGTGGTTGTACTAGGATATAGATATAAAATTCTGGCTGTTTTTACTCCATCTATTTTTTCAACAGCATCAATTAATTGTTCTAATCCATCATTGTGTCCTAAATCTCTTAAATATGATGATGAATCTTGAGATACAAAAGAGAAATCTTTATACCCTTTTTTTACTAGGTTTGTAACCTCTTTTACAAGTGATTCAAGTGTTCTTGAGTGAAGTTTTCCTTTAAATGATGGAATAGCACAAAATGAACAACTTTGATTACATCCTTCACTTAATTTTACATAAGCATGATAGTTTGAACCTGTTATTACTCTATCGTTTTCTTCACTTGCTAGAAAAACCTCATTTGAAAAACTACTTCTTTTTTCATGAACCAATCTATCTATTTTGTCATAATCTCCAACACCTGTGAAAATATCTATTTCAGTAAGCTCTTTTTGTAAATCATCTTTATATCTTTCACTTAAACATCCAGCCATAACTAAAACAGAATCTTTTTTTCTTTCATTGTGTAAATTTAAAGTTGTATTTATGCTCTCTTCTTTTGCACTATCTATAAATCCGCATGTATTTACAATGATTAAATCAGCTTCACTCTCATCATCTGTTAGTTCATAATCTTTTAGTTTTCCTAACATTACTTCACTATCAACTAAATTTTTTGTACATCCAAGGCTTACCATATGTAGTTTTTTCTTTGGTTTTTCTTCACTAAATTTCATCTAATATTATCCGTCATTTATAAATTTTTGAAAGATTTTAGCTAACTTTTGCATTTATATAAATTAATAAGTACAAAAATAGTATTATAAAACTCTAAATAAAATTTAGGAGAAAATTATGTTTAAGAAATCAAATTTCTTTTTGACTATTTTGATACTTATTTTAGGATTAGCTTTAAACTCTTTTAGTTCAACTAAAGGATTAGAGACAGCAAGTAATAATCAAGTCTTAAAAAATACAAAGTGGGAACTTAAAAGCTTAAATAAAAAAGATATAAAAAAAGTTGAAAAAGTTGCTATTATAAATTTTGAAAAAGAGAATAAAGTTTTTGGAAATTTAGGTTGTAATAGCTTTTTTGGAAAAGTTGACATAAAACCAAATAATATTAATATCTCTAAAGTTGGTAGCACTATGATGATGTGTTCTGATATGAGTGTAGAACGTGATTATATGGAAGTTTTAAATACAGTAACAACTTATAAAGTAGATGGAAACAGTTTAATATTTTTTGATAAGAACAATAAAGAGATAGCAAGATTTATAAAAAGATAGTTTAAATACTATCTTTTTATCTTATTAATTTACATCCAAATATTATCAAGAAGTCTTACATTTCCAAATCTAACAACAACTAAAATTATTGTGTTTGATGGTTCTATTTTTTCTATTTCATCAAATCTTTTATTTACAACTCTCACATACTCTACATCAAGATTTTCTAAAATTTCATAGATTTTATCTTTTACTATTTTTGAATCTCGCTCCCCTTTTGCTATTAGATTTCCAGCCATATAAATAGATTTTGAAATTTTAAGAGCTTCCTCTTTTTGTTCAGGAGTTAAATATACATTTCTAGAACTAAGAGCTAATCCGCTACTTTCTCTTACAATATCACAAGCAATAATATTTATAGGTAAAAATAGATTTTTTACCATTTGTTGTATAAGTGCTAGTTGTTGAGCATCTTTTTTCCCAAAGTAAGCATTTTTAGGAAGTGTGAGATTAAACAATTTTAAAACAACTTGCAATACTCCATCAAAATGTCCTGGTCTTGTAAATCCTTCAAGTACATAACTATTAATAGGAGCTTTTATTAAAATTTCATCTTTTTCATACATACTGTTTATCTGGGGTATAAAAAGATAATCAACTTTACACATTTGACAAATTTTAATATCTGCTTCCTCTTTTCTTGGATATTTATTTAAATCTTCACCTTTTAAAAATTGTGTAGGATTTACAAAAATAGATACTATTACAACCTCATTTTCATCTTTTGCTTTTCTGATTAGTGAAATATGTCCATCATGTAAAGCTCCCATTGTTGGAACAAATCCAATATTTCCATTCAAATTTTTTCTAATATTTTGTAACTCTTCTATAGTTTTAACTATTTGCAATATATATTCCTTTAAAAGTTTTAATTATTTTTCATTGTAGTTTGGATTTAATTTTAATAAAATTAAATCTGCAAACATATTCCCAATTAGTGTTAAAAATGCTCCAATTATAAGTATTCCCATAATTACTGGATAGTCATGGCTTAAAGCACTTTGATAAAATAGAAGTCCCATTCCATCTATTGAAAATATTGTCTCTAAAATTACACTTCCACCAATAATTCCAGGAAGAGAAAGTCCTAAAAGTGTAATAACTGGTGGATATAAGTTTGGTAAAATATAGTATCTTAAGATTTTTTTATTATCCAATCCTCTAGCACGTGCAAAAAATATATAATCACTTTTTAAAATCTCAATAGTTAAAGCTCTTATATATAAAATCAAACTTCCAATTCCACCAAAAACTATTATAAATATAGGAAGAGTTAAGTGCCAAGCAAAATCTAAATAGTAATTTAAACTCCCATCATTTGGTACACTATGAAGTCCAGCTATTGGAAAAAGTTCAAACTTTATTGAAAAAATTAAAACTAAAACAAGTGCAAGATAAAAAGATGGCATTGAAAAACTTAAAAGTGAAAGTTGATTTGTAAATCTATCAAATATTGAATTTTTTTTCATAGCAGATTTAATCCCAAAATAAAGGCTTATTATAAAAATTAAAATCATAGATACAATATTTATTGTCAAAGTTATTAGAATTCTACTTAATATCTCCTCTTTTACTTTTTCTCCACTTGTAAAAGATATTCCAAAATCTAGTTGTAAAATTGAGTAAATCCAAGAGAAAAATTGTGTATATAGCGGTTTGTCAAGACCATATATAGCTTTTAGTTCCTCTATTGCTTCAGGAGTTATATTTGGATTTAGCTCTCCACTTGCAAAAAATGAGTTAGGAGCTAAATTTATAGCAATAAAAGATATTAGGCTAATAATAAACAGCATAATGATAAGATATAATAGTTTTTTTATAAATATATTCATAGTTAAGATTATACAAAAGATAGGATTAAATGATAGGTATAGATATAGTTAGCATAGATAGAATAAAAAAGATGCATGAAAAGTTTGGTGATAAATTTTATGATAGATTTTTGTGTGAAGATGAAAAAGAGTTTATAAAATCTCCTCAAAATGCAGCTGGTTTTTGGGCTGCAAAAGAGGCTGCTAGTAAAGCTATTGGTACTGGAATTGGAGAGATTTGTTCATTTTATGATATAAAAATTAAAAAAGATAAGAACAATGCTCCAAAGATTAAATATAGTAAAAAATTAAAAAAAAGATTTAAAATTAAAAAATCAAATATAAGTATCACACATGATGGTGGTTTTGCAATAGCAGTTGTAGTAAATAGTTTAAAAAAATAAAGTTTGATATAAATCAACAAAAGAGTCTAAATAATATATTAGAATTTCTTTACTCTAACATAGAGCTTGTACGAGTGGACTTGCCCCTAAATCTCTCCTAATAAGTCCACCGTACAATTTTTGTTCTATTAAATTATAAAAATCAAAATAAGGTAAATTATATGAATATAGATTTTTTTCAAGATGTTGAAACAATTATTTTAAAAGATAAATTAGGAAGATTCCTTGGTGTTGATGATGATTTTGTATATACTTTTCAAGATGTTGTAAAATTAAGCGGTCATTCGTGTCCAACAGTTGCTGGAGCTTATCTTATGACTATAAAAGCTTTAAAAGAGTTATACAAAGATGAGTTACCAGTTCGTGGTGAAATAAGAGTTGAGCTAAGAGATTCAAAAAGTTCTGGAACAACTGGAGTTTTAGCAAATGTAGCTTCATTTATAACAGGAGCAAAAGAGGAAGATGGATTTAAAGGACTTCAAGGGCAATACTTTAGAAATAATCTACTTAAATATGAAGCACCTATAAAAGGTGATATGAGATTTACAAGGCTTGATAATCAAGAAAAAGTTGAAGTTATGTATGATTTGTCAAATATATCTTTGAGTGGTTTTGATGGAAATTTGATGCAAAAAGGTTTACAAAAAATTGCTACAAAAGAGGAGCTTGAAATTTTTGGCTCTGCTTGGCAAAAAAGAGTTAGTGAGATTTTATTAAAATATAAAGATGAAGTTATAAAATTTATATAAAGGAGCTTTTATGACGCTATTTATTTTAAGTACGAAACCATATGATGGAAGTGATAACATTTATGGTGCTTTGAGATTGGTTAAAAAATTAGTAGAGATGAAGCAAGAAGTAAAAATTTTTTGTATTAGTGATGCTGTAGATTTGGTGCGTGCAATTGCAAAAAAACCTGATAGTTATGATATAGATTTACAAGCTATGATAAAAGAGATTTTGACTTTAGGTGTGCAGATAAAAGCTTGTGGAACAAGTCTTAAAAGGTCTGGTGATTATAAAAATGAACCATATTTAAATGAAGAGATAAGAGGAAGTTTGGATTTGTTGGGAGAGTGGACAATAAGTGCAAAGAGAGTTTTAACATATTAACATTGCAGTTCTAAAACCTAAAGAGCTTCTAAAAGTTCTTTAGGTTCTTAAATAATTACTCAAAAATTTTAAATATAGTTTGAATAACTGTTGTATTTATTAAATCTACAAAAAATGCTCCACATAATGGAACTATTAAAAATGCTCTATGCGAAGGTCCATACATATTTGTAATTGCTTGCATATTTGCAACTGCTGTAGGAGTTGCTCCTAAACCAAAACCACAATGTCCAGCTGCTAAAACACTTGCATCATAATTTTTTCCCATAACTCTAAATGTAACAAAATAAGCATATAAAATCATAATAAGAACTTGAGAAATTAAAATTACAGTTAAAGCACCAGCTAGGTTTGATAGTTGCCAAAGTTTTAAAGATAGTAAAGCCATTGCAAGATATAAAGATAATGATGCATTTCCAAATACATCAATAGCTCTATCAAAAATCTCAATTTTTAGGATATTTTCTAAACTATTTCTTAAAATTACACCACCTGCTAATGCCCAAACGAAAGTAGGTAGTTCAAATGCTGAACCTTTTGTTAAATTTGTTATAAAATCAGCAAAAGCCAAACAAGCTGCAAAAAGAGCTAAAGTTGAAATTGCACTATTTGTAGTTATTAATCTTACAGCTTTTGGATATTCAAATGGAACAAACTCATCAATTACTTTCTCATCTTTAGAGTTATTTTGTTGTAACTCTTTTTCGTTTGAAAGTTTGTATCTATTTATTAAAAATTTTGCTAGAGGTCCTCCAATAATTCCACCCATTACAAGACCAAAAGTTGCAGCTGCCATTCCAAGCCCCATAGCTCCTTCAATTCCATATTTTGTCTCTAATATTGAACCCCAAGCTCCAGCTGTTCCATGCCCTCCTGTAAGCGTTATAGAACCAGCAATTAGACCAATTAAAGGATCAATTCCTAAAGCTGTAGCAAGAGATATTCCTACAAAGTTTTGAATTATAATAAAACCAGAAACAACAAGAAGAAAAATAAAAAGAGATTTTCCTCCCTCTTTTAGTTTTGCAAAATTTGCACTAAGACCAATTGAGATAAAAAATATAAGCATAAAACTTGTTTGAAGTTCACTACTTGTTGTTATACTATATCCCCAAAAATTATATACTAAAGTAGAAATTGTAGCTGCTACAAGACCACCAGCAACAGGTTCTGGAATATTATACTTTCTTAAAAATTCAATTCTATTTACTAAAAATTTACCAATAAGTAAAACTATTACTGCTGCTATTAATGTGTAGTAGGCGTTAAATGTAAAATTCATAAATTTTCCTTTTTCAAATATTTAATTCTTTTTTATTAAATTTATATATCTTTCTAAGATTATTTTTGCAGCAATGGAATCAATTCTTCCATCTCTTACTTGTTTTACTTCACCTTTCATAAGCTCTTTTGCCTCTATTGAGCTAAGATTCTCTTCACAAAATTCATAAGGTATTTGAAGTTCTAGCAGGTTTGTAAAGTGTTTTATTCTATTTTGAGTATCTATACTTGAGCTTGGAAGTCCAATTATTAGTTTTTCTATTTGCCACTCTTTTAAAAAATTATTTACTTCAAGAGCAGCTTGATTTCTATTTTTTCTAATAATTGCATTTTGTGGAGTTACAATATCATTCATAAGAGAAATAGCAACTCCAATTCTTTTTAATCCAATATCTATAGAAGCTAACTTCAAGCTAAAATCTCACTTGCAACTTCAAATTTGTTATTTGCAGTCATTAGGTGAATTTTTGGGTGAATTCTATTTATTTCATCAAATAAATTTTTGCTTAACTGCATTCCTACTTTATACTCCTCCTCCTCACTTATGTTATGAGCTTTTTCCAATTCATCTATCCAAAATTGAGGTACATGAATACCTGGAACTTGTGCAGATAAAAATAGAGCAGTTCTAAGTTTTGTAATAGGAAAAACTCCAAAAATTAATTGAGCTTTTCTTTTATCACCTTCTACATTCTCTTTTGCATTCTCAAAATTTTCTAAAAGTTTTTTTACATTTTCAATATCAAAAACAGGTTGAGTAATAACCCCAACAGCACCGTTTTGTATCTTTAGATGCATTTTTTTCTCTAATGAACCAAAATTTTTGGCATAGGCATTTACAACTGCAAATGGAAAAATTTGTTTAGGCTCAATTTTAAAAGGGCGACCTGCAAAATCCATTCCATAGTTGAAAGATTTAATCATTTTTAAAAGCATTAAAGAGTTTGCTTCAAAAACTCCTTTACTATTTGGTTGATCACTCATATTTGCTGGATCTCCTGTAAGAGCTAAAATTGCTCTTATATCAAAATCATTTGCACCAAGCAAATCTGATTGTAAAGCTATTTTATTTCTATCTCTCATTGTCATTGTTGCAATTACTGGTTTTTTAAACTCTTGTTGAAGTTTTAGTGCTGCAAAAAGTGAGTTGTATTTAAGTTTCGCTAGTGGATTGTCTGTACAAGTAAAACCATCTACTTTTGTATCAATTTTAAATTTTTTGATTTTCTCAACAATATTATGCATTGATGGCTCATGCTGAGGTGTTGTTTCAAGTGTTAAATATTTATCCTCTTGAAGTTTAGAAATAAGTGTTTCAAACATTTTAATATATTCCTTTTAAACTATTTTAGTTAATTTTGGTTAATATTATACCTTTTAATATTTAATATTTAGGATATTTATGAAATTAGCAGTTTTTGATTTTGACTCAACACTTATGGATGGGGAAACAATTGATATTTTAGCTTTTGAGTTTGGTTTGGGTGATGAAGTTAAAAAAATTACAGAAGAGGCTATGAGTGGAAGACTTGATTTTTTTGAATCTTTAATTCAAAGAGTTGCACTTTTAAAAGGAATGGAACACAAAAAAGTTGTGGAAATTTGTGCAAATTTACCTTTAATGAAAGGTTCTTATGAGATTGTAAAAGAGTTGAAAAAGATGGATTATAAAGTTGTTTGTTTCAGTGGTGGTTTTAGAGTTGGAACAAGCCCAGCAAGCGAAAAACTAGGACTTGATGCTGATTTTTCAAATATCTTACATGAAAAAGATGGAATTTTAACAGGACTTGTTGGTGGAGACATGATGTTTGGTTACTCAAAAGGAGATATGATAAGAAGATTACAAAATCTTTTAAAAATCTCAAAAGAGAATACTTTGGTTTGTGGAGATGGAGCAAATGATTTATCTATGTTTGCAGAAGCTAATACAAGAGTTGCTTTTTGTGCAAAAGATGTACTTAAAAAAGAGGCAAATATTATAGTAGATACAAAAGATTTAACAAAAATTTTAGAACATATAAAGGCTTAAAAGATGAAAGAGTTTGAAGATATAAACTACTCAATTTGGTGTGATTTTATTGAAAGAGATTTCTTGGAAAATAGATTCCAAGAGATAATTAATGACGAGGTTATAAAAGGTGCAACATCAAATCCTGCTATTTTTGAAGCTTCAATTACAGGTTCTGTTGCTTATAAACAGCAACTTGATATGTTACAAGCAAATGATCAAAAAAAGATATATGAAGAGTTGGCATTTAAAGATATAAGAAGAGCAGCTGAACTATTAGAGCCACTTTATAAAATTGATACAAATAATGGATTTATATCTATTGAAGTTGACCCTCTTTTATGTGATGATGCAGCTGGAACTATAGAAGAAGGACTTAGAATTTACAAAAGTTTAAATGCTGATAATGTAATGATAAAAATTCCAGCAACAGATGCTGGATATATTGCTATGAGAGAGTTAAGTAGTAGAGGAATTCATATAAATGCAACTTTAATTTTTTCACCACAACAAGCTAGAAATTGTGCAATTGCACTTGATGATGGAATTAAAGCTTCAAACAAAGATACAAAAGGTGTTGTATCTGTTTTTGTTTCAAGATTTGATAGATTAATGGATACAACTTTAGGTGCAAAAGGTCTTGCTACATCTAAATTAGGTATTGTAAATGCTACAAAATGTTACTATGAAGTAAATAAATTAGAGAACTCAAATATAAGAACACTTTTTGCAAGTACTGGAGTAAAAGGGAATGAGTTAAGTCCTACATATTATATAGATAATTTGATATATCCAAATTCTGTAAATACAGCGCCTCTTGGAACTATTGAAGATTGGTTAAAAGATGGGAAAAAAGAGCAAAGTGTTATTATTAGTGAAGATGAGTGTGATAAATACTTTAAAAGTTTAGAGCAAAATGGGATTAAATTAAAAGATGTTTATGAAAAGCTTTTAAGTGAAGGTCTTGATGCATTTAAAGTATCATTTAAAGAGTTATTATCAAAATTAAAACATTAATTTTGATTTAAGATATATTGGATAAAATTTTTCCAATAATAAATATATAAAAGGTAAAAAAATGAAAACATGGAGTCCAAGTAGTTGGAGAGATTTTCCAATAAAACAGCAACCAACTTATAATGATTTAGTAACTTTAAAACAAGTAGAAAAAGAGTTAGCATCTTATCCTCCACTTATTTTTGCAGGAGAGGCTTTAAATCTTAAAAAACAACTTGCTAAAGTTGTAAATGGTGAAGCTTTTTTACTTCAAGGTGGAGATTGTGCTGAATCATTTAATGTATTTAATGCCACAAATATAAAAGATTTATTTAAAGTAATGATGCAAATGGCAGTAGTTTTAACTTTTTCAGGAGGCTGTCCTGTTGTGAAAGTAGGACGAGTTGCAGGTCAGTTTGCAAAACCAAGAAGCTCTGACTTTGAAGATATAGATGGATTAAGTCTTCCTTCATACAGAGGAGATATTATAAATGATATAGATTTTGATATCGGTTCAAGAGAGCCAAAAGCAAAAAAACTTTTAAAAGCATATAATCAAAGTGCAGCTACTATGAATCTTTTAAGAGCATTTGCAAGAGGTGGAATGGCTGATTTAAATCAAGTACATCTATGGAATTTAGACTTTGTAAAAGATAATACTTTAGGTGCAAAATATGAAGAGATAGCAAATAAAATTAGTGAAAGTTTAGCATTTATGAAAGCATGTGGAATTACAAGTGAAAATACTCCACAGCTAAACCAAACAACTCTATTTACATCTCATGAAGCACTTTTACTAAATTATGAAGAGGCACTTACAAGAAGAGATTCAATCACAAAAGATTGGTTTAACTGTTCTGCACATATGCTTTGGATTGGAGATAGAACTAGAGATTTAGATGGTGCTCATATTGAATATTTTAGAGGTATTAAAAATCCAATTGGTTGTAAAGTTGGTCCATCTATGAAAGAGGATGAGTTAATCAAACTAATTGATGCTTTAAATCCTGAAAATGAAGCTGGAAGATTAAATTTAATTGTAAGAATGGGTAATGAAAAAATTGCTGAATATTTCCCAAAACTTTTAGCACGTGTTGAGAAAGAGGGTAAAAAAGTTTTATGGTCAAGTGATCCAATGCATGGAAATACTATAAAAGCTGAAAATGGTTATAAAACTAGAGATTTTGAAGCAATTTTAGGAGAGGTAAAACAGTTTTTCCAAATTCATAAAGCTCAAGGTTCTTATGCTGGTGGAATTCACCTTGAAATGACTGGACAAAATGTCACAGAGTGTACAGGAAGTAAATCAGCAGCTATTACACAAAGTGATTTAGCTAGTAGATATCATACACAATGCGATCCAAGATTAAATGCTGATCAAGCTTTAGAACTATCATTTTTGATAGCAAATACTTTAAAAGAAGCTAGAAAATAGGTAAAAAAGTAGATTTCATCTACTTTTTTACTTTAAAAAATCTTCTATATTTTTAGCAACTTTTTCGATTAATCTTTTTCTAGCTTCAATACTAGCCCATGCAATATGTGGAGTTAAAAGAAGTCTTTGCTTATTTTTTACACTTAAAAGTGGATTGTTTTGTTCAATTGGCTCTTTTGTAACAACATCAAGTCCACAATAAATCTCTTTTTCATCTAAAATCTTTGCTAATTCTGTTTCGTTTATAATTCCACCACGACCAAGATTAAGTAAAATAGCACCATCTTTTAAAAGATTTAGCTCTTTGTATCCTAGTAAATCTTTTGTTTTCTCATTTAAAGGTGCATGAACAGATATAATATCGCAAGTTTTTAATAACTCTTCTAAGCTAACACTTTGGTATTCGCTATTTTGATTATTCCCACTTGTAGAGTAGTAAAGAACTTCACAAGAAAAGGCTTTAGCTTTTTTTGCAAAATCTCTTCCTATTTCTCCAAGACCAATAATTCCAACTTTTTTTCCATCAAGTTCAAAAAAAGGCATATCTATATGAGTAAAAATATCACTTTTTTGCCAATTACCACTATCTACATATTTTTTGTAGTAGTCTAGTTTTTGAACAAAGTAAAAAATCATAGAGAACCCTAACTGCACAACACTTGAAGTTGAATAACCTGCCACATTTTTTACATTTATATTTGCCTCTTTTGCATAAATTAAATCTACATTATTTGTACCTGTTGCAGTTATACAAATTAGTTTAACTTTTGACTCTTCTAGCTCTTCTTTTCCAACATAAACCTTATTTGTTAAAATAATATCCGCATCTTTTATTCTCTCTTTTGTTTCATCTGGTTTTGTTTCATCAAAAGAGATTACACTACCAAATTTTTCAAAAACTGATACATCTATATCATAACCCAATGTTTTTCTATCTAAAATTACTATTTTCATTCTTTATCCTTTAGTTTGTATATTCCTAATAAATTAAAAGGAATTTTTCATATTAATCTCGTCTATGAGCAATTCGTGGAGGAGTTACCTCTTTTTGCAAATCAATACTAAGATTATTGTAAAAAAGCTCTCCATAATTTGTCTCTCTATTTATTGTTTCATAAGCTTGAGTTATTGTGTTATTGTATTTTACAGCATCTTGAAGTATCTTTAAAATCTTTACAGAATCCAAAAAATTTACATGAGAAGGTGCTTCTATTGATGAACTATAATATTTGTGCATTCTTTCAACTAAGCTTTTATTTCTTATCTCTATAAAAACAGACTCAATTGGGGATTTAAAAAATAGTATTTTATTTTTTACATTTATAGATATATATGTTGTCTCCATTCCATATATTTTTCTTGAGAATGAGTCAAATAAAAATAGTTTTTTATTGTAGTTATTGTTAAAAAGTTCATGCATAAGTTCTAATACTTTTATTTTTTCTTCTCTTGTAAAAAAGTTTCCAATACTTGCAAAACAAAAGCTAAGGACTGATTTTATAGAGTACCATTCAGTTGTATCATAGTCATATCTAAGCATTTGGTTAATTCTTTCTTGTTTTAACTCTTCTATTTCAGAACTATTTGTTGTTTTGTACACTTTTCGTACAGCACTATCTCTATACATTGGTCCTGGAAACTGTGCTTGAATTACAAATCTTCTATTTTTTTCATGTTCAATTATATATTGAAGCCTTCCTTTATAATCTTCATCAATAATTCTAACCTCTTTTTGAGGTATAGATGTAATAGACTTTAAAAATTCATCACCACTACAAGCATCTTCCCAAATATACTCAGGATATCTAAACTCTTTGCAGATTTTAGTTTTTATATCGTTACTTATTTCTACATTACTAACTCTATCAATCCACGATGTTATAGTTCTTCTATCCTTATCAATTAAGCTAGCAAATTTTGAAATACTTAAGTTTGAACGATTAAATATCTCTATAAATTTTTCTATTGAATTTTTAAAATCCATAAGCTTCCTTTAATAAAATTTTCGTATATTGTACAAAAATAATACATAAAAACAAATTATGTTCAAATAATAAAAAATGTATAAAAATTGTAAATTCTTAAAACAAAATAGTACATACAAAAAAAAACAAAATTGATATAATTTTCTTACAATATTTTTAAAGGATATAAAAGATGACAAGTGCAGGAAAAAAATTTAGAGAAGCCCTAAAAGCTTCAAGTCCACTACAAATTGTTGGAACAATTAATGCATACCAAGCATTACAAGCAACAAAAGTAGGTCACAAAGCTATTTACTTAAGTGGTGGAGGAATTGCAAATGCTTCTTATGGTTTACCAGATTTAGGTATGACAATGATTGAAGATGTTTGTATTGATATTAGAAGAGTTACTTCTATTTGTGATACTCCATTAATCGTTGATGCCGATACAGGTTGGGGACATGCATTTAATGTTGCTAGAACTGTTAAAGAGTTTATTAGAAGTGGTGCTGCTGGAATGCACATTGAAGATCAAGTTGCTGCAAAAAGATGTGGGCACAGACCAAATAAAGAGTTAGTATCTACAGAAGAGATGTGTGATAGAATCAGAGCTGCTGTTGATGCTAAAAAAGAGTTAGATCCTGATTTCTACATTATTGCAAGAACTGACGCTCATGCAAGTGAAGGACAAGCTGCTGCAATTGCTAGAGCTAAAGCTTATGTTGAAGCTGGAGCTGATGCTATTTTTGCTGAAGCTGTTCACACTTTAAAAGAGTATAAAGAGTTTACAGATGCTATGACTGTACCAGTTTTAGCAAATATTACTGAGTTTGGAGCAACTCCTTTATTTACAACTGAAGAGTTAGCAAGTGTTGGAATTGCAATGGTTCTTTACCCACTTTCAGCATTTAGAGCAATGAACAAAGCTGCATTAAATGTTTATCAAGAGTTAAAAGATAAAGGAACTCAAGAAGGTGTTATTAGTACAATGCAAACAAGAATGGAGTTATACGATATGTTAAACTACCACGCTTATGAGCAAAAAATGGATGAATTATTTTCTAAAGGTAAAGCTAAGTAATTAGCTTTGAACATTTTATTTAAAATTAAATCAAACTAAGGAGAAAATATGAGTACTATGAGTACAGAGTTTAAACCAAAAAAATCTGTTGCACTTTCAGGTGTAGCAGCTGGAAGTACAGCATTATGTACAGTTGGAAATACAGGAAATGATTTATATTATAGAGGATATGATATTTTAGAGTTTGCTGAAAAAGCTGAATTTGAAGAGATTGCATATTTAATCGTTCATGGTGAATTACCAAATAAAGAGCAGTTAAAAGCATATAAAGCAAAACTTAGATCTTTTAGAGATATTCCAGAAGGTGTAAAAATTGCATTAGAGCAATTACCAAAAACTTGTCATCCAATGGATGTTATGAGAACAGGTTGTTCAGTTCTTGGAGCATTAAATCAAGAAGATGAGTCTCATCCAAAAGCTGAAGCTCAAGATATTATTAATAAATTAATGGCATCTTTTGGTTCTATGCTTTTATACTGGTATCATTTTGCATACAATGGAAAAAGAATTAATGTTGTAACTGATGATGATACAATTGGTGGACATTTCTTACACTTATTACATGGTGAAAAACCAAGAGAATCTTGGGTTAAAGCTATGCATGTATCTTTAATTTTATATGCTGAGCATGAATTTAATGCTTCAACATTTACTTCAAGAGTAATTGCTGGAACAAATTCAGATATGTATTCTTGTATTACTGGTTCTATTGGTGCTTTAAGAGGTCCAAAACATGGTGGAGCTAATGAAGTTGCATTTAGAATTCAAGAAAGATACTCATCAGCAGATGAAGCAGAAAAAGATATTAAAGAAAGAATTGCTAAAAAAGAGATTATCATTGGATTTGGACACCCTGTTTATGCTACAAGAGATCCAAGAAATGTTGTTATCAAAAAAGTTGCAAAAGAGCTATCTGAAGAGAATAAAAATATGTTAATGTATGATGTAGCTGCGAGACTTGAAGAAGTTATGTGGGATCAAAAGAAAATGTTCCCAAATCTTGACTGGTTCTCTGCTGTTTCATATAACCAAATGGGAATTCCAACAGATATGTTTACTCCAATCTTTATTATCGCAAGAGTTACAGGATGGGGTGCACACGTAATTGAACAAAGAGAAGATGGAAAAATTATTAGACCATCAGCTAACTATACAGGACCAGAGCCAAGAGCTTATGTTCCACTAGAAGATAGAAAATAATCTTTAAAATTTAGGCTAAATTTAGCCTAAATTTTTTTTTACAATAAATTTTAAAAAATAGAAAACGGAAAATAAAATGACAAACGAAAAATATCTTAAACAATTAGATGGTTTAGATACTAAATATTATGATGTAAAAAGTGCAGTTGAAGATATCACTCCTGGTTCTTTTGCAAAACTTAACTACACATCAAGAGTATTAGCAGAAAACTTACTTAGAAAATGTCCAAGTGAAGATTTAAAAGATTCACTTATTCAATTAATAGAAAAAAGAACAGACAAAGATTTCCCTTGGTATCCTTCAAGAGTTATCTGTCATGATATCTTAGGGCTTACAGCTTTCGTTGATTTAGCAGGTCTTAGAGAAGCTGTAGCTAAAGAAGGTGTAGATCCACAAAAAATTAATCCAGTTGTTCCAACTCAATTAATCGTTGACCACTCTTTAGCAGTTGAGTGTGGTGGATTTGATCCAGATGCTTTCCAAAAAAATAGAGATATTGAAGATAGAAGAAATGCAGATAGATTTGATTTCATTAACTGGACTAAAAAAGCATTTGATAATGTAGATGTTATTCCTCCAGGAAATGGTATTATGCACCAAATTAACCTTGAGAAAATGTCTCCAGTTATTCACAATATTGATGGTATTGCATCTCCTGATACACTTGTTGGAACTGATTCACACACACCACATGTTGATGCTCTTGGAGTTATTGCTGTTGGAGTTGGTGGACTTGAAGCTGAAAATGTAATGCTTGGAAATCCATCTTATATGAGGGTTCCAGAAATCATTGGAGTTGAAATTACTGGTACTAGAGGTGCTGGAATAACTGCTACTGATATAGCTTTATCTTTAACTTCTTTTTTAAGAGATAACAATGTTATTTCTGCATATTTAGAGTTCTATGGAAGCGGAATTAAATATCTTGATTTAGGTGATAGAGCAACTATTTCAAATATGACTCCTGAGTATGGTGCAAGTGCTGCTATGTTTGCTATTGATGATAGAACTATTGATTATTTAAGAATCACTGGAAGATCTCCTGAGCAAGTAAAATTAGTTGAAACTTATGCAAAAGCAAATGGTCTATGGGCAGATACTTTAAGTGAAGCAACATATGCAAGAACAATTAAATTTGATTTAACTACTGTTACAAGAACATTAGCAGGTCCATCTCAACCACATAAACTTCTTCCTGTATCAGCTCTTGATGATAGAGGAATTGCTAAAAAAATCGAAATTTCAAATGATGTTATGCCAGATGGTGCAGTTTTAATTGCTGCTATTACATCATGTACAAACACATCAAATCCAAGAAACGTTGTTGCAGCTGGATTATTAGCTAAAAAAGCAAATGAGCTTGGACTTACAAGAAAAAGATGGGTAAAATCTTCACTTGCTCCTGGTTCAAAAGTTTCTGAAATATATTTAAAAGATTCAGGTCTTTTAGGTGAATTAGAGAAATTAGGATTTGGAATTGTAGGTTTTGCTTGTACAACATGTAATGGAATGAGTGGTGCACTTGATCCAAAAATTGAAGCTGAAGCAACAGCAAGTGGTGTTTACACAACTGCTGTTTTATCAGGAAATAGAAACTTCGATGGAAGAATCCATCCATTTATTAAAGAGGCATTCTTAGCTTCTCCACCACTTGTAGTTGCATATGCACTTGCTGGAAGTATTAGAGTTAATATTGAAACAGGTGTTATTGGAATTGATAAAAATGGAAATGAAGTAAGACTTAAAGATCTTTGGCCAAGTGATGAAGAGATTGATGCAATTGTTTACAAATCTGTAAAACCAGAGATGTTTGCAAAAATATATGACCCAATGTTTGCAAAATCAGACAAAGGTGCAAAAGCTGAGCCATTTTATAAATGGGATGCAAAATCAACATATATTCAAAAACCACCATATTGGGAAGATGCATTTATGAGTATGCCAGCTCTTAAAAACTTAAGACCACTTGGAGTATTCCCAAATGATATTACAACAGACCACTTATCACCTTCAAATGCTATTCAAGCAAATAGTGCATCTGGTGAGTATTGTTTAAAAATGGGATTACCACTTGAGGATTTAAACTCTTATGCAACACATAGAGGTGACCATAACACAGCACTTAGAGCAACTTTAGCAAATCCAAAACTATACAATGAAATGGTTAAAGATGAGAATGGTAAAGTAAAACAAGGAAGCCTAACAAAAATTATGCCAGAAGGCAAAGAGTCAAGAATGTGGGAAGCAATAGAGACTTATATGGAAAGAAAACAACCATTAATTATCGTTGCTGGAACAAACTATGGTCAAGGAAGTTCAAGAGACTGGGCAGCTAAAGGTGTAAGACTTGCAGGTGTTGAAGTTGTAATTGCTGAATCAATTGAAAGAATTCATAGAACTAACCTTGTTGGAATGGGTGTTTTACCACTACAATTTAAAAAAGGTGATACAAGACACACTTACAACATAGATGGAACAGAGACATTTGATATATTAGGAAACATTGAACCAAGAGGTGATTTAACAGTTTCTATGACTAGAGCAAATGGTGAAAAAGTAGAGTTCAAAGTAACTTGTAGATTAGATACTTCTGCAGAAGTTGAAGTTTACAAAGCTGGTGGAATTTTACAAAAATTCGCAAAAGATGTTATTGCTGAAAATAAATAATTAGGATTGGGGCTTTGCCCTATTCCTAAATTTTAAAATTTTTTAAAGTGATATAATTTATACATTTTGAAAAGTTTTAAAAGCTTAAATTTTAGGAGAAAATATGAGTAGTTATAGACCACAAATAAGAGTAAAAGCAACATATATGAGAGGTGGAACTTCAAAAGGAACATTTTTTAATATAGCAGATCTTCCAAAAGAGGCACAAGAAGATAAAGTAAAAAGAGATAAACTTCTTCAAAGAATAGTTGGAAGCCCTGATATTTATAAACAACAAATGGATGGTATGGGAGGAGCAACTTCAAGTACTTCTAAAGCAATTTTAGTTGGAAAATCAACTGTACCAAACCACGATGTTGATTACTATTTTGGTCAAGTTGCAATTGACAAAGATTTTATGGATTGGAGTGGAAATTGTGGAAATTTAAGTTCAGCAGTTGGACCTTTTGCTATTCATGAAGGACTTGTTGATAATGTGCCACAAAATGGTGTTTGTTGTGTAAGAATTTGGCAAGCAAATATCAAAAAAACAATTCTTTGTTATGTAACAATGGTTGATGGACAAGTAAAAGAGATGGGAGATTACTATATTGATGGTGTTGCTTTCCCTGCCCAAGAGATTTTATTAGAATTTGCAGAACCAGTTGATCCAAGTGAAGAATTATTTCCTACTGGGAATTTAGTAGATGATTTAGAAGTTCCTGGAATTGGAACATTTAAAGCAACTATGATAACAGCAGGAATTCCTACAATATTTTTAAATGCTGCTGATATAGGATATAAAGGAACAGAACTTCAAGCTGATATTAATAGTGATGCCCAAGCCTTAGCTAGATTTGAAAAAATAAGAAGTTATGGTGCTTTAAAAATGGGTCTTATAAGTGATTTAAAAGAAGCAGAAACTAGACAACATACTCCAAAAATTGCATTTGTTGCTCCAAAAAGTGATTTTACAACTTCAAGTGGAAAAGAGGTAAAAGCTAGCGAAATTGATTTACACGTACGTGCTTTATCTATGCAAAAACTTCACCATGCTATGATGGGAACAGCAAGTGTAGCTATTGGAGTTGCAGCTTGTATTGAAGGAACTTTAGTAAATTTAGCTGCTGGTGGAGGTGAGAAAACTACTGTTGAGTTTGGTCATCCATCTGGAACACTAAAAGTTGGAGCAGTTATCAAAAAAGAAAACGGAAAATATATTGTTGATAAAGCTACAATGAGCAGAAGTGCAAGAATTATTATGAAGGGTGAAGTTTACGCACCTGCTGAAATTTTAAATTAATAAATTTATATCTTAAAATCTTAACTGAGGGTTTTTATCCTTAGTTAAAATTTTCTATCTTTAAAATAATATCAACTGTTTTTTAATTAACAAGGAATTTATATGCAAAAATTAGAGTTATGGCACAATATCTCTTGCTCAAAATCAAATAGTGTAAAAGATTTTTTAGATCAAAATGGTTTTGAAATATCAGTAAGAGATTATCTTGCAAATCCACCATCAAAAAAGGAACTAAAAGAGCTTTTGAAAAAAATAAATATCTCTATTTTTGATTTAGTGCGAACAAGTGAAGAGATTTACAAAGATTTAAAACTAGAAAATATAAAAGAGGAAGATAAGTTAATAGATGCAGTTTTGCTAAATCCAATTTTAATACAAAGACCAATTTTAGTTGGAGAAAACAAGGCTTTTATAGTAAGACCACCTGCTAGAATAGAGGATATTATAAATAGTTTTATATAGAAATTTAAAACAATATATTAAAAAAGTTTTAGATATAATCTAACCTAAATTTTGAAAAATAAGAATAGTTAGGATAAAAAAATGGGTCAAACAATAACAGAAAAGATATTCAGTGAGCATGTAGGAAAAAAAGTTTTTGCTGGAGAGATTGTAAGAAGTCCAATAGATATGGTAATTGGAAATGATATTACAACTCCAATTTCAATAAAAGCTTTCGAAGATGGTGGCTTTGAAAAACTTGCAAATCCAGATGGATTTGCAATAGTTTTAGATCACTTTATTCCAGCAAAAGATATTGCAAGTGCAAACCAAGCAAAAATTTCAAGAGATTTTGCTTATAAACACAATCTTAAAAACTTTTTTGATGAAAAAGATATGGGAATTGAGCATGCACTTTTACCTGAAAAAGGTTTAGTTATTCCAGGTGATGTTATTATTGGTGCAGATTCTCATACATGTACTCATGGTGCTTTAGGAGCATTTAGTACTGGAATGGGAAGTACAGATATCTCTTTTGGAATGATTACAGGTGGAAATTGGTTTAAAGTTCCTGAATCAATCAAAGTTGTATTCAAAGGAAAACCATCACAATATGTAACTGGAAAAGATTTAATACTTGAAATTATTAGAATTTTAGGTGTTGATGGAGCTTTATATAAAGCTTTAGAGTTCACAGGTGATACAATCCAATATTTAAGCATGGATGACAGATTCTCTTTATGTAATATGGCTATTGAAGCAGGTGCTAAAAATGGAATTGTTGCATATGATGAGATTACAAAAGAGTTTTTAGATACAGTTGCTAAAAATAATAATGGATTAAGAGCAGAGCCAAAAATTCACTATAGCGATGAAGATGCAAACTATTGTCAAGTGATAGAGATAGATGTTGAAAAACTTGAACCTGTAATTGCATATCCATTTTTACCATCAAATGGTCACAGTGTTTCACAAGCAGTTAGTGATAATATAAGAGTTGATCAAGTATTTATTGGAAGCTGTACAAATGGAAGATTAAGTGATTTTAAGGTTGCTGCTGAAATCTTAAAAGGTAAAAAAGTTGCACGACATGTAAGACTTATTTTAACACCTGGTACTCAAAAAATTCTAAGAGATGCAACAAAATTAGGATATATTGATACTTTAGTTGATGCAGGAGCAGTTGTTTCAAATCCAACTTGTGGTGCATGTTTAGGTGGATATATGGGAATTTTAGGAGATGGTGAAGTTTGTATCTCTACAACTAATAGAAACTTTGTTGGAAGAATGGGAAGTAGAAGTTCTAAAATATATTTAGCAAATAGTGCTGTTGCAGCTGCAAGTGCAATTTCTGGATATATTACAGACCCAAGAAGTTTATAATTATGAATATAAATCCATTTGAAATACCTTGTGTTATTTTAAGTGGAGGAAAAAGCTCTCGTATGGGGGAAGATAAATCTCTTCTTCCATTTTCTTCTTCAAACTCTTTAATAGAGTTCCAATTTAATAGATTAAAACCATATTTTAAAGATATCTATATCTCTTCAAAAAATGATAAATTTGATTTTTTAAAAGATAAATCAAAACTAATTTTAGATAAAAATCAAGATATCTACTCTCCAATTCTTGCACTCCAAACAATACTTGAAAAATTTGATAAAGTTTTTATAATAACAGTTGATACACCTTTAATTAAAATATCTTCAATAAAAAAACTTCTAGAAAATTCAAATAATTTTGATATTACAATTGCTCAAACATCTCAAAGAACTCACAATCTTTGTGGAGTATTTTCAAATAATTTAAATGAAATTATTGAAAAAATGATCAAAAACGATATTCATAAAATAAATTATTTAGTAAAAAATTCAAAATATCAAATTATAAATTTTGATGATGAAGATGAATTTTTGAATATAAACGAGAAAAAAGAGTATGAAAAAGCTCTTAATATTATAAATTAAACTAATAACTTTTTTAAAATAATATCTTATTTAAGTAAGAGTAATATTATAATTTTTTAGATAATATATATCATATTTTGTCAAAAGGAAATTTTAATGAAAAATGATGAGATGAAAAAAGCATTAGAAGTAGTAGATAGCGAATTAAAAAAAGCTGGAATCTCAAGAAGAGATGCTTTTAAGCTTGCAGGTCTTAGTGGAGCTGCTTTTTTAGCTGGAGGAACAGAGGTTAAAGCTTCAACTGTTGCAAAAGCTAGTGAAGCAAAAGGAAAAATACTAATTATTGGTGGAGGTCTAGCTGGAATTTCAACAGCAGCTAGATTGTCAAATACTTTAAGTGAACCTGATATTACAATAATTGAGCCAAATCCAAAATCTGTATCATATCAAGCTGGAACTACTTTGTTGGCAAGTGGAGTTTACTCTTCAAAAGATGAGTTAGTTTATGAAACAAAAGATTTTTTACCAAAGGGAGTAACTTTAATAAAGGATAAAGCAGTAGATTTTAATCCTGAAGCAAATAGAGTTACTTTGGCTTCTGGAGATATTTTAGATTATGATTTTATGATAGTTGCAGCTGGAGTTGTTTTAGACTTTGGTGCTATAAAAGGTCTTGAGGAAATAGGAGAAGCATATACAAATGGCGATGCATCTAAAATTTTAAAAGTTTTTGGAAATAGTGGAATAACATCTGTTTATAATATTGATAGTGCAGAGGATATGTGGAAACAGACTCAAACATTTATAGAAAGAGCAAAATCAGGTGAAAAATTAAAAGCTATTTTTACAGCTCCAAATACAGCTGTAAAATGCGGTGGAGCACCAAAAAAAGTTATGTATTTGGTAAATTCAAGACTAAATGAAGCGAATGCTAGAGGAAATGTTGATTTAACATATTATGATAATAGCGATAAACTTTTTAGTGTAAAAGAGTATGCAGATGCAATTGAAAAACAGTTTATTGCAAGAGATATGAAGTGGAATTTTAATCATAATTTAGTTGGAGTTGATATTTCAAAAAAAATAGCAATATTTAATAAACACTGGGAAGAAAAAGGTGAATATGATAAAGATTTAGAAGAGCATGAAATTGTAAAGAAAAATCAAAAAGTTGAAGTACCTTTTGACTTTTTACATATAACACCGCCTCAAAAAGCACCAGATGAGATTGGAAAATCTGAAATAGGTTCAGATAAAGGATGGATTCCTGTAAATAAAGAGACACTACAACACGTAAAATATAGCAATATTTTTGCTCTTGGAGATATAGCAGCTGTTCCTATGGGAAAAACAGGTGGAACTGTAAGAAAACAGTATAAAGTATTGGTTGATAATTTGATTTCAGTCATGGAAGGAAAAGAACCAAAAGAGTATTTTGGAGGATATACAGTTTGTCCACTTATTACAGATATAGGAAAAGTAATGTTAGCAGAGTTTGACTGGACGGCAAAACCAACTCCGTCATTTCCTTTGGACCCAACACAAGAGAGATGGATTTGGTGGTTAATGAAAGTGTATATGTTAAAACCTATGACTATGCATGGAATGTTAAGTGGTAAAGCATAATTAAAATTTAAATAAAGGGGTATAAAATGAAAAAGTTATTAGCAATTTTCGCTATGGTTTTGATGTTTCTTCAATTAAATGCAGAAGAAGTGGTTGATTTAAAAGAACCTTCAAGTGAAGTAAAAGAGCTTATGAAAAAGCATAAATTAAAAGAGGTTGATTTCGATTATGTTAAAAAAATGATTGGAGTTGGAAATAGGGGAGCTGTAGAAGCAATTTTAATAGATGCAAGACCTCAAGTTAAATATCAAAGAGGAACTATCCCTTCAAGTTTGAATATTGCAGATACTGATTTTGAAGAGGGATATAAACAAATAGCTGATATTTCAAAAGATAAAGAGATTATAGTATTTTGTGGTGGTTATGCTTGTACAAAAAGTGCTATAGTTGCAGATTTATTGATTAAAAAAGGTCATAAGAATGTTAAGGTTTATAATGCTGGTGAGCCTGAATGGTCTAAAAAAGATTATTTAGAAGTTGATACATTAGTAGTTAAGGCTTATTTTGAAAATAATAGTGCATTGCTAGTAGATGCAAGACCAAATGCTAAATATTTACAAGAGACTATTTTAGGAAGTATTTCAATTCCTGATACAAATTTTGATAAATTAGTAGGAAGATTTCCTATAGATAAAGATGAAAAAATTGTAGTTTTTTGTGCAGGTTATGAGTGTGAAAAATCAAATATAGTTGCAGATAAATTATATAAATTAGGTTATAAAAATGTTGTTGTTTATGCAGGAGGTCTTCCTGAATGGAAAAAACAATCTCTTCCAACAACAGCTGGAGCTAAAAAAGTTGATGCAGTAAAAAAAGAACAAAAACCAGAATTTAGTAAAAATGGTGCAAAACTTGGAAAAGATGAAGGAAGTATTGATGGTGAGTGGTTAAAAGCTCTTATTATTGATAATAAAGTTCCAGAATATATACAAATTGTAAATGTATTGCCAGCAAAAGAGTTTAAAAAGGGAAATATCAATGGTTCTATTAATATTGAAACTGATAAGCTTTCAGCAAAAGAGATTGTTTCAAAATTGCCTAAAAATAAAACTATTATTTTTAACTGTAGTGCAGGAGCTAGATCTATTGAAGCTTGGATGAAACTTAAAAAAGATGGTATTGATGTTAGCGAGATTTTCTATTTTGATGCAAATATAAATTGTAAAGATAATAATTGTAAAATTGAAGTAAATGAGCCTTTAGAATAAAAGGCTTATCTATTTTTTGATATAAAAAAAGGGAAGGTTTTAAACCTTCCCTTTTTTATTTTGTATGCAAATTTATTATTTAAGTGCTGCTTTAGCAGATACTACTAAAGATGCAAATGCAGCAGAGTCATTCATAGCAAGATTTGCTAAGATTTTTCTATCAAGTTCAATACCTGATAATCTTAAACCATTTATGAATCTTGAGTAGTTAATATCATTTAATCTACAAGCTGCATTGATTCTGATAATCCATAGTTTTCTAATATCTCTTTTTTTCTGTCTTCTATCTCTAAATGCGTATACAAGACTTCTTTCTAATTGTTCTTTAGCTTTTCTAAAGTGTTTTCTTCTTCCACCAAAGAATCCTCTAGCTAGTTTTAATACTTTCTTGTGTCTTCTTCTTCTTACAACACCAGTTTTTACTCTTGGCATATTTTTCCTTTCTTTACCGTTACTTTTAATAAGGTGTCGGATCTATCCGAACTTATCCATATAAATATGGAGGGACAAAATTACTATATTTTAGTAATTACGCTAAACATAAAGTTGAAAGAACACCATTTAAGTTTGTACTATGTACAGTTTGTGGTCCTCTCAAATTTCTTTTTCTTTTTTGCGTTTTTTTAGTTAAAATGTGGCTTCTAAAAGCAGAACCTCTTTTGATAGTTCCATTTTTCTTTACTTTGAATCTTTTAACAGCACCTTTAACGCTTTTCATTTTTGGCATAAAGAAATCCTTTCATATAAATTTGCATTTTTCATATTGAAAAAGTTTTGGATTATACTCAAAAAAATATTAATAAATGATTAAAAAATATTAGCTAGAGTAGCTAATATTTTATAAAGATAGTTTAAAAAAGATTAGTTATAACTAATCTTTTTTAGGAGTTACAAGAAGATTTACGTATCTTCCTTCAAGTTTTGGTTCTTTGTCCATAATTGCAATATCTTCAATCATAGCCCAAACTCTTCTTAAAACTTCAATACCAGCTTCTGGATTTGCCATCTCTCTACCTTTTAGAAAAACCCTAAATTTTACATGGTTTCCTTCTTCTAAAAACTCAACTGCATGTTTTACTTTGTAGTTAATATCATTGTCGGCAATTTTTACAGATAGCTTGATCTCTTTAACAACAACTATTTTTTGATTTTTCTTTGCTTCTTTTTTCTTTTTTTCTTGTTGATATTTGAATTTACTGTAGTCCATAATCTTTGCAACAGGAGGATTAGCATCTGCAGCTATAAGAACTAAATCAAGTCCAGCCTCATCTGCAAGAGCAAGAGCTTGTGCAGTAGGAATAATCCCATAATTTTCTCCACTATCACTTGTACATCTTAACTCTTTTGCAGTAATATCCTCATTCATTATTACATCTGATTTTTTATTATCTCTACTCAAATTCTACTCTCCTCGTTTATTTTGTTTAGTAAGTCAATAAAATCTTGCTTACTTAAATTTGATTGCTCTCTAGTTCTTCTATTTCTTAAAGCAATAGATTTATTAGCAACTTCCTCATCTCCAATAACAACAATCATTGGAACTCTCTCTTTTTCTGCCATTCTAATTCTTTTATTTAAACTTTCATTCATATTAAAGATTTTAGAATCTATACCATCTTCTACTAAATCTCTTTGTATCTCTTTTGCATACTCAACATGAGAATCAGCAATTGGGACAAAAATAACTTGAGTTGGTGCAATAACAAATGGAAATTCTCCTGCACAGTGTTCAGTTAAAATTCCAATAAATCTTTCAAATGAACCTAAAATTGCTCTATGAATCATAACTGGTTGTTCTTTTTCACCTTTGTCATTAATAAATTCAGCATTAAATCTTGAAGGCAAATTCATATCTACTTGAACAGTACCACACTGCCATTTTCTACCAATTGCATCTAGGATTTTAATGTCGATTTTTGGACCATAAAATGCTCCCCCACCTTCATCAATTCCATACTCTATATTTTTTTCATTTAAAGCATCCATAATTCCAGCAGTTGTTTTTTCCCAGAAAATATCATCGCCAATTGCTTTTTCAGGTTTTGTAGAAACTTCAATTTCATATTTAAAATCAAACATTTTAAGAAGTGAATCAACAAACTCTAATACTTCAAAAATTACATCTTTTATTTGATCTTGTGTACAAAAGATATGCGAATCATCTTGAGTAAACTCTCTTACTCTAAATAATCCATGCATAGCTCCACTCATTTCGTGTCTATGTACAACTCCATATTCAAAAAGTTTTTTTGGTAAATCTTTATATGAAACTAAACTATTTTTAAATATTTGAATATGCCCAACACAGTTCATTGGTTTAATTCCATACTCTTGATCATCAATAGTAGTAAAATACATATTCTCTTTATAGTTTGCATAATGTCCTGAGATTTTCCACATTTCTGATTTTAATATCTCAGGTCCTCGAACTGGTTCATAACCTCTAACTCTATGAGCTTTATATAAAAGATGCTCTAACTTACTTCTTAGTCTTGCTCCATTTGGTAACCACATAGGAAGACCAGCTCCAACATCATCATTAAATGTGAATAGTTCAAGTTCAGTTCCTAGCTTTCTGTGGTCTCTTTTTTTAGCCTCTTCAATCATTTTTGTATAATCAAACAAGGCTTGTTTATCAAAAAATGCAATACCATAAATTCTAGTAATCATCTCATTCTTTTCATCACCACCAAGATATGCACCTGCAACTCGTGTAAGTTTAAAACTTCTTATCATTCTTGTATTTGGTAAGTGAGGACCTCTACATAAATCTTCAAAATCACCTTGTTTGTAGATTGTTAAAGTATCATCTTTTATATTTTTAAGAACAGCTTGTTTTAACTCATCATTTTTGAATTTCTCATAAAACTCTTCTTTTGTAGTCTCATGTCTAGTAATAGGTAGTTTTCTATCTGCTATTTCTTTCATTTTCTTTTCAATAGTTGGTAAATCTTCATCTGAAATTTTACTTTCTACTTTAAAGTCATAATAAAAACCTTCTTTTACAACAGGTCCAACAAAGAATTTTGCTTCAGGATAAAGTTCTTTGATAGCTTGAGCCATCATGTGAGCGCAAGAGTGTCTTAAAATCTCTAGAGACTCTTTTGAGTCGTCAGCTTTTATAATATCTCCTTTGATATTTAAAGCTTCAGCAGTCTGAAGGTCATAAATTTGACCATCATGTAATAAACCAATTTGTTCCAATATTTTCCTTTTTTTCAAAGTCTTATAAAATGCAATTATTCTATCTTAAAAAAACTTAAACAATATAAATCATATAGTTATTTTAGAAATATTTGGTTACAATTTATCTATGATTCTAAATATTTCTAAAATAAAAACAGAAGCATTGTTACTATTTTGTAGAGACTTAATAAATACGTACAAAGATGTAAAACCAAAAACAAAATCTGATTTGGATCTTTATTATGAGTTTGAAACTATTAATAGTGATATATTAAAACAGCTTTCAAATATTTTGTATGAACCAAAATATTATATAGATAATCAAAAGAACTTTAGAGTAAAAGCTATTTTAAAATGTTATAACTTTATATCAAAAGAGCTTGAAAAAAACCTCAAGCAAAATGAAGAGTTTAATCCATCACTTCTATATTTTTCAATATTAGCTCTTTGGTTTAAAGAGTTAAATAAAGAGTCAACTAGTAAAGAGTTTATATTTTTCACACTATATCCATATTCATTTATTTATGATAAGTTTTTAATAAAAATGAGTGATGTTGAGTATAAAATTATGAATATAAAAATGATAGAGTTATCTGAAATAATAGTTTCAAAATATGATAGATTAACGTTATAAAGATAGATTTAACTATCTTTATAACTTAAAAATTAGCAAGAAGGAACATTTCCTGAATCACTTGCAAACTCTATAGAGAAATCCATAACATGCTCAAGAAGACTCTCTTTTATATCTCCAGCTTTTACTTTTGGACAAATTTTTATAATCTCAGCTTCAGCTGTTCCATCTGCTTTTATTTTTCTCCACTCCTCTTGAGTATGTTTTAAAGCAAATTTTGCTCCATCCATCCCGCAAGGCTCTTTTAAGAATTTAATAAATGCTTTTTGTCCTTTTTGAACATCTGCAAAAGATGAAGTTGATGCAATAGCCAAAGCTAAAGTTGAAGCTGCTAATATCTTTAATAGTTTCATACTATTCTCCTAAATTAAATTTAGCTACAATTATAACCTTTAGATATAAAAAGTGTCTGAAATTTAGAAAAAAATATAAAAAAAAGAGTAAAAATTGCAATACAATATTTTAAAAAAAATTGTTGATTATCTTAGTGAGAATGCCCAAAATATAAAGTTTATAAAAAGAGTTGATAACAATATAATTATAATTGAATTTAATAATAAAAATATCATATACTTTGATTTAAATAAATCAAATGCAAAGATATTTAAATCAAAAGAACAAATATCATTAAAAAAAGATTTTAATGCTCCTTTTGATGTGGTGCTTCAAAAAAAGTTTACAAATTCAAAAATTGAGAGTATTGAAATTTATAACAATGATAAAATCATAAATATAAAGGTAAATTCAAGTTCATCTTATAAGAAAGAGAATTTGATTTTGCAACTCGAATTTACTGGAAAATATACAAATATTATAATTTTAGATGAAAATAGAACTATTTTGGAAGCTTTAAGGCATATTGATGAATATTCATCTTTTAGAGTTGTAAAAGTTGGAGTAAAACTTGAAGAAATTCCCAAAAAAGATTTTGTACCAAAAGAGTACGAAATAGAGAATATTGAAGATTATTTATATCAAGTTTATGATGAACAAGTTAAAGAGAATTTAGAAAATATTAAAAAACAAAAAATTTCAAATATTGATAAAAATATTAAAAAATTAGAGAAAATTCTACACTCTTTACCAAAAAAAGAGGATTTGGAAAAAGAGTCAGAAGATACATACACTAAAGCAAATCTTATTTTAGCCAATTTACATACTATCAAAGCTTATCAAAAAGAGTTAAAAATTGAAGATTATAATGGTAAATTAATAACTATAGAGCTTGAAAATATGAAAAATCCAACTATTTTTACAAATGATTTATTTAAAAAAGCAAAAAAATTGAAGCAAAAAGCTTTTAATATAACTATTGAAGAGAGTAATTTAAAAGATAAATTGGATTTTTTAAAAAAATTAAGAATAAATCTTCAAAATGCAAGTTCGATTGATGAGTGTGAATTTTTATCTCCAAAAAAAGAGAAAAATCAGATAAAAACTAAAAAAGCGCAAAACTGTGAGAGTTTTTTCTTTGAAGGTTTTAAAATTATGTTAGGTGCTAATGAGCGAGAAAATATATATTTGCTTGAAAATTCAAAAGCTAGTGATTTTTGGTTTCATCTAAAAGATAGACCATCTTGCCATGTGATTGTACAAAATAGTAAAAAAGATTTACCACAAAATATTATAGAAAAAGCAGCAAGTTTATGTGCAAAGTTTAGTGTAGATTTTGGTGGTACATATGAAGTTGATTTTACACAAAGAAGAAATGTCAAAATTCAACATGGAGCAAATGTGCTTTATAATCCATACAGTACTATTGTTGTTAAAGTTTAATAATAGTTAATAAAATTTAAATATAATAAGCCATTGAATATTTTTTAGGAGAATATAATGAAAAAAATTAGAAATTTAACACTAAGTATTGTTTTAGCTTCAACACTATTTAGTGGATGTGCAACAACAGAGCTACAAACTAATGTAAGAATGTCTCAAAGTGTATTTATTGACCCAGTTAAAAAAGAGTTAAGAACAGTATTTATATCTAGTAAAAATACTAGCGGACAGCCAATAAATCTTGAGCAAAGTTTATCAAATGAACTTCAAGCAAAAGGCTATAAAATTGTTGATGACCCAGATGAAGCTACATATATTTTGATGGTAAATGTACTTTATTGTGATAAAAAACAAGAAAATAATGTAGCAGGAGCTGCTTTGGGAGCAGGAGCTGTTGGAGCAGGTGTTTCTGCATATAATAATGGAGGAGCTGGTCAAGCTATTGGAGTTGGATTGGGAGCTGCTGTAATTGGCGGACTTATTGGTAAAGCAACAGAAGATACAATTTATCAAATGCAAGTTGATATATTAATAAAAGAGAGAACAAAAGGTTCTGTTTTAACACAAAATTCAACAGTAGCTGGGCAAGCTAGTGTAAGAGATGGTAAAAAATCAGGATTTGTAAATAGTTTTGGTGGAGATGTTCGAAATACAAATGCTACTGGACAGATTAATTCAAATATTGCTAATGATAAAACTCAATATTACGAAGAAGAGCGAAAAGAGTATAAAACAGTAATGTTAGCAGAAGCTACAAAAATGAATTTAACTTTACAAGAAGCAACACCAATTTTAGAAAAACAGATTTCAAATCAAATCTCAGGATTATTCTAAAAAACTAAAATGCACTAAATTTTAGTGCATTTTTAAACTCTCAAAATATAATAGTACAATCGATTTAAAAGCGAAATTTTAGTAAAATATTGTAATTTTAGTTTAAGGTAAGCTTTATGTTTAAAATACTTGGAAATTTATCAACAAGAGTAAAAACAGCTCTTGTTTTGTTTGTGCTTTTTTTAATTATTGCATATATAGATTCATACTTTCTATTTTGGTTAGTGTTTGGAGTGGTTCTTATGGTTGCAGTACGTGAAGCAAAAATGCTATATGGATTAGAAGATAAGAGCATATATATTTATGTTTTATTACTTTGGGTAGCTGTATATTTCTATCCTATGCCTGTTGATTTAATATTCATAGTAGCAATTGGTTATGCTTCACAATTAGCATATAAAAGAAAACTTGATAAAAAGATGATTTTACCTCTTCTTTATCCAACTGCATCATTTGTTTTTTTAATCTCTTTATATAGTGAATTTGGAGTAATGGTACTATTTTGGCTACTAATAATAGTTGCAGCAACTGATACAGGAGCTTATTTCGCTGGAAAAACTTTTGGAAGAACTCCATTTTGTGAAACAAGCCCAAATAAAACTTTAGAGGGTGTTGTAGGTGGTATGATTTTTGCTGTAATTATGGGTATTTTTACTTCTATAAATGAAGTTGGGATTTTAGGAGCTATTATAGTTTCAGCTATTGTATCATTATCTTCAGTTTTTGGAGATTTATATGAAAGTTATCTAAAAAGAGAAGCTGGAGTAAAAGATAGTGGAAATATTTTACCAGGACATGGTGGAGTTTTAGATAGAGTTGATGGGTATTTATTTGGAGCGATAGTTATGTTAGTTTTATTAAGGATAATTATTTGATACTTCTTGGAAGTACAGGTTCTATTGGAGTAAATACTCTAGAAATTGCGAAAAAATTTGCTCTAAATGTTGAGGTTTTAGTAGCTGGAAGAAATATTGATTTACTAAATTCTCAAATAAAAGAGCATAATCCAAAAAAAGTGATAATTGCTTCTAAAGATGATATAAAAAAAGTAAATCACAAAAATGTATTTTTTGGGGAAGAAGCTATACTGGAAGCAATAGAAGATAGCTCTTCAAAAACTGTTGTAAATGCTCTTGTTGGTTTTTTAGGATTAAAACCAACATTAAAAGCTATTGAGTGTGGTAAAAAAATTGCTTTAGCAAATAAAGAGTCATTAGTTGTTGCTGGAAAATTTATAGACCAAAAAAATTTAAGTGCTATTGATAGTGAACATTTTGGTCTTTGGTATTTGCTTCAAGATAAAAAAATAGATTCTATGACAATCACAGCAAGTGGCGGTTCTTTTAGAGATTATCCACTTGAATCTTTGAAAAATGTATCTATAAAAGAGGCTCTTAATCATCCAAATTGGAAAATGGGAAATAAAATAACAATAGATAGCGCAACTATGACAAATAAAATGTTTGAGTTAATAGAAGCTGCTTGGCTCTTTGGTACAAAAAAGCTAGATGCTGTTATTGAGCCAAAATCTTTGGTTCATGCATTAATAAATTTCAAAGATGGAAGTACAACAGCTCATATAGCAAATGCATCTATGCAACTTCCAATATCTTATGCAATTTTAGGAAGAGTCGATTGTGAAATTCTAAAACCTATTGATCTGCTTGAAATATCATCTTTAGAGTTTAAAAAAATAGAAGAGAGTAGATATCCAATTTGGTCTTTAAAAGATGAGATTCTAAACAATCTTGATTTAGGTGTTGTTTTAAATGCAGCAAATGAAGTTGCTGTTTCAAAATTTTTAAGTGGAAAAATAGGTTTCTTGGATATTTCAAAAATAAGCTTAGAAGCTATAAATAGATTTAATAGTTTAAAAGCTTCAAATATTGAAGATATTTTTGAAATAGATAAAGAGGTAAGGAGATATTTTGACTCTTGATCTTTTAATTCCTTTTGGAATTTTATTTTTCTTAGTGGTGTATCTAATATATTCAAGAGCAAAGTTTGAAAAAAATATTGTAAAGCTATATGAAGATAAGTTAGAAGAGTGGAAAAAGCACTCAAAAAGTGATGAAAAAATAGAAACTAAAAAAGAGTTAGTAGCTCTTGTTTTTAAAAAAGATTATAAAATAACTATTGAATATTTTGATGAGAAAATAGAAGATAATCTAAGAAGAGCAAAATTTGAAATTTATAAATATGGAATTAAAGATGAAGAAAAATAAAAGAGTTTTAATTTTACATGGTCTTAATGGAAGCTCATATCCTCATTGGCAAGCTCACTTGGCAATGGATTTAATTAAAGAAGATTTTGTAGTATCTTTTCCTGAGTTACCAAATAAAAATAGTCCAAATTTAGAAGTATGGAAAGAGTTTTTAAAAGTAGAGTTAGAGCATTTTAAACCAGATATTGTAGTTTGTCACTCTTTGGCAAATATTTTATGGTTTCATATTTGTGATGAACTAGATATTAATTTGGATAAATTAATGCTAGTTGCACCTGTAAGAAACGAAGTGTTAGAAGATGCTAAGAGCTTTTTTCCTTATCCTGAGTCAAAAAATCTAAAAGCAAAAGAGATTATAATGGCAGCTTCAACAAATGATCCATATATGAGTTTAGAAGAAGCTATAGCTTTGCAAAGTAAATTAAATATTGGTATGAAAATTATGGAAGATGCAGGACATATAAATGCTGCTTCTGGATATGGAAAACTTGATTGTGCTTTGGATTGGATAAAAAGAGAAGAAGTTTGTGAGAAACAGGAGTAAAAAAGCATGATACTAGCAATCGAAAGTTCTTGTGACGATAGCTCTATATCTATTACAAAAATAGATACTTTAGAGTTAGTTTTTCATAAAAAAATATCTCAAGAAATAGAGCATAGTATTTATGGTGGAGTTGTACCTGAATTGGCTGCTAGGCTTCATATAGAAGCATTACCAAAAATTCTTGAAGAGTGTAAAGAGTATTTAAAAGATTTAAAAGCTGTTGCTGTTACAAATGCACCAGGTCTTAGTGTTACTCTTACAGAGGGAGTTTCTATGGCAAAGGCAATAAGTATAGCTTTAAATATTCCAATAATTGCAGTAAACCATTTAAAAGGGCATATTTACTCACTTTTTATAGAAAAAGATGCAATATTTCCTATGACAACTCTTCTAGTTTCAGGAGGTCATACTCAAATAATTGAAGCAAATAGTCTAAATGATATGAAAATTCTAGGAAAAACATTAGATGATAGTTTTGGTGAGAGTTTTGATAAAGTTTCAAAAATGTTAAAATTGGGTTATCCTGGTGGTCCAATAGTTGAAAAGTATGCAAAAAATGGAGATGAAAATAGATTTTCTTTTCCAATTCCACTTTCTCAAAGTCCAAATATAGAGTTTAGTTATTCAGGGCTTAAAAATGCAGTTAGACTCGAAATAGAAAGACTTGAACGCACCACTTTAGAAGAGCAAGATATAAGTGATATATGTGCTTGTTTTCAAAAAACAGCCGTAAAACATATCTTGCAAAAGTTAAAAAAACTTTTTAAACAAAAAACTATCAAAAATTTTGCGATAGTTGGAGGTGCAAGTGCAAATTTATATTTACGAAAAGAGCTTGAAAATATCTGTTTGGAATATAAATCAACTTTGCATTTAAGTGATTTAATGTATTGTTCAGACAATGCTGCTATGATAGGAAGAGTTGCGGTTGAGCAGTATAAACAAAATGATTTTATAAATCTAGAAGATTTAGATATAAAAAGTAGATTAAAGGATTACTAGAATGGGTATAGTAGAAAAATTGTCTTTAGGTCTTGGTGCAAAACTTGAAGGAAATAGTTTTGATACACAAAAAGATGATAAAGCTAAAGTAAAAGTAGAAAAGAGAATTTCAAAAGTTGTTTTACCAAAAAATCAACATCAATTAGTCTTTTCTCTTGAAAAAAGAAATGGAAAACCAGTTACTATTATTGGAAAATTCCAAATAGAAGATGAAAAAATAAAAGATATTTTAAGACTACTTAAAACGAAACTTGCTTGCGGAGGTTCAATAAAAGATGAATATATTGAAATTCAAGGTGATTTAAAAGATAAAGTAAGAGTTATTTTGGTTGATAATGGATGGAAATTTAAAAACTAACAACTAAATAAAGGAGTATTTCCAGTGAAAAAGATATTTGATGAAGTAAGAAGTTTGGATAAAAGAGCAATAGAAGAATTTCACTTAACAGAAGATATCTTGATGGAAAATGCTTCTTTAGGTCTAAAAAATTATATAACAAAAAAATTCAAAAAAAATAGTTCTATTTTAATTGTTTGTGGAAGTGGAAATAATGGGGCAGATGGTATTTCCTTAGCAAGATTGCTTCAAAACAAATTTGAAGTTAGTTTATATCTAGTAAATGAACCAAAAACAGAGATTGGAAAATTGCAACTAAAAAGAGCAAAATCAATAAATGTAAATTTTGTAAATAAAATTTTTCAAGCAGATGTTGTAGTTGATTGTTTATTTGGAACAGGATTAAATAAAGAGCTAGATAAAGATAGTGTATCTTTAATAAATAGTTTAAATAATTTGAACTCATTTAAAATTGCTTGTGATATTCCAAGTGGATTAAATAGTTTAGGACAAATTACCCAAACAGCTTTTAAAGCAGATATTACAATAACTATGGGAGCTTTAAAAACAGCACTTTTAACTGATATTGCAAAAGATTTTGTAGGAAAAATAAAAGTTGCTAATTTAGGCTTACCAGAAGATATTTTTCAAATAGAAACAAACAAATATTTATTACAAAAATCAGATTTAAAACTTCCTCTAAGAGATATTAAAAATTCTCATAAAGGAACATTTGGTCATGTAAATATTGTTTCTGGAGAAAAAATAGGTGCATCAATTATAGCTTCAGATGCTTCTTTTGCTTTTGGAGCAGGGCTTGTTACAATAGTTTCACAAAATGAAAAAAATATACCTTGTCACATAATGCAAAGTAAAAGTGTAAGTGATAATTGTACTGCAATAGCTTTGGGTATGGGATTAGGAGAGATTGAATCTCTTAAGCTTGAAGAAATTTTACAATTAAATATTCCAAAAGTTTTAGATGCAGATATTTTTTATAATCCACTAATAGTTAAATATTTGGATGAAAATGTAGTTTTAACTCCACATCCAAAAGAGTTTATATCTCTTTTAAAATTAACAAATATTGCTAATATTTTAATTGAAGAGTTGCAAGATAATAGATTTTTATATGTTGAAAAATTTTGTAAAATATATCCTAAAGTAACACTTTTATTAAAAGGTGCAAATGTGATTATTTCTAAAAATGATAAAATATATGTAAATATTTTTGGAAGTTCAAAATTAAGTAAAGGTGGCAGTGGAGATGTTTTATCAGGTTTAATAGCATCTTTATTAGCCCAAGGTTATACATCATTAGAAGCTGCAATAAATGCTAGTTTAGCGCATACAATAGCAGCAAAAAAATATAAAAATAATAACTATTCTATGAGTCCACAAGATATAATTCAAGGTATAAAAATTTTATGAAAGCAGTTATAGTTCAAACTACAACATCTAATGAAGAAGAAGCAAAAAAAATAGCTAAAATTTTGATTCAAGATAAGCTTGCTGCTTGTGTGCAGTTAAAGGATATAGAATCTCTTTATAATTGGGATGGTAAATTATGTTGTGAAAGAGAAACACTTTTAAGTATAAAAACAAAAAAAGAGCTTTTTTCTAAAGTTAAAAGCAAAATATTAGAACTTCATAGTTATGATACTCCAGAAATTATCGAATTAGATATTTCAAATATTAGTGAAGATTATTTAAAATTTATAAAGGAAAATACAATATGAGTGATATTTTAAAAATAGGAAAATATGAGTTAAATAGTAGATTAATAGTTGGAAGTGGTAAATATAAAGATTTCCAAACTACTAAGGAAGCAACACTTGCAAGTGGAAGTGAGTTAATAACTGTAGCAATAAGAAGAGTAAATATTACAAATCCAAATGAAGAAAATCTCTTAGATTATTTTAAAAATACAAATATTAAGTTTTTACCAAATAGTGCTGGATGTAAAAATGCCCAAGAGACGGTGACAACTTTTAGACTTATGAGAGAAGCTACAGGTATTGATTTAATTAAATTAGAGATTATTGGAGATTTTAGTAAAACTTTGTATCCAGACGTTATTGAAACTATTAAAGCTTGTGAAATCTTAAAAAAAGATGGTTTTACAGTTATGGCATATACAAGTGATGATTTAATTGTTGCAAAAAGACTTGAAGATGCTGGTGCTGATGCTATTATGCCTTTGGCTGCTCCAATTGGAAGTGGTTTAGGTGTTCAAAATAGATATAATATTGCATTTATAAAAGATAGTGTAAAAGTTCCTGTTATAGTTGATGCTGGAGTTGGATGTGCTAGTGATGCTGCTATTTGTATGGAGCTTGGTGCTGATGGAGTTTTGACAAATACTGCAATAGCTGGAGCAAAAGATCCAATCTCAATGGCAAGAGCTATGAAACATGCAGTTATAGCTGGAAGATTAGGGTATAAAGCTGGAAGAATAGAGAAAAAACCTTATGCAAGTGCATCTTCTCCTTTGGATGGTTTAATACAATTTTAGACAATTTCAAGAAATTTTGTATTTTTTACAATTTTTCTTGAAAAGCTCTTGACAAAAGGAAAAATATATAATATAATTCCGTCCACTTTTTGAGTTAAAAGGTGTTTATCGGGGCGTAGCGCAGTCTGGTTAGCGCACCTGGTTTGGGACCAGGGGGCCGGAGGTTCGAATCCTCTCGCCCCGACCATTAGGACTTAAAATTTATGGTAGGTATAGCTCAGTCGGTTAGAGCATCGGGTTGTGGTTCCGAGGGTCGTGGGTTCGAGCCCCATTATCTACCCCATTTTTATATTTTTATGCTTCCATAGCTCAGCTGGATAGAGCAACGCCCTTCTAAGGCGTAGGCCGTACGTTCGAATCGTACTGGGAGTACCATTTTGGTTTAGAATACCAACTAAATTTAAAATTTATTTTATGCGGATGTGGTGAAATTGGTATACACGCCAGACTTAGGATCTGGTGCCTCACGGTGTAAGAGTTCGAGTCTCTTCATCCGCACCACTTATACAAACAAAAAACTAATAGTTTTGCGGGAGTAGCTCAGTTGGCTAGAGCTTCTGCCTTCCAAGCAGACTGTCGCGAGTTCGAGTCTCGTCTCCCGCTCCATTGAAAGCCTTGTCTAAGAGATATCTTTTAGGCAAGGCTTTTTTATTTTTAAAAAATACTTCCACCAACACTCATACCAACTGAACCTCCACTATTTATATTTGTGCTAAGAAAACAACCAGTAAAAAGTAAGTTTATAAGAAGTATTAAAATTATATATTTAAAAATTTTCATTAGATTCTCTTTTGTATTTTTTGATATTTTATAATAAGGATTATTAAAAGAAGAGTTGAAGTATATAAAAATAAATTTATATTTTAAAGATGTGCTTATCGTAAAAGATAAGCACTTTTTATTTAAGAAATAACTGCTAGAGTTTGACCTTCTTCAACTGCTTTTGAAGGTTCTGTTAAAATTTTACTTATTGTTCCAGAAACTGGAGCAACAACATCTATTTCCATTTTCATAGCTTCAAGTATCATTATTTGTTGATCTTTTTCAACTCTATCACCCTCTTTAACAAGGATTTTCCATACATTTCCATTTACAGGAGCTATTGCTTCTGTTCCATTGTAAACAGGTTTTGAAGCTGCTACTGGAGCTGCTTGAACAGGTGCTTGAACAGGTGCTTGTTGAACTACTTGTTGAACAGGTTGTGCAACTTGAATATTTTGAACATCTCCTTCAAAAACTGATACATTAAATCTTTGACCATCTACTACAACTGTATAATTTCCGTTTGACATTTTATTTTCTCCTATTTTTTTAGATTCATCTTTTTTTTCATTTTTTCTTACATTTAAAGGTGCAATACCTTTTAAAAATGCAATACCTTTCTCATCACAAGCAGCAGCAATAAAAATATTCTCTTCAGTTGCTTCTATACCTTCTATCTCTAATCTTTGTCTCCAAACATCTATTTTTTTCTTTGGATCTTCATCTGCTATATCCAAAGGATTTCTTTTTGTTGGTTCAAGCTTTAGTTTTTCACTTGCTAATTTAATTATTTCTGGGTCAGCTTCAACTGGAGTTTTACCAAAGTATCCTAGAACCATTCTTCCATAACCTGGAGCTATTTGTTTCCATGGACCAAACATAACATTTGCATATGCTTGCTGCCAATAAAATTGAGATACAGGAGTTACACTTGTACCAAATCCACCTTTTACAACTACTTCTTGCATAGCTTTAATTACTTCAGGAAATTTATTTAAAGTTCCATTATCTCTCATCATTTGTGTGTTTGCTGTTAAAGCACCACCTGGCATTGGTGAAAATGGTATAAGAGGTGACACTTGAGTAGCTTCAGGCGGTAAGAAATAATCTTTTAAACAATCAGCTAAAACTTCCTCATATTTTAAAATTTTATCTATTTCTAAACCACCTAAATCATAGTTCATACCTTTAGTTGCATGAAGCATTGTAAGAATATCAGGTTGGCTTGTTCCTCCACTAACTGGTGACGCAGCTAAATCAATACCATCAGCACCTGCTTCTAAAGCAGCCAAATAACAAGCAACTGAAACTCCAGCAGTTTCATGAGTATGAAGTCTAATATGAGTAGAATCACCTAAAAGTTTTCTAGCCATTTTAATAGTTTCAAAAACTTTATTTGGACTACTTGTACCACTCGCATCTTTAAAACAAATAGAGTCAAATGGTAATCCACTATCCAATATATTTCTTAGAGTCTTTTCATAAAAAGGAACATCGTGAGCTCCTGTACAATT
The DNA here is from genome assembly GCF_014352935.1 of Aliarcobacter cryaerophilus. The sequence goes on along the minus strand of NZ_CP060694.1, from coordinate 1,791,018 downwards.
TGGTGGTAAATCCATAAGTGTTACAACAGCTTCATGTTTTAATCCATGATTTTTAATACATTGAGCACTATATTCAAGATTTTGAACATCATTTAATGCATCAAAATTTCTAATAGTTGTTGTTCCATGTTTTGCAAACATTTTAGCATGAAGGTCAATTAGTTCTCTACTTCCAGTATCAAGCATAACAGTATTAATACCACGCGCAAGAGTTTGAAGATTTGCATCTGGTCCAACAATAGCTCTAAATTTATCCATCATATCGAAGGCATTTTCATTTAGATAGAAGAATAAAGATTGAAATCTAGCTCCTCCACCAAATTCAAAGTGAGTTATCCCAGCATCTTTTGCAGCTTCAACAGCTGGAAAGAAGTCATTCATTAAAACTCTTCCTCCAAAAACAGATTGAAATCCATCTCTGAAAGTAGTATCCATTATATCAATATATTTTTTTGACATATTTTTCAACCTTTTTTGTTGTGATGCTGTATAGCTGCCATAATAGCAGCAACTTTTCTAGCATCAACACCATAAGAGCCTTGATTTGGACTTTGAGATATTACATTATTGTAAATAACTTGAGATGGAGCATCTTTATCTTTTTTTGGAAAAAATTCAACAAAAGTTACACCTTTTGCTTTTAATAAAAATCCAATAACCAAAAGTATAGAGGTTCCTATTCCCATAATCATAAAAAAGCTAAATATAGCTTGTAGTAGGGCTTCCACATTTCTCCTTTAAGTATTTTATATCAACACTTGATTTAAAGTACCGTATTTTAGGAAAATTTTATATTTTCTTCTTCTTTTTTGGTGCTTTATAAATTGTTGTTTAGTGCTTATTTTATCTAATTTTTGATAAAATTATCTTATGAAAAAAGAGACATTAGAAAAAAGAACAAAAATAGCAAATGATATTATGTATTATATATACACTCATATTGAAACAAACATTGATATTGAAGAGCTTAGTATTGATTTAGATATAAGCAAGTTTCATATGCATCGTGTTTTTAAAGAGATATTTGGAAGAAATATTTATGAGAGTATAAAATCAATTAGGCTTCAAAAAGCTTCAAATTTACTTCTTACAAATAGATATTCAACAATTTCTAGTATTGTAAACTCATGTGGCTACTCTTCACAATCATCTTTTATAAAAATATTTAAAGATAGATTTGGAATGAGTCCAAAAGAGTGGAAAAATGGTGGATATAAAGAGTACTCAAATGAGATTATAAAACAATCAAAATTTGCTATGAAATCTAAAGCTAGCTTTGATAATATAACACCAACTATTGTAAAAATGAAAGCTATTGAGAGCTATTATATAAGAAATCGAGGTTATAATAAAAATATAGAAGAGACATGGCAAAAACTTCAAACTTGGGTTTTGACAAACAATATAAAACAGTATAAAAGAGCAGCACTCTTTCATGATAATCCAACAATTACTCCACTTGATGAATGCCAATATATTGCTTGTATAATAGTTGATGATGATAAAAATATAAAAAGCGATAGAATTCCAAAATTCAAAATAGCAGAAGGAGTTTATGCAAAATTTGATTTAAAAGTAAAAAATGAAGATTTACTCCCATTTATTCAGTGGGTTTATCATGAATGGTTACCAAGAAGTGATTACGAAACAACTACAAAACCATCATTTGCAATATATGAAAGTGTCGATTTTATAAAATTAGACAATGAGTATGATTTTAGTTTTTATGTTTCAATAAACTATTAAATACTATTTAGCCATCTTTTCAAAAACTCATCTCTTGAATAAAGTTTGGCTCCTAAATCAAATTTATACTGCATATATGGATGCCCTAAATTCCAAAAATCAAATCTATTTTCTTCTAAATAAAGAGCTAATAGTACCATTTGAAGTTTGCCCCAATTGTTATAGAGTTTAGATTTTGAAGAAAAACCAGTTAGTGAAGTATATGTTTTAGAAATCATATAACCAATTTCACCACTTACTAATTTTTCATTATTTTTATCATATAGTTCGATACTCACTAATTTAAAGTTTGAATTGTTATTTTTTAAGTTGTTTAGGTTTATTAATAACTTTTCATAATTTTCTTCAATCCAAGAATCTTTATGGTAATTTTGAATTTGATTTAAAACAGATTTAAAATCTCTATTTATACAAAATTTATATTCACTATTTTTTATAAGAGTTTTAACCTTTTTACTAATATGAAGATTATTAAAATCTAAAATAGCATACTCAAATTGTATTTCAGGAAGTAGATAAAAATTATTCTCAAGAATAATAGAAGTTGATATAAATCCAAATTTACAAAGCTTTATATAAGTTTCTAAAGATAAATCATCACATAAATAGTAATTTAGATTTTTATTTGGATATATGTTTTGAAAGATAAACTCTTTGTGTAGTTGCTCTTTTGATATGAGATATAAAAAATCTTGACTCAAAATATAAATATAGTTTAAAATAGAGAAAAATCTCTATTTTAAAAGCTTTCCCACTCATCATCATCTTTTGTTGATGATTTTATTTCATTTTGTTTGATTGGTGTTTTTTTATCCATATCTTTTTTTGTAGTTGAAGGTTTTATTTCTGAACTTTTTTTAGTAGGATTAAGAACTATATTACTATTTTTAACTGTAGAATTAATTTTTTTATTCTCTTTTTCAACATCTTCTTTTCCAACAAATTGTTTGTTATGTGAATCACTAACAATTTTTTTAGCAATATTATCCGCATTTATTGCAATAGTTTTTGTGTCTGAAGCAATATTCGCATTTTGTTGTGTCTGTTGATCAAGTCCTGTTACTGCATCATTTATCTGTGTAATTCCAGCTTGTTGCTCTTTTGAAGCTGTTGCAATCTCATTTATTGTTTGGCTTTGTTTTTCTATATTTTCAAGAAGCTCCGTATATCCTTGAATCATCTCAAAACTAATATTTTTTCCTTCATTTGCTTTTGATGTAGCATTTTCAACTATATTTTTTATCTCTTTAGCTGCTTCTGCACTTCTACTTGCTAGATTTCGCACCTCTTGTGCAACAACTGCAAATCCTTTTCCAGCCTCACCAGCAGTTGCAGCTTCAACAGCAGCATTTAGTGAAAGAATATTTGTTTGGAAAGCAATTTGATCAATTACGGCAATTGCTTCATTAATTCTATTTACTTGATTATTAATCTCATCCATAGCATTTGTTGTTTGATTTGCTAATTGTTGACCTTTTTTAGCTGAATTACTAACTTCGTTTGAGAATCTAGTCATTAATTCTACATTATTTGCATTGCTAATTACTGTTGAAGTAATCTCTTCAAGAGCAGCAGCAGTCTCTTCTAAAGAAGCAGCAGCAGCATTTGAACTTTGATTTAGAATATTTACATTTTCTAAAAGTTCCTGAGAACTATTTTCTAGCATTAAACCTGTTCCATATGATTGTCTTAATAAAGCAGAAATTTCATCTCCTAATTCATTCATAGCAACAGCAATTTTTGCATAAGGATTTGGAAATCTTGCAGTAAAGTCATATTTTTTAAAGCTATCTATCACAAAAAGTAATCTATTTATATCTCTTGCAATTGTATGTTCTAAGTAATATTGCATTTTAATTAAAAGTTCTTTTAAAACTTTTAAATTTTGAGTATCTGGCTCAGCTTCTATTTTAGCAAGCATATTTCCACTTGATAGCTCTTTTATGAAAAGTTCAGTTGCATTTATAAACTCATCATCTTTTTTTATAGAGCTTTCAGTTTTTTCAATATTTTGATTTATTACTTTTGCAATTTGACCAAACTCATCATTACTTTTTAAATCTATTAGTGTAGCACTTTTACTCTCTTCATTTAAGAATGCAAAAAAGCCTAATATACCTTGTTGAAGTTTATTTAAAGATTTTACAATAAAACTTATAGTTAAAGATGTAAATGTAATACTAATTGCCATAACAATAAGCGATAAAATTACAATTAAAGTAAGAGATTTATTTGAAGATGATACAGAATTTTTAACCATATTTGTTGCATAGTTTGTAGTTCTTGTTTTTTGTTCTTCTAAAAGCTTACCAAAAACATTTGATATAGGTATCATTTTTTGTACACTATTTTCATACTCTGCAATCAAAGAAGTAATTTTTTCATCATCTTTGTTTTCTATTAATTTTATTAAATTTCCATGAATAGGGTCATGAGATTTTTTCCAATCATTAAATGCAGTCTCTAAAGTAGCAAAAGCTTTTTTACCAGCTTCAGTTTGTCTAGGAGTACTTGCAAAATATTCCCAGTGTTTAGTAATATCAGCCCAAGCTGTTTCTCTACTCTCTTTAATTGCTTGAAGATTTTTTGAGTAATCAGAATTTTTGTGAACTGAAAAAACCTCATGAGTCATAGCTCTAATTTTATATCTTAAAGTATCCAATTCAGCAACAGCTATTAATATTGGTATTCTTTCATCTGATATGTTAGTAAGATCATTTGATGAGCTTTTTGTATTAAAATATGAGACAGCCGAAATAGTAATCAGTGATAAAATAAATACCAAAGATAAAGCTATTAATCTATTTTTTATAGACATAATTTCCCTTTTAAAATAAAGTTAAAAATTATAGCTAAATTAAGATAATATTTATAAAGAAGCTTTAGTTCTTTTGTAGATAAATAGGTAGTAAAATAGTAAATTTTGCACCAAAATAAGTGGTATTGTTTTCGATAAAAGTATCATTTTTGACAGATATTTCACCATTTAGATGTTTTGTTACGATTTGTAGTGACATATAAAGACCAATTCCTGTTCCTTGGCTTTTATGTTTTGTTGTAAAATATGGTTCAAAAACTCTATTTATAAACTCATCTTTTATGCCTCCGCCATTATCTAAGAATTCAATGTATAAATTATTCTCATCATGATATATTTTTATATATATTATTTTATTCTCTATTTGGCTTGAAGATAAAACATCAATTGAATTTGAAAAAAGGTTAAGAATTACCTGAAATAATTCATTTTGATATGATAAAATCTCTATATCATCTATGTGTTCAATAACTTTTATATTAAACTTATCAAATCTACTTTTTATTAAATCTTTAGATTTTTTTATTAGTTGTGATAGATAAAATTTATTCATCTCTTTATTTGGAGAGAAAAAATTTCTAAAATCATCAATAGTATTTGATAGATGTTCAGATGTTTTATTTATATTTTTTAAAGCTTCATAAAACTCTTTATCATCTAAAATATTCATCTCTTTTTTTATTTTTAAAGAGCTTGATATTGTAGATATTACAGATAGAGGTTGTCTCCATTGATGAGCAATATTTTCAATCATCTCTCCCATTGCAGCCATTTTAGCTTGTTGATTTAAAATTGCCTCTTTTTCAAGTAACTCTTTTGTTTTTTTATCTATAGCTAATTGGAGATTTTCATTTAAATATTTTAACTCTTTTGTCTTCTCTTCTACTGTATATTTTAATTTTTTGTTTAAAATATTTAAAGTTGCCGTTCTATGAATAAATGCAATCGCACCAAAAAATACTAAAAAAACCAAAATCCAAACAGTTTTGTAGTCTATTGAATTTTGAAATTGTACATTATTCCAACTATTAACGATATTTGTAACTTCACTAGCTGGTATAGTTGCAATTGTTTTATTTATTATTGGAATTAAATCTTTATACTCTTTTCTAACCATAATTTTTAAAGGGAAGTCAATTCCTGAGTTACCACTAACTTTTAAATCTTTGAATTCAAATTTTGCAATATTATATGTAAGAATAGGTTTGATATCAACAAAGGCAAAAACTTCTTTTTTTGAGACTAGATTTAATCCCTCTTCTACATTGTTTACTAAAACTAAATTAAGGTTTGGATATTTCTCTTTTAGTAAGTTATGTGCAGTAAAATTATTTCCAACAGCAATTTTTTTATCTAAAATTTCATCTATATTTTCTATAAAGTTCTCATCTTTTTTTGTAACTATAGATATTGGAAACTTTAAATATTCATTAGAAAAATATCCAAATTTCTTTCGTGATTCACTCTCTCCTATACTAAAAATAATATCACTTTTTCCACTTTGTAAACTTTTTATCTGTTCATCAAAGGATTTAAAAAAAATATTTGTAGTTTTTAGATTTAGTTTATTTACAATAATTCCCCAAAATTCAGATGATATTCCAAGTGCTTTATCTTTATCTTCTTCAAAGCTAATTGGATACCAATTTTTTGTGATAGCAACATTGAAATGAGTTTTTTCTATAAACTCTTTTTCTTGTGTAGTTAATTGAAGATTTGTATCAATATCTTGTGAAAACAGATTTATAACTATCAATATTGTAGTTAAAAATATTTTCATTTTTTTCCTTTTTAGAAACGAATAAAATATTATAGCAAGAAATTTTAATTTTTATTAATTTTTTCCTCTTTTATTGGTAAATTAGCAAGTGCTGCAACTATTGCTAAAGCTATATCTAAGTACCACATTAAAGAGAAATTACCATAACTATTGATAAATAATCCACCTAAATATGCGCCAAAAAAGCCACCAATTTGATGTGATAAAAGAGTTAGTCCAAATAGAGTTGCTAGATATTTTGTTCCAAAAAGTTTTCCTACAATTCCTGCTGTTGGTGGAACTGTTGCAAGCCAAGTAAAACCAATTGCAATAGAGAAAATATAAAAAGTTAATTCAGTTTTAGGTGATAATAGATATATAATAATCATCAAAGCTCTACTTGCATAAATAAAAGCCAATATATATTTCATTTTATACTTTGTACCCAAATAGCCAGCATATAAGCTTCCAAAGATATTAAAAAGTCCAATTAAAGCCAAAGAGTAAGCTGAAACATTTGCACTATGACCACAAAGAGCAACCTCATGAGGAAGATGCGTAACTAAAAAAGCTACATGAAATCCACAAGTAAAAAATCCTAAATTTAAGTATAAATAGCTTTTATCTTTTAAAGCAACTTTTAATTGCTCTTTTAATTTTATATCATTTTCTATAACATTCGTAAGATTTGTTTCTTCTTTTTTACTTTTTGAAGATAGAATTTTTGCTAAAGGAATAGTTAAAAGTGTTGAAAATGCAAGAGCAATCATAGAGTAAATCCATCCAAAACCATTTATAATAGCTTGTGCTAGTGGAGCAAAAATAAATTGCCCAAAAGAACCACCAGCATTTATAAATCCTCCAGCAAATGATCTTTTTTCATTAGGAAGATTTTTTGCTGTTGCTCCTATTAATATTGAAAAACTTCCTGCCCCTGCACCTGCTGCTACAAGAAGCCCTAAAGTTAGAATAATTGAAAATTCTGAAGTTAAAAAAGGAGTCAATATTAAACCAAAGAACATCAACAAAGCACCAAAGACTAAAACACCAAAAGAGCCTTTTTTATCTGCAATTGCACCAAAAATTGGTTGAGTTAATCCCCAAATAAATTGTCCAATTGCAAGAGCTAAACTAATAGAGATAATATCAAGAGAAGTTGAAGAGTTTATAGGAGCTATAAACAGACCCAAAGATTGTCTAACCCCCATTGTAATTGCTAAAATAAGTGATGAAGAGAGGATTAAAATCCAAATAGTTCTGTTTTGTGAATTTGTCATTTTATAATCTTTTTTTTGTAATTTTAGATTAAAAAGTCTTAAACATAGTTTCGATATAATCTTTACAAATTTTTAAAATCACTCATAATATAGGATAATCTATGTCAAAACAACTACTTCAAAAACAAGCAGATACAATAAGATTTTTAGCTGCTGATATGGTACAAAGAGCTAACTCAGGACATCCTGGAGCTCCTATGGGACTTGCTGATATTGCAACAGTTTTAAGCAAGCATTTAAATATAAATCCAGCTGATGAAAAATGGCTAAATAGAGATAGATTAGTATTTTCAGGTGGTCATGCAACTGGTTTGGTTTACTCTTTACTTCATTTATGGGGATTTGATGTATCAGTAAATGATATGAAAAACTTTAGACAATCTGGTTCAAAAACTCCAGGACATCCAGAATATGGGCATACTCATGGAATAGAAATTACAACAGGACCACTAGGACAAGGAATTGCAAATGCAGTTGGATTTGCAATGGCAGGAAAATATGCTCAAAATTTATTAGGAAAAGATGTAATAAATCATAAAGTTTATTGTCTTTGTGGAGATGGAGATTTACAAGAAGGAATCTCTTATGAAGCAACTGCAACAGCAGGTCACCTAAAACTTGATAATCTTGTAATAATTTATGATAGCAACTCAATCACAATTGAAGGTGATACATCTCTTGCTTGGAGTGAAAATGTTAAAAAAAGATTTCAAGCAATTGATTTTGAAGTAATTGAAATAGATGGACACAATTTTGATCAAATTGATAAGGCTTTTGTTCAAGCAAAAAATTCAACAATGCCTGTTTTAATTATTGCTAAAACAGTTATTGCAAAAGGAGCTGTTACTCTTGAAGGAAGTCACCATTCTCACGGGGCTCCATTAGGAGTTGATGAGATAAAACAAGCAAAAATAAAAGCTGGATTTAATCCTGATGTTGATTTTGAAGTAAGTGCAGATGTAAAAGGTGCTTTTGATAAATTAATTGTTGGTTCAACTATGCAAAATAGTTGGAATGAAAGTTTATCTAAAGAGACAAAAGCAAAAATATCTGAGTTACAAAATCCAGATTTTGACACTATTGTTTATCCAACTTTTGAGGCTGGAAGTAGTGTAGCTACAAGAGATTCAAATCATAAAATATTAAATGCTATTGCTTCAAAAATTCCTAGTTTCTTAGGTGGAAGTGCGGATTTAGCACCATCAAATAAAACAGAACTAAAAGATATGGGAGATTTTCCAAATGGACGAAATATCCATTTTGGTATTAAAGAACATGCAATGGCAGCTATTGTAAATGCTATGAACCTATATGGTTTATTTAGAGTTTACAGTGCAACATTTTTTGTATTTAGTGACTATTTAAAACCTAGTGCAAGAATTGCTGCACTTGCAGGAATTCCTCAACACTTTATTTGGACACATGATAGTATTGGTGTTGGAGAAGATGGACCAACTCATCAACCAATTGAGCATTTAAGTCAATTTAGAGCTTTACCAAATTTTTATACATTTAGACCTGCTGATGCAACTGAAAATGTTGAAGCTTGGAAAATAGCACTTAAAATGAATGCCCCAACAGCATTTGTATGTTCAAGACAAGGCTTAAAAGTTTTAAAAGACGATAAAGCTTTTGGAGATGTTTGTAATGGTGGATATCTATTAACAAAAAGAGAGAATGCAACTATCACAATTATGGCAAGTGGAAGTGAAGTTAATTTGGCTTTACAAACTGCTTGTGCTTTAGAAAAAGAGGGAATTCTTGCAAATATAGTTTCTGTTCCTTGTTTTGATTTACTTTTAGAGCAAAGTGAAGATTATATTAATAAAATTATTGATCCAAAAACAAGAGTTTATGCAGTTGAAGCAGCAAGAGCTTTAGAGTATTATAAATATGCAGATGTAGTATTTGGAATGGATAGTTTTGGAGCTAGTGGTCCTGCTGATAAGCTTTTTGATGAGTTTGGATTTACAGTTGATAAATTAAAAACGAAAATTATAGAAGATCTTAAAAAATAAATAAAATAAAAAGATGAGAATAGATTATTCTCATCTTTTTTCTCTTAAAACTCTTAAGGAATAGATGAAAGATTCACTTTTTGTATATGGTACATTGATGCCAAACTGTCCAAATTCATATGTTTTAGAAAATATTGTAGGAAAATTTGTACCTGCAACTGTAAAAGGAAAATTAATAGATGCAGGCTGGAGTGCTAGTATGGGATATCCTGGTATTAGGCTAGAAATGGGTAATGATACTATTCATGGGTTTTTGTTTTATTCTGATAATCTTATAAATCATTGGGAAAATCTTGATATTTTTGAGGGAGTTGAGTTTAGTAGAACTGCTGTTATTGTTGAAAGATATGATGAAGTAGAGGTGCAAACTTATATTTATACATTAAAAGATGAGATTATTGAGATGTATGAAGAAAAAATCTAATTTAAAATATTTATATATCAATATATCTTGATATATAAATATTTTTCTGGTACTATTTTGAAAGTTAAAAAAAGGATAAATATGAAAAAAGTTTTGATTTTATGTACAGGAAACTCTTGTAGAAGTATTATCGCTGAAGCCTTAATAAATGCAAAGTTAGATGGAATTCATGCTGATAGTAGTGGTGTAAAAGCAAGTGGAAGAGTAAATCCAAATGCTAAAAAGTTGCTTGAAGATAAGGGAATTTGGCAAAGTAAGTACCATTCAAAAACTATTGATAAAGTAATAGATAATGAGTATGATTTAGTTGTAACAGTTTGTGACCACGCTTCCCAAACTTGTCCTATGTTTCCAAAAGCTGTAAAAGTTATTCATGTGGGATTTGAAGACCCAGATGGAAAAGGTTTTGAAGCATTTGAAGCTACATACAAAGATATTGAGGAAATTTTACTTCCAAAGGTTGTTGAGGCTTTAAAATACTAATGATAAATATATCAATTTTTTGGCACTTTTTTATCTTAGGTCTTTTTAGTTTTGGAGGACCAATAGCTCATATTGGTTATTTTAGGAAAAAATTTGTTGAAGAATTAAAGTGGCTAAATGATGAAGAGTTTTCTAAAATCGTAGCACTTAGTCAGTTTTTACCAGGTCCTAGCTCATCACAAGTTGGGTTTACAATAGGATTAAAAAAAGGTGGAATTATTGGTGCAATATTAGCTTTTATTGCATTTACAACACCATCTTTTTTACTTTTATATTTAGCTGCAACTTTTCAAAATATCTATGAAAACAGTAGTGTTATTTATGCTTTGATGAGTGGATTAAAACTATTTGCTGTGGTAATTGTGGCTGATGCTACTTTTAGTATGTTTAAGACACTTTGTAAAACTACATTAAGTAAAATAATTTTTGTTTTTGCAACGCTATTTTTGATTTTTAATCAAAGTTTTTTTAGTCAAATTTTAGTTTTAGTGGTTTCTGGTTTGGTTGCTCTATTTTTTATAAAAGAGAAAAATGGAACTAAAATAACATATCAAAAACCTTATATTTTACCTTTGTTTATCTTTTTTATTTTATTGATATTTTTACCATTTTTTGCAAATCAAGATAAATTATTAAGTCTGTTTAACTCTTTTTATCAAGTAGGAAGTTTGGTTTTTGGAGGAGGGCATGTTGTTCTTCCTTTGATTAAAAGTAATATCAATATTGATGAAAATAGTTTTTTAGTTGCTTACTCACTAGCTCAAGCAGTTCCAGGACCTATGTTTACTATTGCTTCATATATTGGAGTTGTTGCTTTTGAAGAATCACCATTTTTAGGTGCTGTTGTTGCAACATTTGCAATTTTTTTACCAGGATTTCTTTTGATTTTAGCTTTTTACAAAAGTTTTGAAAGTTATTCAACAAATCCTACTATTTCAAAAATAGTTATGGGAATTAACGCAAGTGTTGTTGCAATATTGTTTAGTGTTTTAGTTACAATTGTTATTCCAAGTGGGATTTTAAATATTTATGATTTAATTTTTGCAATACTTGGATTTTTTATGATTAGAAAATTTAAAATATCTGTATTACTTTTGATTCTGTTTTATTGTGGATATGGTTATATTAGGAGTTTATATGTTTGAATGGTGGAATAATCTAAGTGCCATCTTAGTATTTGATATTTTAGGACTTGTAAAAGGTACTCAAATTGGGGATGCTGTTCATTTTTTTATATTTGATACAGTAAAAATATTTATATTGCTAATAAGCATAATATACTTTATTACATTTATACAAAGCTATTTTCCATTGGAAAAAATCAGAGTTTATTTAAGTGGAAAAAGTAAAATTGTAGGACATATTTTAGCTGGAATATTTGGAATAATAACTCCATTTTGTTCTTGTAGTGCAATACCACTTTTCTTAGGATTTTTACAAGCTAGAATTCCTTTAGGTGTTGCTTTTACTTATTTAGTTTCAGCACCACTTAGTGATCCTGTTGTATTTGCTTTGTTAGCTTCAATATTTGGATTTAAAGTAGCAATACTTTATGTACTTTTTGGAGTAATTATATCAATTATAGCTGGTCTTATTATTGGTGCTATGAAAATGGAAAAAGAGGTTTTAATTGAAGTTAAACCTCTTGATAATATAAGTTATACAGATGATAAAACTCTATTTAAACATAGAGTTAAAGAGTCATGGTATTACTCTATTGATATATTCAAAAAAATATATTTATATATAATAATTGGAGTGGGTGTTGGTGCATTTATTCATGGATATATTCCTGCTGATTTTATTGCAAAATATGCAGGTGGAGATGTTTGGTATGCTCCAATAATTGCAGTTCTTGCTGGAATTCCTATGTACTCAAATGAATTAGGAGTTTTACCAATTATTGAAGTACTAACTCAAAAAGGTGTTTTGATAGGAACGGCAATATCATTTATGATGGCAGTAGTTGCTCTAAGTCTTCCTGAAGCTATGATTTTAAAAAGAATATTATCTATAAAATTAATAGCAATATTTTTTAGTATCGTTGGTTTTTCTATACTTATTGTTGGATATTTATTAAATTATTTAGTAGGATAAAATGATTGGAAATTTAGGAATATTTTTTATTGCAGCTTTTTTTGAAATATTAGGATGTTTTGCATTTTGGTTATATTTTAGAGCTGAAAAAACTCCTTGGTGGATAGCTTTGGGAGTTATTTCTTTAATTCTTTTTGCTTATGTTTTGACAAAAATTAATGTAGAACATGCAGGAAGAGTTTATGCAATTTATGGTGGTATTTATATAGTAGCTTCTTTATTGTGGTTAATTTTTATTGAAAAAGAGAGTTTTAATCGTTGGGATATAATTGGTGCAGGTATTTGTATTTTAGGTGCAAGTGTTATATTAATTGGAAATCAAAAATAGGATAAAAAAATGAAAATAGAGATTTTAGGAACAGGTTGTACAAAATGTAAGGCTTTAGAAGAAGCTGTAAAAAAAGCAGTTGCTCAAATTGGTGGATTTCACGAAGTTAAAAAAGTAGAAGATATAGTTGAGATTATGAACTATGGTGTTATGAGTACTCCAGCTTTGGTTGTTGATGGTATTGTTAAAAGTAGTGGAAAATTATTAAGTATTGATGAAATTATTAATTTATTAAAAGGAAAATAGTGGATAATTTTTTACAAACAATAGGTGCTATAAATGATGAAACTAGAGTTAAGATATTAAATTTCATAAATATTCATGGTGAAGTTTGTGTTTGTGATATTGAAAACTCTTTTTCAATGATACAATCAAGGGTATCAAGACATCTTAAAATTTTAAAAGATGCAGGATTTTTAAAAGTAGATAGAAAAGGTCGATGGGCTTATTATAGCATTAGAACACCTTTGGATATTTTTAGAGAATCTATTTTAAAAGAGATAAGTTATTTACAACTTGACATTCCAATTTTAAAAAAAGAGTGTGATATATGCTAATTGCTAGTTTAATATTTATTATAACTTTAACTTTCGTGATTGTTCAGCCAAAAAATATTCAAATTGGAACAAGTGCTATTTTTGGAGCTTTTATTGCACTTATATTTGGAGTTGTAACTTTTAGTGATGTTTTGGATGTTACAAATATAGTTTGGGATGCAACTTTAGCATTTATTGGAATTATTATTTTATCTTTAGTTTTAGATGAGATTGGTTTTTTTGAGTGGGCAGCTTTAAAGATGGCAAAGTTTTCAAATGGTAGTGGATTAAAAATGTTTATCTACTCTATTTTGCTTGGAGCGTTCGTTTCAGCTCTTTTTGCAAATGATGGAGCAGCACTTATATTGACTCCAATACTATTAGCAAAAATGAGAATATTGCAACTAAACCTAAAAACAATAGTTGCTTTTTTACTAGCAGGTGGATTTATAAGTGATAGTGCATCACTACCTTTTGTATTTTCAAATCTTACAAATATAGTAACTGCAAACTATTTTAGTATAGGTTTTGCACAATATTTCTTTGATATGATAATTCCATTTATTGTAAGTGTTATAGCTTCTACAATTTTTTTATGGTTAATTTTGAGAAAAGATATTCCAAAAACTGTTGATATAACTTTATTAAAAGAGCCAAAAAGTGTAATAAAAAATATGAAACTCTTCTATTTTTCTTGGGTGTTTTTAGCTTTACTTTTATGTGCCTATTTTTTAGGAGATGCTTATAATTTACCTATTTCAATTTTTGCATTAGGTGGAGCAACTATATTTTTAATTATTGCAACTATTTCAAAATCTGTTGAACCTCTGAAAATTATAAAAGAATCGCCTTGGCAAGTTGTGTGGTTTAGTATTGGACTTTATATTGTTGTTTATGGGCTTAAAAATGCAGGACTTACAGATTATTTAGCAATAATTTTAAAAGATTTGGCTCTTAGAGGTGAGACAATTGCCGTTTTAGGAACAGGTTTTATAGCCGCATTTTTAAGTGCTATTATGAATAATATGCCAACAATTATGATTATGGATATAGCTTTAAATGATATACAAAATCAAGCTATGATTTATGCAAATATTGTTGGATGTAATCTTGGACCAAAAATGACACCATTTGGTAGCCTTGCAACTCTATTATGGCTCCATGTTTTAGCAAAAAAAGGTGTGAAAATTTCATTTGCACAATACAGTAAATTTGGTTTGATCATCACACCACCTGTTTTATTTATTGTGTTGTTGAGTTTGTAGGATAATTATCCTTTTTTAAATAAACTTTAAAGTTTTATATATTATGATATTCATTATCATTTTAAAAAAGGAAATATTTTGTGTAACAATACTCTTTTAGGACAAAGGCTAAATTTAAGTAGTTCTAGTGATATTTTTGATAATTTAATCAAAAAAAATGAGTGGGAAACTTTGATTAGATTATTTAGTTTAAATATCTTGGATATAAATCATAGAGATTGCAAAGGTAGAAATATTTTATATTTTGCAATATTAAATAAAAAATATGAGTATATAAAAATACTTTTTGATTTAAGAGTTAGTACTAGAGTAAATTTTTCTCTAAATGCAATCAATTTTGCTGTTTGTTTAGATGATATAAAATCTTTAGAGATACTTTTAAAATGTGGTTTAAGTGTAGATATTTTGGATGAGATAGGAACTTCACCTTTAATATATGCAATTTTATATAATAAAAAAAAGAGTGCAGAATTTTTGATTAAATCTGGTGCTGATCTTGAGTTAGAAGATTTTATGGGAAATTGTGCTAAAAAAATGTTACAAAATTAATAGAAAATAGTAGATTTTAAACACAAATTAGATCTAATATTTTCTTTATATTTTTATAGAAGTTATCATTTTTTTCTATTAAAATCAGATCCTTTGCATATCCTTTTGAAGTAATAAGTTTTGCACTTTCAACTTCTATGTTAAAATCATCAAAAACTTTTGCAATATATGCAAAAAGTCCTTTTTGATCTTTTGTATTTATCTTCATAGATGCTAAGTATTCACTATGATTAAAATCTATTTTTATATCATCTTTTTTTATGATTGGTTTATTTATTCTTATTTTTTTATGCATATCAAAAGATTCATGAATTATCTCTTCGATTAAATAAAGCTCTTCATCTAAAGCTTTTTTTGAAAAACATATTTCAAAATTCTTTTTCTCATCATATAGTTTGAAAATATTCATACTATTCATATCCATATATTGAAGTCTTCCCAACAAATATCCCAAATTTAAAGGAATTTTTCTAATAATCCTAATTTTGAGGAAATCATCATTTATAATATCAAAACTATATTTTTGTACATCCTTTGCTTTTATTGCAATGTTTAAAATATCTTTACTTTTTAGTCTTAAAAAGATCTGATTTGAAGAGATTTGGGCTATTTTTCTTTTTAAAATATTTGGTAACTCTTGATATTTCTCTAAAGTTTTCATTTTATTTAGTTTTGAAACTCTAGTAATACTCTCTTTTATAAGTTCTGGATTTTCAAAAGCTAAGATACTTTTTTTGTAAAGTTCTTTTAAAAGTGTTGAAATTGAGCTATTGTAAAGAGGTTTATTAACTGCACAAATATCACAATAAGTTACAACATACAAAATCTTTAGTTCATTTATATTTTTGAATAATCCTATAAAGTTCAAAATAGCTTTTTGTGAGTAGATATCTTCGTTTGTTGCAGTTCTTGACATTTGATCGTGATACCTTATAATATTTGCACCCATTTTTATAAATTCATCATCAAAACCAAAATTTTTCATAGTTTTTTTGAAAATATTTTCTCCAATAATATGATGGTCTTTTTTCCTTCCTTTTCCAATATCATGAAAAAGTGCAATAAGTCTTGTTAAAATTTGCTCCTCTTTACAAAGAGAGTTAAAAACAGATTGAATAAATTCATCTTCTATATACATACTATATTTTACTGTTTGTAGTGTGTGGATATCTACTGGATGTTTATGATAACCATCAAATTGAGCTAAATTTGATATTTTTTTGAAGGAGGGAATTAATCTATTTATTAGTTCACTATTATAAAATAGTTTTAAAATAGGGTACAAATTCTCATTTGTAAGAAGTGTTTTAATATCTTTTTTTAATGATTTATTTATGATTTTAGGGATTTTAACTCTACTTGCAAAGTATATGTAAGATCTATCAAAACCTTTTATTGTTTGAGGAAATGATATTAGCTCTTTTAAAAGAGTTTTTAAATCAACAAAACTTCTATGAAAAGAGCAATATATCTTATTGTCTAAAATATAGATACCTTTTTTAAATCTTGATTTTCTCAAAACTTCTAAATTTGAAGTATCAAAAAACATAGTTCTTATAAATTTTGAACTCATATTTGAGTGAAAATTATGAATTATATGAAGGCTTGAAAATAGTTTTGCCATAAATTCAAACTCATTTTTAAAGTTTAATTTACTACTTACTTCAGGAAGTGTGTCAAAAGTAATTGTATCTACCTTTTTTTTATGAATAGTATGAAGAGCGTTTCTTGTTTGAAATAAGAAATCTAAAGCAATTGTAAACTTTTTATAAGAATCATAATTTAATTTCGTACCTACAAGTTCTTTTGCTTTTTGAACATCATATACAACATTTAAAATCCAAAAAAGCATATTTGCTTCTCTTATTCCACCATATCCATCTTTTAAGTTTACTTGCATATTTAGTGGATATTTTTGTAATCTTTGAGTGTGAGTAGTTAGTTGTTCTTGTACAAAAGCTTTTTTATCTATTTGTCTTAGATTTTTAACAAACAATTCAAAATCTTCATAAATCTTCTTTGAACCAAAAATATATCTTGATTCAAGAAGTGAAGTTTTAATAGTAATATCATTTTTTGCCAAATCATACATTTCATCAATATTATCAATATTCACAACTCTTAATCCAAGATTTAATCCACAATCCCAAGCAAAGGCTACAAATTTTTCTATTATTTTCAAAATATCATAAGATTTACTATTTTTGTATAAAATCATAACATCAATATCAGAGTGTAAACATAACTCTACTCTTGCATAAGAACCTAATGCAACAAAGCTAACAAATGAGTTATGTTTAAAACTATTCAGACTTAAATAAGAGAAAATTTGAAATAAGAATTTATCTATATTTTTTGTATTTTGTTTGAAAAAGAGTTTACTATTGCTTGTATTTGCACTATTTTTATAATCTATATAATTTTTTTTAAATATTTTTGATACTTCAAAACTACTTTTATCTTTAAAGTTTTTTATATCAAAAGATTTAATCATTGTTTTGAAATATCTATTTCAAACTCTAAAATCATATTTTCAGCTAGTTTATTTAGGTTTGATTTGTTGTTTGAATCATCAACGCCAGAGCTTAAGTTTAAAATATTTTTGTGATACCTTTTTAGAAATTCCAATATATTTGGTGATTTTTTATTTGCATTATTTATTGATGCTCCTAAATCAATAAGTTCTAAAACAACACTTTTTTTACCCATAAAAGCTGCATAATTTATAGGTTTTGCCCCAAAACTATCTGCTTGATTTATAATAGTATTGTTGTATTGAGATATGATTTTAATATATTTTTCTTTGTCTTTAAAAATTGTTGTATGGATGAGGTTTCTTCCTTTTTCATCTACGAAATTTGTGTTTGCTCTTAAATCCAAAAGAAGCTTTAAAATATCATCTTTATCATTTAAAATTGCAAACTCTAAAGCTGTAATACCTCTATCATTTTTTGCATTTATATCAACTCCTGCAACAATTAAATTTTTTATAGTGTTTAATAAAACCCTTCTATTTTCAACTCTTTTTTCCAAATCTAGCTCTAGAAGATGAAAAATAATATTATTACCATTTACATCAGTTGAATTTATTTGCAAGTTTTTTGTTCTTAAAATTTTAAATAAGGAGAAGTTAAAATTTAATAAGCTATCAAAAAATAGTGGTTTGTTTTTAGAGTTTAATCTGTTGAAATCAAGATTATAGCTTTTTGTTAAAGCCTCTAAAATATCTTTATATTGAGCATTCTGATTTAGATTTTCTTTATAAATTAAATCAAGATTTTGTTCATTTTCTAAATGTAAAATAATATTTATAAGAGTTTCAACTACACAAACATTATCTCTATTTTTGAACTCTAAATTTGCACCTTTTTCAATATATAGTTTAATTAAATCCATATTAGATATACCATTTAATATTAAAATTGATAAAACAGTAAGACCTTCTAAATTTTGTCTATTTAAATTTAATTTTTCAAGATTATTTAATAAATAGTGAATTAAATCTCTATCTAAACTTCTTGTTATATTAAAAAATATTGTCTCATTTTTATTATCCATTGCTTGAACATTTATATTTTGATGTACTAAAGCTTTGATTAATTCAGATTGACTATCTTTTTCATCTTCATTTTGAATTTCTAAAAAGTGTTCAACTGCTTTCATTAAGATATTTTTATTTTCATGATTTTTTATATTTAAGTTAAAACCTAGTTCAGCTGCTCTTTTTATGAAAGAAAAAGCTTCTAAACCTTTTGTTGCAGCAAAAAACAGATAGCTAATTGATTTGTTATTTGGGATTGTTGGATCTGCCCCTTGATTTAATAAATACATAGCTAAATCAAGATTTTTGTAACAATTATCAAGATGTAAAATCGTATCTCCAATTTTATTTTTATGGTTTAAATCAATTTTTTCTAAAGATACTATTTTTTTTATGATATTCATATTTCCATTTGATACAGCATCAAAAAGAACATTATTTCCATTATTATCACAATTTGTAAAAGAGTTTGTTTTTTGTATTAAAAATCTAACTATTTTTTTATTTGCATTATGAATTGATTCTTGAAGAACTGTTCTATTTTTGTTATTTAAATGGTTTAAATTAGCACCAAATTCTAATAAAGTTTCAAGAAGTTTACTATCTTTTGAGTATATTGTATAAAATATTGCACTCTCTTTTAGGTTGTTTTCAAGCTCTAAATCAATTTTGTTTTCAAGTAACCATAAACAAGAGTTGTATAAATCTTTTTTACAACAAGCTATTAAAATAGGTTCACCATTTAAAGATAAAGAGTTTAAATCTATCTTTGATTTCTCTTTTATTTTGTTTAAATTTTCAAGATTTAAAGTAGGGTTTAAAAGCTCTTTTATTAAATCATCATTTGAAAATTTTTTAGCACCAAGCAATCCTAGCATAATTTTTATTTCCTAAATTTTTTTTATTATATAATAATCAAAGTAATTTAAATATTAATTAAAAAATATCTCAATAAATGTTACGAAACTATACATAAAATATTTAAAATATATAAATATTTAAATTTTAAGCTAAAAGTAAGATATTTTTATCTTTATTTAATTTTTTATTTGATAAAATTCTGCTCGTCCAGCGCTGGAGACTTTACTCTCTAAAAGGACTACTTTATGGAAACTATGTCTGATATGTCATATATTATTGACACACTCTACGTACTGTTTGCAATGACTTTAGTTGTTTTTATGTATCCTGGCTTTGCTATGTTGGAAGCTGGAATTGTTAGAACAAAAAATGTTACTGCTGTCTTAACTATCAATATTCTTATTTTTTCAATTGCATCTTTAGCATTCGTTTTAGTTGGTTATTCTTTAGCATTTGGAGAAGGACTAAACGATGAAAATATAAATTATGCAACAGTTTTATTTCAGATGGCTTTCGTTGGAAAGGCAATGAATGTTATGAGTGGTGGTATTAGTGAAAGAGCTAGAGTAATACCAATAGCAATATTTACAGTAATTATGAGTTCTGTTTTATATCCTTTAGTGGTAAATTTAACTTGGGGTTCAAATTTCCTAAAAGATACAGTCTTAGATATATCATCAATGCACGACTTAGCAGGTTCTACAATTATACACAGTACTGGTGGTTGGGCTTTATTAGCTGCTTTACTAATAGTAGGAGCTAGAACTGGAAGATATACAAAAGAGGGTGGAGTTAGAGTTATTCCTGCTTCAAATATCCCTTTGGTTACTTTGGGAGCTTTACTTTTATGGATTGGTTGGTTTGGATTTAATGGTGGAAGTGTAGGAAGTATTGCTTCAAAAGAGGATGCACATCTTGTTTCATTAGTAATCTTAAATACAAATACAGCTGGTTTTGCAGGTGCAATTGCAGTGGCAATTATGATGTATATTATGTACAAAAAATTTGATATCACTATGATTTTAAATGGTGGTTTAGGAGGTCTTGTTTCAATTACAGCAGCAGCTGATGTAGTTGGTGTTTACTCTCCTATTTTAATAGGAGCAATTGGTGGAATACTGGTTGTTCTTGGTGTATTTATGTTTGATAAATTAAGAATAGATGATCCTGTTGGAGCTTTATCAGTACATTTAATAAATGGAATTTGGGGAACATTAGCAGTAGGAATTTTTGCTTCAAATGGTGATGATATCACATTCTTAGGACAGTTAAAAGGGGTTGTGTTTGTTGGAGTACTTGTTTTTATAAGTTCGTATGTATTGTTGTATATCTTACATAAAATCATACCAGTAAGAGCAAAACGAGATCAAGAGATGCAAGGTTTAGATGTTGAAGAGTGCGGTTTAGAAGCTTATCCAGAATTTAAACGAGCATTCTAATAATATTAGTTTAATAAAATTTTGTTAAAATAATTGAATTAAAGAAAGGATTAATATTGAAAAAAATAGAAGCTATAATTAAACCATTTAAACTTGAAGATGTTAAAGATGCATTAACTCAAGCTGGAATTTCAGGTATGACTGTATTAGATGTTAAAGGTTATGGAAGACAACAAGGGCACAGCGAACTATATAGAGGTGCTGAATATGTTGTTGATTTTTTACCAAAGATTAAATTAGAGTTAATAGTTGCTGATGAAGATGTTGATAAAATAATAACAGTAATCACAGAAGCTGCAAAGACTGGAAATATTGGTGATGGTAAAATATTTGTTTCATCTATTGAAAAAATCATAAGAATTAGAACAGGTGAACAAGATGAGGAAGCTATTTAAATGGAAAAAACATTTATTTTAAATGAACCATTGGATATGCACTTACATTTAAGAGATGGCGACATGCTTAGGCTTGTTGCCCCTCTTACATCAAATAGTTTTAGTGGTGCTTTGGTTATGCCAAATTTAGTCCCTCCTGTTACTTCAAAAGATGCTTTATTATCTTATAAAAAAAGAATTATAGAAGCTTGTAAAGGTGATGATTTTACTCCATATATGACACTGTTTTTTCAAAATAACTATAGTTTTGAGTTTTTAGAAGATATTAAAGATGAGATTATTGGAATTAAACTTTATCCAGCAGGAATTACTACAAACTCTGAAACAGGAGTTTCTTCTATGGATATTGAAGTTTTAAGACCTACTTTAGAAAATATGAGCCGCCTTGGAATTCCTCTTTGTATTCATGGTGAAACAAATGGTTTTGTAATGGATAGAGAAAAAGAGTTTATGCCAATTTATGAAAGTTTGGCTATTGCTTTTCCTAATTTAAAAATAATAATGGAGCATATCACAACAAAAGATGCAGTTGAATTGCTTGATAAGTATTCAAATCTTTATGCAACAGTTACTTTACATCATCTGTTAATAACTTTAGATGATGTAGCAGGTGGAATGCTAGATCCTCATCTTTTTTGTAAACCAATAGCAAAAAGACCAGAAGATAGAAATGCACTTTTAAATGCAGCTTTAAAAGCTCATCCAAAACTTATGTTTGGAAGTGATAGTGCTCCTCATCCAAAACATAAAAAAGAGTGTTGTGGTTGTGCAGCAGGAGTTTTCACATCACCAATTGCTTTACAAGTTTTAGTTGAACTTTTTGAAAAACATGATAGTTTAGAAAATTTAAATGATTTTGTATCAAATAATGCAAAAAAAATTTATGGATTAAATTTAGAGCCAAAAACTATAAATCTAGTAAAAAAAGATTTTATAGTTCCTGATATTTATGAGTATAAAGATGAAAAAGTTGTACCAATGTATGCAGGTAAAACTATCTCTTGGAGTATAGAGAGTATTCAAAAATAGGCTAAATTTAGCCTATTAAGAGAAATTAGAGTTTCTTCTTTCATTTATTAATTTTTTAATATTTTCAGCATTCTCTTTTGCCTTTTGTTCTCTCTCTTCTCTCATAAGTCTAAGAGTTTCAAGAGTCTCTTGTTTCTCTTTATCAAGATTTGATCTAATCTCAATTGCTTTTCTATTGTTTGAAATACCACAAACAGCAGAAAATTTCTCTTTTTTATTTACATAAACTATACTATCAGATGAAGCAGCATTTTTATTAAATACAATTACATCTCCCTCTTTTAGATTTAAAATTTCTAAAGTAGTCATTTCTGTCTCTGCCATAATTGGTTCTATTTTCATTCTGGCACCTGAAATTAGAGTTTTTATATCTTGTTTACGGCTTAGTTTTTTATTTTTACCTTCACTAAAAATTTTATCAACAATTTTATTTAATAAGGGTTCAATATAAGAAATAGGGTAACAAATAGATAAAAATCCTGAGTCCTCATCAATAGTTATTTCAAAAACAACAAGTAAAACTATATCGTGGTCTGAAACTATTTGAATCGCATTTGCATTTGTATCACTTGATTCTATTTTAAAATTTAAACTAGAAACATCACTCCAAGTTTTATATAAAATTTTAATAAACATTTTATAAAAATGTTCAAGAACTTTTATCTCTATTTCTGTTAATTCTCTATCAAGATTATCCATAGTGTTTACAGCACCACTTCCTAACAAATCAGCTATAACTTTATGTGAAATTGTAGGGTTACACTCGATTACTATTCTTCCATCAAGAGGTTTCATAGATAGTGTACTAAGTGATGTAACTTGAGGAATAGATAAAATAAACTCACCATAAGTCATCTGTTCAATTGATGTAAGTTTTACATCTACAACTTTTCTAAGCATCGAACTTAAATCATTTGTAAACTCTCTTAACATCTTATCATGCATTGTTGTAAGAGCTTTTAGCTGGTCTAGTGTTACTCTATTAGGTTTTTTGAAGTCATATATAGAGTAATTTTTCTCTTTAGCTGTAAATTTATCAAGTGGATTTGTACCATCAATATCATCACCTTGCTCAGCTATATCTAAAAGAGCGTCTATCTCATCTTGACTTAAAAATTCTGCCATAGTTCATTATCCTCTTAATTCAATATCAACATCAATCGCACCCATCTCTTTAATCATTCTAAGAGTATCTATAATCTCATTCATAGGAACTTTCATTACCTTCATAGAACGAACTAAATCAGATACAGTTGGCTCTTTTTTTGTATTTATCATGGCATTGTTTATATCAATTACTGGTTTATCAGCAATTTTAACATTATCACCAATATCAACACCTTTGTTTATAGATGGATTATTCCAATCTACTTCTCCTAATCCTGATTTATCAATTCTTATTGTGAAGTTATTTCTTGCTATTACTATTGGTGAAATAACAATATCCCCACCCGCAATAATAGATTCTCTATTTACATCAATAATAAGTTTTTTTCTAAATGTTGAGTCTAGTTCTATATTTTCAACTTTTGAAATAAAGCTTACTATTGACATATTATTTGGTTTTTGAACTTCAATAGTTCTAGTATCTAAAGCAGTTGCAAGTTTTTGTCCAAATACCTCATTTATTTTTTTCTCTACTAAATCAGCATTTTTTGCAGAATTTTTATATAGACTTAACTGAATAGATTTTTCACCTTGAAGTTCATAATCTATCTCATTTTCAACTGTAGCACCTTCATATATAAAACCTGTTGTTTTATTATTTGTATTTGCTACAACAGTTCCTTGAGCAACAGCATAAACATTTCCATCAACACCTTTTAATTGAGTCATTAAAAGTTCACCAAAGTCTATTGATTTTGCATCACCAATAGTAGAAACTGTAACTTTAATTTTATCACCTTGTCTTGAAAATGCTGGTAAATCAGCAGTTACCATAACAGCAGCAATATTTTTTGAATTAATAGAACCAGCTGGAATTTTTATATATGAGTTTGTAAGTAAGTTTTGCAAACTTTGCATAGTAAACTTAGATTTATCACCAGTTCCTGGTAATCCAACAATAAGACCATAACCAATAAGTTGATTGTCTCTTATTCCAATAACATTTGAAATATCTTTTATAGTTTGAGAAAACAAAGAGCAAATAAGTAAAGAGATGATAATAAAAATTTTCAAAAAAATCCTTCATAAATTTTTAGTTTTTATTTTATCGAAATTTTAATAAAAAAAGGTATAATCAAAGCAAAATTTCAAACTATAATAGGGCAAAAGATATTGAATATTTTCATCTACGGAAATCAAAACTTTAAAAATGAAGTACACAAAATTTTATTAAATTCTAAAATAGAGACAATTTTAGAAGATGTAAAAATTGAAGATATATCAAATATTGATACCTTAAAAGATAATATAGCTAAAAACCCAGACGATATTTATTTAATTGATGAAGATAAAATAATAAAAAAAAGCAGATTTAAGTTTTTAAAACAAAAAGATGGAATAGAAGAGGATTTTTTACTTCAGTATGGTGTTAATGATTTATCAATAGATTCATTAGAAGAGATACCAAATTATATAATTAGAAAATATGAAAGAATTGCTTTCAAAGAAAAAGATAAAAGTGAAGAGATAAAAAATGAAGATTTACTTTTAGATAATGAATTAGCAAATCTTTTAGAAAGTAAAGAACAAGAAAATAGTCAGAATTTGACTAGCTCAATTTTAGAAGAACCAGTTGGAATCAATATAAATGAACTTGATAATTTGATTGAACTTGAGAGTTCAGATAAAGAAAAATTAGATACAAATTATATTAGTATGGAAGATTTTGATGAAAATTTTGGTTTAAACAATGTCTCTTTTGATTATGATGATGATTCAACATTTAATCAAGATTTAAAGAGTGATGAAGATTTACTACAAGATATTTTAAATAATAGTATAGTCGATGAAGATGATTATGAGTTTGTTGGTGAGACTTTTGAAGATACAAATTTTTTAGATGAGATTTTTCCAAATAGTACAATTTTTGATATGGACGAAAATAGTACTAAATCCATAAACATAGTTTTGCAAGAAAAAGATAAAGAAGAGAAGAATGAAGATGAACTGAAAAAAGATGAATTAGAAAACATTGAAAACTTCCAATTTAATGAAGTTTTTCAAAATATAGAAAATAAAAAAGATGAAGATATTAAACAAATAGATAAAAATATAGATATAATTGAAAATATTGAAGAAAAAAATGAAGAAGAAAAAACACCAGAATATGAAAATATTGAAATAGATGAACTAAATGATTTAAATTTAGAAGATTTTAGTTTTGCAGACCTAGACCTACAAAATAAAAAATCAGAAGATGTAAGCAAAAAAGGAGAAGATATGAGTGATGATTTTTTTGAATTAGATAGTTTAAATGAGCAAGATTTAATTGAAGCTTTAAGCGGTTCAGGTATATCAAATGTTGCACAAACTGATACACAAAATATAAAAGAATCCCAAAAAATGGAAATTTCAAATAACAATATTGATATAGGAAGTTCAAATATAAATGATATAGCTAGTTTAATATCAAAATTGTTAAATAATAAAACTTTAGAAATTACAATAAAAATAAAAGAGTAATATGGACTTATTGGCAATTGCTCAAAATACAGTTAAAATAATTTTGCTAGTTGGTATGCCATCATTGATGATTAGTATGATTATTGGACTTATAATATCAATATTTTCTGCTGTTACACAAGTAAATGATGCAGCACTTTCGTTTGTACCAAAAATGATTTTTGTATCAGCATTTATTTTATTTACACTTCCTTGGGTTGGTGAACATATTGAAACATTTACAATTGAGTTATGGAATATGATTTTAATATTTGGTAAGTAGATGATACAAAAATTATATAATCTTAAAAAAACACAAACCGAACAAAAACTAATAGAAAAATCAAGTTTAGAGCAAGAAGTTTATAAGCTAGATGAAGAAGTTGGAGATTTAAATCATAGAATAAACACAGCAACTGTTGAAAAGTTGGGTTCAATTTCAGATTTTATGATTTTAGCTATGCACAAAGATAGTTTAAGATTTGAGGTAAAAAAATTATTAAGTAAAAAGAATCAACTATTAAAAAAAATAGATGATATATTTGTAGAGATTATAGAGTTGCAAAAAGAGAGTGAACAATATAAATATATTTTGGATGAAGAGAGAGAACAAAAAAGAAAAGATGCTTTGCATTTTGAAATTCTAGAGAGTGAAGAGTTTATTCAAAGTAAATATATTAAAGGAAAAAGTTGATAAATAAAGTTTTAATAGTAATAGTTTTTTCATTATCTCTAAATGCGGCTGTTGAAACAAGTAGCTCATTAACTAAACAGAAAATGGAAGTTTTAGAGTTAAAAAATGAGTTAAATAATTTTTATAATGAAAAAGAGAAAGAGTATCAAAGACAAAAAAAAGAGCTTGAAGATGTCTTAACAAAAATAGAGCAAGAAAAAGCAGAAATTAAAAGATTATATGAAAAAAATGATGAGATATTAAAAGAGATAAGGTCTGAGGTTGTTAAAAAATCAATAAGAGTTTTTGAGCTTATGAAAGCAAAAGTTGCTGCGGAGATTTTCGATCAAATGATACTAGAAGGTAAAATTGATGATGTTTTTGATATAATCGTAAGATTAAAGGAAGCAAATGTATCAAATATTATGAAAACAATGAGTCTTGAAAATTCATCAAGATTGATTCAAAAATTAGAAAGATACAATAAAGATAAGCAAAAGAGGGACTAAAAATGGCAGATGAAAACGAAGTTGTAAAAAAAACATCAGATGGAAAAGGCTTACTAATAGTTTTATTGGTTCTTGTAATTGTTTTAATTATGGCAGTTGCAGGTGGGACATATTTTTTATTGAGTAAAATTTCAAATAGTAATCAAGGTTCAAATAACAATACAGAAGAGGTTGCTAAAGCCTCTTCTAGTTCAGCATCTGGTAGTGAAGCAAAGTTTAAAGCAGATGTAAATGAATTAGTTTTAAATCTAACAGATTCAAAGGGTAGAGAGAAGATTATGAAATTATCTTTTTCTATAAGAAGTAGTGACCCTCTTATTGCAACAATAGTTCAAGATTATTTAGCAGAAATTACAGATGTTGTTATTACTCAAATAAGTTCAAGAAGCTCAGAAGAGTTACTAACTGTTGGTGGAAAGAATCTATTAAAAGATGAGTTAATATCAGAAATAAATAATGTAATTAATTTTGTTACAAAGAGTAATTCTAACGTTGTTAGTAATATTCTTTTTACAACTTTTGTAATAAAATAAGAGAAAATGATAGTAAAAGTTAGAAAAAAGAGTAGCAGCTCAAAGATTTTAAAATTAATTATTATAGCTGGACTTTTTTTCGGAATAGTATATATTTCTCTTTTAATAAAAGAGGAAAACCTTTTATCAATTGAGCTTGAAAAAGCAAGGGAAGATGAAAAAATAGCTATTCAAATTGAGCAGGAAAAAAAAGAAAAAGAGAAATTAGATGCTCAGAGAATTATTTTGATTGAAGTTGAGAAAGTTGTTGATTTAATTGGACAAAATAATATAAATCATATAAAAATTGTTAAGAATAAAGTTGTTTATATTTTAAATCCAAATACAAATATAGATGCTATAAATATTAGATATGGAGCTATGGCACTTATAAAAAAAAGTTTCAAAGAGATTGTAGTAGTTGTTGATTTGGAACATATTTTAAAAGGTAAATTAGGATGAAAAATATTTTATTTTTATTTATAATCTCTTTGTTATTTACATCTTGTGGAGCATTAACTGAACCAAAAATCGATTTTACAAAACCACCACAACAAGTAACAAAAGAACCTCCTGTTGTTAGAAAAAATAAAGGTTCTTTGTATTCTGTTCAAGGAACATCTCTTTTTGCTGATAAAAAAGATTTACAAGTTGGAGATATTATTCAAGTTGTAATAAGTGAAGGAATTACTCAAAAAAGTGACAACAAAAGAGAATTAACAAGTGATAGAAAGAATGAATTTGGTGGAGGAATGTTTGCTTCTATGGGAGGAAATCCACTAAATAGTACAGTTGGAAGAGTAACAGATAAAGCAAATTCTGTATTTGGAGTAAATTTTAATACAGAAAGTAGCGATAGTGATAAAGGAAAAGTAAAAACTCAAGTAAATGAGAATTTTGATACTAAAATATCAGCTATTATAGATGAAACTTATCAAAATGGTAACTATTTCATAAAAGGAAATAAAGAGGTAATAATTGATGGTCAAAAGCAAGAGATTGTAATTACAGGTGTTATAAGACCATACGATATAACATCTGATAATTCAATAAACTCTTCACAAATTGCAAATTTAAAAATGCTTTATAAAAAAGATGGAGCAGAAGCTGATTTACTGCAAGTTCCATGGGGAACAAAAATCTTAAGAGCAATATGGCCATTTTAAACTAAAATTAAGAAATGTAATGCAATAATTTTACATATTATAAAAGGAGTAAATATGTTTTCTACATTGAGTGTTTCTCAAACAGGGCTTAACACATCAAAGTATGCTATTGAGAATGTTAGTAACAATCAAGCAAATAGAAATACTCCTGGATATAAAAAAAGAGTAGCGGATTTAAGCGAAATTAGATTAAATGGTGTACATATAACAGGACAAGGTGTTAATTTTGGTGGAATATCAAGAGTTACATCTCAATATATGTATGACAAGTTTATGCAAGAGAGTACAAAAGCTAATTATTTAGATAAATCTTCAAATATGTTAGGTGGTATTGAAAAAATTTTTGCAGAAACTGATAGTAGTGGTTTTTCAGTTGATTTAAATAGATATTTTCAATCTGTAGAAAGTCTAAGAACAAATCCTAGTTCTGAAGTAAATAGAAGTTATATGAAAACTCAAGGTGCTGTAATTGTTGAGAGTTTACAAAACTTATATTCAAGTATAGAAAAACAAGCACAAATAGAAAAAGTTGAGTTAAAAACTGATGTTAAAAAAGTAAATCAGATTTTAAAAGAGATTGCAGATGTAAATGTAAAAATTGAAAAATATGACCCATCTGTAAATGATTTACTAGATAAAAGAGATTTGTTAGAACTTGAACTATCAAAATTTGTTGATGTTGATATAAATAGAGATGCTGGTTTTTATGAGATAAAAATCGGTGGAGTTGTTGCTGTTTCAAATAATATTTTCCATAAAGAGATAGAAATAGAAGATAGATTAACTCCTCAAATTGATAAGTTTAATCATATTAGACAAAATGCTGACGGTTCTAGTACAGTTTTTGATTCTTTAAAATATAATTCAGATTTTACAGCAAAAGCACTTTATGATGTTGATGATACTATAACTTATAAGTTAAATAATGAATTTTCTGTAAGTGTTAAGATTGGTGAGACTATAACTGGAAATTGGGATGGTGATCCAAATACTCCTGATACAACTATGACTGTTGATAATGATAATTTAACAAGAGCATTTATGGTTAAAATAAATAGTGATCCAAATATGAGTAAACTAGTTACTGCTCACAATGGAGAATATACTCTTGATGCAAGTGGTAACAAAATTCCTATGTATCCAAATAGTGATAACTATTTAAAAATTGAGTCAAATTTACCAGGAGTTGATAACGAGTTCATTGGAAGATTTAGTATTGAAAGAAAAACTGGAGTAAATGTAGATGGAAGAGAAACTATATATAAAAATGATAAAGAGAGTAAAATTGGACAAACTGATACAGTTTTAACTATTTTAGATCAAGATTTAAATCTGAAAAGTGGATCTATGAGAGCTCAAGTTGAGAATTTATCTACATCAAATCCAAATAATAAGTTTCAAAAATATTTAGACCAGTTGAATCAATTTGCTCAAACTTTAGCAGATGTAAATAGCTCATACATAAGAGTTGGTGAAAATAATTATGTTTATGGAAGAGATGGATCAGAAGCACATAATACAGCACCATTTCCACCAAATGGTGGAGATATTGTAAATATGAATCTGTTTAGTGGTTCTAGTGTTAAGACATTAAAATTTGATAAAAATGCAGTAAATGATTTGAATCAACAAAATTTGGATTACTTAGCAACTCTTCAGTGGAAAGATAACTTATCATTTAAAGGTGGAGCTCAAAATCCAAATGATGTAAACTCTACTTCTTTTGTAGAGTTTTATAGGAACTTAAAAGTAGGAGTTTCTACTGATAAAGAAGAGGCAAACTATGGGTTTGAAGTACAAGATGCAATAGCTAATAATTTGGGAACAGCTTATAATGAAGTTGTAAAAGTAAATTCAGATGATGAGATGATAGATTTGATGAAATTTCAAGCAGCATTTAGTGCAAATGCTCAAGTGATTTCGGCAGTTGATGAAATGATACAAACTCTTCTTGGTATGAAGAGATAAAACTTACTTATAAGGAGTAGCAAATGGCAGAAGGAATTTTAGGACTAGGACAAGGTCAAGCAGCTTCACTAAATAGTGATATGTTAGAAAAATTAAAAGCTGTTGATAGAAAAGCTACAGTTGAACCAATAGAAAAAAAACTTGAAAAATTTGAAAGTGAAAAGAAAGTTATTTCAGATGTAACAACAAAAGTAAATGAACTTTTTGATGCTGTTAAAGTTTTCTCTTTAAATCAAAGTACTGGTACAAATGCTTTTCAACAAAAAAGTGCAAATGTTTCTGGAGATGGGGTTGTTTTTGATTCAGATGATTTAAGTGCTTTAAAAACTGGAAGTATGAGAGTTCAAGTAGAAAAATTAGCGCAAAAAGATGTTTGGCAAACAAATTTATTTGATGGTGCAACTGTTACAAAAGATAGTAAGATTAATATGGGAAATTTAACTATCAATGGAACAAGCATAGATACAACAAATAAATCATATAGTGATTTAGTTACGGAAATAAATAAAATTAGTGGAGTACAAGCTTCGATAGTAGAGAATTCAACTGGAGGTTTTAGGTTATCTGTAAAAAGTACTGAAACAGGTTTATTAAACAAGCTAACTATTGAAACATCAAATACTAAAGAAGATCCTGATAATCTACCAGATGGTACTCTTCCAGATAAAACGATTTTAGATCATTTTGGATTTAGTAATCCTGTAAATAATGTTTTAAAAGCTCAAGATATGGAATTAACAGCAGATGGAGTAAATTACTCTTCTAGTTCAAATACAGTTACAATTGATGGATTGAAAATAACAGCTACAAAAGAAACTGGTGATTCAACAATAAATATAGAGAATGATACAACAACTCTTTCAGCTCAAATGAAAAATTTTGCTGATAAGTTCAATGAATTAAGAGCAACTATTGAAAATGAGATTTATAGTGCTGATGCAAGTGTTGATAACAAAGGTGCATTAAGAGATATGCTAGCAACTATCAAAAATGAACTTTTTGGAACAGGTTCAGGAGATAAGTCTATATTTAGCTTTGGATTTTCACTAGATGAAAAAAGTGGAGATATACTTTTTAATCAAAAAGATTTTGAAGCTTCAATAAAAAATGGAACAGCTGATTTGGAAGCTTTATTCGCAGGAACACCTGATAAAAAAGGAATTGCAACATCTATGGATGAGGCTATTAGTATTAGTGGAGTTACAAAAAATCTTTTAGATTATGAGATAAATATGCTAGAAAGAGAAGAGAGATTAAAAAAAGACAAAGAAACTGCAGAAACAACTCTTGATAATAAATACTCTCTAATGGCACAACAGTTTGCTTCATATGGAGTTATGATAAACCAAATGGAATCATCATTTTCTGGTTTAAAAATGCTTATTTTACAATCACAAGCTTCTAGATAGGAGTCTTTAAAAAGGTGGCTTTTAAGCCATCTTGCATTTAAGTAAATATATAATATACTAAAATAAATTGTTTTTGGAGTTAAATTTTATGGGGATTGAGCTATATAACCAACAAAATGCAGTATCAGACGACCCTTATGCTTTGGTTTTAAAACTTTATGAAGGTATCATAAAGTATCTATCATTTGCAAAAAGTGCAATAAATAATGGTGATGTTGAAAATAAATTTATATATATAAATAAGTCAATTGCAATATTTGATGAACTTAGAAATGTACTTGATTTTGATGGTGGAGAAGTTGCATACTATTTAGATGGTTTATATTTGTATCAAATAGAGACTCTTTTTAGTGCTGGAGTTGATGATAATATTAATTCAATAAATCAAGTTATTAAAGTTACACAAGGATTAATCGACGCATGGAAAGAAGAGACTGGTCTATAAAACTTTTAAAAGAGTTGATTTATATCGACTCTTTAGATTCTTACGAGAAAGCAAATAATTTGGTTTCTTGGTACACTGAGTATTTTTCAAAATCTAGTATAAATGATTTAGATTTGGAATTAAGTGACTTAAAAATATTAGAAGAGTTATTTTATAGAAATATAAACTTTTTAAAAGAGCAACAAAAACAAGCAGGCGAAGAGTTGAAAAATATAAAAAAAATGAAGAGTTTTTTAAAATATTAAAAAACTATTTTATAAAATACCCCTCATCAAGATTGTTAAATATAATATCTTTTGGAAGCTTTTTTCTAAGTCTTTTTATCAAACTTCTAATAGCATCTAAGCTTTTAAATTCACCATCATATACTACATCTTCTATTAAAGTGTAGTTTACACATTTTCCTTGATTACATATTAGAAGGTGAAGAAAATTCTTTTCATTTTTTGTGAGTTCAATCTCACTATTATTGTATATGAATTTTTTTGTTTCCATATCAAATAGTGTCTCATCATCAAATTTGAAAATATTACTATTCTTCTTAAATTTTGCAAGCTTGAAAAGTAATTCTTGAATATTGAAAGGCTTTTTAATATAATCATCACATCCTTTTAGATAAGCACCTTTTATGGTATCTATATCAATATTTGCACTCATAATAAATACAATTGAGTTTTTATTAATCTTTTTTATTTTTTCTAAAATTAAAATACCATTTAAGTTTGGAACAAAAATATCTAATATAAAAAGTTCATAATCACCACTTATATTATCAAGTGCAATTTTACCATCATAAAAAGAATCAACAATAAAGTTCTCACTTTCTAGCATATCTTTTATTGATTCATTTAGTGAAAAATCATCTTCAAGCAAAAAAATCTTCATAATAATTCCCCCTAAAAATTATTAATTCTTTAGAATATATCTAAAAGTATTTATAGAGTTTTGACTTAAAACCTCTATTTCGAAATTATATTTTTTACAAATATCACTAACTATTGCTAATCCCAGACCATGTCCACCTGTATTTTTGTCCTCTCTTTTATATTTTTTAAAGATTCCTTTTGGATTTTCTATTTTAGCACCTTTTGAGTGAAATTCAAGGATATTATCTTTTAAAATTATAGATATAGTGGAACCAATGTTTGAATATTTTATAGCATTTGAAATATTGTTATCAACCAATCTGTTTAGTTCTATTTTACTCATTTTTGGATAAAAATTATTGTTAGTTATAAGTTCTATTTTTCTATTTTGACAATCTGCAATTGTACTAAAATACTTTACACGATTTTCTAGCGCTTTTTGAAGATTTATTTCAACAATTTCGTACTCAATTTTATCTTTTGTATGAAGAAAAGTCATATCTTCATATGAATTTTCTAAAGTTTTTAAAGCTCCATCTATCTTTTTTGTATATTTGTCTTCACCATAAAGTTTCTCTCTTAGTTGAATATTTATTGTAATAATTGATAGTGGAGTTTTTATTTCATGAATAGAGTGTGCAATAAATTTATCTTTATAGTTTAAAAGTAGCTCTTTAGTTCTTAGTTTATAAGTAAGATATATAGCAGTTGCTCCAGCAATAAAAACAAAAAATGAAACTAATTTTAGATACAAAATATCTCTCATAAATTGATTCTCATCAAAAACAATACAAAATAAAATTTCTGCATCGGTATAAATTGGACTATTTTGAAGTAAATAAGCTATATGAAGTTTCTTATTGTCAACTGTTTTATAGTATGAAATATAACTATTTCCTCCTAAAACCCCTAAAAGTTCACTTCCTTTTTTTAATCTACTTTCTAACTCTTCAATTGTTTTTTTATGTGAAGGTATAGTTTTGAAAGCAAAATTTCCAACATAATCATCAGATATAATGTATGATATAGATTTTTCAATAATAGGAGTATTATTTATAAACTCTTGAATCTCTCTTAGTTCGCTAATAAATTCATCATAAGAGTATGATATTTGCAAATATTTACCATTTTTTAAACTAGAAGTTGAATAACTTAAAAATTTTAAAAACTCTAAAGAGTATTCTGGAATTGATACTTTTATTTCTTGACTGTTTTCAAATTGTTTAAACTGTTTTTTAAGTAATGATAGGTCGGTTCCTATATCTGTAAAAATTGAACTATCTTCAATTATTAAATCTTTACTTAATATAGAAACTTCAAATTTATTATATTCTAAATCTTTATTTAAAATTATTTTTATACTATCGACATCTAATCCTTTTTCTAAAAGAGTTAAAGCTATTTGGTGTCTCTCTTTTATAAACTCTTTTTTATTATGATACTTTTGCAAAACTTTTGTTAAAAGAGCAGAACTTTTATCCTTTATTTTGAAAAAAAGTATCTCTTGATTTTTTGAGTTATTTAATTTTATATTTTCTTGTAGTATAAAATATGCAAATAGTGTAATAAATAAGAAAATTAATATATTTACAAATAATAAAGTTGATGATTTTGGTAGTTTTATATTCAATTTTACTCCTAAAAGATAATTCTACTCAAAATTAGTTTAAATTAGTAATTTTGCCATTTGATTGACATTTGTGTTATATATAATTATTTTGCCGAAAAGGTTAATAAAAACGAACAAGGAAATTACTTTGAATAGTTCTATTAATTTAGGAGATTTATATATAATAGATTTCTGGTCATCAGATGATTTAGGGGCAAGAACTACTTTTTATGATTATATCGATGAAGAGTTTGAAGAGGATGATGACAAGGACTGGATAAAGTTGAATAATAATGTTTTTATTGATATAGAAGGCATACCTTATTCTATATTCATCTAATTTAAAAAGAGAGGTAAGCCTCTCTTTTTTTTATGCTAAATTTACTTTTTTTTCAGTTTTGATTTTTTCTCTATTTTCTTTAAAGTTTAAGTAAAACTCTATTTCACTAGGAGTTAAAATTTTTATAGTATTCGTACTTCCTGGAATCCCAACAGGATAACCAACTGTACATATATATAATCCTTTTTTATTTAAAATTTCTCTTTTTTCTAAGCTTCTTAACATTCTTTGAATCATTTTTGAAGCTTGAGCCTCTTTTACAGTTGTAATTGGTTGAACTCCCCAAAGAGCAGTTAGACCTGTAAGTGTTTCTTTATCATGAGCAAATGTGTATAATGGAGTTATTGGTCTATATCTAGACATTTTTCTAGCCGAATTTCCACTACTTGTAAGTGATAAAATACCATCTGCACTTAAATCATCTGCTAGTTTTGTAACAGTTGCTTGAATTACATCGAACTCATCAAGATATGTAAATTTATATCTTTTTTCATGGTCAAATATTTTTTCTGTTTGTTTTATGATATTGTGCATAGTCTCAACAACATTTACAGGATTTTCTCCAACTGCACTCTCTTCGCTTAGCATTACAATATCAGTTCCATCTAAAACAGCATTTGCAACGTCAGATATTTCAGCTCTTGTTGCTCTTTCATTTTGTGTCATAGATAAAAGCATTTGAGTTGCAGTAATTACAGGAATTCCTTTTGCATTTGATTTTTTTATTAACATTTTTTGAATTGTGGGAACATCATAATATGGAACTTCAATTCCTAAATCACCTCGTGCAACCATGATCCCATCACTTACTTCAATAATTTCATCAATATTTGAAACAGCATCAAATTTTTCAATTTTTGCTATCAATTTACCTTTATAATCACCTAAAAGTTCTCTTGCTCTTCTCATATCTTTTGCATTTTGTACAAATGATATTGCAAAATAGTCAACTCTATTTTTTACACCCCAAGCAATATCAGCTTCATCTTTTTTTGTAATAACTTCAATATCGATAATTGTATTTGGAAAATTAACTCCTTTTCTTGAACTTAATGTTCCACTATTTTCAATTTCAGCTTTTACTTTTGGATTTGTTTCTATAACTTTTGCTCTAATAATTCCGTCATATAAATATATGTACTCATCAATTTTTATTTTTTCTAAAATATATGGATAATTTATAGATACAACATACTCTTTAGGTCCTTTTTTATATCCAACAATCTCTTCTTTTTCAAAAGTTACAGTGTCACCAGCTTCCAATAAAAAAGGTTCTTTTAACTCACCAACTCTTATTTTTGGTCCTGAAATATCTTGTAAAATTCCTACGATTTTTTTCTTATTTTGCATAGCTTGTCTAATATTATCTAGAGTTTCTTGATGGTATTCATGGCTACCATGTGAAAAATTTAGTCTAAACATATTTGCACCAGCATCAATTAATTTCTCTATCATTTCCAAACTGTTACTAGAAGGTCCTAGTGTTGCTAAAATTTTTGTTTTTTTATCCATAAAATATCTCCTATTTTGATTTATTATTATATTAAATTATTGATTACTTTTTAATTACAAATTACTATAAAATAGATATAAGATGAATATTAGTATAATTTGGGATAATATTATTAGGAAGAAGATGAAAGTTATTATAAATGGGCAAGATAAAATTTTAGAGGATAATTTAAGCCTAAAAGAGATTATACAAAATCTCAATATTGAAGATAAAGTTATGGCCTGTGCTGTAAATATGGATATTGTTAAAAAAGAGAGTTGGAGTAGTTATATACCAAAAGATAACGACACAATAGAACTTTTAAATTTTGTTGGTGGTGGATGATTTATGAGTCGAGAAAAAGGAGATTTTGCTGAAAAAAGAGCAATATCTTTTTTAATTGACTTAAATTATATAATAGTAGAGACAAATTTTTATGCTAAAAAGCTAGGAGAGATTGATATTGTTGCAAAAAAAGATAATATTTATCATTTTTGTGAAGTAAAATCTGCTAACAGTTTTGAGGCAGCAGTTCAAAATTTGACAAAATCTAAGTTATCAAAAATAAAAAGAAGTGTAGATTATTATTTACAAATAAAAAAATTAGATGTAGCATTTTGTATTGATGCAATTATTGTAAATGATGATTCAATTGAAATTTTGGAAAATATTACTATGTAGAAAGACCAAAGGTGAAGGTCGCAGAAACACCTTTGGTTTTATTGTATATACTTTTGTAGTACAAAAGAATTATAATTTATTTTAATAGCAGTAAACTAGCATTTTATAAAAATATTTTCAAAATTTACTTTTATGCTATTTTTACATATCTAAAATTACTTATGGAGAGGGTTTTGTACGAAAAAGAGTTAGAGATTATAAAAAAATCAAATAGATTTAGAAAAAGAGTTGTTTTTAGAAAAGATTTATTTGATCTTGCTTCAAATGATTATCTTGGACTTGCACAAAATAGGAAGCTTTTTAAAAAAGCATTTAAAAGAGTTTATAAAAATCACTATTTTTCTCCAAAAGCATCTATGCTTGTAAATGGTTATTCCAAAATTCATAAAAAATTTGAAAAATTACTCTGTAAAGCAAATGGTTTTGAAAAAGGAGTTATTGTTGGAAGTGGATTTTTAGCAAATATCTCTATGATAGAAAGTTTAGTTAGAAAAGGTGATACACTTTTTATAGATGAAGATTATCATGCAAGTGGAATATTAGCTTCTAAACTTCTTCCTAAAAATCAAGTTGTAACTTTTTTTCATAATGATGAAAAAGATTTAGAAGATAAATTAAAAGATTGTGCATCAAAAGGACGAAAAATTATAGCTATTGAAGGTGTTTACTCAATGAGCGGAAATATTGCAAAAAAAGAGATTTTTGATTTGTCAAAAAAATATAATACATTATTGATTGTTGATGAAGCTCATAGTTCAGGTGTTATTGGTGAAAATCTTTTGGGAATTTTTGATTATTACAATATTAAAATAGAAAATAACCACATAAAAATGGGTACTTTAGGTAAAGCTTATGGTTCGTATGGAGCATATATTTTATCTTCAAAAAGCATAATAGAATTTTTACAAAATAGGGCAAAACCAATTATTTATTCAACAGCTCCCTCTCTTTTTGATACAGCTTTAGGATATGAAAGTTTAAAATATATTTTAAGAAATAAAGAAAAATTAAAGCAAAAAATTAAGGATAACTTAAGTATAATCCAAGGCTATTTAGGAATAAGCTCAAAATCGCTTATAATTCCAATACTAGTAAATGACAATAAAAAAGTTTTAAAGATACAAAAAATCTTAAAAGAAAATGGTTTTTTGGTTGGTGCAATAAGGCAACCAACAGTTAAAAATGCGATTATTCGACTCATTGCGAAGATTGATATAAATTCTGATGAGCTGAAAAAAGCTTGCAATTTAATAAAGGATTTAAATGCAAATAAATGATTTAATCAAAGGTAACAAAAAATTTAGAGAAGTTAGATTTTCGAAATATGAAACAGATTTAAAACAATTATCAAAAGAGGGACAAAATCCAGATATTTTGTTTATTGGTTGTAGTGATAGTAGGGTTACTCCTGAGTTGGTTTTAGATACAAGACCTGGAGATATGTTTA
The DNA here is from genome assembly GCF_014352935.1 of Aliarcobacter cryaerophilus. Next base: position 1,751,727 of record NZ_CP060694.1, on the reverse strand, counting down.
CTCTTAGAAATGTTGGAAATTTTGTTCCACCATATAATCCTGATGAAGATTTTCACGGAACAAGTGCTGTTATTGAATATGCTGTAAATGTTTTGGAAGTTAAACATATTATTGTTTGTGGACACTCTCATTGTGGAGCTTGTAAGAGTTTGTATCAAGATTTAGGAGATGGTCCTGATTTGATAAATGTTAAAAAATGGCTAGAATTAGGAAAAAAAGCAAAAGAGTATACGCTTTTAGCAACACTTGATAAAAATGATAAAGAACAACTATATAGAACAACTGAAAAAGTATCTATTGTTTATCAAATGGAAAACCTTTTGACTTTCCCATATATTGTTAGAAGAATAAAAGAGGGGACGCTTCAAATTCATGGTTGGTACTATAAAATAGAAAATGGAAGTATAGAATTTTATGATGGAAGTGATTGTACATTTAAACCACTAGAAGAGTTTAAAAATGAGTTATGAAACAAGAAAATTACCTAAAAAAACTATTGTTATAATATCTATTATTATTGCTTTGGGAATTTTTATATTTATTTGGTTGGAAGTTTTAAAAAATCAAAAATTCAATGAAGTTTTGAGTGACTTAGGACATAAAGATATAAAAAATTTAAAAGTAGTAAATAGGATTAATGTTGAAGATACTATAACTAAAGAGAAAAGTTATGTTTATAAGCTAACATTTTTTGATAACACTTTAAATAAAACTTGTATAGGTTTTGTATCTAAACAAAAAGATAAAACATATACAAAAGATTTTGATTGTAAATAAGAGGATAATATGACTTTGATTGATAAACTAGAAAATGGTACTAGGTTAAACTATGAAGATGGAGTTAAACTTTTTGATTTAGATGTTTTAACTTTAGGAGATTATGCAAATAAAATAAGAGTTGCAAAACATCAAAAAAAGACATATTTTAATATAAATAGACATATAAATCCAACAAATATTTGTAAAGATGTTTGTCAATTTTGCGCATATAGTGCAAGTAGAAAAAACCCAGACCAATATACTTTAAGTCATGAAGAGATTTTAGAAACTGTAAAAAACTCATCTAAAAATGGAATAAAAGAGGTTCATATAGTTTCTGCACACAATCCACATACTGGACTAGAGTGGTATATGGATATATTTAAAAAAATTAAAAAAGATTTCCCAAATATACATATAAAAGCTCTTACAGCTGCTGAAATTCATTTTTTAAGTACACAATATAATTTGAGCTATGAAGAACTTATTGATACTATGATTAAAAGTGGTGTTGATTCAATGCCAGGTGGTGGAGCTGAGATTTTTGATGAAAAGGTGCGAAAAAGAATCTGCGGTGGAAAAGTAAGCTCAGAGCAATGGTTGGAAATTCATAAACTTTGGCATAGTAAGGGTAAAAAAAGTAATGCAACTATGCTTTTTGGACATATTGAAACAAGAGAACATAGAGTTGATCATATTTTAAGATTAAGAGATCTTCAAGATATTACAGGTGGATTTAATGCATTTATCCCTTTAGTTTTTCAAACAGAAAATAACTATTTAAAAGTAAAAGAGCCAGTAACTGCAAATGAAATTTTAAAAACTTACGCAGTTTCACGAATTTTACTTGATAATATTCCAAATATTAAGGCATATTGGGCAACTTCAACTGTAAAATTAGCTTTGATTGCTCAAGAATTTGGTGCAAATGATGTTGATGGAACAATAGAAAAAGAGTCAATACAAAGTGCAGCAGGGGCAAAAAGCAAACATGGTGTTGCTCAAAATGAGTTTGTTGATTTAATAAAAAATTCTGGATTTATTCCAGTTGAAAGAGATAGTGTTTATAATGAACTGAAAATTTATTAAAAGTTATTTAATAAATTTTAGTTCTTTATATATTACATACAACAACCATTTCCACAGCAAGAGCTAAGAGGTTCATCTTTGTAAAATTTTATTACCAAATTATTAAACATCTCTTGTATTTGGAAGTTGTGTTTTTTACAAAAAGTTTTATTCATAATATTTTTTATTTCAATTGCTTTAAAAAGAGCATCATCTTTTGAGGAAAACTCAAAGCTACCATTTAAATTACTATTTAAAAAACATTTACATTTATCTTGAATTAATATTTTATACATTATTTTACCTTTCAATTTTAAAGTGGAAAGCTTATCGAAAAATTTATTAAAGCAACAAAATAGTAAAAAAAAGTTAGAATAAAGTATTAATTATTACGGGGGAATATATGCATATTACAAATCTACTATCACAATATTTTGGTAAATTTGCGAAAAAAGAGTTTCCAAGACCTATTCAAGAGTTGATAAATGGTGCTTATACAAAATTTATGAAATTAGACTTAAAAGAGTTTAAAAATTCAAAACATTACAAATCTTTAAATGAACTTTTTACAAGAGATTTGATAATCAAAAGAGAGATAGATAGCTCAAAAGATATTTTTATATCGCCAACTGATAGTTTAATTACAGAGTGTGGAAAGCTAAAAAATGATATAGCTTTACAAATAAAAGGTATGGAGTATAGTGTTGAAGAGCTTCTTACTTATTATTGTAGAGATAATTTTTCAAAATTAGAAAATGGTGAATTTATGAATTTTTATTTATCACCAAGAGATTACCATAGATACCATGCACCAGTTGATTTTAAGTTAAAAAAACTAATTCATGTACCTGGAAAACTATATCCTGTAAATTTAAAATATCTAAATAAAGAACTTGAACTTTTTGTTCAAAATGAAAGAGTTGTTTTAGAGTGTGAAAAAGATGGAAAAATCTTTTATATGGTCTTTGTTGGAGCTTTAAATGTTGGTCAAATGGTATTTGAATTTGAGCCAAGAGTGGAAACAAATAAAGATACAAAAGAGATAAAAGTTTATACATATGAGAATATTGAAATCTCAAAAGCTGACTGTTTAGGTTATTTTAAAATGGGTTCTACAGTTGTAATGATTTGGGAAAAAGATTTTGTTGTTTTAGAAAACTTATTAAATCAAAATGTAAAATTTGGTCAAAAAATTGCAAAATATTGATTTGCTAAATACTCTCTTATTTGCAACCACATTTTTAGCTCTTTTTTTTATAATTTTATATATAAGAGAACTAAAAAACGAAAAAAATATTCGTAAGAAAATTATTGATAATGCAAAAAAAGAGGTAGAAGAGAGACTTTATAAAGATGAGCTTACAGGCCTTAAAAATAGAAAATCTCTTGAAGATAGTATAAAAGGAAAAGATTCTGTTGTTGCTATTTTGCTTGATGTAGATGCTTTTGAAGATTTAAATGAACTTTATGGATTTATAAATGCAGAAGAGGTTTTAAAAGAGCTATCAAATATTTTAAGAGAGTTTGAAAAAACTCATGATGTAGTTGCATATAGATTAAGTGGTGATATTTTTGCTCTTACAAATATAAGTAATATACCATTTGAAAATATTTTTATTTTAATTGAAGAGTTAAATAAAACATTTTTAAATCGAAAAATTTTTGTTGATAAATTGAATGTTGATATTGTTGTATCTATGACTATGGGAATTTCAATTTTTCAAGAAGAGCCTATATTAACAGCAGCTATGGCTTTAAAAAAAGCAAAATCATTAAATCAAAGTTATTTTGTTTATAATAATGAACTTGATTCAAAAGAGCTTATAATACAGTCACTTTATTGGCGTGAAAAGATAAAAAATGCAGTTAGTGAAAATAAAATCATTCCTTTTTATCAACCAATAGTAAATAGAAAAAAAGAAGTAATAAAATATGAATCTTTAATGAGAATAAGAGATTTTGATTCTAATAATGAAGCTATTATTCTTACTCCTGATAAATTTTTAGGAATTTCATTTAAGACAAAACAGTATTTGGAACTTTCAAGAATTATTATCTCAAAAAGTTTAGATAATCTTTTGAAAACTCAAAAAAATATAACTATAAACTTGAGCTTTAAAGATATCTTAAATTATGAATTTATAGATTATTTAGATAATGTTTTGGAAAAATTAAAGTTTGAAGATAGAAATAGGCTTGTTTTTGAGATTTTAGAGAGTGAAAACTTAAGTGATTATGATTTTTTAGAAGAGTTTGTTTTAAAATATAAAAAATTAGGTGTAAAAATAGCCATAGATGATTTTGGAAGTGGTTATTCAAATTTTATTAGAATAATAAGACTTAAACCAGATTATTTGAAAATTGATGGAAGTTTAATAAAAAATATAGATAAAGATAACAACTCTTATGAGATTGTAAAATCAATAATTGCTTTTAGTAAAACTTTAAATATTAAAACTATTGCTGAATATGTACATAGCGAAGAGATATTTAATCTTTTACTTGAACTTGATGTAGATGAATTTCAAGGTTACTATTTTGGAAAACCAGATGAGGATTTTTCATAAATTAATCTTATAAAAAGTATTTTTTGGATAAATTTTATCAAAATATAAAAGGAGAAAAGATGAGTACTATTACAAAAATAGAAGAGCTTGATTTAGCAGGTACAAAAAAAGGAAAAATTGTTATTTCAAATGTAACTGAGCCATATGGTGCAAATACAGCTGATATAGTAAGTATTGCGATTGCATTAAATGGTGAAGATGTTCAGTGGAAAGCACATATTCCTTATGAAAATATAGATGGATTAATAGAAGCTTTAAATAAAGCAAAAAATTTAAAAAAATAGAGCTAAAAAAATATATTGTGATATAATTCCTTCTATATTTAGGGGGTTTTATGTCGCAACTAAAAACTATTGGAAGAGTAGAAACTATATCTATTTTGGATTTAGAGCTTTTTGATTTAGATGCAAAAATTGATACAGGAGCTTACTCAAATTCTCTTCATTGTGATGATATATTTGTGGACGAAGATAACTTCGTACATTTTAAATTATTAGATAAGATTCATCCTTCATACCATGGAAAAAAATTAAAAATACCACTGTATAAAACAAAGAGTGTAAAAAGCTCAAATGGAGTTGTTCAAACTAGAGCATCCATAAAAGTTCAAGTAAAATTTGCTGGAAAAGTCTATCAAACTGTAGTTTCATTAACAAATCGTTCTGATATGAAATATCCTATGTTAATAGGAAGAAAGTTTTTAAAAGATAGATTTTTGGTTGATGTTTCAAAAAAGAATTTAACAAAAGGAAAATAGTATGTTGGTTTATATTTTATCAAGAAATGAAAATTTATATTCGACAAAAAGATTATTTGAAGAGGCTTTAAATAAGGGTTGGGAAGTACGAGTTATTGATTATTTAAAATGTACAATAGAGATTATGAAAAATGAGCTTGTTGTAAATTATGAGGGGGAAATTTTAAAAGTTCCAGATGCAATAATTCCACGAATTGGAGCAAGTAGAACATTTTTTGGTGCAGCAATAGTAAGACACTTTGAGATGCAAGATGTATTCTCAACGACTGGAAATTTGGCACTTACAAGAAGTAGAGATAAGTTAAGAAGTCTTCAAGTTCTATCAAAAAATGGTGTTGATTTACCAAGAACAGTTTTTGCCTCAAATAAATCAAATGCAAAAGATGTAATAGCATTAAGTGGTGGAACGCCTTTGGTTTTAAAAATTTTAGAAGGAACTCAAGGTGTTGGAGTTGTTTTAGTTGATAGTAAAAAAGCAGCAAAATCTGTTCTTGATGCTTTTTATGGGATGGATGTAAATTTGCTTGTTCAAGAGTATATTGAAGAGGCTAGTGGAAGCGATATAAGAGTTTTTGTGGTTAATGGTGAAGTAGTTGCTGCTATGAAGAGACAAGGTTCAGAAGGTGATTTTAGATCAAACCTTCATCAAGGTGGAAGTGCTAGTGTATATAAATTAAATAGAAAAGAGAAAAGTATAGCTCTTGCTGCTGCTAAATCTATGGGACTTGGAGTTTGTGGAGTTGATATGATAAGTTCAAAAAGAGGACCTTTGGTTATGGAAGTAAACTCAAGTCCTGGGTTAGAAGGAATTGAAAAATCAACAAATATAAATGTTGCATTAAAAATAATGGACTATATAGAGCAAAATATAAAACCAAATTGTCCAACAAATCCAATAAAAAGAAAAATTAAAAAAGATAGTATAGGCGCATAATAAAATAAATATTATAAGTAAATATAATATTTAATTTAAACTATTCATTTACTAATCTAATATATAATCTAATTTTTTAAAGGATATATATGCGAAAAGTTATAGTTTTTTTAATATTTACAAACTTTTTATTTTCTTATGAAGAGTTAACAGTTGATAATTTTGATGAAAAGATTAAAGGTAAAAATGCAATTATAGATTTTTATGCATCTTGGTGTCCACCTTGTAAGATTTTGGCAAATAATTTAGAAGATTTCGAGATTATAAAACCTGATGGTATTGAAATTTTTAAAGTAAATATTGAAGATCAATTGGTTTTAGCAAAAAAATATGGTGTAAAAAAGTTACCAACTTTAATCTATTTTAAAGATGGAAAACCAATTAAAGAGTATTTAGGAATACAAACATCTCAAGAGCTTTTAGATAGTTCAAAAAAAGATTTTAAATAGGGGATTTATATGAAAAAGATAGTAATTTTTTTAATGCTTTTTATTTACTCATTTTCTTTAGAAATTGGAAATAAAGTTTTAGAACCAGAAGAGGCATTTAAAGTAGATTTTATAAAAAATGAAAATAGTTTAAATATAAAAATAGAGCTAGGTAAAGATATCTATTTATATGATGATAAGCTTCAAGTTAATATTACAAAACCAAAAAAAGTAGAACTTTTAAAAGATTTGAAACTTCCCAAACCAGTTCCTTATGATGGATTTATTGTTCATTTTGATGATTTAAATATTGAAATTCCATATAGTTTATTAAAATCAAAACTAGATTCAAATAAGTATGAAATTGAGTTCAAATTTCAAGGTTGTTCAAAAGCAGGGCTTTGTTATGCTCCAATGGTTGAAAAACAAGTTATATTTTTTGAAGCTGATTTAAAAGAAGAAGTTAAAGAAGATATAAAACAAAAAGATGAAGCAATATCTTCTTTAAAACAAGATAACGAAAATTTAAGTGAAACAGATAATATAGCTGCAACCTTTAAAGATAGTAGTTTTTTATTAGTAGTTGCAACATTTTTTGGGTTTGGTCTTTTATTAGCCTTTACACCTTGTGTCTTTCCTATGATTCCAATTTTGTCTTCTATTATTGTTAAAGCTTCACAAAATGAGAGTATGAGTGCTAAAAAAGGCTTCTTAATGTCTTTTGTTTATGTTTTAGCTATGAGTTTTGCATATTCACTAGCAGGAATTATTGCAGGAATTTTTGGTGCAAATTTGCAAGCTTCTTTACAAAACCCTTATGTACTAGTTGTTTTTGCATTTATATTTATTGCTCTTTCTTTTTCAATGTTTGGATATTTTGAAATAAGACTTCCAGCATCTTTACAAACAAAAATAAATAAAACAACTGATGGTAAAGAGAAGCAAGGAATGTTAGGAATTGCAATTATGGGATTTTTATCCGCTTTAATTGTTGGTCCTTGTGTTGCTCCTCCTCTTGCTGGTGCTTTAGTTTATATAGGACAAACAGGAGATGCACTTCTTGGTGGAGTTGCGCTTTTTGTAATGAGTTTAGGAATGGGAGTTCCACTTTTACTTATAGGATTAGGGGCTGGAAAGTTTATGCCAAAGCCAGGTGGCTGGATGGAAGGTGTTACAAAAATATTTGGAATAATTATGCTAGGTGTTGCTATTTGGCTACTTGATAGAGTAATTAATCCAACAGTAACTATCTATTTATGGGCATTTTTATTTATCTCTTTTGGAGTTTATTTAAAGATATATACTCATATTATTGTAAAAAGTATTTCAAAAGTTTTAACGATTTTAGGAGCTATTTTACTTGTTGGTGCTGTAAGTGGAGCAACAAATCCTCTAAAACCACTTGATAAATTTACAAGTAAAGTTTCCCTTTCAAAACAAGATGAATTAAAGTTTATTAAAATTCAAAATATTGCACAACTTGAGGATACTATTTTAAAATCTTCAAAACCTGTAATTCTAGATTTTTGGGCAAATTGGTGTGTCTCATGCAAAGAGTTAGATGAGATTACTTTTAAAAATGATGAGGTTATTAAAAGACTTCAAAATTTTACACTTTTAAAAGTAGATGTTACTCAAAATAGTGAAGAGGATAAAGCAATACAAAAGAAATTTGGAGTTGTAGGACCTCCTGCACTTATTTTTTGGGATGAAAATAAACAAGAGGTAAAAAGTGCAAAAATAGTTGGTTATAAAAATCCAAAAGAGTTTTTAGAAATTTTAGATAAAAACTTCAAGAATTAAATATCTTTAATATATAATAAATCCTTTTTTTAGGATTTATTATGGAATTTACTACAGAATTTTTAATTTTTACTTCTATTGTTATTTTTTTATCGGCATTAGTTCAAGCTACTATTGGCTTTGGCTTTCCTATGATAGCAACTCCTCTTCTTGCAATGGTGACAGATATGAAAACAGCTGTTATATATGTTGCAATTCCTACTTTAGTATTAAATTTAAGTGTATTAATTATTGAAGGAAATTTTTTACAAACCATAAAAAGGTTTTATCTTTTGGCTATTATTGCAATGATTGGAAGTGCAATAGGAACACAAATTTTGATTTATAGCAATTCTGAAATATTTAAATTTCTTTTAGCAATTTCAATTCTTTTTTATCTTTTTAGTCAAAAAATATCTTTTGAAATGCCTTGGGTAAGAAGTAAACCAAATTTAGCAACTTTTATTTTTGGTTTAAGTGCTGGAGTTATTGGTGGTTTAACAAATGTTATGGCATTAGTTTTAATTATCTATTCTTTAGAATCAAGACATAGTAAAAAAGAGATAATTCAATCTACAAATCTCTGTTTTATGTTTGGGAAAATTATTCAAATAGCTATTTTCATAGCTCATGGTTCATTTACTCAAGAGATATTAGAAATATCTTTATATAATCTTTTAATTGTTGGAATCTGTTTGATGATAGGTTTTAATTTAAGAAAAAAGATAGCTTCAGATAGTTACTTTAAATTTATAAAAGCTTTTTTATTTTTGATGGCAATAGCTTTGATTTTACAAACTATTTTTTAAATTGAAGATGGGATATTAACCCATCCTCATAATATCTTACATAAATATAAATACACCAATAATTATAGGAATAAGATAAATAGCACCAAAAATTGCTCCTAATGCCCACCATTTTCCTTGTGAAATATATCCAGCTCCATACCAAATAGGAGAAGGTCCTGTTCCATAAGGAGTAATAATTCCCATAACTCCCAAGCTTCCAGCTAAAAGAATAGTAAATGTTAATAACTGTTCAGCAGGTATAAATGTAGAAGCAATAACCATAAATAATGGAACTAATGCAGTAACATGTGCTGTTGTACTAGCAAAAAAGTAGTGTAAAACATAAAATAATAGTATTAAAGCTATTATAAGTGATGTTAGACTTAAATCTGAAAGCATTGCTTGTGAATTTTTACCTATAAAATCCAAAATACCAACTTTTTTTAATCCATCTGCTAAAGCAACTAATGTAGCAAACCAGATAAATACATTAAATGCAGCTTTATCTGAAAGTAAATCGTCCCATGAAATTATACCTGATAGAATCATTATAGAAACAATACTAATTGCTGTTATTGTTGCATCAACCCCAAGTTCTTTCCCAAAAATCCATAAAACTAAAGCAACAGTTGCAAGTCCTGCCATTAAATACTCTTTAAATGTAATACTTCCAAGTTTTTTTAACTCTTCAGCAGCCCAAGCTGGTGCTTCAGGAGATTTTTTTTGTGTAGGTGGATATATTACATAAGTAAGCCATGGAGTTAAAATAAATAGAGGAATCATAAGAGGAAGCATAATTTTTGCCCACTCCATCCAAGTTATAGCATGACCTGTACCTTTTGCAATTAAATCAACAGCTAGTAAATTTGGTGCAAGAGCAGTTAAAAACATAGAACTTGTTACGCATGTTGATGCTATTGCAACCCAAGAGATATATGCACCAATTTTACGTGGCTCATTATCTGGAAGAGAGTTGAAAATTTGTGGAATATTAATAGCTACGGGATAGATACTTCCTCCACTTCTTGCAGTATTTGATGGCATAAATGGAGCTAGAACTAAATCAGAAAATGCAACGGCATAACCTAAGCCTAATGTGCTTTTCCCCATATATTTAACCATAATCAATGATACTCTTCTTCCAAGACCTGTTTTTTTATAACCAGCAGCAAACATAAATGCAGCAAAAATTAACCAAATAACACTATTTGAAAAACCACTTAATGCCCAGTTTACACTCTCTTTAGAATTTCCAATTAAACCTAAAAGAGCTACTACTGAAATACCAGTAAATCCTACAAGAGCTGCAGGAATAGGTTCAAGAATAAGACCAATTACGACTGCTAAAAATATCGCCAAAAAATGCCAAGCATTTTGTGATAAGCCCTCTGGTGCTGGAATAAACCACATAACCAATACTACTAACACAGGAGCTAGTAGTTTTATAGTTCGTGAAGACATAAAACCTCCTAATAAAAAATTAAGAAATTATAATATAAATTTATTACAAATAGATTATAAGTATAGTTAAAGAAAAGAATTTTTATAAAATCTTTGATATACTTTATTAAAAAATAGGAGAGATTGTGAAAGTTAAATTACTAATTACAGTTTTTATTGGAATTTTTTTTGTTGCTTGTAGTGCAAATGAAGCAAAAAAAACCGAAGAGTGGAAAATTCAAAATGATCCTTATTATAAACACAAAGTTAGCCAATTTGAGATGTTAAAAGATAGAAACAATATTGAAATTATGATGTTGGGTGATTCTATAACTGATGAAGGGGAGTGGAGTGAACTTTGGGGAAAGGTAGTTCAAAATAGAGGTATTAGCGGAGATACAACAACTGGGGTCTTAGATAGACTTTATACTTTAAATCCAAATACTAAAAGAGTCTTTATAATGATTGGTGTAAATGATATTATGAGAGGAGTTAGTGAAGATATAGTTTTTGAAAATTATAAGAAAATTTTAAAATTCTTTCAAGATAAAAATATAGAAGTTATTATTCAATCTACATTATATATAGGAGAGAGTAGAAAACAAAATTTTAATGTAAAAATTGAAAAACTAAATCAAAATTTAGAAGAGTTTGCAAAAAGTAATAAAATTGTTTTTATAAATTTAAATCCAATTTTTGCACCACAAAAAACTCTTTTAAAGAGTTTCACAAAAGATGATTTACATTTAAATGCAGATGCATACAAATTATGGATAGAAACTTTAAAGAAGCTTAAATATTAAAAAAACAATCAATATTGCTTGACAATTTGATTTGTTTTTTTGTACAATCAAAAACATTTTATTTTGACAAAAGGGAAAAAGTATGAAAATAAGGGCTAGTTTACTTACAATTGTTTTATTTAGTTTCATTTTCTCTGGTTGTGCAACAACCTCTACAAGTCAAAATAACCTCTCTACTCCAGATAATAAATATTCATATGATGGTAAATTAAGTCAAGAACAAAAGCATTTAAAAAATCATAATTTTATTGATGATATTACATATTCAAAATATATGTCAAAAAGAGATATGAATATAAATAATGAGCTATTTAGTTTTTATAATGAGTGGAAAGGGACAAAATACAGAATGGGTGGATACACAAAAAAAGGTATAGACTGTTCTGGATTTGTTCAAAAAGCTATTTTAGAAAAATTTGATTTAAAGCTTCCAAGAGATAGTAGATCTCAATCACTTGTTGGAACAACTATTAAAAAAAGTGAATTACAAATGGGTGATTTAGTATTCTTTCATACAGGAAAAACAAAGCATGTAGGTATTTATATTGATAATGGTCAGTTTATGCATGCTTCTACAAAAATTGGAGTTACAATCTCTAAGATGGATGATGACTATTTTAGAAATAGATATTGGAAAGCTACAAGAGTTTTAAAATAATTTTTTAGATTTTAAATCTCTAAAAATTTGGACATAAAAAAAAGTAAAATCACACAAACAATATACATCTTAATAGCATAAAAGATATTAAGCTTAAATATCTCTTTTGGATTACAACTATATCTAGCGCTCATTGTAAGATTTAATCCAGATATTGGAGAAGTTGATACTGTTGTTGCCCAAGCCATTAAAAATGTCATAGCAAGTAGTGTATGATTTGCTCCAACAAAAAAATCTCCTAAAATTGAAATAGAGATAATTGGATGAATTCCAACAAAAGCTAAAATAATAAATATTAAAAGTGTAACTGCTGCAACTTTATAGTCAAAAACTTCAAATGGTAAATTAAAATTAAGTCCTAAAAGAACACTTCCAGCCATTATTCCAAATAATCCTGCAACTAAAAAAAGAGATATTTCACTCTTCATTTTTGGTAATTCATCTATTATATGAAACTTTAAAATTTTAAGACTATTTTTTAAACCTTTTTTTATTGGTAAAATAAATATTGTAAGTAAAAAAGCAAAAGATGATATTAATAATATTATTTTAAAATCTTCATACAAATAGTGAGTTATTAGAACAAAAAAGCTAATATAAGAGGTAAATATAATGTTTGTAAAGATAAAGGATAACCATAAAAACTATCTAAATCAAATTTACTTTTTATTACTTCAAGATATGTAATAAAAAATGCTATAAAAGCTATAACTGTACCAAATGAGATTATTGAAAAAGCATTTAGATTTGGAGCATATGTTAAAGCTGCTGCAAAAGCTACAAAAAAAGGTGACCAATAAGCATCACTTGCAAATGATCTTGTTAAAACAATAATTTGTAAAGGTGATAGTTTTGATTTTTTATACATTTTATCAGCAACTAAAAGTAGTGCAGATAGATTTATAATAGAACCAAATAGATGAATTCCCAAATAAGTTTTAATAAAAGAGATTTTTCCACGAGGCAACTCCTCTTTATCTTTTTTAGGAGCTGTTATTAATTTCAAAAATCCAACACTAATTAAAAGGGTTAAGAGATACAAATTTACACTAAATGATTTTTCAATATCTATATAAAAATTATTAAAGTAGCTATATAAAAATGCAATAGTTGTAAAAAATAGTAGAGTTAATATAAGTTTTTTTGATTTTATTGTAAAAAATAGTATCAATGAAGCAAACCAAATAAAAACAACTGAAATAATTTTTAATTTACTATCAAAAAAATATGAATAAATAGAGAAAATAAAACTTAAAAATATAAAAACTCCGCCAAATCTTGACAAATAAAGCATTTAAAACCTTTTTATTAAAATCGTATTATATAAAAACTTAGTATAATCCAAATAAAAAAGGACTTTATTTGATACGATTAGGTTCAAACTCTCCTACAAGAGCTAAAATTTTAGAAGCTTTTAATATAGAATTTATACAAAATGGTGGCAATTTTGATGAGGATAGTATAAAAACTACAAATCCAAAAGAGTTTTGTTATTTGGCTACAAAGGGAAAATTTGATGAGCTTTATTCAAAATTTGGAGTAGAAGATATCCCTTTGCTTGTGGCTGATAGTGTTGTAACATCCCAAGCAAAACTTCTTCGTAAACCAAAAGATTATAATGATGCAAAATATATGTTAGAGCTTCAAAGTGGAAGTAAAACAAGTGTAATATCTTGCTTTATTTTCAAAAGTAAAAATATAGAGCTAATTGATATATCTATTACCACTTATGATTTTATGGAATTTAATAAAAAAGATATGGAAGAGTATTTAAAGAGCGGAGAATGTTTTGGAAAAGCAGGTGCAATTATGGTTGAAGGTTTTTGTAAACCATATATACAAAGTGTAAAAGGCTTGGAAAGTACAGCTATGGGTCTTAGTATAGAAAAATTAATTCCATTTTTAAATTCAAATAGTTTTAAATAATTTTCTATTAAAAAAAACAACTAATGCTACAATAATAATTAAAAATATAAAAATAGTTAGCATAATATTCCAACCAAAAGCCTTGTAAATATATGAAGGTATAATTGAACCACTTGCTCCTCCTAAATAGTAAAAAGTAAGATACATTCCAGATGTAAGTGATTTTTGTGAACTTTTCATTGAGTTTGCAAGTTGAGTACTAACTGTATGAGTTGTAAACATCCCTATACAAACTAAAAATAAAAATATGAATAGATATAAAATATTTTCATTTAATAAAAAAATAATTGAAAAGATATAAAAAATAATAGCAATAAATATTGTATTTATTTCACCTTTAAAAAATGATACAATCTTTTTTGATGTAAGAGATACCAAAATTCCCATACCATATCCCAAATATAAAAGGGCAATTTGAAACTCTGAAACATTATTTGATATCTCTTTTGCACGAAATGGTAAAACATTTAAAACTCCAGAAAATACAAAAAATACAAAAAACATTATGAAGTAGATTATTAAAAATCTTTTATCTTTTAATATATTTATAACATCTGAAATTCTTGGTTTTATAATATTTGCATCCCCGTTAAAATCTAATTTTCTTATTAATAAAATAGAGATAAGTATTGCAACAGATAGAGAATAAAATACATATTCGTATGAAAAAGTAGTAGCAATAAATCCAGAAAAAATTCTTCCTACTAGTCCTCCAAAAACTGTTCCTGCAACATAAATAGACATATTAAATTTTATATTTTCATTATCTATATTTGCCAAAATACTCATTAAAGATGTTAGAATAGCTGGAATTACTAGCGCTTCACAAACTCTAAAAAATAAAAATAGTTCATAATTTTGAGACAATCCTAATAAAATATTTGTAATAAGCAAAACTATTGAAGCATTTATTAACATTTTCTTTGCATTTACTTTTTCTAAAATATATCCATAAATTATTGGAGCAACTGCTAGAAAAAATAGAATAACTGCTGTAAATTGTGAAGCTTCAATAATAGATATATTAAATTTTGATGCAAGAAGCGGCTGAAGCGGTTGTGTTGCATACATAACAGACATTGTAACAATAAGACCATAAATAATAATTAACAAATTACTTTTCAAATAATATCCTTTTAAAAGTGGATTTTACTCTTAAAAGGATTTGTTTATAGTTAAGTAAAAGGTTAAAATTAGGGCTTATGCCCTAATTTTATTAATCAAATGATGGTTTTGGAGTAGAATCTGTTGATTCTGGAAGTTGTGGATAAGTAATAGTTGGTTTAGTACCTTTTAGTGCTTTTAAAAATGTTACAATTTTAGCTGCATCATCATCTGATATATTAATTCCCAACTGTACAGAACCCATCTCTTTTACTGCATCAGCAAGTGACCAAATTTGTCCATTGTGGAAATAAGGTGCAGTTTCAGTAATATTTCTAAGAGTTGGAGTTTTAACCATACCGTTTTCATCACCTTTAAAATCACCAACAGTTATAAATTTATATTGATTTGCAACTTGAAATGGTTGCATTGTTCCACCAAGAGCAATTCCCGTATGACAAGCTGTACAACCTTTGTTTAAAAATGTAGTTAAACCCTCTTGCTCCTCTTTAGTTAAAGCTTTAGTATCACCATTTAAGAATTTATCAAATCTTGATGGAGTAACTAAAGTTTTTTCAAATGTAGCAATTGCTCCTGTGATTTTATCAAAATCAACTTTTACATCTTTACCATATGCTTTTTTAAACTCTTCAACATAAGCTGGAATCGAGTTAATTCTCTCAACAACAAGCGCTGGAGGTGCAGCCATTTCTGGACCTGCTTGAATAGGACCAGCAGCTTGATCAGCTAAATGAGGACTTCTTCCATCCCAAAACTGTGCTTTAAAAAATACTGAGTTATAAACTGTTGGAGAGTTTAAGTGGTGTGGGTTTGCCGTCCAACCATGACCTATTGCTGCTGGAACTGTATCCGCTCCACCAAGAGCTAAGTTATGACATGTGTTACATGAAATAAGATTACTTCTTGAAAGTCTTGGATCAAAATATAGCTTTTTCCCAAGCTCAACTTTTGAATCTGTAATTGGATCTTTTGGATCATCAATAAGTTTCATTAAAACCTGTTTATTTGAAGGAATAGCTTCCAAACCTGCATTTTTTGCTTTTGTAATCAAAGATTCATTTGCAAAAAGTGTACTTGCACCTAAAAGTAGTGCTAAAGAAATTTGTAGTTTCATAATAAAATCCTCCTAAATGATTTAATAAATCTTAGGATAAAAATTATTAAATGAAAGTTAAATTTATAGTTTTTTTGAAAAAATATTATAATTTTAACTTATAATACAAGATAGATTTTGTCTTGTTTTAAATTAGATTTACTAGTTGTGTTGGTAAAAGTTGTAATGATTCTTCAACTCTTTTTGTATCCCCATGTTCTATAAAACTATCTTCATATTCAAAAGATTTTAAAGATATATTTGTAATGTTTTTTGCACTTAATGCTTCTAGTATAGCACTTAAAACTCCACCTTGTTTACATGAGTCACTAAAAATATACCAAGAGTCATATTTTTTTGATAAAAGTACTAAAGTATCAATATCTAATGGTTTTACAAATCTTAAATCTAAAATAGCAATATCTTCTTTATGTAATTTTTCAACTTCAATTGCTTTTGCTACACCACTTCCATATCCAATAAAGAGTTTATTGGAACTACCATTTTTAAGTAATTCTGATTTTCCTAATTCAAATTTTGAAGCTTTAAAATCAAGTTTAGAAAATGCACCTCTTGGATATCTAATAGCACAAGGACTATTTAAAGTATAAGCAAACTCTAGAGAGTATTCCAATGTTTCATTATCTCTTGGAGCAAATAAAACCATATTTGGGATAAATCTTAAAAAACTAATATCAAAAGCTCCTTGATGTGTTTCACCATCATTTCCAACAATTCCAGCCCTATCCATAGCAAATATAACAGGTAGATTCATAATACAAACATCATGAATAATCTGGTCAAAACCTCTTTGTAAAAATGTAGAGTATATTGTAACAAATGGTTTAAATCCTTCTTTTGCCATTGCAGCCATTGAAGTAATTGCATGTTGTTCAGCAATTGCTACATCCCAAAAACGAGAAGGAAACTCTTTTATTAATTTATCCATACCAGTTCCACTTGGCATGGCAGCAGTTACACCAACAATATTTTCATATTTAGAAGCTAAATTAAAAAGTGCATCTGAAAAAACTGCCGTAGCACTTTTTTCTACACCTTTTTTTATAAATTCACCATCTTCAACGTTAAAAGGTCCAACTCCATGCCAATGTTCATGTTGTCCTTCAGCAATTTTATACCCCTTTCCTTTTACTGTTCTTGCATGAACAATTACAGGTTTATTCATAGATTTGGCAATTTCTAAAACTTCAATAATCTCTTCAATATCATGCCCATCAATAGGACCAATATAATCAATTCCCATCTCTTCAAATAAAATTCCAGGAGTTATTAATTTAAAAGAGTTTTCAACTCTTTTTGCTAGATATGTTGTACCTTCTGGCATATTGTTACGTATAAATTTATCAACACTTGTTTTAAAACTTTGATAAAATTTTCCAGCTAAAAGTTTTGATAGATATTTTGAAATCGCACCTATTGGTTTTGCTATACTCATTTCATTATCATTTAGAATTATTACAACTGGAAGTTTTAAATCTCCTAATTCATTTAGAGCTTCATACACCATTCCAGCACTCATAGAACCATCACCTATCATAACAACTGGGACTCTATTTTCACCTTTTAGTTTTATAGCTTTTGCTGCTCCAACAGCAAGAGAAATTGAAGTTGAACTATGTCCAGCTACGAAATAATCAGCTTTATTCTCATTTGGTTTTGTAAAACCACTTAAACCACCAAATTGTCTAATAGTTTCAAACTCTTCCCATCTTTGTGTTAGAAGTTTATGAGGATAACATTGATGTGAAACATCAAAAATAAATGGGTCATTTTCTACATTAAAAACATAATGCATTGCAATAGTTAATTCAACTGCACCTAAAGTTGAAGAAAAATGTCCACCTTTTCTTGAAACAACATCAATAATTCTCTCTCGTATTTTAGAAGATAACTCATCTAACTCTTTTAATGATTTTCCTTTTATTTGCATCACTAAACTCTATTTTAACTCTTCTAAAACTTCATCCAAAAGTTTAAATAGTTTTGTATTTTGTTCATTTGTTCCAATAGTTATTCTAATTGCATTTAATCCATAACCAGTTAAATCTCGAACAATCATACCTTTTTCAAGAAGTTTTTGAGCTACAGTTTTTGATATAAAATTTTTCAATAAAATTGTAATAAAATTTGTATATGAAGGAATATATTCAAAACCATTATCTTGACAATATTTTTCATATCTTTTCATTTCAATAAAGTTTTTTTCTATACAATCTTTTACAAACTCTTCATCTTTTAAAGCTTCAATAGCTGCTGCTAAACTTAATGTTGTGATATTAAAAGGAGCTCTAATTTTATAAAAAGTTGAAATAATATCTTCTTTAGCTAAACCATATCCAACTCTCATTCCCCCAAGGGCATAAGCTTTTGAAAAAGTACCTAAATATATAGTATTTGGGAATTTTTCGATTAAATCTTTTGGACAAATTCTTTTTTTCTCATCTTTAAAACTTGCATACTCTTGATAAGCACCGTCAACTACAACTAATGTATCTTCATCAATAGTTTTTAAAAAATCATAAACTTCATCTTTGTCTAAGCACTCTCCTAAAGGATTGTTTGGAATGCAAAGAAAAATTACA
Source organism: Aliarcobacter cryaerophilus (assembly GCF_014352935.1). The sequence continues at coordinate 1,732,993 of NZ_CP060694.1, read as the reverse complement.
TCAGCACCATGTTTTTTATAAAGGTCAGAAAACTCTTTTAAATTGTGTTGGCTACTTTCAGTTTTTATAATATTTGCACCAACTTGCTTTGCATAAATTTCATACATAGCAAAAGTTGTTTTAGCCATTAATACATTTGATTTATCTTTACATTTTGCATGAATACAAAATTCTAAAATTTGATCACTTCCTGAACCAATAATTACATTTTTACTTTCAAGTTTAAATTTATTCGCTAATGCTTCTTTTAATTCAAACATAGAATCATCTGGATATAAATACATATTTTTTGCAAGAGTCTCAATTTTTGCAACAACTTTTGGACTTGTTCCATATGGGTTTTCATTTGAAGCTAGTTTTACAACCTCTTTTGGATCTATTCCATACTCTCTTACAACTAATTCTATTGGTTTCCCAGCTTCATAAGTTGATAAATTTTTTAATACTTCATTGAATTTCATTTTTATTTTCCTTTTAAATATCTTTTATCTCTTTTACATAAGAGCCTAAAACTTTAATACTAGATTTATGTTTTTCAAGAACTTTTTTAATGTTTTCATCATCTTTGTGTCCATCAAAGTCTATAAAAAATATAGAGTTTCCTTCAACAATATGCGATTTTATTTTTGTTAAATTTATTCCTGCATTATTAAAATCATTTAAAAATCTTACCAAAACACCTTGTTCATCAGGAAGATTTACTAAAATAGAAGTTTTATCATTTCCACTTGGACTATTTTCAAAATCACTTAAGATAAAAAATCTTGTTTTATTGTTGTCTTTATCTTCTATATTTTCAAATAAGATTGGAAGATTATAAAGTTTTGCAGCAACATGCGCACAAATTGCTGCACTATTTGGTTCATTTGCTGCAAGTTTTGCAGCTTTTGTTGTTGATTCTACAGGAATAAGTTCAACTTCGTCAAGTCCAAAATTTGTTAAAAACTTTCTACATTGATCAAATGCTATATCTTTTGAATATATTTTTTTAATATCAGAAATTTTATCACAAGTTGTTGCAAGTGTGTGATGAATATTTAATATAACTTCAGCAACTATTTTTGAGTTGAAATTTGTAAAACCATTTATTGTATCGTTTACTATACCATTTGAAGAATTTTCTATTGGAACAACTCCAAATTTGATTTTTTTAGACTCTAACTCTTTGAAAATTCCTTTTATAGAACTAATTGAAACATAAGAGCTCATTGCCCCAAATCTACTCTCAGCTGCTTGATGTGTAAAGCTTCCTTGAGGACCTAAATAGCCAATATTTTCAGGTAACTCTATATTTCTTGATATTGCAAAAATCTCTAAAAAAAGAGCTTCAATTGCACTTCTATTTAAAAAACCATTTTTGTCTTGATTTATTTTTTCAAGTCGGTCAATAATTGCTTTTTCTCTATCTGGCCTATAAATAGCTCCACCACTTTTTGCTTTTAAGGCTCCTACTTTATGAACTAATTTCATTCTATCATTTAGAAGGTCTAGAATTTTATTATCTATACTATCTAATTGTTCTCTTAGTTCTAATAATCCATCTTCATTTGACATAAAATTTACCTTATTTTATAAACTCTTCTTCTAAAGCAATTAAATCTTCAAAAGTTTCTCTTCTTCTAATTAATCTATCAACTCCATTTTCAACAGCGATTTCTGCTACTCTTCCTCTTGTATTATAGTTACTAGCCATTGTAAAACCATAAGCTCCAGCACTATAAATTGCAATTAAATCATTATGATTAGTTTTTGGTAGTTCTATATTTTTTGCAAAAAAATCTCCACTTTCGCAAACAGGACCTACAAGATTACAATCACTAAACTCTTTATTGTCATTTAAAACTTCAATTCTATGATAAGCATTGTATAAAGCAGGTCTTATTAAATCATTCATAGCACCATCAACTATAATAAATCTTTTATTTCCATTTACTTTTTCATATAAAACTTTTGTTACAAAAACTCCAGAATTTCCAACTATAAATCTTCCAGGTTCACAAATAACTGTTAAATCAAGCCCAAACATAACATCTAAAATTGATTGAGTATATTCATATGTATCAATTAATGTTTCATCCTTATATACTATTCCTAATCCTCCACCAACGTCCATGAAAGATAGTTCAATTTTTATAGCTTTTAAATTTCTAACTAAATCAGCAACTATTTTTATAGCATCTTTTATTGGTTGAAGTTGAGTAAGTTGAGATCCAATATGACAATGAATTCCAGTTGGTTCTAAAGATTCACTATTTTTACATTGGATATACATTCTTTTTGCTGTATCAATATCTACTCCAAATTTATTTTCATGAAGTCCAGTTGATATATAAGGATGAGTTTTTGGATCAATATTTGGATTTACCCTTATAGAGATTCTTGCAACTTTATTTAATTCTTTTGAAATAGTTTCAACTCTATTTAGCTCTTCAGCACTTTCAACATTTATTAGTAAAATATCAAGATTTAAAGCCTCTTTTATTTCATCATCACTTTTCCCAACACCTGAAAATATTATTTTGTATGAAGGAATTCCTGCTTTTAAAGCTCTTTTTACCTCTCCAATACTAACGCAATCAGCACCAGCACCTAGGTTTGCTAAATGTTTTATTACACTTAAATTTGAATTTGCTTTAACTGCATAAGCTATTAAAGATTTTCTTGCTCTAAAAGACTCTTTTAATTGTGTATATTGGTTTGTAATATGATCAAAATCATAAACATAATATGGTGTTTGATATTTATTTGCCAGTTCTTTAAAATCTATATTCATATAATAATCCTATTGTTAAAATTTTAAATCTAAACTTTTCAAAGTTTAGATTTAAAATTTTGATATAAAAAAAAGATAAGAAAAAAATTCTTATCTTTTAGAAATTTACTTATCAGTTCCATTCCAAGCAATTTTTGGTTTTCCACCATCTTCATCAAACTCAACTGCTGGCATTCCCATGATATTAAATCCACTATCAACATAGTGAATTTCACCAGTTACTGCACTACTTAAATCACTAAGTAAGTACATTCCAGAGTTTCCAACTTCATCAATAGATACATTTTTCTTTAAAGGTGAGTGAGCTTCATTCCATTTTAGCATAAATCTAAAATCACCAATTCCAGCAGCTGCTAAAGTTTTAATTGGTCCTGCACTAATTGCATTTACTCTAGTTCCATCTTTTCCTAAATCTTCAGCTAAATATTTTGTAGTCATCTCTAAAGCAGCTTTTGCTACACCCATTAGATTATAATTTGGAATATATTTTGCTCCACCATAATAAGTTAGAGTTAAAATTGAAGAGTTAGAAGATAAAAGTGGTTTTAATTCACGAGTAACTTCTATTAAAGAGAATACAGATACATCCATTGCTATATCAAATGCCTCTTTTGATATATTGTGAAATCTTCCACTAAGACCCTCTTTTGGAGCAAATGCAATTGAGTGAACGATAAAATCAATCTCTCCTAAATCTTTCTTTAAAGACTCTCTTAAAGCAACTATCTCTTCAGGCTTAGATACATCACAAGGATAAACTAAATTAGAGCTTCCAAACTCAGCAGCTATTGGCTCAACTCTTTTTTTAAGAGCATCATTTAAATATGTAAATGCAATTTGAGCACCTTGTGCAGCACATGCTTTTGCAATTCCATAAGCAATTGATTTATCATTTGCAACACCTAAAATAACACCTTTTTTACCCTTCATTATCATCTTATATCCTTTGTATTTTCTAAAATTTTTATAAAATCTTCTATTTTCCATGAAGCAGTTCCAATTAAAGCTCCATCAACATTTTCTATTTCGCAAATCTCTTTTACATTTTCAACTTTTACACTTCCACCGTAAAGTAAAGGTTTATTTATTTTAGATTTTATTGCATTATGTATTTGTTTAATATCATCACTTGTTGCTGTAATACCAGTTCCTATAGCCCAAACTGGTTCATATGCTAAAATTAGATTTTCATAACTTGTATCAATTCCAATAAATTGTTCAAAAATATACTCTAAAGTCTTTTCTAAACCAGCTTTTTTTACTTCTAAAGGTTCACCAATACAATAAATAATTTTAAATCCTAAATTTTTATAAAACTCATATTTTTTTGCAATCTCTTCTTGAGTTTCACCTAAAATATGTCTTCTTTCACTATGACCTATTAAAATAGTTTTTATATTAAACTCTTCAAGTTGCTCTAAGCCAATTTCACCAGTAAAAGATCCATTTTTAGTATGATATGCATTTTGTGCACCAATAAAAAGCTTATGATTTAATTCAAATGAATCTAAAGATGTCGAAGTAGGGAAGATGTAAATTTCATCTAAAGCTTCATTTGATTTTAAATATTCATTTAATTTTTCAACAAATAAACTTGTACTTTTTCTAGTATGATTTGTTTTAAAATTACTTGCAATTATAGGCATTTATTTATCATCCTCAATAACTAATGCTTTAACTCCAGGTAATATTTTTCCCTCTATTAACTCTAAAGAAGCTCCACCACCAGTAGATATAAATGTCATATCATCTTCATCACCAGTAATTCTTACTAAATCAGCTGTATCTCCTCCACCAACAACAGTTGTTGCATATGAACTAGCTACTGCGTGAGATATTTTTGTACTTCCTTTTGCAAATTTTTCCATTTCATAAACACCCATTGGTCCATTCCATAAAATAGTATTTGCATCGCTTAAAACTTCACTAAATAATAAAGCAGTTGCAGGTCCAATATCAAGCCCCATCCAAGATTTTGGTATCTCTTGAACTGGAACAATTTTTGCTATTGCTTCAGCATCAAAAGCTTCAGCTGCAACAATATCAACTGGTAAATAAAGTTTTACACCTTTTTGTTTTGCTAATTCCATAATTTTTAAAGCTTCAGGAATTAAATCTTCTTCAACTAAAGATTTTCCAATTTCATAACCTTGTGCTTTTAGGAATGTAAATGCCATTCCTCCACCAATTACAATTTTATCAACTTTTGGAACAAGATTATAAAGGGCTTCAAGTTTTCCAGATACTTTTGAACCACCAACTATTGAAACAAATGGACGTTTAGGATTTTCAACAATATGGTGGAAAAATTTAATCTCTTTTGCTAGTAAAAATCCAGCAGCTTTATGATTCATATCAAAATATTTTGCAATTCCTTCAACAGAAGAGTGAGCTCTGTGAGAAACTCCAAATGCATCATTTATATAAACATCTGCCATAGAAGCTAATTTTTTACTAAGCTCTTCATCATTTTTTGTCTCACCAGCTTCAAATCTCATATTTTCTAAAAGCATAATTTCACCAGTTTTTAACTCATTAGCCATTTTTAAAGTTTCAGTACAAACTACATTTGGAGCTAGTTTGATATCTTGTTTTAATAAAATATGTAATCTTTTTGCTATTGGAGAAAGTGAATATTTCTCTTCAAAACCACCTTTTGGTCTTCCAAAGTGACTAGCTAATATAACAGAGCAATCATTATCAATACAATATCTAATTGTGTTTAGAGCACTTCTAATTCTTCTATCATCAGTTATATTGTTGTATTCATCAACAGGAACATTAAAATCACATCTTATAAATACTTTTTTACCAGTAATATCTATGTTTTTTATCTCTTGAAGTTTCATATTATTCCTTATTTTTTTGCTACATAAATAGCTAAATCTACAAGTCTAGCAGAATATCCCCACTCATTGTCATACCAGCTCATAACTTTAATCATATTTCCACCAATAACTTGAGTTAAGTCACTTGCAATAATTGTAGAGTTTGTATTTCCTATTAAATCACTTGAAACTAGCATATCATTATCAACCGCTACTATTCCAGAAAGCTCTTTTGATTTTTGAGTAAATAAAGCATTAATTTCTTCTTTTGTAGTATCTTTTTTAATTAAGAAGTTTACATCTACCATTGAAACATTTGGAGTTGGAACTCTTACGCTTTGACCATGTAATTTACCATCAAGTTGAGGCATTATTAATTTCATAGCTTTTGCAGCACCAGTGCTTGTAGGAATCATATTAGCAGCACCTGCTCGAGCTCTTCTTTTATCAGATTTATGTTTTACATCAAGGATGTTTTGGTCATTAGTATAAGAGTGAATAGTTGTCATTAAACCTTTTTCTATTCCAAAAGCATCATCAATTATTTTTGCTATTGGTCCAAGACAGTTTGTAGTACAAGATGCATTTGATATAATTTTTTCTCCATTATAAGTGTGCTCATTTACACCTACAACAAAAGTTTTTGTATCATCTTTTGCAGGAGCACTCATAACAACTTTTTTAGCACCATTGTCAATATGAACTTGGCATTTATCTTGAGTTAAATATGCACCTGTACACTCTAAAACAATTTCAGCTCCACAATCTTTTGCAAAAGATAACTCTTTTGCATCTCTTGTTGAGTATAATTTTGCATTGATTTTCCCCATTTTTAAGAAACCATTTTCAACTTTAACATCACCTTCAAAAGTTCCATGAACAGTATCATATTTTGTGATATATTCAAGCATTGAAGCTTCTGCTGTATCATTTATAGCAACCAACTCTATGTCACTTCTTGTAGCAATAATTCTAGCTACACATCTTCCTATTCTCCCAAATCCGTTTATTGCAACTTTAATAGCCATCTAATCCCTTTATTAAAATTCTAAATGGCAAATATTTTATCTAAAAATTGCTATAATATAATTTAATCATAAAACAAAGGTAAGTTTTTTTTGAAAATTGCGATTTTTGGTGGTAGTTTTGACCCAATTCATATTGCTCATAAAAAGATTGTCGAAACTGCTTTAAAAGAGCTAGATATCGATAAATTAATAATTGTTCCTACATATCTTAATCCTTTTAAAAAAGATTTTTTGTTTGAACCTAAAGATAGGTTTAAGCTATTGCAAAAAGTTTTTAAAGATGAAAAAAGAGTTGAGATTTGTGATTTTGAGATAAATCAAAAAAAACTAAGCTACACTTATGAAACAATAAGATATATTAAAGCTTCGATAAATCCTAGTAAAATCTACTTTATTATAGGAGAAGATAATCTAAAATCTCTTAATAGATGGCACAATATAGATGAGTTAAAAGAGAATTTAGAGTTTGTTGTTGCCTCAAGAGATGGTTATGATTTACTTACAAATGAGTTTAAAAAATTAGATATAAATATAGATATTAGCTCTACAAAGCTAAAAGAAGATCTAGATTTAAACTTTGTGCCAAAAGAGATTTGGCAAGATTTAATAAATTTAAAAAAAGGAAAAATTTGAATAGTAGAATAAATAAAATTAGAGATATTTTAGATGATAAAAAAGCCTCTGATATTGAGATTTTTGATTTAACATCAAAAGATTATTTAGTGGATTATGTTGTGATTGCTACAACTTTAAATCCAAAACATGGTTTTGCGCTTTTAGATCATTTAAAAACTGAATTAAAACCAAATGGTGAAGAGTTTTTAAGAGTTGATGAAGATGATAACTGGACTGTTATTGATTTAGGAGATGTTTTTATTCATTTAATGAGTGAAAAATATAGAGAAAAATATAATCTTGAAGATTTTTTAGATAGTTTTCAAAGACCAAAAGAGTAGGATAATAAAACAAAAGAGATTACATAATCTCTTTTGCTTCAATTCCAAGAAGTTTAAGTCCTGTTTTTAGACTTAACTTTGCCATACTTAAAACTTTTAGATAAGTTTTTTCTTCACTGCTTCCAATAATTTTGTGCTCATTATAAAATTTATGTACGCTAGAAGCTAGATTGTATAAATATTCTGTTATTTTTTGCATATCTCTTTTAGAAAATGCATCTTCTAAAACAGATTTTAAAAGAAGTGATTCATAAACTAAATTTAAAGCTTCACTATTTAAAGCTTCAAAACTCTCATTTTTTATATCTTCAAAACTTAAATTTGACTTTACAAAAACTTGATTTATTCTTGCATGTGCATAGTTTATATAAAAAATTGGATTTGAAGAGTCTTGATTTTTCAACATATCAATATCAAACTCCAAGTGAGTATCGCTTTTTTTAGTTAAGAATATAAATCTTAAAGCATCACTTCCAATCTCAGAAGTTATATCAGACATTAATATAACATTCCCAGCTCGTTTGCTCATTTTATAAGGTTGTCCACCTTTAAGTAGTTGAACCATTTGAGATAAAATAACTTCCAGTTTAGAAGAGTCATTTCCTAAAAACTCAATAGCAGCTTTTACTCTTGTTATATATCCGTGGTGATCAGCTCCCCAAATATTTATATATTTGTCAAACTCTCTATCAAATTTATTTTTATGATAGATTATATCTCCAGCTAAATATGTAGGAATTCCATTTTCTCTTACAACAACTCTATCGCTATCATCACCAAATTTAGTTGAGCTTAGATAAACTTTTTCATCTTTTGTGTAAAGTGAACCATTTTTTTCTAAAACAGATTTTGTATTCTCCCATGAGTTGTATAAAGATTTTTCAGATACAAAATTTTGGAAATTTATTCCTAAATCACCTAAATCTTTTATGATTATTTGCATTACTATATCTTTTGCAAAAATTGCCATCTCTTCAAATCTACTCTCATCATAGATAATATCTTTTCCATATTTTTCTATGATTTGTTCGGCAATCTCTATTAAATATTCACCTCTGTAATAACTCTCTGGATATTTTACTTTCTCTTTAAATATAAAATCTCTAGCAGCTAAACTAACGCTTATTCCTAAAAGTTGCATCTGTGCACCAGCATCATTTATATAATACTCAGTTGTAATATCATATCCTAGATATTTTCCAACTTTATATAAAGTATCTCCAAAAACAGCACCTCTTGCATGTCCAATATGAAGAGGACCTGTTGGATTTGCACTTACATACTCTAGAAGTATTTTTTCATCTTTTTTATCACCTTTTGCAAAATCATCTTTTTTTTCTAAGGCTTCATTTGTAAGTTTTTCTATAAAACTTTTTGATAAAGTAAAGTTTATAAAACCTTTTACAGCTTCTATTTTCTCAAATAATTCACTATTTTCAAGTTTTAAAACTAATTCATCTGCTAAAATCATAGGAGACTTTTTTAGCTCTTTTGCCAAAGAAAAAGCAACTGGTGTTGCAAAATGACCAAGTGAACTATCTTTTGGCTTCTCTAAAACAATACTTTTTTCTAATTTTTTCTCTATAAATTCTTTAACTATATTTTGCAAGTTCTTCTCTTATTATTTATTATAAAATTCATATATTATGAATTTTTTGTCTCTTCTTTTTGTGTTGGTATTTCAGCTTTTTTATCTGTTTCAGTTGGTTTGTTTTCTGCTACTTCTTCATTATCATCTTCTTTGATAGCTTTTTTGAAGTTTCTAATACCACTTCCTAAACCTTTAGCAAGTTCTGGGATTTTTTTCCCACCAAATAAAATCAACACAATTATAACTATAATTACTAGTTCCATTCCGCTTGGCATACTCATAAAAATCCTTTATAAAATTAAGATTGTTTTGTTTCTGTTGAAGAAGTTGATTTTGCATCACTTTTCTTCTCATTCTCTTCTATTTTTGAAGCAGTTGCTACTTCTTCATCATCTTCTTTTACAGCTTTTTTGAAGTTTTTAATACCACTTCCTAAACCTTTAGCAAGTTCTGGGATTTTTTTCCCACCAAATAAAATTAACACGATTAAAACAATTACTAATAATTGCATACCACTTGGCATATGCATAGCTATTCCTTTTTTTGATATAAGAAATATTATAACTAAAAAAGCTTAAAAATTTTTAACTATAATTACTTTATAAAAAAGATAGCTAGTTTAAATCCAATTAATACAAAAAATATTGACCCAATAAGATTTGATAAAATATTTAATATAGCATAATTTAAAGAGCTATTAAAAAGTAGATAGCTATCTAATGCAAATGTAGAAAATGTTGTAAGACCACCTAAGAATCCAGCTATTAAAAATGCTTTTAATATAGTTGAAACATCATGTGTAGAGAAATAGGCATATAAAATACCTATTAGAAAAGAACCAAAAATATTAACAAAAAGTATCCCAAAAGGAAAATTTCCTAACTCCATTTTATGGACATAATCTACAGCATAAAATCTTAAAATTGACCCAAATGCTCCACCAAATCCAACAGCAAGAGCTATTTGAAAATTAAGAGACATAGTTTTTGTACTCTTTTTCAAAAACTTCTTTCATATTTTTTTCACAATCTTCGTACCAAGATGTATCTTTACTTGCAACAATAGGTTCTAAATATATAACTTTAACAACTCCAGGAGCTGCTTCCATTTTTTGAGAGTTAACTATATTTCTAGTATTAAACATAACAACTGGTTGAACTTTTAAGTTGAATTTGTTACCAAGCATTTTTGCACCAGCTTTAAACTCTCCAATATAAGTTCCATCACTTCTTGTTCCTTCTGGAAACATTGCAATTGGACGACCTTTTGATAATCTATCTTTTGCTTCACTTAAAAGGTGAATAAGTCCAGCTTTATTCTCTCTATCAATACTTATCATTCTAGGTGCTTTTATAATGTGTCCAAAAAAGAAGAGATCTGTTATCTCTTTTTTTGCTACCCAAGCTATATTTCTACTGTGAAGATGTTCCATTACAATAATATCAAGCATAGATTGGTGATTTATTAAAATTAAATCACAGCTTTCATCTAAATTACCTTCAATTTCAAGCTTAATTCCAAGAAAAAACATCTGGATTTTCATCCATATTTTTATGACTTTATGTGTGTGGTTTCTAAACAGATACATAAAAAATACAACAATTGCAACACTTATGGAAAACTGTATAAAAACTATTAAGCCCCTAATTTTTCTCAAAACTCTCCTCCTTAACCCAGCCAATAAAATCACTATCTACTCCTAAAACTTTTACAAAGTTTTCTCTTTTTTCTAAAGCTTCAACTCTTTCATCTTTTTGTGTTTTAAAGAATACTGTTGAGTTCTTTGTTGGTAAAATATATATATAAGAGTCTGTTTTTATTACACCTTTTTGATTTGGCAAATTGTATATAATAGCAACAATTAAAGATATAAAAGTAAAAAATAGAACAATTTTCCATCTTTTCCAAATATAAATCAAAAGGAATATCACAAAAACAATAATAGCAGCTATTTTTTTATACTTTTCAAAAGTAGAATCATTTGGATTTAAATCTGTTTGTGTACTTACTAACTCATTTTGCAAGATAAGTGGTACTTTTACCTCTTTAAAACTATTTGTTGTAGTATTAAAATATGTAAATATTAGATTTTTTTGAAATATTGGAGTTACAAAATAGTAAACTAAATTTTCAATATTTTCCCACTCTTTTATACTTGAAACACCTTGTTCTTCTATATTTTTCAAAGAAAAATCACTCAAATTTGAGTTTACTGCATCTAAATCAATTATAGTAAGTGCATTATCATTGTTATATTGCTTTGTTTTATACGCTTTTAATATAATATTTTCAGCTACTATATTTGAATATCTATCATCTGCTTTACCAATATTTGATATTTTTAATTGTAAAGGTTCTAGTGTACTTTGATCTATTAGTTCATTTGAATTTAAAAGATTAATCTCAAAAAGAGGAAGCGAAAAATTTGTATTTTTTACTTTAAAATAGTAGCTATTTTCATATTTATCATTTGATATTTTTTTCCAAGAAGAGTTTGGATTTAAAACTTCAATATTTGAGGAGTTTAGAAATTTTGTACTTATATTTGTAAAATTTGAAGTAGTAATCATAGCTTCAATTTTTATCTCAAATTTTTGATTTTTGTATATATTTGTTGGTGTTTTTGTATATGATAAATATAAGTTTTTTGCTGCAAAAAGATTTATTGAGCAAAAAGTTACAAGGATTAAAAAGAGTATAGATACTTTTTTCATAAATTATTATCTATATTAAAATAGAAGAACTCTTCTATTTTAATAAACCTTTTAGCATATTTACACCATCAGTTGAACCTAAAATCTCTTCAATTGCTCGTTCAGGATGAGGCATTAGACCAAATACATTTCTCTGTTTATTACAAATTCCTGCAATATTTGAAACACTTCCATTCATATTTGTAACTTCACCATCTTTTGTACAATATTTTAATAAGATTTGATTATTAGCTTCAAGCTCTTTTAAACCAGCTTCATCAATATAGTAGTTCCCATCATGATGAGCTACTGGTATATTAACAACATCTCCAACATTTAAAAGTCTTAAAAATTCATTGTTATTATCAATAACTTTTAAGTGATGATATTTTGATATAAAGTGTAAAGTATCATTTCTTTTCATTGCACCTGGAAGTAAACCAGCTTCTAAAAGAATTTGAAAACCATTACAAATACCTAGAACTTTTCCTCCATTTGAAGCAAATTTTTTAACATCTTCCATGATATTTGCAAATCTAGCAATTGCTCCACTTCTTAAGTAGTCACCATAAGAGAACCCACCTGGAACAACTACTAAATCAGTATTTTCTGGAAGTTTTGTATCTTTGTGCCAAATAACTTCTACATCACAACCAAGTTTAGTAAATGCATATTTTGCATCAAATTCACAGTTTGTTCCAGGAAATTGTAGTACGGCTACTTTCATAATTAACCTACTATATCAATATTGTAATCTTCAATTACAGTATTAGCAAGAAGCTTTTCACACATTTTTGTAACTTCTTCTTTTGCTTTTTCTTTATCATTTGAGTTTAACTCTATAATAATCTGTTTTCCAACTCTTACATCAGAAATTAAATCTTTAAATCCCAAAGTTCCTAAAGCATGGTTAATTGCTTTACCTTGATCATCTAAAACACCTTTTTTTAATCCTACATTTACTATTGCTTTCATCATTTTTCCTCTAAAATTTTTTGCAAATTATATCTAAAGATTTATTTGCTTAGTCTTTCTAAAATTGTTTTATATCCATTTAGGATTTTATCTTCTATCTCTTTTGGAACAACAACTTCTAATTTCTCTCCAGATTTCAAAGATTTTGATTGCTCTTTCCAGTTCTCTTTTTTACCAAAATCTCTTAAAATTTGTTTATCCATTGAGATAAAGTTACTATTTTTAAAATCTTCTAAAGCTATGAATCTTGAACTCTCAGGAGTTAAAACTTCATCACCTAAAACCCACTTTCCATCTTCATCAACAAAGATTTCGAACTTTGTATCAACTACAACTATTCCTCTATCTTCTGCAAAAGTTGTAAAATCTTTAAAAAGCTTTTCTAAACTAGAGATAATTTCAGGAAAAGTATCTCTTACTTTTTTAGAGTTTAAAGGCTCGTCTTTTAAGCCTTTTGTTGTTGGTGTAAAAAGTGGAGTTTCAAATTTATGCCACTCTTTTAAATTTGAAGGTAAATCTAATCCATATAGATCTTTACCATCTTGTAAAGCTTGAAATAAAGAACCAGTTAAGTAATTTCTAAAAATTAGTTCAAACTGTACTATTTCCCCATCAATATTTGCTTCAAGAGCTTTGCACAGTTTCATAAGTTGACATCTAGAAGCAACAGAGATATCAGAAGATATTTTTTCATCTAAAATTGCAGTTCTTATACCACTGTTTGCAGCAAATTTTGCTCCAAAATTTGAAATTTCTGTTTGTATAATTCCTTTTCCTTTAATTTCAAAATTTAAAGGAATATCAAAAACAGATGTTCTATCACTTCTTACAAGTAAAACTTTTGCCTCATCACCTGGACAGCTATATAAATCAGCATTTTTCCCTATATAAAAAAGATTGTAGCCAATATTTTCTAACTCATCAAAACCTTTTTGAGTAGTTATTTTTTTATTATCTGGCCAAAGATTTAAAGATTTAATTTTTTCAATATTCATAAAACTTCCTAAATTATTTATTCATTATAATTAAGCTTTTTAAAACTGCTAAAGATGTATTTAATTGATTGTCATTTTGTAAATCATCTTTTGAAATGATTTTTTTAGTTTCATCTTTTACAGCTTTCTCTTCAGCTTTTAACTTATCATCAACTTTATTAAGCTCACCCTCAAGATGTTTTTTAAGGTCAGCCTCTTTTATTTTTAAGCCATTTTCCTCACTTTGAACAACTTTCCCAGCACTTGCAATAATATCAGGAGTTACACCCTCTGCTTGGATTGTTCTTCCACTTGGTAAATAGTATTTTGCGATAGTTAACTTGATGTTTTCAGTTTTTTCATTATCTATTGGAAGTACAGCTTGAACCGAACCTTTTCCAAAAGTTTTTTCACCTACCAAAATAGCTCTTTTGTGATCTTGTAAAGCACCACTTACAATTTCAGAAGCTGAAGCAGAACCTTCATTTACAAGAACAACTAAAGGTAAATCTGTTTTTGTTCCAAATTTACTTGCTTCAAATTTTTCTTCATCAGAAGCATCTCTTCCTTTTTGTGAAACAATAACTCCATTTTTTACAAATAGGTCAACAACACCAATTGCTTGATTTAAAAGACCACCAGGATTATTTCTTAAATCAAGAACTATACCTTTTACATCTTTATTCTCTTTTATAGCTTTTTCTAAATCATTTGTAACTTTTGTGTCAAAGCTTGATATTCTAAGATATAAAAGATTTTCTCCCTCTATTTTTTTTGCAAAAACAGATTGAACTTTTATAATATCTCTTTTCATAGCAATTTCAAGAGGTTTATTATCACCTTTTCTAACAATTGTTAATTTAATATCTGATTTAGGCTCACCTCTCATCATGTTTACAGCTTCGTCTAAAGTTATTCCTATAGTTGAAGTCTCATTTATTTTTAAAATTATATCACCCGATTTTACACCAGCTTTAAATGCAGGAGTATCATCTATTGGTGATATTACTGTTAATGCACCATCTCTCATACCAACAGTAATACCAAGCCCACCAAATTCTCCAGATGTTGCAATACTCATCTCTTTACTAGCTTTTTTGTCCAAATAGCTTGAATGGGCATCTAATTCTTGCATTAAACCTTTTAGTGCTTTGTCAACAATCTCTTGAAGTTTAATATCATCAACATAATACTTCTCAACAGTTCCAATAACTTTTGTTAGTTTCGATAAAGATTCAAATCTTGTTTGTTCGTTTTCAACAGGCGCTTCTTTTGCAAATATATTTTGAGATAATACAAATGCAATAGATGTTGCTATTAATAGTTTATTCATTTTGCGATAACCTTTTAAATTTATAGGCTAAAATTATACAAAAAAGTTTATAAAAGTAATATTTTATGAAAAATTTTGTAATATATCAACTACTTTTTAAAAAGGCTAGGTATATGAGTATAAAAGATGATGTAAACTACATCAAAAATGAGTTAAGTAGTGAAGAGAAATTCCTTGAAAGTTTTGTAAAAACTGAGAGATTTTTTAAAAAATATAAAAAATTAATAGTTGTATTAATTATTACTGTAATAGTTGGTTCAATAGCATTTTTAGTAAAAACTAAATTGGATGAAAAAAATCTTTATGAAGCGAATATTGCTCTAAGTAGTTTCCTTGAAAATGGAAATCAAAACTCTTTAGATGAACTAAAAGAGAAAAATAGAGATTTATACGAGATAGCTTTGTATTTAGATGCTAAAAATGAGTTTAAAAATGCAGATATTAATCTTAAATATTTAAAAGAGTTACTAGATTTCCAAGTTGCACTTTTAAATTCTAATCAATCAGATTTAGATGCAGTTTCAAAAAAAGCAGATTTTTTACTTAAAGATTATGCTATTTTTAATCAAGCTTTAATACTAGTTAATAATCAAAAATATGCTGAAGCAAGAGAAATTTTGGGTAAAATATCTCAAGATTCAAGAGCTTTTGAACTAGCAACACTTTTAAAACACTATTTAGTTACAAAATAAGGAATAAAAAATGAAATCTATACTATTGTCAATTGTTGCAATTGCACTTTTTACAGCTTGTTCTGGTAAAAAATATTATGAACCAGAAGAGACAAGTAGTAATATTGAGCTAAACAAAAAGTCTATGTCATCTTCAATAAAATCTATGAATAGAGTAGGTGCAACTTTAGAAGATAATGAAGTTATTACGAAACAAGGAATTTCTACATTTAAACTTCCAGATGGATTTGAGTTTTTAAATTTTACGGATGATGGAAAAGTTATAGCAACAAATTATGTTGATAAAATATTAATTGGAGAAAGAGAGAGAACTGTTAAAGATGTAGTTGTGGCAGCTGCAAGAAAAGATGAAAAGTTAGCACTTATATACTCTAATAATAGTATGGAGCTAATAGATGTAAATACAGATAAAACTCTTTTTAAAGAGTATTTACCACTATCTTTAGCAAATGATACGAGAATTTCAAATCCTTTATTTATGGGGAATTTAATTTTGTTTCCAAGCTTAAATGGTAAAGTTCTTATTTTATCATCTGCTACAAATGAAGTTGTAAGAAATATATCTGTTGAAACGGATAGTGAATTCAAAAATATTATAAGCCTTGAAGTTGAGAAAAAAAGTGAGAGTTTGATTGTTGCTAATCCAAATAAAATCGTATCTATATCAGCTAGAGATGTTATTAGCAAAGATTATGATATTAGAGATTTAATTGTAAAAGATGGATATATTTATATTGCAACTGTTGATGGTCATATTATAAAACTGACTCCAAATTTAGAAGAGGTTGCAAAAAGAAAATATAAATATGCAAAATTCCATGCTTTAGCATATGGAAGTAGTTTATATGCTGTTGAGTCTCAAGGATTTTTAATAAATATAAGTGATGATTTTAAAACTGACACTATATATGAGTTTAGTTTTGATAATGAAAAAAGATTGATAGCAGTAGATAATAAAATCTATTTTGATTCAGATTACATAACTCTTCCATAAAAGAATAGTGGATAAATCCACTATTCTTATTACTAAAAAAACTCTCTTAAAGCCTTATGTTTCAGCCAAAATTTCTATTTGCCAAAAGCTCAATCAAAACTGTTGCATATGAACCTTTTGGCAAAATAAAATCTAAACTACAAGATTTATTTAATTTATCATATTTAGAAGATAAAATCTCTGGAAATACAATAGCTTCTCTTCTATAACCTTTTTCAGTTATTTGACTATCATCATATTTTTGTTCAATTTTTAAAGCATCATCTTTCGCTTTAAAAACATCTCTTCCTGGAAGTAAACCAGTTGGAGTTATTAGTTTATTTTTGAAGTCTTCTATAATTTTTTCATTTATAGATTTTGGAGTAAAAAGTTTTTCATTTTTTATATCATAAAAAATATCTCCATCTAGAAGTTTAAAACCGCTATTATCAAGTTTTAATCTTTCAACCAACCAAGCATTAAAAAAAGTACTTTGATAGGCACTAAGAAGCATTTTTGCTACTTTTCTATCTTTTATTATTGCATCACCAAATAGTAAATCTTTTGCTTTTTCTAAATTCTCTTTTACATCTTTTCCAAATCTTTGATAACCAAAATAGTTTGGAAAACCATTTTTGGATACAAATTTTAGAAGTTTTTCAATATGAAAAAGTTCTTCTAACTCTAACTCATGAAGATTTATTTTAAATCTATTTCCTTTTAAATCACCAATATTTAGTTTTTTATTGTGTAAAAAAGTATCAAGTATCTCTATTTTTTTTGATTTAAAATTTTTTATCTCTTTTTGATATTTTTTTGGAATAGATATGTATTGAATTGTAGTTGCTCGTTTATCTTTGAGTCCAGCATATCCAATATCACTTGAATAAACACCCAAGAATTTTGATAATCTATCTATTAACTCCCAAGTATCACAATTTTGTTTTTTGATTTTTAAAATTAAGAAGTTCCCGTACGATGAGAATTTTATAGGTTGTTCTTCAACTATAAAATCAACATCGTTTTGGACAAATTTGAAATTTAGAACTTTATCATTTGCTGGATAAACTCTTTTTATCAATATGCAACTCTTTTTTGTTGTTCTTGTTCATAAACTGTTCTGCACTCTGTACAAAACTTTGCAAAAGGTTTTGCTTTTAATCTTCCAATTGGAATATTTACTCCGCACATATCACAAATTCCATAAGTTGAAGCTTTTATTTTTTTTAAAGCTTCTTCAATTTGATTTAACTCATCTAGTTGATGATTTGCAATCATTCCCTCTTTAAATGAGTCACTAACAAAATCAGCATAATCTAAATCATCGTTTAAATCTTGATCTTTTAGTTGGTCAATACTGTCTCTACTATTTCTAACATTACTTAAAATTGTCTCTCTTCTTTCAAGTAATATCGCCTTTAATTCATCAATTTGACTTTTATTTGCCATTATCCTCTCCTGTGTAAAATCGCAATTATATCTATTATTAACAGATATTTAACTTAAAATTGGTAGAATATTTCATCAGTACGAGGAGTAGGGCATTACAACACTAAGCAAAGTTTATTTGATAACTATATTTTTATTATCATTTATTTTCTTTTTTTTATTCTTATATTCAAATACTATTTTTAAAAATAGTAGAAATTATCATATTTTAGATATTACTAAATTATCAAATCTTGCATACTCAAACAAGGACTATAGATTTAAAGATTATGGAAATAGTTTTAATAATGTAATTTATTTGAACCCAAAAGTAACTAATTTTGGATTTGTTTATGAAGAGTAGTGTTTTTATAAATCTTATTTTTCTGTTACTTCATAAACAAAAAACAAAATATATATCTATTTTTATCTTAGCAACTTTAACAATATTTTTATTATCAACAGTTATTTTTATAAAATCATCTTTACAAAATGAGATTTTAAAAACATTAGAAAGTCATAATGATTTTATAATCCAAAAAGAGTTTGGTGGAAGAATTTTTGATATAGAAAATCAACTAGAAGATAGACTAAAAAATATTTATGGAGTTAAAAATATCACAAAGAGAGTTTATGGAAGATATAAATTTTTGAGTGAAGATGTTTATTTTACTATTATTGGAGTTGATTTTTCAAATCTAAATAAAGAGCTAAAAAATTTGGGACTTCAAAATATATCAAAAGATGAGATGATTGTAGGTTTTGAAGTAGATAATTTATTAAAAAAATACAAATATACAAATTATTATGATTTTTTTCTTCCAAATAAAGAGATAAAAAAAGTAAAAATTGCAAAAGTTTTAGAAAAAGAGTCAAATATTATATCAAGCGATATTATTATTTTAGATATAAATCTTGCAAGAGATATTTTGGGTATAAACAGAGATTTTTCAACAAATATTGCTTTTGATGTTCCAAATGAGCTTGAAAGAGCAAATATAAAACAAAAACTTCAAAGATTAGATTTAGACCTGAATATTATTCAAAAAGAAGATATCTTAAAAAAATATGAGACAATATTTAACTATAAAGGTGGAGTTTTTTTAATACTTTATTTAGTTGTTTTATTTGCATTTATAATGATTTTATATCAAAGATACTCTCAAGTAAGTATAAATGAGAGAAAACAGATAGCTATTTTTAAAGCTATTGGATATAGCGTTCGAGATATTATAAAAATAAAAATGAGTGAAAACTTTGTTGTAGCTTTTGTATCTTACCTTATTGGGGTCTTATTGGCATATTTTTTTGTATTTATTTTAAATGCTCCAATATTAAAAAATATATTTATAGATTTTTCAAATATAAAAAATGATTTTATAATCTATCCATATATTGAGTTTTCTACTTTTGTAACACTTTTCTTATTTTTTATGGTTCTGTTTTTAAGTTCAGTTTTAATTCCTGTTTGGAAAATATCAGCAATAAATCCATATGAAAGTTTAAGATGATAGTAGCAAAAAATATAAGTAAAATATATTTTGAAGGAAGCAAAAAAGAGTTTTATGCACTAAAAAATATAAATTTTGAGATAAAAAAAGGCTCATTTGTTATATTTAAAGGTGTAAGTGGAAGTGGAAAATCAACACTTCTATCTATACTTTCTACTATTTCAAAACCTAGCTTTGGTGAAATTCTTTTTGACAAAGAATCTGTGTCAAAATATCCAGATATTCATGCTAGTAATTTTAGAGCAAAAAATATTGGTTACATATTCCAATCTTTTAATCTTTTTGAAGATTTAACTGTTTTTGTAAATGTTAGTCTTTCTCTTATTCCTTTAGGATTTTCACAAAAAGATATTGATAAAAAAGTTGAAGAAATATTAACTTTATCAAATATTTTACATAAAAAAGATGAGATAGTTTCAAATCTTTCTGGTGGAGAAAAACAAAGATGTGCAATTGCAAGAGCATTGATAAACAATGCTAATACAATTTTATGTGATGAACCAACATCTTCTCTTGATTATGAAAACTCTATGAATTTTGTAAAAACTCTAAAAGAGTTAAAAGAAAGTGGAAAAACTATAGTTGTAGCAACTCATGACCCAATATTTTTTGAGTTAGATTTTGTAGATAAGGTTTTTGAGTTAAAAAATGGAGTTTTAGTTGAGTAGTATTTTTTTATCAAATGAGATATTAATTTTCCTATTTTTACAAACTACTATTTATACACTTTTACTAATATCTTTTATATATTCAATAATTATTTTAAGAGATTGGGATTTCAAAAAAAGTACAGCTTTACAGTATAAACTTGAAAAAAGATCATATTTAGTGATTCTAATCATCAGTTTTTCACTTTTTATAAAAATTCTACTCTTTTTTTATTTTATATTTTCTATTGATAATTTATCACATTTTGTAGTAGGTGCTATGTGTGCTGCTGGTATTTTTTCTTTAGAATATGGTGAAATATCACTTTTTTTAAAGCTTACAAATCTATTTTTTATTGGTATTTGGTTTGTTTTGAACTCTTTAGATTTGAAAAGAAAAGATTATAAATATACAAAAATAAAATTACTACTTTTTATTTTTATATTCATTTGTCTTACTTTTGAGTATATTTTAGATTTTAAATTTTTATCAAATATTCCATTAAATGAAGCAGTTGAGTGCTGTTCTGTTATATTTGAAACAAGTAGTATCTCTAGTAAAATACCTTTTGGATTGGTTAATTCAAGCTTGATACTTATATTTTATATACTTTTTGTTTTGATTGTTATTTTGAATATTCAAAAAAAATCTATTTTGCTTCTTTTTTTTAATATACTATTTGTTTATATATCTTATTTTGCAGTAACATACTTTTTTTCAACTTATATATATGAACTTCCAACACATCAATGTCCATTTTGTATGCTTCAATCTGAGTATTATTTTATAGGATATTTTATATGGTCGGCACTTTTTTTAGGACTTTTTTTCTCAATTTGTTCGGTAGTTTTTTATAAAAATAATAGTTTAGATATTTATAAGTTTTATAAACTATCTTTAATATTTACAACAATTTTTGTTTTTTTGGTAACTTTTTTTGTTTTAAAATATTATGTAGTAAATGGAGTTTTTTTATAAATCCGTGATTTTACACGGATTTATATTTTTATAATTATTTTTTGTCAGCTTCAGTTGCTGTTTCTTTTGATTCTTCTTTTGTTGTTTCAGCTTCTTCTTTTTTATCTTCTTCTGTAGCTTTTACTTCTTTTTCTTCAGTATTAGCTACTGTTTCTTTTGTTTCTTCTTTTGGAGCAGCTACTTCTTCTTTTTTCTCTTGAGCTGGTGCTACAGTTTCAGTTTTAGGAGCTTCAACTTTTGTCTCAGCTGGTTTTTTATCCTCTGTACAACCTACAAATAATAAAGATGCTGCTGCTAATGATAATAATATTTTTTTCATTTTAAACCTTTTTATGTAATTTTTTGTTTATAAAAACAAATTGCGGAATCATATCAAAACATTTGTGAAATAATTGTGTAATAAATTAATTTTTTTTAGAAAATTTACTAACAATATATAAAGTATGATATGTGGAAATTTGAAATGGAGGAGCTAGTCGGACTCGGATAATTTAGTTTTGTACCGGAATTCTAACTATATTATCCTTTTAAAAACATTAAGTTATGCCAATAGATATGCCATATTGATTAGACGTTAATAAAATAAATATTCTATATTGTTCAATATAAATCATTTAAAGCCAATTTATATTCTATTATGTAATGAATATTTAAAGATAAACTCATAAAATAACTATATAATTTATTTTATAAATAGTTTAAATTTATTTACTCAATACATAAGAATAAGCACTAATTGGATCATTATAAAAAATAAAATTGCTATTTTTATTATTATAATAACTTATTTCCCATGTTTTACTTTTATCTGAAATTAAATGTCCTTTTAGTTTATTGAGATCATATTTTTCATCCGTTGTAGCATCATCTATTTCTACATTTAAAATTGTACCATCCACAATAATTGTCTTGTTATTTCCTACTAAATTGAATTTTACATTAATTGTTTTATTTCCTAACATAGCAGTAAGATTTCCATATTTACTTACTTCTTCAGATAATTCTTTTTGTTTAATTATTTTTTTTTGTTCTTCCTCATATTTTTTAAAATTATTTGTAATATCAGATTGAACTATTTTTCTAGATTTAACCCAAAATTGAGTACCTAAATCATTTGGTGTTACTGTATAATCAAGATCTATCGTAAAATTGGTTTGCTTTTGAATAAATTTTGAAATAATTTCTTGTGATTTATTATTGTCTGGTAGAGCTTTTAATGTTATAGCAATTGATGTATTACAAGAATATTTAGATTGTCCATTCACTGTCGGAATTACTAATTCTGTACTTGTATTCTCTCTTAATACTTTAGTATCTATATAGAAACCTTCTGTTTTAAGTTCATTATTAACATCTGGTGTTATAAGGTTTAAAAGAGATTCTTCAACTTCTGGACTAATACAAACGACTGTTTTGTCACTCATATTATACTTTGTGTTCAAACTATCACTAATAAATATAATAACTGCAATACTAGCAATTATAATTAATATGTCTCTTGTGTTCATTTTACCCCTTTGTTTATTTATATAACTATAAATTAAACTAAAATTTGAATTAATGCTATGAATAATATCATAATATATTACTTATAAAATATTATGAAGAACAGATATTAAATAAAAATCTAAATTTATAACTTTTAGAAACAATATATTAGTAAAACGGAAATAAACTTTAATATATTGTTCCATTAAAACAAGTTGATAACTATTTTAACTATTTAACTATAACTGTAAATTTAAAATATAAAAAATCTATTAATTATTTATAGTTAAAATTTATACTAATTAATTCCTAATTATAGGTATGGAAATATTTAGATTTTTGTAACCTTGTTGACCTTCTATTCCATTAATTGGATTTATATATTCAATTTTATTGCTTATTAATATTGATCGAATAAAAATATTTATATTATTTAATTCACTATTATCATTAATAAAAACTGAAAAATCTATAGTTTTTGTTTGACTTTGTTTCCAATTATTTTCCCAACCTTCAAGCATGAAATATTGTGATGAAATTGTTTTTTTAGTATTTACATTCCAAAGCTTGCTATTTGATTGGTAGCTTTTAGTACTTAAAGTTTGATTATGTGTAATTACATCTAAATTATTAAATTGAGGAAAACTAATCGATACCCCACCTTTTGTACCAATATAAGGCAGATTATTTGTCATAGTAATTTTAAAATTTACATAAGAATTAGGTATGATTTTTTCAGGATGTTCAATTTCTAAAATTATTCCATTTTCATTGTACTGTTTTTTTATAAAGCTATTTTCTAATTTTTCATTAGCTTTAACTACATTGAAATCATTATTAGTTTTATTCTGTTGCCAAATTGCTTTAACAATATTTTTTGAACCCAAATTACTTGTATAACTATATTCTCCAGCCCCTTTTACAATTAATAAAACTGCTTTTTCTACATGAACAGGTTCATCTTTAGGAATACCTTCTACATAAACGTATTTAGAATCATTTTTAACTATCATGCTATTTTCATCTAATATTGCAAACACTTTAGCAGGCAATACGTAATATTTGTCATTATTATTATTTATATCTGCAGAAAATACACTAGGTAAAAAATCACCCAAATCAATATCAGGATTATTTATAAGAAATTGTTCAACATTTTCTATTATATCTTCACATTTTGTAATATTTAATTTAATTATATTATTTATGCAGACATCAATTGCAAATATTTTTTCATATGTCTCTAAACCAGAATATGCATCATACCTAGATTTTAGCAATGCTGAACCATTGTTTTCTTTCAAAGTTTTTTCTATGGTATCATGCCATTTATTTTTATATTCTCTCCAAGTTTCTCCATAAGAAAAACTATAAATAATAAATAAACTTAGTACAATCCTTGTTAATTTCATTTTTTTCCTTGAGTAATAAATTTATATTATTTTAGCATATATATATAATGATTGGAATGATTCTAAAAAAGTATATGAAAATTTATTATAGATTACAATATTTTAATCTGCTATACTAATGATAACTTATTCTTAACATAGTAAAATATAAATCATCTAAAGTCAAAATTATTATTTTATGATAGAATTTATATTTGTTATACAACAATCTTATATAGATTAAAATTTAAATTAAGGATAAATTATTTTGTTTTTTAAATATATATTGCTTGGTTTAATTATTCAAAATTTATATTCAGCAAACGTAGTTTTAGATATTGGACATACACCAAAACAATCTGGTGCTACTAGTTCTAATTGTCAACAAGAATATACATATAACAAAGAATTAGTTTTATATATTTTAGAAAAATTAAAAGACAAATATAATATAGAAATATCATTAAGTTCAAAAAAAGATGATGAAGAGTTAACTTTTAAAGATAGATATGATTCAAGTGTAAATAAGGATTTATTTATATCTATTCATCATGATTCTGTTCAGAAACAATTTATTAATTATTCCAATAAATGTCCAACTACAAATTATGCAGAGGGTTTTTCAATTTTTGTGTCTAAAAAAAATATTGAATATGAAAAATCATTAGAATATGCAAAAATCTTTGCTGAAGAGCTTATATCAAGAGGTTTAGTTCCAACATTACATCATGCAGAAAAAATAAAAGGTGAAAATAGAGAATTAATAGATAAAAAACTTGGTATATATTTATTTGATGATTTAAAGGTTTTGAAGAATGCAAATTCTCCAGCCTTTCTTTTTGAAGCAGGAGTAATAGTTAATCCAAATGAAGAAAAAAAAGTAAAAACTAAGGACTTCAAAGATAATATAACAGAAGCAATTATGAAATTATTAAATTAAACACAAGGGGATTGTTTTGATAAATAAAGTAATAAAAATTGTATTCAGTGCTTCTTTGCTGATAACTAGCTTGTATGGTGCAAGTTTTGATTGTAAAAAAGCATCTACATTTATAGAACATACAATCTGTAATGATAGTGAGTTGTCAAAGTTAGATGAAGAATTGGCAAGTTCTTATAAAAAAATATGGAATTCATTGTCTGATAAAACAGATTTAAAAAAAGATCAATTCGATTGGTTAAAGAATACTAGAGATAAGTGTATGAGTTTAGAGTGTTTAAAAACAAGCTATATAAATAGAGTTTTATATTTAACTAATTATGATAAAAAAAATGTACAAGAAAATATTATAAATGTAACAAATGAAAATCAAAAAGATTCAACAAAAGAAGCAGTTGCTATAGTAGATCCTGTACAAAAAATATCAGAACCTGAAATGAAAAAATTCGATAAATCACTTGATCAAAAACATTTGGAAAGAAATATTACAAAATATGATAAAAGTTTAGTGTTATTTAAAAATTATTATTATGGACAATCCATTCAAGATTTTTCATTAACAGAATATAGTGATTGTTCAGAAGAGATGGGTATTAAATCACTTTGTAAAAATGAAGAAATCGAATTTCTTGGAGATAAATATGAATTAGTATTAAATTTTTTAAAAGATACTCTTTTATCTGTTGGATTGGCTAAAGAATATTCATTAGAAACTTATATCAAATTAGTAGGATCAATGCCTCATAATGGTGTAAATCTAGTTTCTCTTCAAAATGAAAATAATATTTTAGACCTTTTTCATTTATCGAAAAACAATAATCAAAGTACTTTTATATCTAAAATAGATGAATTTGAAAGATTGAGTCTTGCAAATGGTAATTTGATAGTTAATTTTTTAGAAATTGATAAAAATGATTATAAGAAATACAATAATACTACGGAGGCATTTACGAAAATGCCAAAAAAAAGTAGATTTGTTCAATTAATTGTAAGTGAAGATGAAGGTTCTTCATATTTAGCTTTAGTGTTTAGTCTTCCTAGAATTAATATGGAATTGAAAGAACTCATAAAAGAACAATTTTAATTTGCTAAATGTAATTAAGAATAATATAGTCTCTTAATAGAATGACATCAAAAAAATAAACAAAAATTTATTCAATTAATTAGAATACAATTTATATAGAATTGTTTAATAATTAAATTAGTGTTTTACTTTTAAAAGGTGATGGAATTCTTTCCAATCATCATTATCCAAATTTTGTATTATTTCTTTTACATCTTCAAAACTTGTGTTTAAAAATACTTTTTCTAAATCTATTCTCATTCCAGCTATCAACTTCATTGCATTTCATAAATGCTATTTTATAAAAAAGTTCTATTAATCGTTTTGTAGTTTTGATTTTATCTTTAGATGTTTGTATAAATTTATCTAAAGAATACCAAATTTCGCCAAATTCTAAATTTTTTGAAGATTGTTCACCCTTCTTTATAAGAGGACGAAAATCCCATATATTAAATCCTGAACTTTCAGTACCTGGATAAACAATATATATTTGCTCACCATTAAATTCTTTTACTAAATCTTCTTTTGGATTAGATATTGTGTTTGTACGTCTATCTAATTTAGCAAAATATTTAATATTAAAAACTCTTTTTAGAAAAAATTCTTCATTATCAGATTTAAAAGATTCTAACTTATACAAAATAATACCCTTAGTTTTTAACAAATTCTAGTAAAAAATATAACAAATTGCAAGTAAACTTGATCTTTATAAATTTTTTTACTATAATTCCAATCAATAAATAAATAGGATAAGAAGGTAATAGATTTGCAATATACATTTATGGATTTTTTTTGTGGTGCAGGTGGTTTTTCTGAGGGATTTAGACAACAAGGTTTTAAACCAATTAGAGGAATTGATATATGGCAACCAGCAATAAATACTCATAATTTAAATTTTGGACTTAATGATAAACCAAAAAGTGTTTTAGATTTTGAAAAAGATGAAGAAATTGAAGAATTAGAGGATACTGATATAATTATCGGAAGTCCTCCTTGTGTATCTTTTTCTATGGCTAATAAAGCAGGAAAAGCAGATAAAAGTTTAGGGATTAGATTAATCGAAGCTTTCCTAAGAGTGGTTGCTGTAAAAAAACATAAAAAAAATTCTATATTAAAAGCTTGGTATATGGAAAATGTACCTAATTCTAAGAATTATGTTCAAAAAACATATACATTTGAAGATTTGAATTTATCAATATGGGCAGAAAAAAATGGTATTGATAAAACAAAAGTAGCCTTAAATGTACAGGACAATGGAGAAGTACTAAATTCAAATGATTATGGTTCTCCACAAAAAAGAGAAAGATTTATCTGTGGTGAATTTATACAAAGAGATAGTAAATATAATATTATTAGTGAAGAATTTATAAAACCTATTAAAACACATAATTCAAATACTCAAATAGTTTTAGGAGATATTAGAGCTAATATTCCAAGTCCTTTACAAAATAAAGATAAAAAAGAACAAATTGTAGACCCAAACTATCCAAGTTTAAAATTCTCTATATCTGAATTAACAGACCATTTTTATGATAGTGGATTATATGAAATGGAATGGGAACAAGCACAAAGAGCAAAACAAAATCATCCTTTTATGGGAACAATGTCTTTCCCTGAGAATGAAAATAAACCTAGTAGAACAGTAATGGCAACAAGAGGTGGAAGTACTAGAGAATCTTTAATATTTAAAAGTGAATATAAAAGAAATGGACATGGAGAATATAGGCTTCCTACTATTAGAGAAATTGCTACATTAATGGGTTTTCCTTATGTATTTAATTTTACAGGTACAGAAAGTACTAAGTGGAAACAAATAGGTAATGCAGTTTGCCCTCATATGAGTTTTGCTTTAGGAAAAGCACTTAAAGCTAAATTAGATAAAGATAATATTGTGGAACATAATAATATCGATTTCACTTTATTAATAGAGAATAATAATAACGAAAATTTGAAGAAATACAAATTCAATGATTTAAATACATATAAAGAAAAAGAATTTAATAAACCACCTACTAGAAACAAAGGCTCTAAGTTTAGAAGACACTTTTTTAAAGGTGGAAATATGACTGTTACATTGATGAATCACTCAGCTGTAGATAAATCAATTAATGCAGGTGAAGATTGGTTTATTTATGTATTTTTAGGTTCAGGAAAAGAATTCAAAGAAATTTTAATTAAAAAAGATATATTTAAAGATATAGAAGCTTTTATTAATAGTAAATTACCAAATGAATATCAAAATTTTTTAAAAGAATGTAAAGAATTATGCAAAAATATACCTTCTTCTCGTCTATTGCAAAAGTTATTTGAAGATGATAATAGAAATTCTGAATATTTAGACTTAGAAACTTTTTTTAAAAAAGGAAGTATTTTAATTCAAAAGTATAGAGATGATTTTAATGCAGATAATTTAGTTAGCCAAGATATATTAAAAGAAAAACAGAATATTCCTTTATTTCAACTATTATCAATGTATTTAATAAGTTTATATAGAAGTAAAATTAATTGATTTATATCTACTATGAAGGAGCATGGAAAATTCCTTTTCCTATTCCTTTTTGATTATATAATTCAAATATAAGACTATATTTAAAGGTTCTTTTACAGTGTATTAGTACAAAAATAAAACCTTCAAAGCTTCTTTATTGTTGTAATTATTATCAAGAAACTTAGATAATCTACTTTAATTTTCTAAATTATTTATAAAATTACTGATATTTATTAAATTAAACTTTTCATATATTTTGTTTTAAAAGAAAAAGCTCTTTGTTTTGCAAGTTCTTCTGAATTAGGCTGTTTTCTAAATGAAGTTGCAGCTTTTGCACCTTTTGTACAAGCACCAAGATATTTTGTATCAGATTCAGATAATTTATGAGCTTTCCCATCTTTTATTTTTGAAACAATAGTATTCCAATCTTGTTTAAATTGTTCTATATGTTCAAAATTATGATTAATATTATGTAAAAAAACTTTTACTATTTTATAATCTAATCTATCTATATTTTTATCAAGTGGGTCAATGTATTGTATCACTAACATATTTTGATTTTTTTTCAAAAATGATGATTCTTCCCATGATTCATTAATTATATTTTCAAAATTAATAATATTACATACTAATCTTTCTTTTGGAGATAAAGTACCATTTTTAAGTTTTTTTAATGGTGTAACTTTTAGTTCTAAACCACAAGGAAAATCAGGTTCACTATCAGAATTACATTCATAACCAAAAAAGTATCGTTCTAAAATTTGTCCGAATTTTCCTTTATTTCCTTCAATTTCTTTTCTCATGCTTTCTAATACTTCACTACTAAAAACTTCTCTTAAAGTTTTACCTTCTAAATGTTTTGAATAATTCAAAATCGATTCTATACTATATTCATCATATAACATTTTTCTCACCAATAATTTTTTAGTTACTTTTTATAAGTGTAGCATATATTATAGCTGAAGTAAATAATTTTATATTTTAATTTATATAGTTGTACCTAATAGATAATATAAATCATATATATACAATATATTCATTTATTTGTATATATATTTATTATTTGACAAAATATATTTTATTATGTATACTTCAAAACTACAAAAAAGGAGGCATTTTTGAATACATATGATTTATTTAATAACATATTACATTTAGAGACGGAAGATGAAGTTGTTGAATTATTGAAAAAAAATGGTATATGGACAAATCCAAGTTTTTGGAAACCATATGGAGGATTAGAAAACAACATAGGTGTAATAAGTAATCAACAAGCTACACCAACTGCTGCATTTGTAGAAAAAATAGTAAATTCAATCGATGCTTTACTTATGAGAGAATGTAAGAGAGAAGGTATAAATCCAGAATCAAAAAATGCTCCACAATCTATGAAAGAAGCTATACAGAGATATCTTGATAAATTTTCTATAGAAGATATTCAAATTTATGCCACAGGTCCAAGTAATAAGTTGATGAATTTAATAATTGCTGATTATGGGGAAGGTCAATCTCCAAATAATTTTGAAAATACTCTCCTTTCATTAAATAAATCTAATAAGCTAAAAACGCCTTTTGTTCAGGGTAAATTTAATATGGGAAGCACAGGGGTGATACCTTTTTGTGGGGAATATAATATTCAACTTATAGCATCAAAAAAAGATCCTAAAATAGAATCTACTGATGAATTAAGTAAGTTTTGGGCATTTACTATTACGAGAAAAAACTCATTTGATAAAAATACAACTAATTCTCTTATTGAGTATTTAGTTATTGATAACAATATTCCTTTATTAAAAAAAGAGACTTTGGATATACTCCCAAGCAAGAATATTATAAGTGATACATACTCTCAACCAATGAAATGGGGTACTTATATAAAGTTATATAACTATAAAAATAAAAATACATCTGTAATAAAAAATCAATTTACATGGAAACTGTCTCAACTACTCCCAAATATGCCATTAACTGCATTAGTTTCCGATAGAAGAACCTGTTTTGAATCTGAATCTAGTAATAAAGAAGTAACATTAAGAGGAAATATTACAAGGTTAAAAAATGATAAAATTGAATATGGTTTTCCTAGAAAAAGTAACCTAGAAATATATAATGAAAAAATTGGATTAGAGATTTATTTAATAAAAAAAACAAATGAACAAAATGATTTAAAAGGATTTAAAGAAGACGAAGGAATTGCATATATAATTAATGGTCAAGTCCATGGTTTTGTAAATCAAAGAATTTTTAGTCGTAAAGAAATAGGTCTTGATTACATATCAAAAAATATTTTAGTTTATGTTGATGTTTCAGAAATAAAAAAAGAACTTCGAGAAAATCTAATAATGGGAAATAGAGAATATTTAAGAGAAAGTATTTTTAAAAAAGAACTAGAAGAACTAGTTATTGAAGAAATAAAAAACTGTAAAGCTCTATATATAGAAAATGAAAAAGTTAGAAAAGAAAAATTAAAAGATAAAGTTACAAATGATGAACATATATTAAACTCTCTTCAAAAAGTATTAAAATCTAATCCGACTATAGCATCATTATTTGATTTGGGTACTCAATTACCAAATAAATTAGAGGTTAACAATGGAGAAAAAGAAAAAGTAGAATATTTTGGATTATTTGAGCCAACTTTCTTTAATTTAATTAAAGAATATTCAATTATAATGCCTAAAGAAGTTCCTATAAATAGTAAGTTTAAAATACAATTTAAAACTGATGTTGTTAATGATTTTTTTGATAGAGAAAATGCTCCAGGAAGATTTACTTTAACAAATGAAGAAGGATATCATGTTAATTATTCTTATTCTTTAATGAATGGGAAGTGTACAATCATAGTTAGTTTACCTGAAACTGTAAAAATTGATGAAGTATTAACTTTTAGTTCAATTTGTAAATCGATTGATAGCCAATTCAAAAGTACTTTTTCAATAAGAATTATGCCTAGTAGAATAAAAAATAAAAAATCTAACAATGCAAAAATAAAAAAAGATAATCCTAAATTAAAATTACCAAAATTAGCTGAAATATATAAAGACGAATGGGAAAGTTATGATTTTGATGAAACAAGTGTTTTAACAATAAAAGGTAATGATTATTTTATAAATATGGATAATATTCATTTAAAAAAGAATATTAAAAGAAATTTAGAAAAAGAAGATCAATTTAAAGAAGAATATAAAACTATGTACTTAATGTATGGCATTGCATTAGAATATAAAAATAGTAAGATTGAAATTGAAGAAAACAAAATAAACATAGAACAAACAACTAGTGCTTTAGCACCAGTATTATTTGAGACATCATACATTATAGAAGAACTAAGAAAATTAAAATAGGTATACATCATATGATTAATAAAGAAGATAAACATGACAAATTTAAAAGAGTTGCTTCAAAAAGAGTAAATGAATTATTAGATAAATTAGACATTTTAGGTAATTGCTCTAATAAAAGTAATTATTCTTATACAGAAGAAGATATACAAAAAATATTTAGAGTAATTGATTCTAAAGTTAAAGAAACTAAAACTAAATTTAAAATAAAAAAAGAGAAAGATTTTACACTATAATAAAACATAACTATAAATTTTTATCCAAATGATATGTTATAAATTAGAAACTAAACTAAAAGGTCTAATATGAATGGTTATTATATATATTTTTTATTGCAAGAAGATAAACAAAGGATAAAAATTGGAAAATCAAGAAGTATCAAAACAAGATATAATACTTTAGAAAAAATTTGGGGCAGCTTTAATCTAGATGAATCTTATCTAATAAAATGTTCAGATATAAAAACAATGGATAAATTAGAAGAAAATTTACAATTTCTTTTCAATCTGCATACGCCGGAACAATTCGGACAGCCAGCCGATTTACATCCGGACACTCTGCCGGAGTTGATTCGGACAGCTAGCCGATTTATATTCGGACAATTTTAAAGAATTCCGGCTGGAATTTATCAAGTAGAAATTTTCTAAATATTTAATTACACTTTGTAAAAAACAAAGGGTAAAAATGAGGAGACTTTCTATGAAAAAAATAAAAGATATATTGAGATTAAAGTTTATTACCAATATATCGTACCGTCAAATTAGTAGAGCTTTAAATGTACCTTCATCAACTGTTGGGGATTATTGTAAAAGATTTGAAATAATAGATAAAAAAATTGATGAATTTCTTAATCTTGATGATGATGAAATTAGTCAAATTCTATTTCCTGAAAAATCCTTACCAAAAAGCTATAAATCAAGACCAATACCAGATGTTGAATATATTCATAAAGAGATAACAAAAAAAGGTGTAACCTTTGAACTGTTGTGGCAAGAGTATAAAGAGATGCATCCAGATGGATATGGTTGTAGCCAATTTAAAGAGTATTACTATAAATATAAAAGAAAATTAAATCCTACAATGAGACAAACATATGTTGCTGGTGAAAAAATGTTCGTAGATTATAGTGGATTAACTGTTCCTGTAATAAATTTAAAAACAGGTGAAGTTGAAAAAGCACAAATATTTGTAAGTGTACTAGGATTAAGTGGATATACCTTTGTTCATGCAACTTCTTCTCAAAAAGTTGAAGATTTTATAAAATCTCATGTAGAAGCATTTAATTTTTATGAAGGTGTTCCTAAAGTAATTGTTCCTGATAATCTAAAAAGTGCAATTATTTCAAATAATAAGAATGGCATAGTGTTTAATGAAAATTATGCAGAACTTTCAAGACATTATAACTATGCAATAGAAGCAGCACGTCCATATAAACCACAAGATAAAGCAAAAGTAGAACAAGGTGTACAAGCAATTCAAAGATGGATAATAGCAAGATTTAGAAATAGAAGCTTTTTTAATATTGATGAAATAAATCAAGCAATAAATCCACTACTTGATATTTATAATAATAAAATTATTAAAAAAATAGGTAAAAGTAGATCAGAACTATTTATAGAACTTGAAAAATCATATTTACAACAATTACCAATAAATAGATTTATCTATAAAGAGTTAAAAATTGCGACTGTAAATATAGATTATCATGTTGAACTTTTAAAATGTTATTACTCAGTACCATTTAAATATCTAAAAGAGAGAGTAGAGATAAAATATTCAACTACATTAGTTGAAATATATCATAAATCGAAAATAGTTGCTACTCATCCAAGATTATATAAAATAAATGATTCTTCAACAATAAAAGAGCATATGCCTTTAAATCATCAGTATCAAAGTGAAAAGATGAATCCTCAAAGATTAATATCTTGGGGTGAAAATATTGGAAATGAAACTAAAGAGTTTGTTGAAAAAAGATTATCTGAAGCTCCATACCCTGTAAAAGCATATAGAACGATAATTGCAATATTGTCTTTAGCAAAAATATATGGAAAAATTGAGTTAAATTTAGCACTATCATATGCAATAAAAATTGATGCAAAAAGTGTTAAATCAATAGAATCAATTTTATCAAAAAAACTATACTTAGTTGTTGCTAATACTACAACATCAACACTATTTAATAACCATGAAAATATTCGTGGATCTGATTATTATAAATAAAAATCTAAAATAAAAAGGCAAAAAATGAACCAAACTACAATAATAAATAAAATAAATGATTTAAGATATGATGGATTAAAACAGGCATATTTAAGACAAATAGAGGATATAAGTTACAATAAACTCAGCTTCGAAGAGAGATTATATAACTTATTAGAATCTCAAGAGATATTTTTACATAACAAAAAAATATCAATGAATTTAAAACTCTCAAAAATTAAAGATAAACAAGCAGCAATAGAAGATATAGATTACTCTATTAAAAGGAAAATTGATATATCAGTAATAAAAGATTTAGCAAATATGAACTTTATTAGAAATCATCAAAATATAATAATTACGGGTAAAACGGGTACTGGAAAATCATATATTTCACAAGCATTAGGCAATAGAGCAATAATAGATGGATTTAGAGTTTATTATACAAGGGTTCCAACTTTACTTGAAGAGATAAAAATTTCAAGAGCAACTGGAACATATACAAATTTATTAAAAAAATACTCTAGGTTTGAATTGCTAATTTTAGATGACTTTGGAACTTCAACTATTACAACTGATGATGCAACAAATTTATTTGAAATAATTGAAGATAGAACCGAATTAAATTCAACAATAATTACTTCTCAATTACCTGTTTCAAGTTGGTATAACTATTTAAATAATGACACAGTTGCTGATGCTATTTTAGATAGGATAATTCACTCATCCCATAGAATTGAATTAGAAGGAGAATCTATGCGAAAATTAAGATCAAAAATCAACAAAATTTAAAAACATTCGGACACTTATGTTATAATTTTACACTTAGAAAATTTCTACTTTAAAACTGTCCGAATCACTCCGGCAGACTGTCCGAATAAATCGGCTGGAGCATTCAATCACTATAAAATAGATTTAGAAAATAAATTAGAAGGTTTTACTGAATTTTATAATGCAGATTTTATAAAAGATTTAGTTGACTTAACTTATAAAATAAAAGAAACAAGTAACCTAATTGTAAATATTGAAAAAGGAATACATTTACCCATAAATGATATTATAGAAAATATGAAAATTCCTAATCCTATTAAAACTAGAGAAGAATATAATTTAGATTTAGCAAATACTATAATAAAATATTTAAATGAGTGTCAGAATCATATCAGTTTCTTTAGTAAAGATTTTAAAATTCTAGTATTTAATAATTTTGATGATTTTGATAATTCTAAATTTAGTTTATTCTTCAAATCAAAAAATCGTGGCTGTTTTTTATCTGAAGAATATTGTTCAACTGAAAAAGAATATTTACGTAAACTTAAAATAGATGTATTAAAAGAAATGTCAAATTGTCCTAGTTTCAAAAATGCATTTGAGTTACTGGAAAATTATTTTAATGAATTGATTAATGACACTAAAATTAATTCTGATGAGAGACTAAAATTTTATTATGAAAATTTACTTAATCAATAATTAAAAAGAAATATAAGAGAGACGAAAGGTTAAATATTCCGTGCCAATTTAATTCTGATAGAAGAAATCCTATCGCATCAGAATCTATTCTTAATCCAACTCCTCAAGGATGGTTGAGTACCAACACCAATGTACTTAACTATCTTTTGAACTGATAATCCAAGTTTATATAGTTCTTCAATTTTATCTTTATGTTCATCATACATAGATTTTACAATTTGACCTTTTTGTCTTCCAAGAACTTTTCCTTTTGCTCTTGCAACTGCTAATCCTTGTTTTGTTCTTTCACTAATGATTTCTCTTTCTGTTTGTGCAAAGTAACCATATATTGAAATTAGTAAATTTGAAAGTGCAGAGTTATCAGTTGAAAGTTCTGGTTGGTTTATAAAAATTAGTTTTATATTTTTAGAATTGAATTTTTCAATAAGATTTAAAATCTCTAGCATATTTCTACCAAGTCTTGAAAGCTCTGTTATAACTAAAGTATCATTTTCTTCTAATTTTAAAAATAAATCATCTATTAATCTTTCTTTTTGAGTTTTCTTACTAGATACTTCAACTTCAATAAAATCTTCAATTTGGATTTTTTTATTAAATGCAAATTCTAATATTTTGTGCTTCTGATTTTCTAAAGTTTGTTTATCTGTAGATACTCTGATATAAGCATAATATTTACTCATTTTTTACCTCTTATAAGTTTAATCCTAATGATTATATGTAGGCTTATCTTACTTATTCCTGTATGTTGAGCATCTAGGCGATTAAAAATTAGTTGTTTAAATGAACGGTTATATATTTTATTTTATAATAATTTATGTTATAATTAAACCAAATATTGAAGTGAGGCTTATGGTAGGTTATAATAAGAATCGTGTTCTTTCATCTTTGGTTGTTATGAAGGAATTATATAATGTAAAAAAAGATGTTTATGATGTAATTTCAGAATTTATAAAAGAAATTATATTAACTCAAGGAAAAATGGGTTTTAATCTAATTGAAATAACAGCCCTCATAAACAAAGAGTATGATTTTAATATTCCTGAAGCGATAGTAAAAACGGCATTAAAAAGATTAGATTTTATTACTTTAGATAATCATTCGTATTATGTAAATTTTAAAAATCAATTAGTTAATTCAAATCTTACAGATAGACATAAAGATATAAAAATTATTCATGAAAAACTATTAAATTCTCTTTTTGATTTTATTTCAGAAAGGGAAAATAAAGTAATTGTTGGAAGAGATAAAATAAAAATTATTCATTCTTTTACTTCTTTTTTATTAGATGAAACAATATCAAATGGTTATAGTGATTTAGTAAGTGGTTTTATTTTAATGAATAAAGATGACAAAGAATTTATTAAAAGTTTAAACTCTATAAAAGAAGGTGTAGTTTTATATTCAGGAATTAGATATAGTCCAAATATAAATAATATTGGAAGTTGGAAAAATAACTTAGATATATATTTAAGTACAGAAATATTATTTAGTGCTATAGGTTATAATGGAGAATTATATAAACATATATTTGATGATTTTTATAAACTTGTTAAAGAAATTAATAATCAAAATAAAGTTATTAAATTAAAATATTTCTATGAAACTAAAAAAGAAATTGATTATTTCTTTAAACAAGCTGAAAATCTTTTAGAGCAACCAATAAAAGTTAATCCTTCAAAAAGTGCAATGGTAAGTATTTTAGATGGTTGTCTTCAAAAATCTGACATTATTGTAAAAAAAACAAAATTTGATGAATTTTTAGAAAATCATGGAATATTATTAGACACTAAAGAAGATTATATAGATGAAAAAAATTATCAATATAATATTATTGATAATGAAATGGTTTTAAAATTTAGTGAAAAATTTTCAACTAATCCAGATGAAATTAATAGTTGTGCTACTTTTATAAATAAAATTAATATATTAAGAGAAGAAAAGAATAATACATCATTAGAAAATTTAACTCATATTCTTTTAACAAATAATTCAAAAATATTATCAATGGCATGGAATGATGAAGATAAATGTAAAACCAAAATGCCACATGCAGTTGATATTTCTTTTTTAACGAATAAATTTTGGTTTAAACTTAATAAAGGTTTTGGTTCAGAAGAACTTCCAAAGTCATTTGATGTTATTACAAAAGCACAAATTATAATGTCCGCACATTTAAATGAAAATATTGGTAAGCAATACGATAAGTTTCAAAATGAAATTATTGATGGTAAATTATCTAATGATAGTATGATAAAAACAATCAGCACATTACGTACAACAGTTAGAAAACCTGAAGAAATTATAAATGAAGATATAAACATTATTTTGGATACGATAAAAGAAGAAGATATACAGAATCATGTTAAACAGAATGAATATTATAAACAAAAAGCTAAATTTCAGTCTGAAGAAAATTTTAAATTAAAATACGATATTGAAAATAAAAACACTCTTTTAGAAATAGAAAAAAAGATAAAATAAATACTAAAAAAGAACTTTTAAAATCTAAAAATGAGATTTATAATAATTTAATTGAATTAAAAACAACTGCTGATAGCATAATTGATAAAAAATATAGAAATTTTAAAATAATTATTGCTACTGGTTTTATCTTATATTATGCATTTTTTATATTTTCTGCTTTATTTTACGATTGGGGTGAAATGGAAAAATTTATTTGGGTTGCTTTTATTTTACCTTTATTATTTTCATTATTATATAAATTTTTAACAGAAAAAAATTTTGATATTTTAAATATATTTAATGAAAAAAAGAATTCTATTAGAGAAAAACAATTATCCTATTTCAAAATTGATTTATCTAAATTAGAATCATTAGAAAAAGAAATTAAAGAATTAAAACAAGAGATTTCGAATAGTTAAAATAAAAAGACAGATTAATCTATCTTTTTTTATTTAATTGTTTTATGATAAATCTATCCCTTCTTCTTTAATTTGTATAATCAATAATTCTGGTACTTCAAACACTTTTGAAAGTGTTTGAATATCTCCTTTACTGTTAAATATATTTCTATATAAAGTTTTAGGGTCTAAGTTATATGGGTCATCTTCACAAATATCAATTATTTGTTTTTGTAAAGATGTTTCTAAATCCTCAAAATCTAATATTTGTTTTGTATTCATTGTAGTTCCTTTATTTGTCCAAAAGGTTGTTCTTTGAAATGTATATCTCTTTCTATATGTAATCCTAGAGGTCCTTTTGTTGGTATATTCTCAGTTGAATATAATTGTGGTAATTTTTCTGCTTGCTCGTCGGTTAGTAATCTCATTTAATCTCCATTATTTTTTAAATTCAATTAAATAATATCTATGTAATTGTTGTTACTATAGTAAATTAATTTGATAGAAATTAAAGAAGTAAATTTGTTACAATTAAATTTAAGATAATAAATCTAAATCATCTTCATTAGGGATAAAATTATAATTTGTATTAGGAGAAAATATATATTGTTTTCTTCCTTCTGAACATTTAAAATATGAATATTCTATAGCACCTAATTTTTTTAATAGGCGAAATAATTTTTGATTAAAAGAATCAAAAATATATAATGAATCACTATCTAAAGAAGATAATAGTTTTGTTGCATTACCTTTTTGTCGGTAATCTTCTTTTGTATATATGGCATCTATAAAGTAGATATTATCAAATTTAGAACAACATTTTTTGAATATTAGATACGAATTGTTTTTTGCTATTATAAATGAATTATAATATTCTTCAATTTTATCAGTAGAGCCACATTTATTTAAAATTTTAGAGATTTCGTTTTTTATTTCTTTATCTTGATTGATAAATTCTTTTAAATTTATAAACATTTTTTTCCTTTGAAAAATAATTATATAAAGTTGAGTTGAGATATAAATTTAAAATATTATATTTCTAAATAAAAATATTTTTTATTTTTTTTAATTTTATAAAATAATCTCAACTTCTCAACTTTATAGTTATATTACCGGTAAAACCGGAGCCATAAAGAGTTGAGTAATCTCAACTCTGTCTCAATTTCTCAACTTTTTAAATATTAATTTAATAAATTAGAAGGTAAACGCAAGCTATTAGCTTTATTGAATTCATAACCAGCTTTAGACATTTTTTCTTTGAATTCTGCGATTTCTGATCTATTTGGTTTTTGTATTCCAAAATATTGTAATATTTTAGTTGGTGAGAATGAAGTTTGATTTGATTGACTATAATTTCCAAGCGAATGATTAGAAAGAGACCTTCTTTCTTCAATTTTTGTAACTACTTCATAAACAATATCATCAATCATAGTTGTTTTTACATGAGCATTATGAAGTTGTTCTAATTCCTCAAGAATTACTTTATCCTCAATATTATCTCTATCTAACCACCATTTTGTACCGTTCTTATACATAGTAGCAATTTGACCCCATAATTGAAAAAAATCAATTTCTTCAACTTTTATAAAATTTATAGCTAATAATGGTAGAATCAAAAAACGCCTATTTCCCGTCATATCAACGAGGAAACTTGTTTCATTGACACTCGCACAAAAGGAAGTTCTTCTTTTATATTTAGAAGCAGTTCTATCGTATGGTAATCTAACTTGGTCATATGTGTTAGATAAAAAGGCTTTTAATTCAGCTATATCACTTTTCCGGAACGTTGCATCAATTTCACCTAATTCAACAATTCCATATCCATTAGATTGTATAATCGTATCTTTATCACTTGGATTTAACTTTGCTCCTGCTTTGAAGTATTTATTCATACCATTAAAATCTAAAAGTTTTGAAAATAACTTTGTTTTAGATAAACCTTGCATTCCTTGAATCAAAAGTACTTGTTCAAACTTCATATAAGCACCTTTAACTGGACATTTTTCATTCTCATGAAACCAAGATGCTACACATTGAATTAGCCACAGCCTTACTATTACGTATTTATATTGATAAGTACTATTTAACTCTAAACAATCAACTAACTTTTTAATATAATCTTGCCCATCATATTTAGATATAGCATCTTCAACCATATCTTTTAAAGGATTGATTGCAAATTTATTCATTAATAAAGGACCTAAATGCTCGATAATGTCTTTTTTGAAATTATCTCTTTCAGCATATGATTGAATAATTGAATATGCAACACCTAAATCGTTATCTGTGCTTTTAGAAATTTCAGGATGTGTAATTTTTATTTCTTTTGCAATTTCATCATAAAAAAACTCAAATCCATATTTTCGCAAAAGTTCTTCAAGATTTTTATCTGTCGATAGAGGTCTTCCTTCTGATGAAAGTTCATATCTTGAATATAACTTAATATTTAAATCATCAAGATTTTTAATAACACCTCTTGTTTTAAGTAAAGTTTTGATTTCTCTAATATCTTTTTTACTTAAATCTTCTATGTTTGATAATATTTTCTCAAATTCATCTTTTAATCCAAGAGCTTCAAGCTCTGAATAAACATTTTGAATTTTATTAATTCTATCAATAACATAAGCTACGGAAGTATTATTTCTAATAGTATATCCTCCATGTTTAAATGAATAGATATTACCATCAGGTAGGATAATTGCTTTTTGTTTTCCTTCCAATTCATAAAATGGATCAGCAACATATTCACCTTCATATAATTTGGGGCAAGCTTTTATAACACCAACTGCAACTTCTTTTCCATCATTAAATTTTATTATAAATGAAGGATCAAGCGATAATTTCTCTATCCTATCGCTTGTCATTTTCATTGCTTCATTCTTTGAAATTCCGTTTTTAACAAGAATTGTTATTAACTCTTGTTTTTGAGATTTTTTGATTCTCTCAGATTCTGGTTTAGCTTTTAACTTAGCTTCTTCTATTAACTTGTTTGATAATTCAAAATTACTAACAAGTTTTGGCATTTTGTAACTACTACTCATACAACTCCCTCGATATTCCTTCTTGAATTAATGGTTCAATTTCATGAAAAACTACATTTTCATCATCTGAAAAACATGATTCCACAATTAGTCTTTCAGGACTAAAGACAGCCATATCCATCGGATTTCTAACAAGCATAGAGCCAGATTTAGATAATTTTATATTTCCTAAACCTTTAATCCAACAAATAGACTGTAATGTTTCAGAATATACTTTAACAGTCACATCATTTACATTTGAACATTTGATATAAACATGCCAACCTTTCTTTTCATGGTTAAACTTTTGAGAACTACTTGGCAAAATTAAAATAGCACAAAATATTAAATCAGGATCTAATGAAATTAAAAAATCCAATACTTCTTGTGATGTATTCAATACAAAATCTGGAATAGAACCAAAATCTATTTCTATTAGTATAAAAGATACCGATGGATTCCACCTAATATACTCTTTTGTTCTTGCTATAGCATTAGCTATCATATTATTTTTACTAGAAACTATATTTCCAGAAATTAAACCATTTTTTGGAATGCCAAGTATTACAACTTGATATTTTGTTAATTGCCTTATTAAATTAAATAATACTTGCATACTACTAATTAAATATACAATAAATGTTCCATTATATAAAACGCCGGGTTGATAACTATTATTCTTAGGATATTTTTTTCCTAAAGGAGAACTACTCGTAACAACTGTAATAAGTGGATGTTCATTTGGATTATATGTTCCCATAAAATCTCCTTTTAACATTTAATTTTAAAATATCATTGAGCATAAAAATATCTAAAATAAAGTAAATAAAATTAAAATATGATAGAATTGCTCTGCAAAAAACTTTTTTATTTTTACACTCGGTAAAGAACCAAATTAGCGTGGATAATTTGATTCTTTATAAAATGTAAACTAAATAAGAGAAAGTTTCTCTTATTTAGAATCGATAAATTCTTCTATTGACAATACAGATACGATACGTCTCCTTGGAGAGATGAGTTTGCTTTCTATTTGATTTAAAGCAAGAAGCTTGTATAAGCTTGTTCTTTTTATTCCATAGATTATAATTGTGTCTTTTATTGATAACCATTTTTTTTCATTATTATTCATGAGTAAATCCTTTTTCTTAATTTATTATTTTGGAATTATACATATAATAATATGTCTATACAAGTGCCTATTTTATGGGTTTTAAATGTATTATTAAGATTTTTGTAGTGTTGTTATAAATTTTGAAGATTTTTGTTAAGATAAAAGTAATAAATTGTTAATATTAATAAAAAATAATTACGAGATTTTCAAAAAATCTCAATATTTTATAAAAAATACTAAGATTTAAATTTGAATATTTGTAAGAATTAAATCATTTATAATTCTAAATATAGTTGATTAGCTAATGCTTTTTTGAATTTTCCAGATAAATCAGCTAATCCATTTCCTTTTAATGGATCTTCTTTTAATCCAGAAATATTTTCTTTTTGTTCATTTGAAGTTTCATTTGTTTCAACAGACATTTTTAATAGTTTATTTAACTCTTTAAATAATGCAGTAACATTTTTATTTACTTCCGGTGTATGATGCATGTCATATATAAATAGTAACTTTTGAAATTCTTTTGGATCAGTAACATATTTTTTCCCAATCACATTAAATATTGTTTTATAATTTTTTTCAATATTCGTTTTTTTTGTTATTTTACCATGCTTATATAATTCTGACAGCTCCTTTACATAATCAACAAGTTCATTTTCTGGCATTGCCAGATTTATTTTTAAATTTACATTATTATCAAAGATTAAATTACTTTTTAATTGAATTTCTGTTCCTTGGTAATATTTTTCAGGAGATTGATTAATTTTAGTTATTAAATCTTCTTCATTGGAAAAATTTTCTTCATAATAAGGTAAAGCATTATAAAAATATTTATGACGAATATCATATTTATCTATAGTTGCATTAATATTAAAATAATGTTCGTAGTTGTTATAAACTTCTTCAGTAGTATTATCATTTACTTTTCTATAAGTATAATTAGTTATATTTTGTTTATTATTCTCTGAATTTGTTTTTATTAAATATTCAAAAACTTCAAATAAGTCTGCAGAAATTAAATCATGTTTATAAACCTCTATATTCAGGATATTTAATGAAAAGAAGTTTATATTTTTAGCGGCTCTTAAAAGTTCTTGAAATGATTCGTTATTAATTAGTTCATTGTTTTTTTTCTTATTATTATAAATAATTGTTAAATAATTGCTTGCTTCAATATTTTTTGTATCCCTTAACGCAAATTCAAGTTTCATTCTTTCATTAAATTCCACACCTCTTAACATTTTTATATCTTTATATTTTTCATGTTTATACTTAGCTGATAAAATTTTATTAATTTCATTCATTGTGTGTGAAGTCCTTTTTTAATATTTGCAGAATTATGTTTTTAATGAACAAATAAACTTACTCCAAAATTTCATGAGTTCAATCATTTGTTCATGATAATTTGCTTTATGATTGTAACTTCTTGCCACTA
This sequence comes from Aliarcobacter cryaerophilus, assembly GCF_014352935.1. The sequence continues at coordinate 1,688,802 of NZ_CP060694.1, read as the reverse complement.
AATTTTTATCATGATGATCTAGCGCTCTCTCTTTAACTTCAAAAGGAAACCTATTTTTTGTATCTAATGTATCTATTAAACTTCTAAAAGTACCTCTAAATCCATGTAATCTTATTTTGGTACCTTTTTTTTCATCATTAAAGCCTAATCTAAATAATGCTCTATTTGGACTCTCTTTATTAATAGCTTGCCTATTATTAAATCCTAAAAATACATATTCTTTAGGCTTTATACTAAATAGTTGCATATCCTTATGCTCTTTTAATATTTTTATAACTTCATCAGTTAATGGCATCACAAAATCATCTAGGTTAATATTACTTAATTTCATATTTTCTCTTGGGATTGTTAAAATTTTTTTTTCAAAGTTTATTTGATTCCATTTAAGATTACATAAGTTTTCAGCTCTTAATGGTATATGTAAAACTAACTTTAAAGCGTTTTTTATATTATGGTTACCATTGTAGTTATATATTTCATTTATTAGCTGTTTTAGTATCCCTAAGTCCGTTATTTTAGCCATATGCTTAGATATTCTTGGTTTTACAATATCTTTTTTTCTAATATCAGCTAAAATATTTCTATCACAATATTTTTTTAATACGGCATATCTAAAAAGATTATCTAAATGAGTAAATAATCTTGATGCAATTTCAGGGGCTGTTGTTAGCTTATTTTCTATGATATTAACAATATCATCAATAGTCACTTCTTTGATATGTTTATTTTTTAAAAATGGTTTTACATCTTTGTTAAAAATTCTTGACTTTGACTTATGCGTAATAGCTTTTGTTATAAGTGATTCTTTTTCAAGCCATTCATCAATTAAATTAATACACATTCCATTATTATTACGAATAACTTTTTGTTTATACTCTTTTTTATATTCAAGTGGATCAATACCATCAGTAATAAGTTTTATATTTTTATCTCTGGCCATTCTAGCTTCAGATAAACTAATTTCAGGATATTTACCAAAAGATGCAATATTTCTTCTTTTAGTTGTAGGTGAAGTATATCTCATTTGCCAAAGTTTATTTCCTGTTGTTTTTACTAATAAGTATAAACCATGTTGATCACCTAACTGGTAATCTTTTTCTTTTATTTTTGCAGTTTTAATTTTTAAATCACTTAAAGGTTTGTTTTTCATATTTAATCCTAATACTTTTTTAGGATTTTAATGGCAATTTATTTAAAGTAAACTTAGTAAAAATAACGTATTTTAGGGCTTTTGAACCATATAGAACAATGATGAACTATACTGAATTAAAAAAAAAATTTGAAATTTGTAAGATAAAAAAATGAAAAAAGTAATATGCCATATTATATGCCATTTATGAGTGATTTATATTGATTAATGTTGAACTATTTTGAACAGTAGATTTTAAAGAGTTATTAGTTTTATGGGATATTTTGGATTATATTGAACTATATTGAATGATGAAATGGAGGAGCTAGTCGGACTCGAACCAACGCATGTCGGATTTGCAATCCGAGGCATTACCAGCTTTGCTATAGCTCCAAAAAAATTATGATATTTTTGTGTATTTACTTTTATAAAAAAGAGTGGCAGAGGACAAGGGATTCGAACCCTCGGAGGCTTTCACCTCGCCGGTTTTCAAAACCGGTACAATCGACCAACTCTGTCAATCCTCTACAACTTAATGGTGCGAATGGTGAGAATCGAACTCACACTCCGAAACCGGAACGGGATTTTAAGTCCCGCGCGTCTACCTATTCCGCCACACTCGCACAAAATTTAAGAACCTTTTTAAGCTTTCACTTAAATTGGACTGGAATTATAGTAGCTTTTTTTTTATTTGTCAAGAGTTTTTTTAAAAATTTTAAAAATTTTAATTTTTATACCATTTAATAGAGATTGAAAATGAATATTTGTATAATCACTAATATTTATTTTTACAAGTTTAAAAGGATTGAAATTGAGAAGTGATGAAGTAAAAAAAGGTTATTCAAGAGCACCACATAGATCTCTTTTGAGAGCAACAGGTCTTAAAGATGATGATTTTAATAAACCATTTATTGGAGTTGCAAACTCTTTTATAGAGATTATTCCAGGACACTTTTTCTTAGATAAAGTTTCAAAAATCATAAAAGATGAAATTAGAAAAAATGGTTGTGTACCTTTCGAATTCAACACTATTGGAGTTGATGATGGAATTGCTATGGGGCATGATGGTATGCTTTTTTCACTACCAAGTAGAGAATTAATTGCAAACTCTATTGAAACTGTTATGAATGCTCATAAACTTGATGCAATGATAGCAATTCCAAATTGTGACAAAATAGTTCCTGGTATGATAATGGGTGCTTTAAGAGTAAATGTTCCAACTGTTTTTGTAAGTGGTGGAGCTATGCAAAAAGGTTATAAAAAAGATGGAACACCAATAGATTTGGCAACTGCTTTTGAAGCTGTTGGAAAGTTTGAAGCTGGAGAAATCAGTGAAGAAGAGTTAAAAGATATTGAGTGTAATGCATGTCCAGGTGGAGGAAGTTGTTCTGGGATGTTTACAGCAAACTCTATGAATACTCTTATGGAAGCTATGGGAATTGCACTGCCTGGAAATGGAACAATTCTAGCACTTACAAAAGAGAGAGAAGAGTTATATAGAAAAGCAGCTAAAAGGGTTTGTGAATTAGCTCTTGATAAAACAAACAGCGAGAAGTTCAGATTAAAAAATATTTTAAATGAAAAAGCTGTAAGAAATGCTTTTGCTGTTGATATGGCAATGGGTGGAAGTTCAAACACTGTTTTACATATGTTGGCAATTGCAAAAGAGGCTGGAGTAGATTTTAACCTTGAAGATATAAATGCTATATCAAAAAGAGTTTCACATATTGCAAAAATATCACCATCTTTAACGACTGTTCATATGGAAGATATAAATAAAGCTGGTGGAGTAAGTGCCGTTATGCATGAAATGAGTAAAAGAGGAGATGATATTCTTTTAGATAATCTTACAGTTACAGGTGAAACTTTAAAAGAGAGAATAAAAGATTCAAAAATTCTTGATACTACTATTATTCACACTATAGATAACCCTTACTCTGAAGTTGGTGGATTAGCTATTCTTTATGGAAATCTAGCACAGCAAGGAGCAGTTATAAAAACTGCTGGAATTACAGGAGCTAGAGCTATGAGCGGAAAAGCTGTTTGTTTTGATGGGCAAGCTGAAGCTATAAAAGGAATAGTTGGAGGAAAAGTAAAAGCTGGTGATGTTGTAGTAATTAGATATGAAGGTCCAAAAGGTGGTCCTGGAATGCAAGAGATGCTTGCACCTACAAGTTTAATTATGGGAATGGGACTTGGTGATAAAGTTGCACTTATTACAGATGGAAGATTTAGTGGAGCAACAAGAGGTGCTAGTATTGGACACGTTAGTCCAGAAGCAGCTGAAGGTGGAATGATTGGTTTATTACAAGATGGAGATATTATAAACATTGATGTTGATAAATATATTTTAAGTGTTGATTTAAGTGATGATGAAATAGCACGTAGAAAAGCAGATTTTAAACCAGTAAAAAAACCTATAAAATCATCTTGGCTTGGTCAATATAGAGCTTTAGTTACAAATGCAAGTAGTGGAGCTGTATTAAAAACAGATTTATAATCTTTAGGTTATGAAATTTACTCTTGATTAACCTATCATTGTAAAATAGTTTACAATGATAGGCTAAATTATTAAATATAAATTTTAATGATTAAGGATTTAAAAGTGAACAAAAAACTTTTCTTTACAACTATACTATTGGCTAGCTCTTTGCTTGCAAAAAATATTGAATTTGAAGAGATGGAAAAAAATCCTCAAAGAGTTAATCCAAATCAGCCAAATCAAATTTTATCTTTTGGTAATAGTATAAAATCTTCTGTTAGTTCTATTGTAAACATTTCTGCAAAAAGAAGTGTAAATCCAAATGTCGATACTTTACCTTTACAGATGTTTGATGACCCATTTTTCAAGAAATTTTTTGGTGAAGAGTTTTCAAATCAATTTAAACAAAATAGAGTTCAAAGATCTTTGGGATCTGGAGTTATTGTAACAAAAGATGGATATATTGTAACAAATAATCATGTTATTGAAAATGCTGAAGAGATAAATGTAACTATAGGTGATGATCCAACTGAATATAGTGCTAAACTAATTGGAAAAGATAGTGATAGTGATCTTGCTGTTGTAAAAATTGATATAAATAAGCCTTTAGTACCTATTAAATTAGGTGATTCTAGTTCTTTATTGGTTGGTGATGTTACTTTTGCTATTGGAAACCCTTTTGGAGTTGGAAATACTGTAACTATGGGAATTATCTCTGCACTAAATAAAAATAGAGTAGGAATCAATAGATATGAAAATTATATTCAAACAGATGCTTCAATAAATCCTGGAAATAGTGGTGGAGCTTTGGTTGATAGTAGAGGTGCACTAATTGGAATAAATACGGCAATTTTATCAAAAAGTGGTGGAAATGACGGTATTGGATTTGCAATTCCTGTTGAAATGGTAAAAGATGTTGTTGGTAAACTTGTAAGTGATGGAAAAGTTATAAGAGGGTATTTGGGTGTTGTAATTGTTGATTTAGACAAAGATAGCCAACAAGTTTATAAAAGAAAAGAGGGAGCTATAATTTTAGATATTTCAAATGATACTCCAGCAGCAAAATATGGTTTAAAACGAGGAGATTTAGTTTACGCAATAAACGGTAAAGAGACTAAAGATAGAAATAGTTTACAAAATGCAATTGCATCTTTTAAACCAAATGAAAAAGTTAAACTAGAGATTGAAAGAGATAAAAAAGATATAGTTGTTGAGATAGTTTTGGCTGATAGATCAATAATTTCAGGAGTTCAACCAGATAGCGACCATACAATTTTAAGTGGATTAAAAGTAAGTCCAATAAATGCTGAGATTATAAAAAAATATAGATTACCTCTTGAGAGTATGGGAATTTTAATTACAGATGTTGAACCAAAATCAAAAGCTGAAAGATCTGGGTTTTTAGCAGGAGATATTATTATTCAAATAGAAGATGTTGAAATTAAAAATTATTCAAATATAGAAACAGCATTAAAAAGATATAATAATCAACATAAACGAGTTTACATAAATAGATATGGGCAAACGCTTATGTTTATAATTCAATAAAAAGGATAAATTATTATTAAAATACTTATGATTGAAGATGATTTAGAGCTAGCTCAAATCATTACGGATTATTTAAAATCATTTGATATAGAAGTAACTACAACTGATAGTCCATATAATGGACTATCTATGTTGAATTTAAGCAAAGAGTATCAGCTTTTGATTTTAGATTTGACTTTACCTGAAATTGATGGTTTGGAGCTTATTCCAAAAATACGAGAAAAATCTCAAATCCCAATAATAATAAGTTCTGCAAGAGATGATATTTTAGATAAAGTTATGGGTCTTGAAAGAGGTGCTGATGATTATCTACCAAAACCATATAATCCAAGAGAGTTACAAGCTAGAATCAAAACAATTTTAAAAAGAGTTGATAATAAACTTGATGATAAAAAATCACAACAAGATAAAGTTTTTGAGCTAAAAGAGAGTGATATGCAAATTCTTTTTAAAGGTGAATCTTTGGTATTGACACTGGCTGAATATGATATTTTAAAACTTCTTATCCAAAGAAATCATGGTGTTGTTTCAAGAGAAGATTTTATTTATACAAGTGATAATATAGAAGATGAATCATCTTTAAAAAATATAGATGTGATCATCTCAAGAATAAGAACAAAATTAGCAAATATAGATAACTCTAAACAATATATAAAATCAGTAAGAGGTATTGGTTATCAGTTAATATGATAAGAAATATCTCTATATCAACTTTTGTAAATATAATTTTTACATTAGCTTTTGTATCCATTTTTTTAACCTTTGCTATGTTTATTAGATATGACAAAGAGAGACATGATTTAAGTTTACAAAATAGATATGAGATGATTGCTGAAAATTTTTTAATACTTTTTCAAGACCATCCAAATGCTCAAAGATTAAATGAACTTTATAAAAAATTCAATGTAAAACCAATAGAAGACAGAGATAGAAAACTAGAGATTATAAACAATGCTCAAGAGTTAAAAATTACACAAAATTATCTTGGAACCTATAGAGTTTATAGGTTTGATGATATGTATTATATATATGTGCAACGATATGGCTACAATATTATTTTAAAAGATACAAAACATCATAACTACAATTTTGCATTTATAATTGCTGGATTTGTTCTTTCTTTGATTATATTTATATTTTTATATGAAATTTTAAATAGAAAATTGCGACCGCTGAAACTTTTAAATAGACAAATTATTGAATTTTCGAATGGAAATAAAGATATAAAATTGGAATATAAAAGTAATGATGAGGTAGGCACAATTGCTAAAAATTTTAATGAAGCTATAAATATTATAAATAATCAATCAAAATCAAAAGATTTGTTTATGAGAAATATGATGCATGAACTTAAAACTCCTATTACAAAAGCTATGTTTATTGCTGAAACTTTAGAAGATGATAAAACAAGAGAAAATCTTCAAAGAGCATTTAGAAGAATGGATGATATTATAAAAGAGCTAGCAACTGTTGAAAAACTTACTTCAAAAAATACTATGATTTATAAAGAGAAGATAAATTTTTCATCAATTTTTAAAAAAACAACAGATTTAATGCTTATAAATCCAGATAATATTGAGCAAAAAATAGAGGATTTTTGGTTTGAAGCTGATGTATATATGATATCAATTGCTTTAAAAAATCTCATAGACAATGCAATAAAATTTTCAACAAATAAAAAAGCAATTATAGAAGCAAATAAGAGTTTTATAAAAGTAATATCACAAGGTGAGCCTTTGAAAAATGAACTCTCTTTTTATACAGATGCTTTTTATCAAGAGGACAAAAGAAGTAGTGGTTTTGGACTAGGACTTTATATTGTTAAAGCTATTGTAAATTTACATAAATTTTCTTTAGATTATGAGTATGTTGATGGTAAAAATTGTTTTATTATAAAGCTATTAAATAATAGTTAATTTAAAAACTTTAATTTTTATCTACTCTTACATCTTTCATCATTTCTAGCCAATCTTTATTGAAATTTTTTTTGATAAAATTTTCTTTATGAGGAATTATACAGTTAGAACAATCATGATGTATAGAGTTCTCTGATACAAATTTTGAACCACTTTTTGAATCGATACTACAGCAAGAGTACAATATTTTATCATCTACATTTTTTAAACCTTTATCATTGAACCTAAAATATGAACAAGCACATAAATAGCAGTTTAAATCTTCCATCTCATGGCATTTTTTGTTTAAGTTATACAAAGGACAAAAATCTGGCTCATTTTTTTTCATATTATCATATTTAAAATATTCAATCATCTCATCTATTGATTTGTCTTCAAGTTTGTTCATAATAGTTTTGTGTAATTTTGCTTGGTTTAAAAACCACTCTTCATATGTCATAAATACTCTTTTTTATTAAATACTTTATTATATTAAAATCTATTTAAGAGTAAAATTTTAATTCCTAAAGGAGTTTAAAATGTTTAGATTTTTATATATTATTTTGCTATCTTTGTTTTTTACATCATGTTCGGTTAAATCAAATTTAATTCAAGATGAGTTTACAAATATAAAAAAACAAAATACCTATGATAGATGTGCTAATTTTTCATATATTAGTTTAAGTGATGATATAAAATATGGAAAAATATTTACAGAGTATATAAGTTTAGATAGCTCTTGTAAGTGGAACGGAATGGCAAGAGGTTATTTTGTATCTTTATTTATGGATACAATTAAGGCAAAATCATATAAAGTGGTTGAGAAGAAAGAGTTTGAGAATATTGAAATATCTACTTATTTTGTAGATGAGTTATATTATGTAAATATAATTAATAAATATAAGGTTTTTGAAGATAAGTTAATCATAGATTATAGTGGAGTTTACTCTACAGATTTGATAAGAAATTATGATAAATCTTACGAAAATTTATATTTAAATAAACCTAGATTAGATACAGATTATTTTAATAGTTTGGTTAGATTCAATTTCTTTTATACATATTTTTCAAAAGATAGTTCAGATTTCGGGAGGTAAAAATGCAAAGTAGAGGTTCATCATTTATTTTAGGAATATTCCTTTTTTTTGGTTTGATTGGTTTAGGGTTTTTTATAGCAAATGGAATTGTAAAATTTAAAGAGCTTGATAGAACAGTTACAGTAAAAGGTTTATCGGAAAAAGAAGTTTTAGCAAATGTTGTAATAATGCCAATAAAAATGACACAAACAAGTAATGATTTGGAAGCTTTGATACAAAAAATTGATTACGATACAAATCAAGTTATAAAATTCTTGAAAGAAAATGGCTTAAAAGATGAAGATATAACTTTAGGTGTAGTTTCAATAGTTGATAAGATGGCAAATGAGTTTTCAAATCAAGATTTTGCTATGAGATATTTGGCTTCAAAGGTTATAAATATTTATAGTACAGAAGTTGAAAAAATTAGAGCTTTAAATAGTAAATTATCAGAACTTTCTCAAAGAGGTGTTCTGTTTAAAACCGATGATTATGATAGTAAAATAGAGTATATTTACACAAAATTAAATGAAATAAAACCTAGTATGATTGAGGAAGCAACTTCAAATGCAAGAGCAGTTGCACAAAAGTTTGCACAAGATTCAAATAGTAAATTAGGAAAAATTAAAAAGGCTAGTCAAGGTCAGTTTGAAGTTGCAAGTCGTGATAAAAATAGTGATCACATAAAAAATATTAGAATAGTTTCTACTATTGAGTACTATTTAGCAGATTAAAATAGTTTTTAAGAGGATTAAAATCCTCTTAAAGTAATTCCTAAAATAACAGCAATAATTCCCAAAAATATATTTATTGGAATAAGATATTTTGCCAATGGATTTAGCTGATTTTTAGCACTTAAAAAATCCCCACCATTAAAAGCTTTTTGAGCTTTGTCTCTTTTTATATAAATAATTATAAAAATAACAGTCATAATAAACCAAATAATCTCTTTGGCAATTACAAATTTGTATAGCTCGGTATCTTTAAAATCTAAAGCTAAAATCAAAATAATAGCAGTAATTAAAAGCGTAATAATAGAAGGAATAACCATATAAAAAAATCTTTTTAGATTTTCTAGAGTTCTTCCTAATCTTATCTTTGGTTCTTCTATATTTTGCATAGAGTAATGAACTGCAAATCTAATTACAATCATTCCACCTATCCAAACTATAGCAGATATTACATGAAGAAAAATAATTAAAGTTGAAAAATTATTAAATAATTCACTCAATTTTTAATCCTTATAAATTCTCTTTTGCATAAGTTAAAGCAGCAATTTTTGCCTCTTCAATTTTTGTTATATCTTTTCCACCAGCAGTAGCAAAATCAGGTCTTCCACCACCACCTCCACCAACGATTGGAGCGATATTTTTAATCCAATCACCAGCTTTAATATTTGTATTTTTACTTCCAGCAACGATTAAAACTTTGTCATCTTTTGCTTGTAAAAGTAAAATTGCTAATTTTTCATTTGCATTTTTCATATCATCAACAATTTTCTTTAAATCACCATTTTCAATAACACAAACTACAACTTTTGTATCACCAATAATTTCTTCATTTATTGGAGCTTGAGTTTGATTTTGTGAATTTTGTATTTGATTTTTAAGCTCTTTTATCTCAGATTTGAGTTTTTTAACACCAGCAATTAAATCATTTGATTTAATCTCAGCTTGAAGTTCATTTAGTTTGTTTATCTGCTCTTTTGTATATTTAAATGCACTTGCTCCTACAACAGCCTCTATTCTTCTTATTCCTGCACTTACTCCAGACTCTTTTATGATATAAAAACTTCCAATATCTGCTGTATTTTTTACGTGAGTTCCTCCACAAAATTCAACAGAAACATCTTCACCAAAGCTAACTACTCTTACAACTTCACCATATTTTTCACCAAACATAGCAATTGCACCTTTTTTCTTTGCAATCTCTAAAGGTAACTCTTCAACTTGACCTTTTAATGATCGTGCAATCATAGAGTTAACTAAATCTTCAACTTCATTTATCTGCTCACTTGTTAAGGCTTTTGGGTATGTAAAGTCAAATCTTAGTTTATTTGCATCGTTAAATGATCCAGCTTGAGAAACACTATCTCCTAAAACCATTTTTAAAGCACTTTGCAATAAGTGAGTTGCACTATGATGTTTTGCTATTTCATATCTATTTACAACAACAGCTTCAATGTTTTGATTTTTATTTAATTTTGTATCTTTTACATCTACCTTTGATAAGTTAAGATTATGAAATTTTGAAGTCTCAAGTACTACTGCATTTTTTCCTTCAAATTCGATTGCTCCAATATCTCCATTTTGTCCACCACTAGTTGCATAAAAAGGAGTTTTATCTAAAAGTACCCAACCAATTTGATTTTCCAAAGTTTCTACTTCTTTAAAATTTTCATCAAGTAAAGCTAAAACTTTTGAGTTATAAGTAATATTTGTATAACCTACAAACTCATTTAAACCATATTTTTCAAGTAGAGTTTTAAAATCACCATCATTTGAACTATCTCCACTACCTTTCCAAGCAGCTTTTGCCATAGTTTTTTGATTTGTCATAAGCTCTTCAAATTTATCTAAATCTACTTTTAGACCTTTGTCTTTTAGCATATCTTCTGTTAAATCAAGAGGGAATCCATAAGTGTCATATAGTTTAAATGCAACTTCCCCACTAAAAATATCTTTAGTATTTACTAACTCATCATTAAATAGTGTAATTCCTGCAGAAATTGTTTTGAAAAATCTCTCTTCTTCAAGTGTTAATTGCTCTTTTATATAGTTTGCATTCTCTTTTAATTCAACATAGTGTCCACCCATAATATCAACCAACGTATCAACAAGTTGTGCCATAAATGGTTTTCTAAGACCTATTAAATATCCATGTCTAATAGCTCGTCTTAGAATTCTTCTTAAAACATAAGGTCTACCTTCATTTCCAAAAAGTATCCCTTGAGATAGCATAAATGAAGTTGCTCTTAAGTGGTCCGCAATAACTCTATATGAGCCAATATTCTCTTTAGTAGCTTTTTTGTTTGCAATTTTTTCTAAAGTTTCAATGATAGGTTTAAAGTTTGAAGAGTCAAAATTATTAAATACACCCTCTTTTATTGCAATAACTCGCTCTAAACCCATTCCAGTGTCAATAGATGGTTTTGGAAGAGGAATTAGTTCACCTTCTTTTGTTCTTTCATATTGCATGAATACAAGATTCCAAATCTCTAAAAATCTATCACCATCTCCACCCATTTTATCTTCAGGGCTAGAAAAATGCTCTTCCCCTTGGTCATAAAAAATTTCACTACAAGGACCACAAGCACCTGTATCTCCCATTGACCAGAAATTATCTTTATCACCAAATCTTAAAATTCTTGAAGAATCGATATGTTTTGTCCATATTTCGAAAGCTTCATCATCGCTTTCATGTACTGTAACCCAAAGTTTTTCTTTAGGTAAAGCAATATTTTTAGTAATAAATTCCCAAGCATAAGCAATAGCTTCTTCTTTGAAATAATCACCAAAAGAGAAGTTCCCAAGCATTTCAAAAAGTGTATGATGACGTGCTGTATAACCTACATTTTCTAAATCATTGTGCTTTCCACCAGCTCTTACACAAAGTTGACATGATGTTGCCCTAGGGTTTTGTGGAACTGGAATACTACCTGTGAAAATATCTTTAAATTGAACCATTCCAGCATTTGTAAACATCAAAGTTGGGTCATCGGGAACCAGTGGCATTGAAGATACTACTTCGTGCCCTTTACTCTTAAAAAACTCTAAATACTCTTTTCTAATATCCATTTTACTGTTTTCCATCTATAAAATTTTTGTATATCTTATCAAAAATATTATTTACTCTTGATTAGTAAGATTAGTAAAAAATATTAACAATAAAACAAAATTTAAGGTTTTTATAGGTAAAATCTTTGAACTTTAATTGTAAAAATACAAGAAAAAGTTCATATACGGTTTAAAAAATTAATAATAAGGATAACAAAATGGGTAAATATATTGAATTAACATCAGCAAATTTTGATGCAACTACAAAAGAAGGTGTATCTTTAGTAGATTTCTGGGCTCCTTGGTGTGGTCCTTGTAGAATGATTGCTCCAGTTATTGATGAGTTAGCAGGAGATTTCGAAGGAAAAGCAAATATTTGTAAAGTAAATACAGATGAAGAGCAAGATTTAGCAGTAAAATATGGAATTAGATCAATTCCTACAATTATTTTTATGAAAAATGGAGAAGTTGTTGATCAGCTAATTGGTGCTACATCAAAACAAGCATTAACAGATAAAATAAACTCTTTATTATAATTTGAATTAAAATTTTAAAGGGGTTAAAGGAAGGTGTTTTACATCTTCCTTTTTTTAATTTTAAACAATTTAAGATAGATATAAAATATTAAATGATAAAATTTTTCCTTAGTTTTGTTTGCACTTTTATTTTAGCTTACAAAATTTTTTAGTACCATTCTCTTTTAAGATGGGTTATGGTTAGATAATATAATTATAAATAAGGATTTAAAATGTTAGATTTAGCAATTATTGGAGGAGGACCAGCTGGTCTTACAGCAGGTTTATATGCTACAAGAGGTGGTTTGGCAAATGTTGTAATGTTTGAAATGGGAATGCCAGGTGGTCAAATTACAGGTTCAAGTGAGATAGAAAATTACCCAGGACAAGGTTCTGTTATGACAGGTATGGATTTAATGGCATCTTGGCCAGAACAGTGTCAAAAATTTGGATTAAAACATGAAATGGCACAAGTTGAAACTATTACAAAAAATGGTGATACATTTAAAATTTTAACAAATGACAATAGAGAGTTTGAAGCAAAAGCTGTTTTAATGGCAACAGGTTCAGTTCCTAGACGTGCTGGATTTAAAGGAGAAGATGAATTTTTTGGAAGAGGAGTTTCTACTTGTGCAACTTGTGATGGATTTTTCTATAGAGGAAAAGAAGTTGCAGTTATTGGTGGTGGAGATTCAGCTTTAGAAGAGGCATACTATTTATCAAAAATGTGTAAGAAAGTATATTTAGTACACAGACGTGATACATATAGAGCAGCTCCTAGTACAATAGCTCATATAAAAAATGCTGAAAATATTGAAGAAGTTACAAATGTTTCAGTTGAAGAAGTTTATGGTGATAATAGTGGAGTTTTAGGTCTTAAAGTAAAATGTAATAAAACAGGTGAAATAAGAGATTTACCAACTCCTGGAGTTTTTGTTTTTGTTGGAAGAAATGTATTAAATGCTCCACTAAAACAAGCTGATGGTTCATTTTTATGTGATGTGATAGAAAGTGGAGAGGTTGTTGTTGATTTAAAAATGAGAACAACTACGAAAGGTCTTTGGGCAGCTGGTGATATTAGAATTGATGCAGCTAAACAAGTTGTTTGTGCAGCAGCAGATGGAGCAACAGCTGCTGTTGATATAATTGAATATTTAGGATAAATAGATGATTAAAATAGGTATTTTGGGTAGTTCTGGAAGAGTTGGAAGTCTACTAATAGATGATTTAAAAAATGATAAAGAAGCAAAATTAGCTTGCGTTCATGTTTTTGATAAAATTGAAAAAATTTTACCAGAAGATACAGTTGTAACAAATGATATAAATATTTTATTTGATGAAAGCGATGTAATTATTGATTTCTCAAGTCCAGTTGCAACGGAAGAGCTTTTAACTGCTGTTATTGAAGGTGGAAAAAGAAAAGCATTAGTAATTGCAACTACTGGATTAAGTAAACACCAGCAAAACTTACTTCTAGAAGCTAGTAAGCTTGTACCTATTTTATATGCTACAAATATGAGTTTAGGAGTTGCAGTTTTAAATAAACTTGTAGCTCTTGCTTCTAAAACATTAAGAGATTTTGATATTGAAATTGTTGAACAACATCATAAACATAAGGTAGATGCTCCATCAGGAACTGCACTAACACTTGCTGAACATGCAGCAAGTGCAAGAGATTTGAATTTAGATGATGTTAGAATTTCTGGTCGAGATGGTCAAATTGGAGCTAGAACTAAGGATGAAATTGCAGTTATGGCTTTAAGAGGTGGAGATATAGTTGGAAGGCATACAGTTGGTTTATATAATGATGGAGAATTTTTAGAGTTAAATCATACAGCAACTGCTAGAAATACTTTTTCAAAAGGTGCGTTAAAAGTTGCAAAATGGCTTGTAAAAAAAGATGCAAATCTTTACTCAATCAATGATGCTTTAGGTCTATAATAAGGAAATCAACAATGTGTGCAATAGTAGGAATTTATGGAAATGATAATGCTGCAAGATTAGCTTCAATAGCTCTTTTTGCAATGCAACATAGAGGTCAAGAGGCAACTGGAATTTCATCATCTTGTGATGGTAAAATATATACAAAAAAAGATAGAGGTTTGGTTTCTGAAGTATTTAATGAAGAAGCATTAACTTACTTAAAAGGGAATATGGCAATTGGTCATAATCGTTATGCAACAGCTGGAAGTGATTCTGTTTTAGATGCTCAACCTGTTTATGCAAAATATAAATTAGGTCAAATATCAATCGTTCATAATGGTAATCTTATAAATAAAGATGAAGTAAGAAATGATTTGATAGATAAAGGTGCTATTTTTCAAACAGGAATGGATACTGAAAATCTTATTCATCTAATAGCAAAAAATACAAAAGATCATCTAAAAGATAGAATTATAGAGGCATTAAACAGAACTATTGGAGCATATTGCTTTATTGTTCAAAGTAGAAGTAAACAGTTTGTAATAAGAGATAGATATGGAATTAGACCTCTGTCTTTAGGAAAATTAAAAAGTGGTGGATATATAGTTGCTAGTGAAACTTGTGCTTTTGATTTAGTTGGAGCCGAATTTATTAGAGATGTAAGACCTGGTGAGATGTTAATATTTAGTGAAGAAGATGATATTGAATCAGTTCAACTTTTTGAACCAGAATTTAGACCATGTGCATTTGAGTATGTCTATTTTGCTAGACCAGATTCTGTAATTGATGGTAAAAATGTCTATACAACAAGAGAAAATATGGGTAAAGCTCTAGCTATTAATGATGCAAATAGCAAGATAAAATATGATATGGTTGTTCCTGTTCCAGATAGTGGAGTTCCTGCGGCTCTTGGTTATGCAGCTCAAAGTGGAATTCCTTTTAAATATGGAATTATTAGAAACCACTATATTGGAAGAACATTTATAGAACCAACTCAAGAGATGAGAAACTTAAAAGTTAAAATGAAACTAAGTCCTATGAGTTCAATTATTGCTGGAAAATCTTTACTTGTAATTGATGATTCAATTGTAAGAGGAACAACTTCGAAAAGAATAGTTAAAATGTTAAAAGAAGCAGGTGCAAAAGAGGTTCATTTTAGAGTTGCAAGTCCAGAGATAAAATTTCCTTGTTTTTATGGAATAGATACTCCTACAAAAGAGGAGTTAATATCAACTCAAATGACAAAAGATGAAGTTTGTAAATATATTGAAGCTGACAGTTTAGAGTATCTTTCAATAGATGATTTAGTAAATGCAATTGGAAATGATAGACACTATGCACTTGAAAGTTTTGATGGAGACTATTTCGTAAAAGCATAATGAGTAAAAATTTAAAAGAGGTATTGACTATTGGTCGATACTTCAAAAACAAATTTGGTGAAAAAGTATATAAAATCCCAATATCTATATCGGGTTTTACATGTCCAAATATAGATGGAACAAAAGCAAAAGGAGGCTGCTCTTTTTGTGAAAATGACTCTTTTAGCCCAAATCTACAAGAGAAAAAAACTAAATTTAAACTAAATCCAAATATTGAGCATAATCCATTTTTAGAAAACCAATTAAAACAACTTGAGATGCAGTTTATTGCAACAAAAAAAAGGTTAGAAAATAAATTTAAAGCAAAAAAATTTATAGTATATTTTCAATCTTTTACAAATACTTATGCACCTTTATCAACATTAAAATCTTTATATGAAAAAGCTCTTAGTTTTGATGATGTTATAGGACTTAGTATTGGTACAAGAACAGATTGTGTGACAGATGAAATTCTTGATTTTTTATATGAAAAATCTAAGCAAAAAGAGATTTGGATAGAGTATGGAATTCAAAGTTTTTTTCAAACAACATTAGATAAAATAAATCGTGCAGATGATGTTGAAAATATGAGATATTGGATAAGAAGAACGAAAGAAAAAGGCTTAAACGTTTGTGGACACTTGATTTATGGTTTACCAGATGAGAACCAAGAAATGATGTTAGAAACATTTAAACAAACTATTGATTTGAAAGTTGATAGTATTAAATTTCACCCACTTTATGTTGTAAAAAATACACTTCTTACAAATGAGTTTAAAAAAGGAAGATTTACTCCAATAAGTGAAGAGTTATACATAGACACGGTTGTAAAATCTATTATAAATTTACCACAAAATGTATCTGTTCAAAGAGTAACAGCAGGAATAGACGATGATACACTTTTATCACCTTTATGGTGTAAAAATAAACACCAACAGATGAGAAATATAAGAGTTGCACTAGAAGAGAAAGGGTTTATTTATTAATATATTATTTTATTTTTAATAAATAATCCACAACATTTTCTATAAAAGCGTCATGTTTTCTATCTTTTCTATATGCAATATATAGTTTTCTTAGCATTTTTTGATTGCCAATTCTTGATTCATATAAAGCACCTGACTTAAGTAGTGATTCAATAGCATTTCTTGAAACAATAGATACAGCAGGAGTTGCATTTTTATCAGAGTGTAAAACAGTTTGAACAATAGTTGTAGCACTTGTAACTTCACTTGTAACTTCAAATGTATCGCAGTCAGGATAGTTTGCTTTTTCAAGACACTCTTTAAAAATTGACCCTGTATTTGACTCAGGATTTCTACAAATCCATTTGTAAGATAATAAATCTTCAGGTTTTGCACGTGCTGGAAGCTTTTGGTTTGAGAATATTACTATTTCATCTTCCATCCACTCTCTATAAATAATCTCATCGTTTGCAATATAGTTTTCAACAAGTGCAATATCAATTTTTTTATCTAGTAAATCTTCTATAGCTTCATGTGAAACAGATACATTTATTGATACATCATTATGAATATTCTCTTTAAGATTATTCAAAAACCTAGGAAGAATATAATTTCCTATTATAAAACTAGCACCAAAAACAAAAGTTGTATTTTTATTCATAATTTTTAAAAGTTCTTTTTCAGCACTATTAACGCACTTTTCAATTTTTAAAGCAATTCCATGAAGAATTTGACCCTCTTTTGTTAGTTTAATACCATTTTTTTTTCTATCAACAATTTGAACATCTAGATAATCCTCTATAAACTTCATTTGTTGAGTAACAGCTGGTTGAGAAATACCTAGTTTAGCAGATGCTTTTGAAAAAGACTTCTCTCTTACAACAGTTAAAAAAGTCTCTAATTTAGCAAAATCATTGAGCATTAAATTCTCCAAAAATAAATTAACAAAATGATAACATTTATTTATATATAGAATAATTAAGAGATATAATATTTTTATAAATTTTATGGTATAATCTAAATTATTGGAGAAAAAATGTCTGAAAATTTATTAATATCACTAAACAATTCACAAAAAAGTGCCGCACAACATATAGATGGTCCTTTGTTGATTTTAGCAGGTGCTGGAAGCGGAAAAACAAAAACAATTACAACTAGACTGGCCTATTTAATATCGATTGGAATAGATCCAAAAACTATTTTAACGCTTACTTTTACAAATAAAGCTGCAAATGAGATGCGAGACAGAGCTTTTTCTCTTTTAGACACAAATAGTTTAAATACACCTCCACTTTTATGTACATTTCACAAATTTGGACTTCTTTTTTTAAAATTTTATATAAGTGAATTAAATAGAAAGAATAATTTTATAATAATTGATAGTGATGACAAAAGAAGAGTTTTAAAATCAATAAATAAAGAGATACCAACAGCACTTTTAGTAAGTGAAGTTTCAAAATATAAAAACTCTATTATGACTCCAATTGAAGTAAAATCCCAAGCTCAAGGGAAACTTTATAGTGAAATTGCAGATATTTACGAAAAATATGAAGAGCATTTGTTAAAAAACAATCTTGTAGATTTTGATGATTTACTTCTTTTACCTTATAAAATTTTAAAGAATAATCAAAAATTAGCAGAATCTACAAGTCAAAAGTATCAATATATTATGGTAGATGAGTATCAAGATACAAATGAGCTTCAATATAGACTTTTAAGGCTTCTTTGCTCAAACCATGATAATCTTTGTGTTGTTGGAGATGATGATCAAAGTATTTATGGATGGCGAGGGGCAACAATTAAAAATATTTTGAATTTTAATGAACATTTTAAAAGGGCAACTATTGTTAAACTTGAAGAAAATTATAGATCAACTGATACTATTTTACACCATGCAAATGCTTTAATTGAGCACAATAGAGATAGATTAGGTAAAAAACTTGTAGGTACAAAAGATAAAGGTAGTTCTATAAAAGTTTATGAATCACACGATGAAAATGAAGAGACAAGAAAAATAGTAGATGATATAAAAAAATTGTTACAATCAGATGAAAAAGCTAAAGATATTGCAATTTTATTTAGAGTAAATGCTCTTAGTCGTTCTTTAGAAGAGGGATTTAATAAAGCAGGGCTTAATTATAAACTTGTTGGTGGAATGAAATTTTATGAAAGAACAGAGATAAAAGATTTAATAGCATATTTTAGAATTTTAACAAACTTAAGTGATAATTTTTCTATAAAAAGAGTTATAAATAAACCAAAAAGAGGAATAGGGGCAACTACTATTGATAAGCTTGAAGAGAAAGCAAATGAGTTAAATAGTTCTATTTTTGATATGATTCAAAATTTAAATGCTGATGAATTAAGTGCAATTGTTGGTAAGAAAAATGCAAGAACTATAAAAGTTTTTGAAGCATCAATTTTAGATTTAAGAGAGCTTATGAATCAGTCAAAAATGAGACTTTTAGATAGTTTTGAAGAGACTTTTGATTATAGAGCTTCTTATGATAATCTTCCAGATGGTTTTGAAAGACAAGCAAATATAGATGAATTTTATGGATATATAAGAGATTTTTTCTTACAAAATCCACACTTAGATTTAAAAGATTTTTTAAATGAAATAGCATTAGAAAATCAAAATGATGAATATAGTAACGATGCTATTTCTATGATGAGTATTCACTCTTCAAAAGGTTTAGAGTTTAAACATCTGTTTATTATTGGACTTGAAGAGGGATTTTTTCCAATTATTGGAGATGGCACAGATTTGGAAGAAGAGAGACGATTAGGATATGTTGCATTTACAAGAGCTATGGATAATTTAACTCTATCTTTTGTACATTCAAGATTTTATAAAGGTAAAAGAACCCAATTAAATAAAAGTAGATTTTTGGTTGAGAGTGGTTTAGTAAAAGGAAGTTTAGTTATAGAAAAAACTTCTGGATTTAAAAAAGGTGATATGGTAAGCCATAAAATTTTTGGACAAGGAAGAGTTGAAAAAGCTGTAAATGCTGGAAAAGATTATAAGCTTACTATAAATTTTGGTGGACAAAAAAGAGATATTTTGTCATCTTTTGTAGAGAAAAACTAAAGGTAAAATTTGCAAAAAAGAGTTTATGAAAAAGGTGAAATAAATAAGCTTTTTGTTGTAGATAAACCAATGTTTATTAGTTCAAATTTTTATTTAAATAGATTTAAAAGAGCTTATAAAAATAAAAAAGCTGGATTTAGTGGAACTCTTGATCCTTTTGCAAAAGGTTGTTTGATTGTTGCATTTGGACAATACGCAAAGCTTTTTAAATATTTAGAAAAAACTCCAAAAGTTTATAAAGCTGTTATTTGGCTTGGAGTTACTTCTGAATCTTTAGACATTGAGAGAATTCAAGATATAGTAATTAAAGAAAAACTAGAAACTGATTTTATAAAAAAAGAGATTGAAAAATTAAAAGGTGAAATAGAGTATATACCTCCAAAATTTTCAGCTAAAAGAGTAAATGGGCAAAAAGCTTATGAAATTGCAAGAGAAGGATTAGAATTTGAGCTAAAAAGCTCAATTATGAAGGTATTTGATATAAAATTTATTAGATACAATCATCCTTTTATAAGTTTTGAAGTAAAAGTTAGTGAAGGTTCATATATTCGTTCTTTAGCACAAATATTTTTAAAAAATATAGCTTGCGTTGGAACTTTGAGTTATCTTGAAAGAGTTAGTGAAGGAAAATTTTATTTTGAAAATCACAAAGAGTTAAATCCACTTGATTTTATAGATTTACCAAAAAATAACTATATTGGAACAAAAGAGTGGTTAGAAGTTGGTAAAAGAATTTCAAAAGATTACTTGAGTATAAAAGAGAATGGAAAATATATCATAGAGCTTGATACCTTTTTTTCTATTATAGAAATAATAGATGATGAAGTTAAATATTTATTAAATAAAGTTTCAAAAATAGAGGCAAAAAATGACTAAAAAATCATATGCAAAGGTAAATATTTTTTTAAAAATTGTTGGAATAAGAGAAAATTACCATCTAATAGCTTCAAGATTTGTAAGAGTAAAAAATCTTTTTGATACTATTAGTTTTATAAAAAAAGATGTTGATAATTTTTCAATAGAGGGAAATTTCTCATGTGTTTTAGAAAAGAATACAGTTTATAAAGCTTATAAAGAACTTGAAAAATTTGATGAAGTAAAAGAGTTTTTTAAAAAAAATATTGTAAGAATAGATAAAAATATTCCAGAATTTGCCGGACTTGGTGGTGGAAGTTCAAATTGTGCTACTTTCTTAAATATGGTAAATATTGCATGCAATTTGAATTTAAATAAAGAAGAATTAGCAAAAATTGGCTCAAATATTGGAGCAGATGTACCATTTTTTGTATATGAATTTGACAGTGCAAATGTTAGTGGAATTGGTGAAATTGTTGAAGAGTTTAAAGAAGAGTTAATTAATATTGAAGTTATTACACCAAAAATTGCTTGTGATACAGGAAAAATATATAAAAACTTTAGAGAAAAATTTTATAAAGAAGAAAATATGCAAAAAGTCCAAGATGATGTTAAAGAGCTTTTTGCTACAAATTCAAAAGATATTTTAGAAAAATTTAGTATAAATGAAGCAAATGATTTATATTTTCCAGCTTTGGATTTAAATAGCGATTTAAAGAAATTTGAAAAAGATAATTGGTTTTTTAGTGGAAGTGGAAGCTCATTTTTCAAAATTTTATAAGGAAATTATGTGGCAAAAAAAGAGATAAAAAAAAATTTAGTATTTAAAAATAAAAAAGCATTTCATGATTTTACAATTTTAGATAGCCTTGAAGCTGGAATTATGCTTGAAGGAAGCGAAGTAAAAGCTATACGTGAAGGAAGAGTAAACTTAAAAGATAGTTTTGTACGAATAATTAAAGGGGAAGTTTTTCTTTTAAATGCACATATATCACATTTAAGTACAACTCATAGTACATACAGACCAGATGAAAGAAGATCAAGAAAACTGCTTTTACATTCAAAACAAATAGCAAAAATGTACTCAAAAGTAACAAAAGATGGAATAACTCTTGTTTGTACAAAATTGTATTTCAATGACAAAAATATGGTAAAAGTTGAAGTTGCAACTGCCCAAGGGAGAAAGCTTCATGACAAAAGAGAAGTTTTAAAAGAAAAAACTCTAAAAAGAGAGAGTGAGCAAGCTGTAAAATCTTATAAATAAGATAATTTTTATCTTGATTTTTTTGTTAAAAATCTTTATAAATAGAGCTAATTTGTTAATTTATTGTTAATTTTTTTGTTTAGTTTAAGTTTTTCTTCGATACTATTTTGGCTAATGAGTGACATTTTGTGACTTGTATATAAATTTTGTAGGAGGAAATTGATGCAAAACAGTGCACAAATTGAGTATGACTACTCTGTTGCTAAGTGTTTTACATTTACAACAATCTTGTTTGGTATCATTGGTATGACAATTGGTGTTGTACTTGCTTTTCAATTAGCTTTTCCAGAGCTAAATTACTTAGCAGGAGAGTATGGAACTTTCAGTAGATTAAGACCATTGCACACAAATGGTGTTGCTTTTGGATTTACACTAAGTGGAGTTTTTGCTGGTTGGTATTATATATCTCAAAGGGTTTTAAAAGTTTCATTAAAAGAGTCACCTTTTTTAATGGTAGTTGCAAAACTTCATTTCTGGGTATATTTTATAACTATTCTATTGGCTGTAGTTACTCTATTTATGGGTATTACAACTTCAAAAGAGTATGCAGAACTTGAGTGGCCACTAGATATTCTAGTTGTTGTTTTCTGGGTTTTATGGGGTATTTCAGTATTTGGTATTATTGGAATTAGAAGAGAAAGAACATTATATATTTCAATTTGGTATTTTATTGCTACATTTATAGCAGTTGCAATGCTTTATTTATTTAATAATATGGAAGTTCCAACTGCGCTTGTAAGTGGATATGGTTCTTGGATACACTCTGTTTCTATGTATGCTGGTACAAATGATGCTATTATTCAATGGTGGTATGGACATAATGCTGTTGCATTCGTATTTACTACACCTATTATTGCATTGATTTACTACTTCTTACCAAAAGAATCAGGTCAAAATATCTATTCATATAAACTATCAATCTTAGCATTCTGGGGATTGTTATTTGTTTATTTATGGGCTGGTGGGCACCACTTAATTTATAGTACTGTTCCAGATTGGATGCAAACTATGGGTTCTGTTATGTCTGTTGTTTTAATTTTACCATCATGGGGATCTGCAATTAATATGCTTTTAACTATGAAAGGTGAGTGGAATCAGTTACAATCTAACACTGTAATTAAATTTATGGTTTTAGCTTCAACATTCTATATGTTAACAACACTTGAAGGACCAATTCAATCTATTAAATCTGTTAATGCTATTGCACACTTTACAGACTGGATTCCAGGGCATGTTCATGATGCAGTTTTAGGATGGTTAGTATTTATGATTATGGCTGCATTATTCCATATGGTTCCTAGAATGTTCAAAAGAGAAATATATTCAAAATCATTGATGGAGACACAATTCTGGTTACAAACAGTTGGAATTATTTTATACTTTACATCTATGTGGATTGCAGGTATTACTCAAGGTATGATGTGGAGAGCTTATGATGAGTATGGTTCATTAGTTTACTCATTTATTGATACAGTTACAGTGTTACATCCATACTATACAATTAGAGCTGTTGGTGGTTTAATGTACTTAATCGGATTCTTTATGTTTGCTTATAACATCTACAAAACAGTTAGATGTGGTAGAGTACTTGATAAAGAACCAGCTAATGCAACTCCAGTAGCTGCTTAAGAAAGGGGAAAATATGTTTCATTGGTTAGAACAAAGACCGTTTTTCTTTGCGGTAATGGTATTTATATTCGTTTCATTCGCAGGTGTGATTGAAGCGATTCCAGATTTTGCAAAACAAGCAAGACCAACAGTTGGTACAAAACCTTATACATTGTTGGAATTAACAGGAAGACATGTTTATATTAAAGATTCTTGTAATGCATGTCATTCACAATTAGTAAGACCATTTAAATCAGAGACTGATAGATATGGTATGTACTCTTTAAGTGGTGAGTATGCTTATGATAGACCATTTTTATGGGGATCAAAAAGAACTGGTCCAGACTTAATGAGAGTTGGAAATTACAGAACTACAGATTGGCATGAAAACCATATGAGAGATCCAAAAGCAGTTGTTCCAGGAAGTATTATGCCTGCATATGAGCACCATTTTACTAATATTGCTGACATAGAGACTGCATATGCGGAAGCTTATACTGTAAAAACAGTATTTAACACTCCATATGATCAAGAAGGTATGCCAAAACTGGGAACTTGGGAAGAGGCAAAAGCTGCTGCACTTTTAGAAGCAAAAGCTATTGCTGCTGATATGAAAGATGAGAAGGTTAAACAAGCTGTTGCAAATGGTGAAGTTCCTGAAATTGTTGCATTAATTGCATATTTAAATTCTTTAAAATAGAGGTTCATTATGGATTATGAAACACTGATGACATTTCAAGGTTATGCAAAGTTCTTTTTAATATTAATAGTATTTATATTGTTTTACTCTTATGCTTTTTCAATGTATAGAAGACAAAAAAAAGGTGAAAGAGATTTTGAAAAGTATTCTAAGCTTGTACATGATGACTCAAGTGTTTCTGTTCCTCTTGAAGAAAGAGATACTAAAAAAGTTATAGGTAATAAGGAGAAATAAGATGAAATCTATGGTTATAGGTGGAATAATTCTTATCATCGCATTAATGGCAGGAACTTACTTTGTTGCAGGTGATGCTTTTAATACAGATGATTACATCAATGCATTAACATTTTTGGGAGCAGCTGCTATTGTTACAATTAGTACGTTTGTTGTTTTAAAATATATTAATCAGATGAAGAATGATACAGCAAGTGGTGAGCTAGCTGATGAAAATTGGGATGGAATTGGTGAGTATAAAAATGCAGTTCCGACAGGTTGGGCTATAGCATATATTGGTGTTATTATTTGGATGTTTTGGTATTTCACAGTTGGTTATCCAATTAATGGATTTTCTCAAATTGGTCAATGGAATGAAGAGACAAATGAGTATAATGCAAAGTTTGAAAGCAAATGGCAAAATCCAAATGAGCAAACTTTAAATGCAATGGGACAATCAATATTCTTGGTACAATGTGCACCTTGTCATGGAGTTGATGCAGAAGGAATTGCAGGAAAAGCTCAAGATTTAACAAAAAGAATTAGTAAAGAACAAGTTGAATATGTAATCAGAAATGGTGCAAATAATTTAACTGAAGCTTATCCAGGTGGAATGCCTCCAATGATGCTTAGCGAAGATGCTGATATTAAAGAAGTTTCTGCATATGTAGCAAATGGATTTAAAGGAGAGCAACCAACTGCTTATGCAACTTGTGCAACTTGTCATGGTGATAATGGAGAAGGAATGCCAATGGTAGGTCCAAATATTAAATCTTATGATGATTCTATTGTAATAGCTGTTTTAAAACAAGGTAAAAAAGGTCTTTTAGGTCATATGCCAAGCTTTAACGAAAGATTAAATGAGACTCAAGAGAAAGCTTTAGCTTCATATATTAGAAGTTTAGGAGATAAGTAATGGCAAATAATACACAAATGAATGAAAATGAAAGAGGAATTTTTAAATTACACGGTATAACAGGAATGTTAATAGCTGTTGTTTTACTTTTAACAATTCTTGCAGTATTAGTTTTTAATGGTGTTTTAGTTCAGCAAAGAGAAGCTTCTAATGCTTATCAAATTAATCAAGACTTAAATGCTTTAAAAGCCAATAGTCCTGATAACTATAAACATTACCAATTAATTGGTAATGGTAAATAAGGAGTCAAGTATGGACAGATTAATTACTATTTTACTTTTGGTTTCGGCTCTTATGACGATTTATTATGCATTTTTTGACCAAGCAAAAGTATTTGTTGGTTAAATGAAAAATTTTAATTCTTTAAAAGTAGGGGTGATTTTTTCACTTCTACTTTTTTTATATACAAACGGTTTTGCACAAAATTTTATATTAAAAGATGATTTAATAGATAATAGAGCAAAAGATAAGATTGTTGAGATTGGTAATGAAGTTAAGACTAAAACAGGTGTAAATATTTATGTTTATTCAACTTCTAGTTTTAATTTAGATAAAGATATATCTACAAAAGATAAAATAGACTATATAAAAAATTATGAATTAGATATTTTAAAAAATCTTGAAACCCCTTATGTGATAATAACAATTTCACTTGAAGATACTCATGTGAATTTATACTACAGTGACACTTTAGAAAAAATAATAGATAAAAATGAAATTCTTGATGATTATGTTGTGCCTTTGTTGGCATCAAAAGATAAAAATACAGTTGGTTCTAAGGTAAGTGCTTCTGTATTAAATGGTTATGCTGCAGTAGCTGATAAATTAGCAGATTCAAAAAATATTGAACTTGAGAGTAATATTGGTAATCAAGGAAGAGTTGCTAGTACGATCTGGAGAGTATTTATATATTTTGTATTATTGTCTGCTCTTTTAGCATATATTTATGCAATTTTACGAAAGAGAAAATAGTATGAAAAAAAGAAATTATTGGCCATTATATTTTATAGCAATTTTTGCTTTTACTGTTTATATGATTATTTGGACAATTTATAAAGCCACACAAGTTCCTGTTGTGGAAGATAGAAGTTTTATGCAAAAGTACCAATATGTAGATGAAAATTATAACAATATAATGACATCAAATATAAATTTTTTGGAAAAATATAGTTTAGAATTAGATTTAAATGGAAAAATTTTTCCACTTACAACAGAAGATATAAAATATGGTCAAAGAGTTATTGAAAAGTATTCAAATCATAAAGATGTTTTAAAAGTTGGAGAAAATAGCTTAAAAATTTCAGTTTTAAATAAAATAACAAAAGAGATAGTTCCTATAAATATTGATTTACTTATAACAAAAACTATGTCAGATGATAGCAATTTGAATCTAAAAGATGAAAACTTTGCAAAAGATAAAAATATTTATACTACTAATTTTAATTTAAATGAAGAGACAAACTGGATTATAACAGGAAGTTTTAAAGTAGAAGATGAGACAGGATTTATCTTTATAAAAACAAATGCTAAGTAAAAAAAAACTTATAATTTTTCCTACGCAAAGGGCAATTAGAAACTATTTAGAGAAGAAAAAATCTCTAAATACTCTTTTGCCAACTTGCCTTACAATTGATGATTTTTTAAAAAAATCTATATATCTTGAAAATAAAATTTATTGTGATGAAGAGCAAAGAGTACTTCTTTTAAGTGAAGCTATAAAAGATGTTGATA
Organism: Aliarcobacter cryaerophilus; assembly: GCF_014352935.1. Next base: position 1,661,757 of record NZ_CP060694.1, on the reverse strand, counting down.
TTAAGAAACTAGGAATTAGTTCTAGTTTTACAAAATTTTTAACTCAAAGTGAATATATATATAGATTTTTTTTAGAAATATCAAGTGAAGGTATTGATATAAATGAGATTAAAACAAAAGATACTTATGAGTTTTATGGTGAACATTTAGCAATATTAAGTGAAGTTTTAAAAAACTATAAAAAACTTTTGGATAAAAATTTATTTGTTGATAGATTAAATTTGAGAGAAAATTATAGGATAAATTTAGAATATCTAGAACTTTTTGAAGATATTACAATATATTTTGAAGGATATTTTACAAAACAAGAGTTTGAAATGATTCTAGAAATATCTAAAATTAAAGATTTAAAAATAAACTTTTTCTCAAATATTTATAATCAGAAATCTCTTCAAGTATTTAAAAATATGGATTTTGAACTAAAATTAGATCATATTTATACGATTAATCTTTCTAAAAAAGAGATTATTAGCGAAATATTATTAGAAAAAACTAATAAAAATATTGAAATCAAAGGTTTTTCATCAAGACTAAATCAACTTTCATATATCAAATCATCAATAGTGAATTGTGTTAATTTTGGTATAAATCCGAATAAAATTGCAGTTATATTACCTGATGAGAGTTTTGCTGCTACTTTAGAGCTTTTTGATAGAGAAAACTACTTTAACTTTGCTATGGGTAAAACTATTTTAAATAAAAATATATATCAAAAATCAAATGCAATATATAATTATATATTAGAAAATGAGTTAAAAAATATAGAAAATATAAAGTTTTTGAATTTAGATTTTGAATTTATAGAAAAAGAGATTAAACCTTTTTGGAATAAAGTTTGTACAAAAGAGAGATTTATACAAATAACAGATTTTTTAAAAAATCTTGAGCAAAATTTAGAGATACTAGAAAAATATGATGAGATAGTATATAAACTAAATTTTGTATTATTTTCACAAAATTTTAATCTAAAACTAAAAGATATTTATAAAATCTTTCTTCAAAAATTAGCAAAAATATCTTTAGATGATGCACATTCAGGAAAAATAACAGTTATGGGACTTCTTGAAACACGGCTTATAGATTTTGATGCTATTATTATTTGTGATTTTAATAACTCATTTATTCCAAAAATTTCATTAAAAGATAAATTTTTATCTACAAAAGTAAAATATTTGGCAAATTTACCAACAAAAATTGATAGAGAGAACCTTCAAAAATATTATTATAAAAGATTGATAGACTCTTCAAAGAATATATTTATCTCTTATGTTGAATCAAAAGAAGATGATATTTCAAAGTTTGCTTATGAGTTATTTTCTGATATAAAAATCTCAACAAATGATGATGAATATAAAGATATTTTATACAAGAGTAGAAAGCTTGAATATAAAGATGAAGAGATTTTTTTAAATATTGATTTGACAAAACAAACTTGGTCAGCAAGTGGCTTAAAAATGTTTTTAGAGTGTAAAAGAAAGTGGTATTTAAACTATATTTTAAAACTAAAAGAACATACAATTTCTAAACTTCCGAAGAGTTTTGAACTTGGTAATATAGTACATAGTATTCTTGAAGAGTACTATAAAAATGAGAATTCAAATATAGATGAAATTTTTTTAAAATATAAAAGTAGCAATCCTTTTTTAATTCTTGATTTAGAAGTTTTTAAACATAACATTAAAAAACTTTTAGAAGATGATAAAAAGAGATTAGAAACTAGAGAAATAGTTGAGATTGAAAAGAAATTTTCTGTAAATTTTAATGAATTTGAATTAATTGGAGTTATAGATAGAGTTGATAAATTTGAAGATAGTTATGAGCTAATAGATTATAAAACTTCAAGAAGCTTGAAAATAGATACAATAAATACATATAGCAAATCTTGTGATTTTCAATTAGAGTTTTATTTTTTAGCAATAAAAAATTTGTATGAAACGACAAATATAAAAGCCTTTTACTATGATATTTTTGAAAATAGTTTGAAGCAAGAAGTTGTTTTAAATGAAAAATTGGAACTTTTGCAAATTATTTTTGATGATTTAAAAAATCAAAGTAAAAGTAAAATTGATTTTTGTAAAACTGAAGATAAAGCTATTTGTACTTATTGTACTTATAAAACTATTTGTAATAGGGAGTAGTTTAAAAAAGGGTTTGAACCCAGTTTTAAACTATTTTATTAGTGAAGATATTTCTTTAAAGTTTGGATTTTTAGAATCTAAAGTTAGCTCAAATAAAATTGATTCATAAGTTGTAGGAACTACACCTGCTTGAATTAATCTTTTAATTGCCATTTTGTGGTCAAGCTTTGTTCTACTTCCACAACAGTTTGTTACTAAAATAACATTAAATCCATTTTCAAGTAAATCAATACAAGTTTGAAGAACACAAACATGAGTCTCTATTCCAGCAACAACAATATTTTTTTTACCAGATTTTTTAAAAGCATTTAAAATATCACTATTTTGACATCCTGAAAAGGTAGTTTTTTCGTAAGTAGCGTATTCAGTTACAAGCTCTTTTAAAGGCTCTATTGTTTCCCCAATTCCTTTTTTATACTGCTCATTTACAATAATAGGAACATCTAAAGTTTTCATACCCTTTACAAGTATTGGAAGAGTTCTTAAAAGCTCATCTTTATTTCCAATATGTGGGAAAAGCTTTTCTTGAACATCAACTAAACAAAAAAGTGTATCTTCGATTTTTATTCTCATATTTTCTCCTTTTAAATGGTTCCCATTTTAAAGGAACCGTTTATTTAATAAAGTGTTGAAAAAGAAATATATCAAAATAGTGTAGCTAGAAACTAGCTTTTAAATCATAGAAACGATTATTTAAAAGCCATAGCTTCAGCTCTTTTTAGAAGCTCAACTGCACCTTTTTTTATAAACTCATTTGCAAAATCTCTTCCAGCACTCTCAAAAGAGTTTATATCTATAATTTTTTCATCTTTTATATATTCCGTTCCATCAGGAAGTCCTACAATTGCAGATATTTTTACACTTTTTTCATCTTGAATTGTTGCTTTTACACCAATTGGAACTTGACAACCACCTTGTAAAGTATCTACAAAACCTCTCTCTATTGTTGATTCAATTTGCGCATTTTTATCATTTAAAACTTTTACTATCTCAATTATTTTTGGATCATTTGTTGTCTCAATTCCTAAAGTTGCTTGTCCCATAGATGGAATCATAACATCTGTTGAAATAGGAGTGAAATATTTTACCTCATTTTGTAAATGCAACTTCTCTATTCCAGTTGCTGCAAGTATTATTGCATCATACTCACCTGCATTTAGTTTTGCTATTCTTGTATTGATATTTCCTCTTAAATCTTTAAGTTCAATATCAGGTCTTAACATCTTTATAGCCATTCTTCTTCTTAAACTCGTAGTTCCAACAACAGCACCTTTTGGTAACTCTTCAATTGTTTTGTATTTATTACTTAAAAGTGCATCTTGTGGATTAAATCTCTTTGAAACAGCAGCAAGAACAAGCCCATCTTCAAACTGTGTTGGTACATCTTTTAGTGAGTGAACAGCTAAATGAGCACTTCCTTCAAGCATTGCAACTTCAAGCTCTTTTGTAAAAAGCCCTTTTCCACCAATTTTTGCCAAAGGAACATCTAAAATCTTATCCCCTTTTGTAGTAAACTCTTGAAGCTCTACTTCCATATTTGGATAGTGTTTTAAAAGTTCAGCTTTTATATACTCACTTTGCCAAAGTGCTAATTGGCTTCTTCTAGTTGCAATTACAAGTTTTTCCATTATTTCCTCATTTATTTTTTAATTAAAGATTTATATAACTCTTTTGTTGGGTCAATCTCACCATTAACATAAATAGTTGGAGTTCCACTAACTAAAAGATCATCACCTGAAGCTATCTCTTTTTCAAGGTTAGCAACTATCTCTTTTTTACTTAAATCTTGAACTTTAATATTTGTCTCTAACTCTTTGTTAAATGCATCTAAAATAGTTTTTTCATCAGTAGTTGATGGAGCAAAATGTTTTGACCAATCAACTTTATATGCCTTTAAAACAGCCTCTTGACCTAATTTCGTTTTTGCTATATCAATTAATTTAGATAATGTTGTAGATGCTGGATGTATGTGAGTTAGAGGGAAAGCGTAGTAATAAAGTGCAATATTATCACTATTTTTATTTACAAATTCTATAACTTCTGGAACATATTGTGCACAAAATGGGCAAAGAGGATCTGAAAAAATAACAATTTTATCTTTTGCTTTTTCACTTCCAGCTACTAGCTTTGATTTTTGATAGTATTTATCAGTTATATTTGGAACAATAGTAGATTTAAGTGATTTTGATGTTGTTATGTCAAATAAATCTGTTGCTACAACTTTTCCATCACTAAATAAAGTATCTTTTACTTTCATATTTTTATCTTGAATTACTGCATCAAAATCTAAAATATAACCATACCATCCTTTCGCTTCAAGCTCTTTTTTATAAAAAATCTTTATATTGCTTGCTTTAACATTTGGGTTCTGTGATAATCTCTTTTTTTCAAAATCAATTACTAAGTTATCATTTGCAAATAGAGTTGCACTAGCTATTGAGCTTAAAACTAATAATTTTGTAAGTTTGTTCATATTCTTTTTTCCTTTTAAATAATTTTATAGTCTATCTTTTTTTGATTAATTGAAAGTTAATTTTCAACTTCTCGATTTTACTGTAATTTTTTTAATATCAAATAACTCTTTTGCTTTATTTAGCATTTTTGAATTTAAAATATCATCAATTTGTAACTCTTTAGAAGATATCGCTTCATTAATACTTTTTGTCATATCTGCAACACATCCACTTCCTAATTCTATATCTTCAATCATTGAACCAGTTTCGTTTAAAAAACTATCATTCTCTTTTTTAGGCTCATTTAGTAAGGTGGCCTCCTCCTTTTTAAAATTTAACTCAATATTTAATCCAAAAATATCTTGAGCAAATGATTTAATAAGTCCAAAATATTTAAAAAGGAGTTGTCTATCTTCATCTTTTGCATAAGATATGATATTTAAAATATTATTTGAAAAACCATCAAAAATAAAATTTCTTTCAAAACATTCTCCTAAAATAGGGTCTCTATCATAAACTTTTTCTATTAGTAGTTGATACTTATCACTATTTTTGTTTGTCTCTTCCTCAAAAGGTATATATGAAATCTCTTCAAAGTTGCTATTTTCAATTTTAGAATCTTCTAAAATAACTTCTTCTTTATAATTTGACTCTTTTTTAATTTCCGATTTTAATTCTATATTTATATCACTCTTAATTTCAGGTTTTGTAGGTATCTTTTCTATTTGTTCTATAATTTCATCTATACTTTTTAAGTTAGTTGCTTCAATTAGTTTAAGCAAAGTTAGAATTAATACAAACCCATCATCACTATTTAAAGCTAAAAGATATTTTGCCTCACTTAAAATTCTAAAAAATCTATCAAATAAAGTAATATCAAATTTAACATCTTTTGAAATCATCTTATCTTTTAAAAAGATTGCAATCTCATCACAAATTTGACCAACTTCATATGATTGAAGCTCCCAAAGCAAGGGATTTATATCTTCTTTATTTAAGATTACTTTAAATATTTTTTCCATTAAAGCTGGATTTATTAATCCTAGCATATCAACGACACTAGAGGTTGCAACTCTTCCTTTTGAGAAAATAATAGCTTGGTCAAGAAGAGTCAATGTGTCTCTTAAGCTTCCTTGTCCACTTCTTGCAAGTATTTCTAAAGCATCTTTTTCAAATTCAATATTTTCTATATTTAAAATATGAGAAAGATGATGAACTACATCACTTTGAGATATTTTATTAAATCTAAAGTGTTGAGTTCGACTAAGAATTGTTGCTGGAAGTTTTAAAGCATCAGTTGTTGCAAGTATAAATTTTACAAAAGCTGGAGGCTCTTCTAAAGTTTTAAGCAGAGCATTAAAAGCTTGAGTTGTAAGCATATGAACTTCATCTATAATAAAAACTTTATATCTTGCAATATTAGGTTTGTATTTTGTATGCTCTATTAACTCTTTTATATCATCAATTCCTCTATTACTTGCAGCATCCATTTCAATAATATCAAGATGTTTTCCACTTTTTGCACTAAGGCAGTTTTCACAAACTTCACAAGGGTGGCTAGTTGGTCCATTTTCGCATAAAAGTGCTTTAGCCATAATTCTAGCTGTTGAAGTTTTTCCACTTCCTCTAAGTCCAGAAAACAAATATGCATGAGATAATCTTTTACTATCCAAAGCAAGACTTAAAGTTTGAGAAATTGTATTTTGTCCTATTAGGTCTTCAAATTTTTCAGGTCTGTATTTAAGAGCTAAAACTCTATCATCTTTTATATTTGGACTCATAATTCACATTTCCTCATTTCAAATTTGTTTTTTCCTAAAATTATTTTTACCATATCTGAATTTATCTTTCCAGTGTATAAAATCTCTATATTTAAAGCATTTTTATTATGGTTTTGTAAATCTTGACTTAGAGCTACAACTCTTTTTGCAATTGCATCACCTGTATCAATTAAAAGAACATCTTCACCTACAATATCAAGAATTGTTTTTTTTACTAAAGGATAATGTGTGCAACCTAAAACAATTGTATCAACTTTGTTGTGAAGCATTGGCTTTAGCCAATTTTCAAGCATAGTGTAAGTTTTTAAACTATTTATCTCACCATTTTCAATCTGTTCAACTAAACCAATACATGCTTGTTCATGCAAAGTTACTTCACTTTTTGTTGTTAATTCATTTGCTAGAAGTTGATATTTTTCACCTTTTAGAGTTGAAGCTGTTGCTAGAATACCAATATTTTTTGTTTTTGTATTATTTATTGCTGGTTTTATTCCAGGTTCAGTACCAATAATTATTAAAGAGGGAAAAACTTCTCTTAAATGCTTTATTGCAACTGATGTAGCTGTATTGCAAGCAATTACAAGTGCATCTATTTCATAATTTTTTAATAAAAAATTTGTAATTTTTTCAGATCTTGAAAATATTTCATCTTTATTTTTATCACCATAAGGTGCATATAAAGTATCAGCTATGTAAAATATTTCGGCACCTTTTAGTTGTTTAATAATTGCATTTAGTACAGTTAATCCACCAAGACCCGAATCAAAAACTCCTACTTTCAACTTTTTCCTTACTGAAAATTTGCGAAATTATAACCAAAAACATATAACTAAAATGTTAAGCAAGAACTCTTTAGGAATGTTTTTGTTTATAATTTGAAAACTTAAAATTTTAATTGAATAAAAGGAAAATAAATTTTAAGTTTTCTAAATGATTATTATGTGGTTAAAGGGTTTATATATAAAAGTAAGTTTTTGGTAAACCTAAGGAAAAATCCTTAAGTTCTATTTTTTATCAAACAATTCCTTGCTCAATCATAGCATCAGCTACTCTTCTAAATCCAGCAATATTTGCTCCTAAAACAAGGTTTGTTGGCTCTCCAAACTCTTTTGCAGTTGCGCTTGCTGTATCAAAAATATGTTTCATAATTTTTTCTAGTTTTGCATCAACCTCTTCAAAAGTCCAAGAAACCATAGAAGCATTTTGTGCCATCTCTAATTGACTTGTAGCAACTCCACCAGCGTTTGCTGCTTTTCCTGGTCCATATGCAATTTTTTGTGCAACAAAGAAATCAACAGCTTCATTTGTTGAAGGCATATTTGCACCTTCGCTTACACAAACACAACCATTTTTAATTAATTCTTTAGCATCTTCTAAATTTAATTCATTTTGTGTTGCACTTGGGAATGCTGCGAAACATGGAACTGACCAAACTGCATTTCTACCTTTTGGATAATCTGAAACTGGAATATATTTTGCATTTTTTCTATATTTTACATACTCAGTTAATCTAGCTCTTTGGTTCTCTTTTAACTCTTTTAAAAGGTCTAAATCAATACCTTCTTCATCTAAAATCATTCCAGATGAATCGCTACAAGTAATTGGTAATGCACCTAAGTGATATAGTTTTTCAATAGTATAAATAGATACATTTCCAGAACCAGAAACTGTACATCTTTTACCTTTTAAACTTTCTCCTCTAGATTCAAGCATATTTTTTGCAAAATATACACAACCATAACCAGTTGCTTCAGTTCTTGCAAGTGATCCACCCCATTTTAGAGATTTACCTGTTAAAGTTCCATCATATGTGTTTGCAAGTTTTTTATACATACCAAACATATATCCGATTTCTCTTCCACCAACACCAATATCTCCAGCTGGAACATCTGTAGTTGCTCCAATGTGTCTGTAAAGTTCAGTCATAAAAGCTTGACAAAACGCCATTATTTCATTATCTGATTTACCTTTTGGATCAAAGTCACTTCCACCTTTTCCTCCACCAATTTGAAGACCTGTTAAAGCATTTTTGAATATTTGTTCAAACCCTAAAAATTTAATAATTCCAGTGTTTACACTTGGGTGAAATCTTAATCCACCTTTGTATGGCCCTAAAGTCGAACTAAATTGTATTCTATAACCTTTGTTGATTTGGATTTCTCCTTTATCATCAACCCAAGTAACTCTAAACATTATTTGTCTTTCAGGTTCAACTAATCTTTCTAAAACTTTATTCTCTTTATATTTTGGATATTTTTCGAATAGTGGTTCTAGTGAATGTAAAACCTCTTCAGCAGCTTGATGAAACTCATCTTGTCCAGGACTTGTTCTTTTTAGATATTCTAAAAGTTCGTTTATATTTGCCATTTTCCTTCCTTTTATTCAAATTTCGGGAAAGGAGTTTATCAGAAGAATTATTTGATTTTGTTTAAATTTAGGTAAAATCTTTACAAATTTATAAAAATTTTACCTTTTTTCTCATTTTTAAGAAGATATTAAGTAATTTATTCGTTCATTGAAGCAAAAAAGTCATCATTATTTTTTGTTTTTTGCATTTTTGGATATAAGAATTTTAAAACATCTACTTCATCCATTTCACTCATAGCATTTCTTAAAATCCAAGTTTTTTGTAAAATGTCAGGAGTTAAAAGAAGCTCTTCTTTTCTAGTTCCTGATTTTACAATATCAATAGCAGGATAAACTCTTTTATTTGATGCATTTCTACTAAGAACTACTTCAGAGTTTCCAGTTCCTTTGAACTCTTCAAAAATAACTTCGTCCATTTTTGAACCAGTATCAATAAGTGCTGTTGAAATAATTGTAAGACTTCCACCCTCTTCAATATTTCTTGCTGCTCCAAAAAATCTTTTTGGTTTGTGTAGAGCATTTGCATCAACTCCACCTGAAAGAACTTTTCCAGATGATGGTGTTACAGTATTATAAGCTCTTGCTAATCTTGTAATAGAATCAAGTAAAATTACAACATCTTTTTTCATCTCTACAAGTCTTTTTGCTTTTTCAATAACTATTTCAGCAACTCTAACATGGTTTTGAGCTGGTAAGTCAAAAGTAGAGCTATAAACTTCACCTTTAACACTTCTTTGCATATCAGTTACCTCTTCAGGTCTCTCATCAATTAATAAAACCATTAATGTAACTTCTGGGTGATTTTTACTTATTGCATGAGCTAACTCTTTTAAAAGTTCCGTCTTACCAGTTTTTGGAGGAGCTACAATTAAACTTCTTTGACCTTTACCCATAGGAGCAAAAAGATCTAAAACTCTTCCAGTTAATTTTTGTGAATCGTATTCAAATTTAAATTTTGTAGTTGAATATAAAGGAGTTAAATTATCAAATAGAGGTCTATTTTTAGAATCTTTTACTGGTAGATAATTTATTGCTTCAATTTTAAGTAGCGCATTATATTTTTCACTATCTTTGTTTGGTGGTCTTACTTGTCCTGTTACAATATCTCCAGTTCTTAGTGCAAATTTTTTAATTTGAGTAGCACTTACGTAAGAGTCATTTGAAGTATCAGAAAAGTTTCCATCAATTGCTCTTAAAAAACCAAATCCACCATCTTTTATCTCTAAAATACCAGTAAAAAGAATAAATCCACCTGCATCTATTTGAGAAGCAAGTATCATAAACATTAAATCTTGTCTTTTTAATTCTTGTGGGTTTTCAACATCTAAATCATTAGCTATGTCGATTAGAGTTTCAATTGGAAGTTCTCTTAGCTGCTCTATTTTATATCCATCTACTGGTATATGAGTTCTTGTTTTTTTACTATTTTTTGATTTTAAATCTTCTTTTGACTCTTCCATGAGTTTTTTACCTTTGAATTTACATAATATATGTATTTTTGTAGTTTTTGTAGCTTTTAAAAAAAGTGAAATGTGATTTTAGTTAATATTTATAAATTTGTCAAGAAAAGTAAAAAAGAGAGTAAAAATTTTACTCTCTTTTTAATTTGAATTTATAATTATAAATCAGAAGAGTGTTTAGCTAAATATTCAGCAACACCAGATTTATCAGCTTTCATTCCTTCGTCACCTTTTGACCAACCAGCTGGACAAACTTCACCATGCTCATTTGTAAATAGCATAGTATCAACCATTCTAATCATCTCATCAATGTTTCTTCCAAGTGGTAAATCATTAATAACTGCATGTCTTACTGTTCCATCTTTATCAATTAAGAAAGAACCTCTTAATGCAACTGAATCACCAAATAAAACATCATAATCTTTTGAGATTTGTTTTGTAATATCTGCAACTAATGGATATTTAACTCTTCCAATTCCACCATTTTCAACTGGAGTTTCTCTCCATGCAAAGTGTGAGAATTGAGAATCAACAGAACAACCAATTACTTGGATTCCTCTATCTTCAAACTCTTTAATTCTATTTGAAAACGCAATAATTTCTGATGGACAAACAAAAGTAAAGTCTAATGGGTAGAAAAATAGTACAGCACCATTTTTTCCGATATTTTTATATAAGTTAAAATCTTCTGAAATTGAACCATCTGCTAAAACAGCTGTAGCTGTAAAATCTGGAGCTTTTTTTGTTACTAACATTTTTAATCCTTTTTATTTTTTTAAAATTTAATGATGAAATTATATCACTATTTTTTTAGAGTAAGCTTAAAAATAAAAATATTTTTCAAAAGATAATCTTTATCTTTAATAATATATTTATTTTTACTTTGATAGAGTTTTATAAAATTTTTTATGGAGATAGATATGGCAGTAAAGATTACTGATATTTGTATTAGCTGTGATGCATGTTTAGATGAGTGTCCAGTTGGAGCAATAGTAGATAATGATGATAACCCAACGGGTGAAGATGTATATTATGTGTATAAAGATAAATGTGTAGAGTGTGTTGGTCACAATGATGCTCCAGCATGTGCAGATGCATGTCCTACTGAGGGTTGTATAGTTTGGGATGAAGTTGGTTCTAGCAAGATAGAAAAAGAGGATAGAGGAGAGGTTGGAGAACCTGTAGTAGAGTAATAAAGTTATAAAACTTGCTTTTTTATCTTTTTTTAGATAAAATCCGCGACTAAAAAAACAAAGAGGATTAGATTATGGAAAGAACATTATCGATAATAAAACCAGATGCAGTTGCAAAAAATGTAGTTGGTAAAATTTTAGATAGATTTGAAAGTGCTGGATTAAGAATTGCAGCTACAAAAAAACTACAATTAAGCAAAGCTGATGCTGAAGCTTTTTATGCAGTTCATGCAGCTAGACCTTTCTTTAAAGATTTGGTTGAATTTATGATTAGTGGACCTGTTGTAGTTTCAGTTTTAGAAGGTGTTAACGCAATGGCAAAAAATAGAGATTTAATGGGTGCAACAAACCCTAAAGAAGCTGCAGCTGGAACAATTAGAGCAGATTTTGCAGATTCAATTGATGCAAATGCAGTACATGGAAGTGACTCTTTAGAAAATGCAGCTATTGAAATTGATTTCTTTTTTGCACAAAGAGAAATTTGTTAATATAAGATGAAAATAGAGTTTAAGAAAATACCTCAAGAAAAAAAAGAGTTCAATACTTCTTTAAATTCAGTTAAAATTGAAGGTACTTTTTGTAGAATTTCATCATCGTTAGTAAAAATTGAAGCAAGTTTAATAGGAAATATTGAAATAGATTGCTCAAGATGTGGAGCTTTAGATACTTTGGTTGTAAATGAAGAGTTAAAACTTCTTTTAAGTGATGGAGTATTTAAAGGAGACGAAGATGAATTTTTAGTAATAGAAATTGAAAATAGTTTAATTGATTTTGATGAAATAATTCAAAGTGAAGTAAATAGTATAAAAAGTGACTACTTGTACTGTAAAGATTGTATAGCAGATAGTAGCATATTTGAACAAGAATTTTAAAATAGGAGAATAATTATGGCAGTACCAAAAAGAAGAGTATCTCATTCAAGATCAGCAATGAGAAGAACTCATTATAAGGTTGCATTAAAAAGACCAGTAAAAGATAGTGATGGTTCTTGGAAAATGCCTCATATGGTTAACCCAAACACTGGTGAATACAAAAACTAATGATAAAAATAGCAATAGATGCAATGGGAGGGGACTTTGGTCCCGAACCAATAATAGAAGGACTTATTCTAGCCATTAGAAACAATAACAATTTTACAGCTATAGCTGTAGGAGATAAAGAACAACTTTCAAAACTTATCCCACCTACATTTAATGATAGAATAGAGATTTTGGATACAAAAGATGTTATTAGTATGCATGATAGTGCAACTGATGCTCTAAAAAGAAAAGAGTCAACTATTTATAAAGCAATAGAGTTAGTAAAAGATGGTAAAGCAGATGCTGTTGTATCAGCTGGTCACTCTGGAGCTTCTATGTCTTTAGCTACATTAAAAATCGGAAGATTAAAAGGTGTTTCAAGGCCTGCCATTGCAACACTTATGCCCACGAGCGAAAATCAAAATACTTTAGTATTAGATGTTGGTGCAAATGTAGATAGTGATGCGAAAAACTTATTCCAATTTGCAATTATGGGTCAAGCTTATGCGCAAGTTGTGCTAAGACTTGATGAACCAATAATTGGACTATTAAGCAATGGAGAAGAAGAGAGCAAGGGAAATGAAGTAACTAAAGAGGCTTATAAGTTAATTTCTAAAGTTCCTAACTTCGCTGGAAATGTTGAAGGAAATGATATCTTCAAAGGAACAGTAGATGTTGTTGTTTGTGATGGCTTTGTAGGTAATATCCTACTAAAAACAGCTGAGGGCGTTGCTGATACTATTAGTAAAATTATGAAGAAAGATTTAAAAAGATCTCTTATATCAATAGCTGGTGCAGTTTTAATGAGAAAGGTTTTTAAAAATCTTAAATTAAAAGTTGATTATGCAGAGTATGGTGGTGCTCCACTTCTTGGAGTAAAAGCACCAGTGATAATATCCCATGGTAAATCAAATCCAAAAGCTATAAAAAATGCAATTTTTCAAGCAATTAATAGTGCTAGCTCAAATTTAGATTCTGTAATTGAGCAAAGATTAGAGAAATATTTAATAAATGAAAGTAGTAGTAAAGAACCTACTCTTTAAGGAAATGATATGAAATATGCGGCTTTTAGGTCAATTGGTGCTTATATTCCATCAAAAATAATGACTAATGCAGATTTTGAAAAAATAATTGATACAAATGATGAGTGGATTACAAAAAGAACAGGTATAAAAGAGAGAAGAATAGCTGAAGATAATGAAGCATCTTCTGATTTAGGTGCAAAAGCTGCAGAAGTTGCAATAAAAAGAGCAAATATTTCTAAAGATGAGATAGATTTAATAATTTGTGCAACAGTTACACCAGATTTTTTATGTATGCCTTCAACTGCTTGTTTGATTGCTTCAAAATTAGATATAAAAGATGTTATGGCTTTTGATGTAAGTGCTGCATGTACAGGTTTTGTATATATTTTAAATATTGCAAAAGCTTTTATTGAATCAGGTTTAAAGAAAAATGTTTTAATAGTTGGAGCCGAAAAATATAGTTCAATTTTAAATTATGAAGATAGAACAACTTGTTTTATATTTGGAGATGGCGCAGGTGCCGCAATAATTAGTGCTACAGATGATAAAAGTGAAGCAATAATTGATATTAGTTGTTCTAGTGATGGAACTTACGAAGATTTAATTAAAACTACTGGTGGTGGAAGTAAACATCCATGTAGTCAAGAGGTTGTAGATGCAAAAATGGCTTGTATCACTATGAAAGGGAATGAGACTTTTAAGCTTGCTGTTAAGACATTGACTTCGGATGTTGTAAAAATTTTAGAAAAACATAATCTTTCAAATAAAGATATTACTCATTTTATTCCTCATCAAGCAAATTATAGAATTATAAAAGCTGTTGGTGAAGCTTTAAATATAAGTGATGAACAAACTGTTGTAACAGTTGATAAGTATGGAAATACATCAGCTGCATCAATTCCAATGGCTATGAATTATGCTTTTGAGCAAGGTAGAATTAAAGCTGGAGACACTGTACTGTTTGACGCATTTGGTGGTGGACTAACTTGGGGATGCGCACTATTTAAGTTTTCACCTAAAAAATAGTTATTTAAACTATTTTTTAGTTAAATTTACTATTATTTGGGTTATTTTTAAATATATTCATTGATTTGTTTTTTGGATTTTGATTGATATTTTCCAAAGTTGCACTTATATTTATAAAAACAATATTATCATTTTTAATAATTTGAAAAATCGAACTAAATGGTATTTGAACTAAACTTCCAAAGTTATCTTTCCCAAATCCAGCTTCAAAATATAAACACTCTTCTTTAATGTGTGCTGATTGAAATGTATAGCCAGTTAAAGTAAATAAAGAGAATTTACTCAAATTCTCTTTTATACTATTTGGTAGCTCAGGATTAAAAGTTATATTTGAAATATTCGCAACAATACTAAAATCAATACCTTTTGATATAAAAAAGTTAAGTTGTTCTTTACAATGATTTTGTATTAATTCCTGAAACTCTAAATTTTCTGTAATATTTTGTGGCAAATTATATCCTTTTATATCTCATTTTTAATTTTTTCAAGATCTTCTATTTTTGTTATAAATTGCTCTTTTTTATCTTTTACGAAAAGTATTCTATCTTTATTTATCTCTAAATATTGCTCTTTTGAGTATTTTATAATTTTAAATAGATAGTTTCTTTTTGAAGTTAAAAAATCTTCTATTTTTTCAAAACCAAAATTTGCTTTTAATTTTGCAACTATCTCATCTTCTCTTGGACAATTTATAGAAAATCTACTAGGCTCTTTTTTGTATAACTCTTCACTTTCTACTATTTGTTGTTCAAAATGAGCAATAGTTGCTTGTGTTGTTTGAATATATGAATAAGATAATGCACCATTAAAATATGCAAACTTTTTTCTTAAAGCTGAAATGTTTTCTAAAATTGCTTTATAGAAAAACCTTATAACATTTTCATAAACTTTTGCAGCAAAGTGTCTTGTATTTGAAAACTCAATATCAGATGCAATTTCTCTATTTTTTCTTATAAGCTCATAGTTTTCTTGCCATTTTACAATATCATTTTTTACTATTCTAAAAACTTCTCTAAAAGATTCATCAGTATCTAATTCAACATTTTTAAGTAGCTTCATTGATCTTTTAAACATTTTATCAACAGTTTGATCATCATAAAATAAAGCTTTGTAAATAGCATCACTATCTACCCAAAATGTTTCAAAATCGAATTTTTCGATTTTTTCACCAAATAGTGATTTTGAAGCTTCAAATCTTGTAGATTTTTTTCTTTTTATATTTTTAAATGTTTCATGTGCAATTTTCTCCATTACACTCTCTAGAGAGTTATAGATTGTAAACAGTTCTTTTGAATATTTTTTATAGATATTATCAAAAGCTTCAAGAACTCTAGGTTCACAAGACTCTAAAATTTCAACTAAAGCATCATAAACTTTTATTATTGTTTCATACTCTTTTACTAAAATATCACAAAAATTTCTTAAATCTTTTTTTATAGCAAACTCTTTTGCTTCAGAAGCTTGTGGTCTAATAGTAGTTTCAATAAAATCTAAAACCTCTTGAATATTTGAGTCTTCTAAAAGTTTTGTATTAAGTGTTGTATCAGTTAATTTTATAGTTTTTATTCTATTTTTATGTTCAGATAAAAGTTTTTCTATGTTGTTATTATTTTCAATATCACTAGATAAAAGCTCTTTTTTTAACTCAGATAAAAGATTTATATTTTCATCTTCTATTAAAATATCTTTCTCTTTTGCTCTTCCTTCTAATGCTTTAATTGCAGAAATTGGCACAACTTTTGCAAAATATTTACCAAATTTATCTTTTACATAGTTTGTAGTTGTTTCTACTTGCTCAGGAGTTAGTTTATCTTTTTGATTTAAAACACACAAAGATTTATTTTTAAAGTGTTGCATATACTCTTCTAAAACTTGTGCTTCTGATAGTTTTCCAGCATTATCAATAAGTGTTAACCAAATAATTCCTCCAACATCTTTTAAAACTCTTTTTGTAACATCTGTATCACTTTGTGATTGAGAGTTAAGACCAGGAGTATCAACAAAAGATATATCTTTTAAAATAGGCATTGGAGCATAAAGAGTAAGATATTTTATGTTTTGCATCTCATCTTTTCTTTGATCTGTAAAATCAGCAATACTTTCTATTGGTGCAAACTCTGTTGCTCCAGAGTAGTATGTAATTTTAAGTTTAAAATCTTCACCATAATTTATAAAATTTACTTTAGAGGTAACTGGAGTAATTCCAGTTGGTAAAATATTTCTTGAGAGTAGGGCATTTAAAAATGTAGATTTTCCAGCACTAAATTGTCCAGTAATTGCAACTTCCATAGGATATCTAGCTCTTTTTAATTGTTTATTTAAAATTGTTTGAAACTGAATTGATGGATAGAATTTTTCATCTAAAAGTTTATCTATCGTTTTTTGAATTTCACCAACTAGACCATCTTCATATACTATCTCTTTTATTGAGTTGTTTTCATGATATTCACTAGCAAAATTTTTTAAAATGTTAAAATTTGCACTCATTATTTTAATCCTTTTATATTTAACATAATATTTTCAAGTTTTTTTATATTTTTGTGTAAATTTATAGATAATTCAGCTTTGTTTTTCTCATTATCTTCAAATGTTGAAATTTTCTCCTGAAGAGTTGCCTCTTCATTTATTAATCTTTGCTCAAACTCTTTTAGAGGAGCATTTAAAGTATCAAAAAAGTTTTCAATTAATAGTGAACTAACTTTTTTTGCTTTAGTTTTAATATCATCTTCAATAGTTTTAAATTGATTTTTTACTATTTCTTCAATATTTCTATCAAGCTCGTTTAATTTTCCTTCTTTTGCACTTGCTACAGCTACTATTATTTGATTAACCATAATTTCATTGTTTGATGTTAAAAAACCACTTTTAAAATCTTCTTGAAAGAATCCTCTAGCATCAAAGTTTTCATTTTTATGTCCAATTAGAAAACCTAAGTCATGATATTTTTGTTCACATTGTTCGCCTATAGTTTGAGATTTTTTTATAAATTTATATCGATAATCTCTTATAACATCAATAATTCCATCTTTAATTGCAGTTTCAACAATAACTTTTACTCTAGCATTTTCTGGTCTTTTTTTTGTTTTTTCTAAAGAGTATCTAGTATCATTTACAACTCTTTGTTTTATTATATTTTGAAGTTCTAATAATTCACTTTGTAAAAATGTTTCTAAAGAGTCAATATATGATTTTGCATCATTTTTATAATAATTTATATCTTCACTCATAGAATAAAGTACTCTTTTATTTGCATCTTTTTTCTTGTTAAACTCTTTTAACTCTATTTCAAGCTCATCTTTTGATTTATTTAATAAAGTTAGCTCATAGTTATTAAATCCTATTTGTTTCTCTAAAACTCTATTAATTTGAGTTTTTGCTGATTGAATTACTAAATCTCCTTTAGCAGAAGAAGTTCCAAATAGACTCTCCATTAGATAATTTTCTATCTCTAAAATTCCTGTATCTTCCAATGTAAAACCAGCTTCTAGTGCCTCTTTCTCTCTTCCTGTTCTATGTAAAAGTGCCATATAGCCTGATATTGGAATAAATTTTATAGTATTTAAAATATGATCTAATTGAGAGTCTTTATTTTGAGCTTTTAGTTGCCTTTGTATTGAAGTTTTAGTATATTGTATAACTTCGTCTAGATTTTTTTTACTTACTGTATCAGCTCTTGTAATTACAACTAAAAGTTTTGAAATATTTTGATATAAAACAGCATCTATAATAAACTCAACATCTTTCAAAGTTGCACTTTGTGATACATTCATAAGATGCATCATCATATCACATTTGCTAATATACTCTTTTGTAATCTCCTCTCTTTGAATAACAGGGTCATCAAGACCTGGAGTATCAACTATTTCTATACCATCACTTAAGAATTTAAGATTACTACCTAGCTCAACATATTTTACAAGATTACATTTTTTTGCACTATGTTCTGCTGAAGTGTAAGATTTTAAATCATTTATATCAACTTCATCAAATCTTGAAGTTTCTTGTACATAATTTTTTAGATTTTCACCAAAAACTCTATTTGTTTCATCTACAAAATCTCTCATACTTTCTAAACTATTTGCACTATCTTCAATTTTTTGCCACTCTTTCTTATTCCAATAGAAAACTTTTGCATTATCAGTTGGATTATGTTTTACAATAGTCAAATTTGCGGTCTCAGGAACAACGGCACTCCCTAAAATCTCTTTTCCCATAAGTGCATTTAGCATTGTAGATTTTCCTGCATTCATAACACCTGTTATTCCAATAGAGAACTTTTGATTATTCATATAAGAGTTTATATCTTCAAGTTCTATTAAAATTTCTTTGCTTTTTAGCTCTTTTTTTAAATCAATTAAAGTATTTTCAATAATAACTTTTAGATCTTTAAATGGAGTTTTACTATCACTTTCCATCTTTTTTATATGTTCTAAATCACTATCTTCTATATTTTTATTTTCAAACAGTGATATTAGTTTTTTAAAACCTTCTGTATTTAGTATATTTTGATTATTTAAATACTCAAATGACTCAATTAAAGTAGTAATTAAATTTTTAGAACTTTTTTCATGAATTAATTCAACAATACTGTTTTGTATATTGTGAAACTCATTTATATTTGATGGAGTTTTAATATTTATTTGCTCACAAAGTTTTTTGAAAGAGTTTAAATTTAAATATTTATCATAGTTTTTTCTATTGGCACTAATAATTAATGCGAATATTGTAAAAGTGTTATCATCTAAAATTACATCAAGAGGCTCAAGCTCTAAATTTTTTTGAAAGCTAATACCGTGGTACAACAAAAAGTAGTCATTTGATAAACTCATTAATTCTCTCCTAAATAAAAAAAGTTAAATATCCATAATGATATTTAACTTTTTCTATTATTTAGATTTATGAAGGTAAAACCTTCATAAATAACTATCTCAGTGCTACTAATTTTCTTCTTAAGTAAGCAATTTTATTTTGTAGTGGTAAATGTTTTGGACAATGGTCTTCGCAAGCCATTAATGACATACAACCAAATACTCCATCATCATCTCCAACTAACTCATAGAAATCTTCAGCAGTTCTATTATCATGTGGATCTATATCAAATCTTGCAATTCTATTTAATCCAACTGGTCCAACAAAGTTTGGTCTCATTAGCATTGTTCCACAAGAAGCAACACAAATACCACACTCAATACATCTATCTAATTCAAATGTATCATTTGCTACTTTTGGATCAACTCTTTGCTCCATTTTTGAAATATCAACTTCTTCATTTGTATGAATCCATGATTCAACTCTTTTGCTCATAGCATCCATCCATTTACCTGTGTTTACTGATAAATCTTTGATTAGTTCAAATGCAGGCATAGGCATTAATTGTAATTTTCCTGTTGGATAGTTTGCAATTAGTGTTCTACAAGCAAGTGCAGGTTTTCCATTTACCATCATTCCACAGCTTCCACAAATTCCAGCTCTACATACGAAGTCAAAAGATAAATCAGCATCATAGTTTTCTCTAATTAAGTTTAATGCAATAAAAAGAGTCATACCTGGAGTCTCTTCTAGCTTAAACTCTACAAAGTGAGGTTTTGAAACCTTACTTCTAGGATTATATTTAAGAACTGAAATTGTAATTTCTCTACCTTTTTGTGCGCTCATTATTTATCTCCTGCTCTTTCATTTTTCTCTTTGTAGTTCATAGGTAAACTAAATGGCATTAATGCATCTTGAATTTCATGTCTATCTTTACCTTCATTTTGCATTTTCTCAGTTATACTATCAACTTGTTCTTGTCTAACTGCTGATAATTCATGTTCAATAATCATACCCTTCGCACCATATCCTCTAAATGCAGGAGGCATTTCCATTTTCATAATATCAAGTGGTTCATAAGTAACAGTTGGTTCCATATCATTTTTATTTGGCCAAGATGTAAGAGTTCTATTTAACCAATTTTTATCATCTCTCATTAAGAAATCTTCTCTATAGTGAGCACCTCTAGATTCTGTTCTATCTCTTGCACCTTTAGCAACACAAAGTGCAATTTTCAACATTTTTGGAACTCTATAAGCTTCTTCTAATTCTGGATTTCCAGCTTTTTCTTTTGATTTAACTGTAATTTTTTTAGTTTTAGCTAATAGATCTTTTAATTCTTCAACAGCCTCTTTTAGTGGTTCACCACTTCTAAAGATACCAACTTTGTCATCCATAAGCTCTTTCATTCTATTTTTAATTTTGAAAATATCTTCATTTCCATTGTAAGATAGAATTTCATCAATATATGCTTCTTGCTCATCAACAAATTTTTGAACAACAGAAGTTGGAATTGTTACATCATTTTCTAAACAGAAATCTGCAAAATAGTTTCCAATAATCATACCAGCAACAACTGTTTCAGAAACTGAGTTTCCTCCAAGTCTATTAAACCCGTGCATATCCCAACAAGCAGCTTCTCCACAAGCAAATAGACCTTTTAGGTTTTGTGACTCACCAGTTGGTTTTGTTCTAATTCCACCCATAGAGTAGTGTTGCATTGGAAGAACTGGTGCCCAACCTTTTGGACCCTCATCAGCTGGATCAATACCGTTGAAAATTTGACAAATTTCTTGAACGTCTCTTAAGTTTTTCTCAATATGCTCTCGACCAAGAATAGAAATATCTAACCATACGTGGTATCCATAAGGAGAAGGAACACCTTTACCATTTCTAATATGTTCAATCATTCTTCTTGAAACAACGTCTCTTGATGCAAGTTCTTTTTTCTCAGGCTCATAATCAGGCATGAATCTGTGACCATCAACGTCTCTTAGAATTCCTCCATCTCCTCTACAACCTTCTGTTAATAAAATACCAGATGGAACGATTGGTGTTGGATGGAACTGAACAGCTTCCATATTTCCTAAAGTTGCAACTCCAGTTTCAAGTGCAATAGCAGCACCTGTTCCTTCACAAATTACAGCATTTGTAGTTTGTTTAAATACTCTTCCATATCCACCTGTTGCAATACAAGTACCTTTTGCAACATAAGCTTCTAATTCACCTGTAATTAAATCTCTAACAACAGCTCCATAACATCTTCCATCTTCATGAATTAAGCTAATTGCTTCTTTTCTATCTCTTATATCAACATTATGTTTTAAAGCTTCATTTGCAACACCAAATAACATTGTGTGTCCAGTTGCATCAGCTGTGTAACATGTTCTCCATTTTTTAGTACCACCAAAATCTCTTGAAGTGATAAGTCCATGTCTATCTTCATCTTCTGTTATAGTTGTTTTTTTAGCATTAATAACAGCTTCTCTAGTACCTTTTTCAACTCTTGACCAAGGAACCCCCCAGCTTGCTAACTCTCTAATAGCTTTTGGTGCAGTGTGTACGAACATTCTTGCAACGTCTTGATCACATCCCCAGTCACTACCTTTTACAGTATCTGCAAAGTGTAAATCTTCATTATCTCCATCAGACATTTTAGAGTTTCCTAAAGATGCTTGCATACCACCTTGAGCAGCAGCACTATGAGATCTTTTAACTGGAACTAAAGATAAAACAATTGTACTTAATCCCTTTTTTTGTGCAGCAACAGCAGCTCTAAGACCTGCAAGTCCTCCACCAATTACTAATGCATCACAGTAATTAATTTTCATTATGCGATTCCTCCAACACTTTTAGTTTTTAAGTCATAATTCATTATATGTGCAGATGGTTTAAATGAATCTCTAGGAATATTATTTTTAGAGTTTTCGTAACCAATTTTCATATAAGCAGCAAGTGATGCAAATCCTAAAACTAAGAAAAATACTGTTAACGCCCATTTAAGTTTTTTAAGTGCTTTTCTTGTTGCTTTTGGATTTTCACCATCAAACCATCCCCATTTTACACAAAGTCTATAAAGACCAATTGTTCCATGGAATTCAACAGCTAATAGTAAAAGAATATATAGTGGCCACATATATTCATCCCAAACTCTAGCACTACTTTCGTAAGGACCTATTTGATCAGGGTGAGTCATAATTACATATAAATGCACTGATCCTAGGAAGAACATTGCAAATCCTGTAAATGCCTGTGTAAACCATAATTTTGTATCATCATGTCCCATACTTTTTGAATGAGCCTTAATTACTTGGTACTGTTTAAAGTTACCTGGTAATTTTCTCATTCCTAAAGCAGCATGAACAATAAAAATAACAAAAATAACAAGTGCAGCAATAGATACTAAAAGTGGATTTCCATCTTCAAATATAAAGCTACCTTCTAATAATTTTGTAACTTGGTACATAAAATCATTTGACACCAATATTGATGCAACAAGCATCATATGTGCCCACATAAATAAAGCTAAAAAACCACCTGTAAAACTTTGAATAAAGTCAAGTTTTGCAGGTAATCTACTTTTTCTTCCTTCTTCGGTTTTCCCTAAATAACCCTCTACTAGGTCACTCATTTTCTATCCTTTTCTTTAGATTTAGATTTCACAACATAATATCAAATTATAGGTTTAAAATTAATCAATAAAAAAGCTTTTTGTTAAAAAAAAATAAAAGATTGTAGAAAAGTGACATTTAGCCCATTTTCAGTGGACTAAATGTTAAAATAAAGTTTTATAGTGTTACTAAAATACTCACTATAAAAATAGAGATTTTACAGCTAATTGTGCAAAATTTATTAAAGTATCAATATTTAATGCTGGAATAAAGAATACAACAGCAGAACCAATACCACCAACAACAGTTAAAACAGCAACAAAAAGTATTGCATATGTAGATACTCTACTGTCATTGAAATCTTGACTTATACACTCATCTTTTGGAGGATAAAAATACATAACAGCAATTAATCTTAAGTAGTAATACATTGAAACTATTGTTGCAAAAATTGCAAAAATTGCTAATGCAACATATCCAGCTTTTAATGCTTCTGTAAATACATAAACTTTTCCTATAAAACCTATAGTTCCAGGAATCCCTGCAAGTGATAACATAAATATTGTCATCATTGCAGCTAAAAATGGTCTTTGCTTTGCTAAACCTTTAAAATCATCAAAAGTAACTTTAATATTTGTCTCTGAAATAATATGAGAAGCTAATCCAAATGCTCCTAGTGCAGATACTAAATAAGCAATTAAATAGAACATTATAGAGTAAGCTGCTTCAATATTTAGTATTGAATTATTTGCATAACTTAAAGAGATAAATGCAAGAAGTAAATAACCTGTGTGTACTATAGAAGAAGCTGCTAACATTCTTTTTACAATATCTTGAGTAATAGCAAGCCAAGTTCCAAATAGAAGAGTTAAAATAATTACAACTTGTAAAATAGTGTCCCAGAAATCTATAATTGGAGCTATATAATCTAATATTAATCTCATAAAAAATGAGAATATAGCAATTTTAAATGTAGATGCCATATATGCTGTAATAATCATAGGAGCACCTCTATAGATATCTAATACCCAAGACTGGAAAGGAAATGCTGCAATTTTGAAAAGGAAAGTAAATAAAATTAGTGTTAAACCAACATATAAAAGCTCAAGATTTGAACCATTACTTGCTTGAATATACGAATAAATATCTGCCAAATTTGTACTTGCAACAGTACCAAAAACTAAAACAAGTCCTAATAGGAAAAATGCACCAATAAATGCACCAAGTACTAAATATTTAAAAATAGCTTCAACTCTTTTTGAATCATCACTATTGTAACCAACCATAATATATACACTAAATGATGCAATTTCTAATGCAATAAATGCAGTTATTAGCTCATTTGCTTGTGCTAAAACCATCATTCCAAATAGAGCAAAAAGTAAAATACTAAAAAATTCACCTTTGAAATAACTTCTATGTTGTAAATAGTGTTCACCAATTAAAATTGTCAATAAAGTACCTAAAATTAATAAAATATTAAAGAAATTTGAAAAAGTATCAAAAGTTAAAACATTATTTAAAAAACTATCATAAGGCTGAACAGAATATAGAGTATTTGCATTTAAAAGTGCAAATACTAAAGCTATAACTAAAAATAGTGAAGATACAAAAATATGACTTTTTACACTAATTTTTTCATACATACTCATAAATAGAAGAGCAATAGCCCCAAATAAAACCAGTAAAGTTGGAATTAAATAAATAAAATTACTCATCTTGTTGCTCCAATTTGTAAAATATCTTGTAAGTAGTGTGTAACTGTTGGTTCGAATTTATCTATAAAAACTTCTGGATAAAATCCCATAATAAACACTAAAACAACCCATGGAACAAGTCCAACAATCTCTTTGATTTTTAAATCTCTCATATTAAGTTCAGCTGAACCTTCTGGTCTATCTTGCAAAATTGCTCTTTGAAACATCCAAAGCATATAAGAAGCTCCAATAATAACTGATAAAGCAGCAATAACACCTAGATAAATATTAAAGTTAAATACACCAAAAATTATAAGTAATTCAGAAACAAATCCATTTGTACCTGGAAGTCCAACATTTGCAAAAAGCATAACAGCAAAAACGAATGTAAATATAGGAGCTTTTTTTGCAATTCCACCTAAATCTTTTATAGTTTTAAATCCTGTTTGTTCTTGCATTAATCCTACAAGTAAAAATAGGGCTCCTGTAGCAATTGCGTGAGCAATAATTAAATATAAAGCCCCATTTATACCATAAGAGTTTAATGAAAAAATACCAGCAGCTATAAAACTTAAGTGTGAAGCTGAAGAGTATGCAAACATTCTTTTAATATCATCTTGCATAAGTGCAGCTATTCCAAAGTATACAAGACCAAATAGACCAATAATTACAAACCAAGTTGAAAACTCAATATAAACCTCTGGAAATAGTGGTATCATAAATCTTAAAACAGCATAAACTCCTAGTTTTGCCATAATCGATGATAGTAAAAATACAGCACCAGTTGGAGCATTTTTATATGTTTCCATAATCCAAGTATGAAGAGGAAATAGTGGAATTTTTATTGCAAATGCTACTAAAAATCCTAAAAATAACCAAACTTTTGTATTGTAATCAAGTATTGATATTTGCATTAATTTATCATAAGCAAAAGACCAAACACCAAACTCACTATGATAAGCAACTCCTAGATATAAAATTGCTACAAGCATTAAAAGTGAACCAGCCATTGTATAAACAGTTACTTTTATTGTTGTGAAAACTTTATCACCAAATCCAAATTGACCAATCATAAGAAAAACTGGTAAAAGCATAATCTCCCAAAAGAAGTAGAAAAGAACAACATCTAATGAAAGTAAAGTTCCCGTAACTCCTGTTTGAACTAAAAGCATATTTATCCAATAACCTTTAGTTTTACCTTCCCATAAAAGAAGGTATGAAGTTGGAATTAAAATTGCGATCATCATTAAAATTGTTAATGAGATTCCATCTAAACCAATATAGTAGTTTATACCATATGTTTCAATCCAAGCAACATTTGTTACAAATTGCATTCCAGAACTTGGTTCAAATTCTAAATAAAGCTTAAGCACAAGTGCTAAAATAACTGTAGTTGTAAGAAATGCAATATTTCTAATAGTATTTACATCTCTAGTTGTTATCATTAAACCTATTGCTACAATAGCAGGTAAAAATATAATAAATGAAAGAATATCTGCACTCATATTATAACCCTAATTTTAAATATAGATATACAAATATACAAGTCATTCCAGCAAGCATAAACAGTGCATAGAACCGTACATTTGCATTTTGTATTAATGCTACTTTTCTTCCAATAGCTACAAAATAGATTGAAGATTTCATAATAAATGCATCAATAATTTTTGCATCTAAAACTTTATCAATAAAACAAGATATTGCTTTTGAAGTTTTAACAAATAAAATATCATAAAGCTCATCAACATAAAGTTTTCTTCCAACAAAACCAACTTCAAGTTCAGGTTTTTCTAAATCAAATCTTGCATATTTTTTATATGCAATAAATATACCAAAAGAGGCAACTAGAACTGAAAGAGCCATTAAAATATACTCTGTACTATGAGATAGAGTAATTGTTTTTGAATTTAAGCTTCCAAGCCAAGTATCTACCATATGTGTTCCACCAAATATAGAAGGGAGATTTAAAAATCCTGCTGTAACAGCTCCTACTGCTAATACTACAAGTGGGAAAGTGATAGTTTTACTTGTATATACATACTCTTTTTTATGATGATTTGGTGTAACAAAAACAACAAAATATAGTCTAAACATATAAAATGCAGTTAAAAATGCAGTAAATAGTGCTATACCATAAATTAAGTAGTGACCTTCTTGAAATGCTGCTGCTAAAATTGCATCTTTAGAGAAGAACCCAGAAAATGGTGGAATTCCTGAAATTGCAATAACTCCTATTAAGAATGTTGCAGAAATTATTGGCAATATTGCTCTGTGTTTAGCAATATTAAAAATATTTTGTTCATGATGAAGTGCAATTATAACTCCACCAGCTCCCATAAATAGCATTGCTTTAAAAAATGCATGTGTGAAAACATGAAATAATCCGCTTGAGTAAAATCCAAGTCCAACAGCTATAAACATATAACCTAATTGACTCATAGTTGAGTATGCAAGTATTTTTTTAATATCTGTCTGTTTTGTTGCAATAATAGCAGCAAGAAGAGCTGAAAATGCACCAATATATGCTATGAATATTCCAATTTCTTCTATTCCTGTATATAAGAAATTAAATCTTGCAACCATATAAACCCCAGCTGTAACCATTGTTGCTGCGTGAATTAGAGCTGAAATTGGTGTTGGACCTGCCATTGCATCTGGAAGCCATGTATATAGTGGAATCTGAGCTGATTTTCCCATAGCTCCAACAAATAATAATACACCAGCTAATAAAAGCCAACCATTTGATGCATTTGATAAATTTGCTTCAATTGAAGAGAAAGATAGATCAACTTGACCTAATGCAAAAAATAGTGTTGCAACTCCTAAAAGGAACCCAAAATCTCCAACTCTGTTTACAATAAATGCTTTATTTGCAGCAATAACATTATTTTTTTCACCATAATAGAATTTGATTAAAAGGTATGAACAAACTCCAACACCTTCCCAACCTATAAATAAAATTATTGGATTGTCTGCAAGTACAAGAATTAACATTGATGCTAGGAATAGATTAAAATAAGCAAAAAATTTACCAAAACCTTCATCATCTTTCATATATCCAACAGCATAGATGTGAATTAACCAACCAACAAAAGTTACAAACATTGACATAAAAATAGATAAATTATCACCCAAAAATGCCATATCTATATTTAAGTTTTCAACATTTAACCATGTAAATATATGTTGTTTAAATATAATTTTTTCTTCAATCATTCTTAAAAATAGACTAAGAGTTATTAAAAAAGAGATTAAAGGAGTTAATGTTCCAATTATTGCAAAATAATTTTCTGATATTTTTTGTTTTTTGATATTATAAAAATATAAACCACCATTTAAAATAGCCCCAAGTAAAGGAGCTAATATTATCCAAACTAAAAGATTTGTACTCATCTTTTTTCTCCTTGAGATAGAGATGTAAATAGATCTGTATCCAAAGATTTTTTAGATCTAAATAGTAATATTACTATTGATAGAAATATTGCAGCTTCAGCTGCAGCAATTGATATAACCATAATTGAAACAATTTGAGGATCAACATTAAAATGGTATCTAGCAAATGTTACTAAAAATAGATTTATAGCATTTAACATAAGTTCAAGTGACATATAAATCACAAAAATATTTCTTCTAGCAATTACTCCAATTGCACCAATTGAGAATAAAATCATAGATACAAAAGCATAAGAAGTTAATGATATCATTTTTTAATCCTCCTTTGAAGTTATTTTAGTTTTTCTTCTTTTTGCAAGAACAACAGAACCTACAAGTGCAATTAGAAGCAAAATAGATATTAACTCAAATGCTATAATCCACTCATTATAAAGAATAATCCCAACTGGTTTTATAGTTCCAAAATCACCTTCAATAGGATACAAATCTTTACTAGGTAAATTTGATACAGCTTTTAAAACTAAAATATTTAGAGGAAGCATCAAAATAGCACCAAAACCAATAAGCATAAACTTTTTAGGTTCTTTTGGTAAATCCTCTTCTTTGATATTTAAAAACATTAAAATAAATAGAATTAAAGCCATAATAGCACCAGCATAAACGATAATTTGTACCATAAACAACAAAGTTGCATTTAAAAGTGCAAACATTCCCGCAACACTT
Source organism: Aliarcobacter cryaerophilus (assembly GCF_014352935.1). The sequence continues at coordinate 1,633,062 of NZ_CP060694.1, read as the reverse complement.
AGCATAGTAATTAAAAGACCCAATGCACTAAACATTGGACTTTTGTAAACTAGCATAGCTATAGCACCAGTAATTGCAAAAAATGCTAAAGCAATAAATAGTATATCAGCCATTATTCAAAATCCTTTGATCTCTCATTTTTCATAAGAGCTTTTTTATCTAATACAAACTCTTCTCTAGTTGAAGCTGTAAAAGAGAAAATTCCAGTATCCATTCTTATTGCATCACATGGACAAGCTTCTACACAATATCCGCAAAATACACACTCAAGAAGATCTATTTTAAACTCTTTTGGTCTTTTTTCATCAACACCATCAAATCTCTCTTCAGCTTCTATAAATATACATTCAGCAGGACATGCTGTAGCACACATAAAACAAGCAACACACTTTTCAGTTCCATCATCATGTTTTGTAAGTCTATGAACACCTCTATATCTTTCAGTAATATCTGTTGGTTGAACCTCTGGATATTGTAAAGTACTTACCCCTTCTACATCTCTTAGATTTTTAAAGAAGTGTTTAAAAGTTGTTTTCATTCCACCAGCAATAGCAGGAATGTAAAGCTTATCTCTAAATGAACTTCCATATCTTGGTACTATTTTTATTGCCATCTTAATTTCCTAACACAACAACAATCGCTGTTATTACAATATTTAATAAAGCTAGAGGAATTAGAACTTTCCATCCTAGCATTTGTAGTTGGTCATATCTAATTCTTAAAACAGTCCATCTAACCCACATATAAACAAAAGCCATCATAAAAAATTTAACCATAAAAGTTCCAACTTGAATAACAGCTGTTGCAATATTTACTCCATTTGTTCCAAGTCCATTTACTAAAAATGATATTAAAATTCCCATGATTACTAAACACAATGACCAGAAAATAACAGTTAATATTTTTGTCTCTTTTTCTCTACTTGTATCATTTCCAACTCTTTTGTTGTTTTTCTTCATCCATCTTGTAAATATAAAAATTTTAATTGGAAGTAAAATAATTATTGCCAAAATAACATAATTTATATTTGCTTGAATAGTTGCTGTATCCATCCAAGGAATTTGATAACCACCAAAAAATAGTGTTACTATTAGCGCACTTGAAGCACTCATAGCTGCATATTCACCAACTTGGAAAAGTCCAAATTTCATTGCACTATACTCTGTATGATATCCAGCAACTATTTCACTCTCTCCTTCTGCTAAGTCAAAAGGCGCTCTATTTGTCTCTGCAAATGAACAAACAATAAATATAATAGCAGCTAATGGTTGAATAAATATTCCCCACATAGGAATAACTCCCAAATAAGTTCCTGTTTGTGCATTTACAATATCAGTTAGGTGAATTGAACCATAAGATACAATCATAGATATAATTGCTAATCCCATAGCAGCTTCATAAGAGATAACTTGAGCAGAAGCTCTAATTGAACCTAAAAGACCATATTTACTTTGAGATGAATAACCACCTAAAATAATCCCATAAACACTAAGCCCAGCAAATGCTAAAAACCACATAATTCCAAGCTCATTTGGTATAGCTTGCATTGTGTGAGCTTTTCCATCTATTGTTAAAACATCAGCATAAGGGATAACCGCAAAAGTTAAAAATGAAGCTATAAATACAATAGCAGGAGCAATTGTAAAGAAAAACTTATGCTTTATATGAGAAGGTGTAAAATCTTCTTTAAATATAAGTTTTAACATATCAGCAACTGCTTGAACAAGACCACCTAGTCTTATAACTCCAATGCTACATCTATTTGGACCACTTCTATCTTGAATAAATCCAGCAATTCTTCTTTCCCACCAAACCCAAAGTGGTGTTAGCCCAACAGCAAGAACGACTGATAAGGCAATATTTACAATAATTATAATTGTAGTACTCATATAGTTCCTTTTTCAATCATAGATTTAATATTCTCTATAATCGTTGTAATTGTAGGCATAGGACTATTTTTATCTAATTTAGAAACAACTTTTTGTCTTATTCCATCACAGTTTATGTATGAACCACTTTTTTCATAAAAAGATGCAACAGGAACTGCAATATCTGAGTTTCCTACTGTTAAACAGTGATGAGAGAATAAAGATATAAGTTTTTTATTTTCAAGTAAATTTAATTTATCTTCAAAATAACTATTTTCTAAAACAAAAATAGTTTTTGCTTCATTTAAAGCTTTTTCAAAAAACTCTTTAGTTTCATCTATTTGAAGTTCTTTAAAAGATGCTCTATTTGCAGTTTTATCAGCTTTTTTTAACCAATCATCTGCAAAAGATTCATCAAAAGTATTTGGAGAATAACCACTTAATTTTATATTCAACTTATCTGCGAGCGCTTTTACATTTATCATCTCTTCATAAGATAAATTAGGACTTAAAAGTATTAATTTATTATCATGACTTGATAACTCTTTGAAGATATTAATAATAGCATTTGAAATATTTGTCTCATTTTTATTAATTAATGCAGTTGTAAATCTATTTGTTGCATCATTTTCATAAGATAATCTTCCATAATCACACATAAACCAACCGTTTACTGCTCTATTTGTTCTTGGTCTAAATCTATAGATTACATCATCTTTATATTTCTCTTTTCTATGATCTACATTTATATTACACCCTTTTGAACAACCATTACAAATAGCTTCAAAACTTTGTAAAAACCAAACTCTTTGTTTAAATCTAAAATCTTTGCTTGTTAATGCTCCAACAGGACATAAATCAACAACATTCATTGCGTATGGGTTATCTAAAGGACGTCCAGGAAATGTCCCAATCACAGAGTGATCTGTTCTATCTATAACTCCTAGTTCTGCCGTTTTTGTAATATCTTTACAAAATCTTACACATCTAAGACATAAAACACATCTCTCTTGATCCAGCATTACATTTGAACCTAAATCAACTCTTTTTCTTGCATGATTTTTATCATCAAGATTTACTCTTGAAGCATAGAAACCAGATTCCATATAGTAATCTTGTAGTTTACACTCACCAGCTTGATCACATGTAGGACAGTCTATTGGGTGATTTATAAGTTCAAGTTCTAAAATATCTTTTCTAACACTCTCTATTTTTTCACCTTTTGTTCTTACAATCATTCCATCTTTTATAGGTGTATCACATGCAATTTGAGGTCTTTTTTGCCCCTCTATTTCAACCATACACATTCTACAATTTCCATCTTTTCCCAACGCTTGATGATAACAAAAGTGAGGGATATGGATTTTTTCATCCAATAGTTTATCAATTAACAAGCTACCTTTGGTAGCTTGAAATTGAACTCCATTAATTGTTATACTAACTTGATCAGCCATAAATTCATATCCCCTTATTTTTTATTTACCTGTATATAATTGTCTAGGTCTAGCAATTTTATGTTTTGGATCTCTTTTAAACTCTGCCCATTGAGCAATCCATCCTGGAGTTCTTCCTATAACGAAAATCGGTGTAAACATCTCTACTGGAATTTTAAGCGCTGTTAAAATTACTCCTGAATAGAAATCAATATTTGGATATAGACCTCTTTCTTTAAAATAATCATCACTTAAAGCTGCTTCTTCAACTGCTTTTGCAATATCAAGAAGTTTAGAATCTAAGTTTAATTTCTCTCTTAATTGATCTTGTAAACCTTTTAATGTTTCAGCTCTAGGGTCTCTGTTTTTATAAACTCTATGTCCGAATCCCATTAATCTAAATGGATCATTTTTGTCTTTAGCTTTTGCTATAAAGCTAGGAACATTTTTTACATCACCAATCATTCTTAACTGATCCATAACTTTTTCATTTGCTCCACCATGAGCTGCACCCCAAAGTGCTGAAATACCAGAAGCTATTGCAACATATGGGTGAGCTTCAGTTGATCCAACATTTCTAACTGTTGTTGTAGAAGCATTTTGTTCGTGGTCTGCATGAAGAGTTAAAATAGCATCAAGAGCATCAACTTCAATTTGACTAATTTCTTGATTTGAACCATCAGCTAAATGTTTCATTTTTCCACCTGGATATGCTCTTAGCATATACAAGAAGTTTTCTGTGAAATATCTGTCAATATCTGGATAAATCATAGGTGTTCCAATTGAGTTTCTATAAGCCATAGCTGCAATTGTTGGCATTTTTGCCATAATTCTATTTTGCATAGTTCTAAACTCTTCTTCATCTTCTAAATGTAAGTGATCTTTATAAAATGCAGATAGTGCCATTGTTGAAGCTGCCATTGTTGCCATAGGGTGAGCTCTATCAGGTAAGGCATCAAATAGTCTTATAATTCCCTCATCAACAAAAGATCTATGTCTTATTTCTAAATCAAGATTTTTTGACTCATCTTTTGTTGGTAATCTTCCATTCATTAGTAGATATGATACATCTAAAAATGAGTGTTTACCAGCTAAATCAGCTATATCAATTCCTCTATATTTTAGCTCAGAGTTTTCACCATCTATAAAAGTAATTTTTGACTCACAAGCTGCTGTTGAAGTATATCCAGGGTCAAATGTAAACATTCCTGAATCTTTATAAAAAGTAGAAATATCTACAACACTTGGTCCTCTTGTACCATCAATAATATTGTACTCATAAGATTTACCAGTTCTGTTATCTGTAAAAGTCATTGTATTTTTTGCCATTTTTTCTCCTTATTTTTGATTATTTTTTATATAAGCGTCAAATTCACTTCTAAATTTTTTTACAATACTTGCTATAATATCTTTAACAGCAGGTGCAAAAACACAAACTGTTTTTCCATTCATAGTTTCGCAAACATCAAGTATAGTTTGTAAATCATTTGAAGTTCCACAACCCTCTATAATATCTCTTATAATTTTATCAATCCAACCACAACCCTCTCTACAAGGAGTACATTGTCCACACGACTCATGATGATAAAATTCAATAATGTTTTTTGCAACTTCAACCATACATGCACTATCATCAATTACAATCATACCTCCTGTACCTAAAGTTGAACCTATATCCCACATTGATTCATAATCTAATACAGCTTTTTCTACTTCTTCAGCTGTTAGTATAGGACATGATGTTCCACCTGGAATAACAGCTTTTAGCTTTTTACCATCAAGCATCCCACCACCAACTTCATTTAAGAAATCAATCATCTTATTTCCATATTGAAGCTCATAAACACCTGGGTTTTTAACAGGTCCTGAGATTGCAAAAAGCATAGTTCCTGGAGATTTTTCTGTACCATATTTTGTGTATCCTTCAGCACCATTTTCAACAATATTAGGAACAGATGATATAGTTTCAACATTATTTACAGTTGCAGGATCACCATAAAACCACTCACACTCTTTTCCATGTGGTTTAAGTCTTGGGTGTCCTCTTTTCCCTTCGATTGACTCAATAAGTGCAGATTTCTCTCCACAAATATATGCTCCTCCACCTCTATGAACTGTAATATCAACTTTAAAATCATATTTATCCATGATTTTATCACCGATAATTTTTGCTTTATAAGCCTCTTGAATGGCTTCATTTAATCTATCAATAAAGAATTTATATTCACCTCTTATATAAATGTAAGCGTGATTTGCTTGAATTGCCCAACAAGTACAGATAATTCCTTCTATTAAAAGATGTGGATCATATTGGAAAATTTGTCTATCTTTAAAAGTCCCAGGTTCACTCTCATCACCATTTACAATTAAGTATCTTGGTCTTTCATCAACTGGAGGCATAAGTTCCCATTTAGGACCACATGCAGCTCCTCCTCCACCTTTTCCTCGTAGCCCTGATGCAGTAACTTCAGCAGTTACCTCTTCAGGTTTCATAGTGAATAGTTTATCTATTGAAGAGTATCTTCCATTTGCAAGAGCAACTTCAAGTTTGTGTGAATTTGGGATATCAAAATTTTTACTTACTATTTTAGTTATCATTTTTGCACTCCCAAATTATTTTTTCTAATTTCTCTTTTGTTAATTTTCCGTGATAAACATTGTTTAATGCAATCATTGGAGCATCTCCACAAGCACCTTGACACTCAACTTCACTAAAAGTAAAAAGTCCATCAGCACTTGTTTGACCAGGTTCTAATCCTAAAGTATCTTTTATAAAAGCTTTAAGTTCTCTTGCACCCATTAACATACAAGATACAGTTTTGCATAGCTCAATATGATATTTTCCAATAGGTTTTAAGTTAAACATTGTATAAAAAGTTGCCACTTCATATACTTGCATTGGACTTTTTTGAACTTTTTCTGCTACATAAACCATAGCTTCTGGGCTTACCCAACCTTCTTGCTCTTGTACCAACCAAAGAGCTGGTAGCATACAAGAGTCAATTTTTGGATATCTAGAAGCATACTCTTGAAATTTTGCTTCATTTTCTGGTGTATATTTAAAACTACTCATTATCTATCAAACTCCCCAGCAATAAAATTCAAGCTAGCCATTGTAACAACAGCATCAGCTAACATAGTACCTTCAACTATTTTTGAATAAGCAGCCAAAGAATAAAAACATGGTGGTCTACATTTAACTTTATATGGTCTTCCGCTTCCATCACTTATAATAAAGAAACCTAACTCTCCATTTGTAGCTTCTGTTGAACTATAATACTCACCTTTTGGAACTAAAGTTCCTTCAAATGTAAGCTTAAATTGATTCATTAAACCTTCAATGTTTCCATAAACATCTTTTTTATTTGGTAATACAAGATTTGGAGCATAAACATTTATAGCACCATCTGGCATATTTTTCATAGCTTGCCTAATGATTTTTATAGATTGAATAGACTCTTCAAATCTACACATCATTCTGTCATAAACATCACCATGACTTCCAATAACTACATCAAAATCAAAGTTTTCGTATCCATAATATGGTTTATCTTTTCTTAAGTCATGAGCAACTCCAGCTGCTCTTAAGTTTGGTCCAGAAATACCATTTGCTAATGCAAAATCAGGTTTTATAACTCCAACGTCTTGAGTTCTATCATGGAAAAGTTTATTATGAGCTATTAAAGATAGAACATCTTCTATCGCTTTTTCAGATGTTTTTAAAACTTCTTCTAAATCTTTATCAAAACCATCATATAAGTCAAACTCTAAACCACCAATTCTTGTATAAGTGTTTGTAAGTCTAGCACCTGTAAGTTTTGATAATAAATCATAAGCTTGATCTCTTGCTCCAAATAAGTACCATAAACTTGTAAGACCACCTAAATCAACCATATTTGCAGCATTACAAACAAAGTGGTCAATTATACGGCTTAATTCACCAATAACAACTCTTATCATTTTTGCTCTTGGAGTTATCTCAATTTTCATCATATCTTCGATAGCTTTTGCCCATCCGATATTATTTAAAATAGCACTACAGTAATTTAATCTATCTGTATATGGAATTACTTGAGAGTAAGTGTGGTGCTCGCAAGCTTTTTCAAAACCTCTATGTAAATAACCAATTTCAGTTACACAAGCAGCTATAGTTTCACCTTCAAGTGCAACAAAGTTTCTTATAGTTCCGTGACTTGCTGGATGAGAAGGTCCAACATTTAAAAGCATTAAGTCAGCTATCTCTTCATCTGTATACCCTTTTGATTTAAGAAGAGGTAACATCTCATCCATTAAATCATCAGTTTCTGTACAAATTTGTCCTTGAGTTATTTTATAATCTTTTCTTAAAGGATGACCAACAAATTGTTTATGATTTAAAACTCTTTTAAGATTTGGATGATTTAAAAATATTACACCATATTGATCATAAGCTTCTCTTTCAGCCCAATTTGCAGAAGGAAAAATATCACTAACTGTATCAACACTTAAAGTTTCATCACTTACAAATGCTTTTACAGTAGTCTCTTTTTTAAAATCACTACTTCTTAAAACATAAACAACTGCAAATCTTGATGGAGTAGAGTCTGGAAATTTTGAATAATCAACTGCTGTCATATCTAAAAGAATTGTAAAATCATCATCTTTTTTTAATTTTAAAAGAGTTGCTCTTAAATCTTTTGAATCAACTAATAAATCACATTTAAGCATCTAAAAATCCTTTATACTCTTTAACTCTATCTTTAATAATTGACTCATTTTTAGCTTTTTCTTGAATTCTCATGATTGCATCAAGAACAGCTTCTGGTCTTGGTGGACAACCAGCAACATACTCATCAACTGGAATAATTTCATCAATACCTTGAACTGTTGCATAATTGTCATAAAAACCACCACTACAAGCACATGCACCCATAGATATTACCCATTTTGGTTCACACATTTGCTCATAAATTTTTTTCAAAATAGGAGCTTGTTTATATGAAATAGTTCCAGCAACTATTAATAAATCTGCTTGTCTTGGAGAGAATCTTACAACTTCAGCTCCAAATCTTGAAACATCATATCTAGCAGCAGCAACTGCCATAAACTCAATACCACAACAAGCTGTTCCAAATGCCATAGGCCAAAGAGAATATGACCTTCCCCAGTTAATAGCTGCATCTAACTTTGTAGTAAGTATGCTATCTCCTAAACTCGATTCAACTCCTAATCCCATGATAAAGCCTTTTTCTTATAGATATAAATTAATCCAATAAATAACAGTCCCATAAAGATAAACATCTTAAATAGTCCAGCAACTCCAAGATCAACAACATTTACAGCCCAAGGAAACATAAAAATCACCTCTACATCAAAAAGTAAAAATGAGATAGCAACCAAATAGAATTTTACAGAGAATCTATTGTTTGTTGTTCCAACAGGATTTGTAACTCCACTTTCATAGACATTGTTTTTAAGAACAGAGTCTTTATTTTGAGGACCAATAAATTTGGTAAGCATAAAAACAACTGCAAGAATCACCCCAATGGCAATAAATATAGCAGATGCTAACATTAATTCAGCAGACATCTTTTTTCCTATTTTTATAAATTATAATCAGAGTTTGATTGTACACAAATTTTTTAAACTAAACAATTTTAAAGCTGTTTTATAATCAATTAAAAACATAAGTGTGAAAAAATGTAATACTTTCTAATCTTGACAAATTCACTATATATAAAATATCTAAAATATAAGGTTTTTCTTAATTAAAACTTAATTTTAATTTGCTACAAAAAGGAACATAAAGAGATATTAAAGAAGATGATGATAGAGTAAATTCTTATTTAAACCCAAAGGAAAAATAATGAAAAGAGCGATAGCACTTTTAGAAAAACACAATCTTTTAAAAATAATTTCTGATGAACTTGATATAAATTTAGAAATTCCACATATTGCTTATGTAGAGGTTAAAAAAGCTGATTCAAAGGCAATTTTGTTTACAAATGTAGTAGATAGAAAAAATGGTAAGAAGTTTAAAGAACCTGTATTAATGAATGTTTTTTGTAATGAAGATGCAGTTAAACTTTTTATTGGTGATGGAGATAAAATAGGGAGTGAAATAGAGAGTTTATTAAAATTAAAACCACCTGTTACTTTTAGTGAAAAATTATCAACTTTGGGTAAATTATTCTCACTAAAAAATACAATTCCAAAAAAAATTAAAGGTAAAGGTATTTGTCAAGAGGTTATAAAGCTAGGAGCTGATGCAAAACTTAGTGATTTGCCAGTTATTAAAACTTGGGAAGAAGATGGAGGACCATTTATTACTATGGGACAAGTTTATACTCAAAGTTTAAATGGTGAACTTAAAAATTTAGGAATGTATAGGCTTCAAGTTTTTCCAGACAACACTCTTGGAATGCATTGGCAAATACACAAAGATAGTAATCATTTCTTCCATGAATATAAAAAAGCTGGCAAAAAAATGCCTGTAAGTATTGGAATTGGCGGAGATCCTATGTATATATGGTGTGGACAAGCACCACTTCCAATTGGAGTTTTCGAGCTTATGCTTTATGGTTTTGTTAAAAACTCTCCAGCAAGGCTTGTAAAATCTATCACAAATGATATTTGGGTTCCTGAAGACAATGACTACATAATAGAAGGATTTGTTGATACAAGTAAGTTAAAAATAGAGGGTCCTTTTGGAGATCATACAGGATATTATACTTTAGATGAAGAGTTTCCTTTTATGGAAGTTAGTGCAATTACAAGCAAAAAAGATCCAGTATTTTTAGCAACAGTTGTAGGAAAACCACCTTTAGAAGATAAATATATGGGCTATGCAACAGAGAGAATATTTTTACCACTTTTAAGAACAACTGCACCTGATTTAGTTGATTATTATATGCCTGAAAATGGTGTTTATCACAATCTTATTTTGGCGAAAATAAATACATTTTATCCAGGGCATGCAAGTCAGATGATGCATGCATTTTGGGGTGTAGGACAGATGAGTTTTGTAAAACATGCAATTTTTGTAAACTCTGATGCTCCAAAATTAACTTCACATGATGAGATAATAAGATATATTTTAAATAGAATTAATGTTGATGATATTTTAGTTTCAAGAGGTGCTACAGATCATCTTGATCATGCATCTCCTAAATTTGCAGTTGGTGGAAAACTTGGACTTGATTGTACAGGTGATGAGATAGATGAGTTAGGAATTACTCTTTTAGAAGATAGTGAGCTTTTAAGTAAAATGAAAAATATTTCAAGTGATATAAAAGGTTTAAAACAGTACTACAAAGATACAAAAAATCCAATTTGTGTTATAAGTGTAGAAAAAACAAGAAGCCAAAAATATCTTTTTGAAGAGTTAAAAGCTCTATTTTCTCATATAAAAATTTTAGTAATTGTTGATGAAAAAGCAAATGATTTAGAAAATCCATATATGTTAATTTGGAGAGTTACAAATAATATGGATTCAAGTAGAGATTTATATATAGAGGGAAATACTATCTGTCTTGATGGAACAAACAAAAACTCTTTAGATGGATTTACTAGACGTTGGCCAGGAGATGTAAATTGTACAAAAAGTGTTATTGATAGTTTAAGAGAGAGAAATATTATTGATATTGATGATGAGTTCATAAAAAAACATCAATTGTATTAAGAACAGAAAAAGATAAAAAGAGCTAGTAAAATAGCTTTTTTTATCAAAATTAATTAAATATCTATTTTAAACTAATACCAACTCTTTGTTTTTCCAAATCTATACTTATTACTTTTAGATTTTCAAGATTTTGATTTATACTTAAAATTTCGCTTGGATGAGATACTCTTTTTTGACTAATTTGTGAAATATGAAGTAGGGCATCATTTTTTAGCCCAATATCTACAAATGCTCCAAAATCAGTTATATTACGAACAATTCCATTTAAAATAAATCCCTCTTTTAAGTCATTTATATCCAAAATATCATTTGAAAATTTTACTTGATTAAACTCTGTTCGTACATCATATCCTGGTTTTAAAAGTTCGTTTATAATATCTTTTAATTTTAGAGTAGTTGTATTTAGTTCAATAGCAGTTTTTTCAAAATCTTTTATCTCTTCAATTTTGTAGTTTTGTTGTAATTTTTTTGTTAGCTCATAATCTTCAGGATGAATTGCAGTATTGTCTAAAATAACTAAGCCATCTTTTATTCTTAAAAATCCAACACTTTGAATAAATGCTTTTTCTCCCAAACCTTTTACTTCTAAAAGTTGATTTTTTGAACTAAACTTTTTAATTTTTTCTCTATGTTCTACAATATTTTGAGCTAATTTCTCACTAATTCCAGATATAAAAGATAGAAGCTTATATGAAGCAGAGTTTAAATCAACTCCAACTTTGTTTACTAAATCTATTGTTATGTTTTCTAGTTTTTTCTCTAACTCTTTTTGATTTACATCGTGTTGGTATTGACCAATTCCTAATGATTTTGGATCAATTTTAACCAAAGCTGCCATTGGGTCTCTTAGTCTTTGTGCTATAGAAATAGCTCCTCTTATTGTTACATCAAGATTTGGATACTCTTGCGAAGCTATTTTTGAAGCCGAATATACACTAGCTCCAATTTCACTAACTATTGCATATTTTATTTCAAAATTCTCTTTTTTTAACTCTTCATTTTTTAATAACTCATCAATAAAATTTGCAGTTTCTCTTGAAGCTGTACCATTTCCAATAGCAATAGCAGTAATCTTATATTTTTTAATAAGTTCTAACACAATTTTTGATGAATTTATGAAATCCTCTTTGGGTTTTGTAGGATATATAACTGCACTATCTAAAAAAATCCCATTTTCATCAATAACTGCAAGTTTACAACCAGTTTTAAATCCAGGGTCAATTCCTAAAATTACTTGATTTACAAGTGGAGCTGTAAGGAGTAACTCTTTTAGATTTTTTCCAAAAAGTTCTATAGCTTCACTTCCAGCTTTTTCTTTTAAGTTTGAAATAGCTTCTCTTTTTAAAGTTGGAAGAAGAAGTCTTTTTAAACCATCTTTGTAAGCATCAAATACTAACTCTTTTGAGCTAGAAGCATTTGTTGGAATTTTGTATTTTTTTATATTATCTAAAATATGATTTTCATCAATTTCAACTTTAAGTGATAGTTGCTTTTCATTTACAGCTCTTAAAATTGCCAAAACTCTATGAGATTTTATATATTTTATTTTTTCATTTATATTTGCAAAATTTGAATAAAGACCATTTTTATCAAACTCTTTTGTAGGAGTTACTTCTAAAACTCCCCAATTTTGTATTAAATTTCTTAAAACTTCTTTTGATTTAAAATCATCCGCATATCTTTGAGCTATTATATCTTTTGCTCCATTTATTGCTTCGTTGATAGTTTTTATATTTTCATTTAAAAATTGATTTGCTTTTTGTTCACACTCCTCTTTTGTATATCTCATACTTTGAATAATATTTGCCAATGGTTCAAGACCATTTTCTAAAGCAATTGTAGTTCTTGAAGATTTTTTATCTTTAAAAGGTGAATAAATATCTTCCAAAGCTTGTAAAGAGGTAGCTTCATCTAAAAATTTTATTAGTTTTTCATCTAAAAAGTTTTTCTCTTTTAATAGATTTTTTATCTCATCTTTTCTTTGAATTAATTTTTTTGAATATTCAAAAACTTCTTCAAATACTCTAAGCTCACTATCGCTTGCACCATTTGTAAACTCTTTTCTATATCTTGCAATAAAAGGAATAGTGCATCCTTCATCAAGAAGTTTTATTATATTTTCAATAATATTTATAGGTAGATTTATTTTATTTTGTAGTAGTTGTATTAAATTCATAAATTTTCTTTTCTTATTTTTTTGGAAATTGTAGCTAAATTCACAAGCAAGAAGCTTATGAATTTAAAATTTAAGGTTTTTTAGTTTTTCAATCTTCTTTTAAAGAGGCTTTACTAGTTGGTGTAAAGCTATCGTTATAATCAAAACTATCATATTCACTATAATCAACAGTAAAAATTTTAGGATACCCCAACTTTACAAGCTCTTTATCGATATTCTCTTCACTTAATCTATTTTTTACTTTATCCATAATTTGCTCAATATGTTCTTCTTTTACATCAGCGGCTCTTAATTCATAAATAATAGCTAAATTCATTTTTCCCTTCTTTTTTAAAATTAAATATTAACAGTTTTTATATAAAAACTACTCAAAATAAAAATAATTGCTTTAATAGATTCAACACAAGCTGTCTCATCAACTGTATGATAACCAGTAGTTGGAATTTGTAAAGTTGCGCCTTGAATTTGTCCATTCGACTCCATAACAATTCTTCCTAACTCTGTACTTCCAATACTAAGAGGCTTTAACCCATCTTTTTCTCTTAGTTTATTTTTTTCAATTATAAATTTGTCTTTACAAGAGAATGATATTTTATTTTTTTTACAAAATTGTTTAAGCTCCTTTAAAAGAGGTGATTTAAATCTTGCATTTACATCCTTATTTCTTAAAACTATAAGTTGCTTATCTGCTTCTTCTCTGCTTTCATAAGGACTAGTATCAAGAACAACTAGTTTATCTGTTGATATTTTATTTTTTTTAAACCATTCATGAACAAACCTCCAACTTTTACCAGCTTCTTCTTGAGCTGTAAAAAATGCAGTTCCAGCAAATCCATGCTGATAAAGATATAAAATAATTGCTGCACTTAAAACATTATCAAGCTGTGCAGAGATTAAATTTCCATTTTGTTTAAGCTTATCTACAAAGGCAATTGGAGTGCCAGGAAGTAGGTGATTTAACCCATCTATTTTAAATATTAGATTATTTATCTCTTCTTTTAAAAAAGCATCTGTAATTTTTCCAATACCTAAATAACCTCCACTAAATGGCTCGTAAGCATGAACATTTTGATTTATATATCTTTGTGAAATTTGTTGAAAAGTTTGTTCAGAAAGTGAATTTCCTCTTAAATCAGAGCGATTTTTTGCTAAAAAAGCTGCAAACTGGAACTCATTTGGACCGGTACAAATAACACCATGTCTATCTATGTGTGCACTTAAGATACCATTTAATGGATCTTTTCCGCTAGCAACTAAAAGTCCATCATAATGCTCTGTTTTTATACCAATCTCTTCAAGTTCTCTTTTTAAGTAAAGTAAAAAAGAGTGTTCAGCTCCTGTAACAGAAGGAACTCGAATAAGTTGTTTTAGCAAATCTAAAAATAGAGTAAAATCTTTTGGCTCATTTGAAAATGAAGCACTCAAACTATTCTCCTAAAGTTTTATAGAATAAAAGTTTATTCTGTGGTGGAATTATAAACTATATTTTAAATATTAATCTAAAAAATAGCTTAAATTTATCTATAATTTACTATAGTTATTTAATCAAGATTATTTTAATTTGTATTTAAACTTTTCGAGATATAATTACATAAAAATTACAATTATAATAAGGAATAGTATGGCACAATTATCAGAACTTGAACTTTTAAAAGCTTCAAGAAATCCGCTTAGAGTAATAGACGATTTATACAAAGAAGCATTAGAAGGAATTCCTTTGAAAGATGAGTATATTGGGCTTTTAAAATGGTACGGAATGTATCCTCATATAAATAAAGATGGTTTAGAAGATAAAAAATATTTTATGAAAAGAATCAAATTAGTTGATGCTAGAATGAATTTAGAACAACTAAGAGTTATGGGAGAGATTGGACAAAAATATGCTCAAGGATTGGTTGATTTTACAACAAGACAAAATGTTCAGTTTCACTATATTGAAATAAAAGATATTCCAGCTATTTTTGATTTACTAAATAGTGTAAATTTAACTTCAAGAATGGCATCTGGTGATGGTCCTAGACCTATTATGACTTGTCCTGTTAGTGGTATTGATGAAGGTGAAATTTATGATGTTCAAAAGCTTTTAAAAGAGGTTGATTCATATTTTGATAAAAATGATGATAGATTTTGTAATTTTCCAAGAAAATATAAAATAGGAATTAGTGGTTGTAAATGTCACTGTGCAGCACATGAGATTCAAGATGTTGCTTTTACAGCTTTTAAAACAGAAGGTAATGAAGTTTTATTTGATTTAACTATTGGTGGTGGATTATCAAAATCAAAACAAATAGCAACAAGAGCAAATAAGTATGTAAAGCCAGAACAAGTTTTAGATGTAGCAGTTGCTTGTGCAGAAATTTTTAGAGATAATGGAAATAGAGACAATAGAAATAAAGCAAGAGTTAGACATCTTTTAAATGACTGGGGAATAGAAAAGTTTGTAGAAGAGATTGAAAAAGCTATTGGATACAAACTTCAAGATGGTTTAGAAGCTCCAATTGTTGCATCTTTTGAAAATAGAAATCACTTTGGAATCAATAGACAAAAACAAAATGGACTCTCTTATGTTGGGTTTGCAACAAACTCAGGAAGAGTTGCTGGAGAAGATTTTGTAAAGTTTTATGAAATTTGTAAAAAATATGGTGCTGGTGGAGTTGCATTAACTGGAACTCAGAATTTTGTAGTTTATGATGTAAAAGATGAGGTAGTTCAATCTTTGGCAGATGAGTTTGAAGAATTAGGTTATCCATATACACCAAATCCATTTAGGGCAAGATTACAATCATGTACAGGAAAAGAGTTCTGTAAATTTGGTATAACTGAAACAAAAGAGTTTGCAAAAAAAGTTGTTGTTGAGCTTGAAAATAGATTTCCAGATTTTAAAGAAGATTTAACTATTGCTATTTCTGGTTGTGGAAATACATGTTCTCAACCACAAATTGCTGATATTGGATTTGTTGGAGCTATGATTAGACATGAAGGTGAAAGAGTTGAAGGATATGATGTACTTTTAGGTGGAAATTTAGAAGGTACAAGTAAAAGTAGAATTGCTAGAAAAATTGGTGTAAAAGTTCCTTCAACTGGTGTTGTTGATTATATAGAAAAACTTATAAATGATTATAAAACTGATAATTTGGGACAAGAAAGATTTAAAGACTATTTAGCAGTTTTACAACCAGTTGGTTCTGTAGAAGATAGTGAATAAAAATTATGCTTTAAAGTCGAGTTTTCTACTGAAAGCTTAACTTTTAAGCAATATTTTTAAAATAAGTTAATAATACTTCTATCTGAAATTCTATCTAATCTTGTTGGAGTTGTTCTGTTATCATTTTCTATTTGCTTATTAAATTTAGAGATAATAGCTTTAGTATTTGCCAAAAATATTGGTTTCTCTTTTGGATCAAGTCCTTCAAATTTTGGCTTTTGTAAAACAGTCATTGAGTCTATTGCTACATTGTTTTTATACATACCTAAATGTAAATGTGGTCCTGAGCTAAGTCCAGTAGAGCCAACATAACCTATATGTGTCCCTTTTTTTATCATTTGACCCACTCTTATTCCTTTTGCAAAGCCATTTTGGTGTGCATATAAAGTCTTATATCCATTTTGATGATTTATTATAATAGTTTTTCCATAACCACTTTGAGTTCCTACAAACTCAACTTTTCCATCAGCTGCAGCATAGATGTTTCTTCCTGTTGGTGCTGCAAAATCAGTACCCAAATGGGCTCTATATCTTTTTAAAACAGGGTGGTATCTTTTGTTTGTAAATGGACTTGAAATTCTTGTAAATGTCAAAGGTATTTGAAATAGATAAGTTTTTGTAAAACCAACACCGTTTTCATCATAATATTTGTCATCTTTGCTATTTCTAAATCTATAAAATGGTTTTCCATTTATTTGAATCATAGCAGCATTTATTTCAGGCATACCATGAAGTTTTCCCATATAAGTTTTTTGGTTGTATTCAATAGCTATAAAGTCACCTTTTTTCATCTTTTTAAAATCAGCATTTGAGTTACTAAATAGAGTGTTTAAAAGAGCTGCTATTGTAACATCTCCAGTTGCTTTTTGAATATCATTTGATATAGATTCTGTTATGGGAATAGCTATTAATTCAGATTTTTCAGTGTAGTTAATAGGTAGAGTTTGGAATTTATATTCATTTGAACTATCTCTATAAATATGTATTTGCATATCTAGTGAGACTGGAATTAAAGCTTGTATTAAACTTCCATCCTCTTCTGTATATGAGAAAAATCTATTTCCAGATTGAATTTCACTACAAAGTTCCTGATCCTCTTTATCTAGGTCATAATATAATTTTAAAGGGATTTTATTTTTTTCTAAAAATGTCAAGAAACTCTCTCCTTTTTGCCAAGAAAGTTCTTCTATTTGAGCTGAAAAAAGTGTGTTAAATAAAATGCAAATAAGTAAAATAATTTTTTTCAAAATCTATAATCCCTTTTTATTAAAAAATTAGGACAAGTATTATACAATCCCAAAACTTAAAAAGAAAATGGAGCATAAATTGTTAAAGTTGGTTATTTTAGTATTTTTATCAGTAAATCTTTTTTCTAAAGATTTTTTAGAGTTGTATAGAACTCAAGGTATAAATGCAGTAGAAAAAGAGCTTGAAAAGAGTTTAAGAGATGTAAATTCATGGAAAAAATATCTTGAAAATAAAAATGTTGATTATGGTTTTTATGAGACAAAAGAGTATGTTATTGTTGCACAAAAAAACAATAAAGAGATGAGTGTATTTGCAAAAAATGGAGATGATTTTAAAAAAATCTCAAAAGATAATATGATTATTGGTGAAAAAGCTGGTGATAAATATTTAGAGGGTGATAAAAAAACTCCAGAAGGTTCTTATGATTTAGTTCAAAAAAGAACAGGACTTGACCAATTTTATGGACCTTTAGCACTTGTTACTTCATATCCAAATAATTTTGACCAAAGTTTAAATAAAAAAGGTCATGGAATTTGGATACATGGAATGCCTTTAAATGGAGATAGAGAAAATTATACACAAGGTTGTTTAGCTTTAAATAATGAAAAACTAAAAGAGTTAGAAAAAAATATTGATTATAAAAAAACAGTATTGATAACTAGTGGTGATGAGTTTAAAAAAGCAAAAAAAGAAGATATAGCACTTATTTTAAGTTCAATTTATAAGTGGAAAGATGCATGGAAAACATCTAATATCAATGAGTATTTATCTTTTTATTCAAAAGAGTTTAAAAGAGCAGATAGAAGTGATTTTAATACTTTTGCAAATCAAAAAAAGCAAATCTTTGCTAAAAATGAGAATAAAATAATTAATCTTTACAATATGGATATAAGTCCTTATCCAAACTCTTTGGGTAAAAAAATATATAGAGCGGTAATGGATGAAGAGTATTACAGCCCATCTGTTAAGTTTGTTGGCAAAAAAGAGCTTTTTCTTGAAGTTGCAAACAATAAAGTACAAATTTTAACTGAAGATTAAAAACATTTTTAACTCTTTTTAGATACAATCGCCTTAAAAATTGACAAATATTTAAGGCGAAAAATGCAAAAAAAAGAGATGAATATTGAAGAGATAGCTTTAGCGCACTCTTTAACAAAAGATGAGTTTGAGAATATAAAAAAAATCTTAGGAAGAGAACCAAACTATGTTGAGATTGGTATCTTCTCTGCAATGTGGAGCGAGCACTGCTCTTATAAATCAAGTAAAAAATATT
Source organism: Aliarcobacter cryaerophilus (assembly GCF_014352935.1). The sequence goes on along the minus strand of NZ_CP060694.1, from coordinate 1,614,199 downwards.
TAAGTGGATTTCCAACAAAAGCACCATGGGTTATTCAAGGACCTGGTGAAAATGCTGGAGTAATAGATATTGGTGATGGATACGCTGCTGTATTTAAAATGGAATCACACAATCATCCAAGCTTTATTGAGCCTTATCAAGGAGCTGCAACTGGAGTTGGTGGTATCTTAAGAGATGTATTTACAATGGGTGCAAGACCAGTTGCAAGTATGAACTCAATTAGATTTGCTTCAATTGAAGGTAATAGCGAAACTGCAAAAAAACATAGATACCTTTTAAAAGGTGTTGTTGCTGGAATTGGTGGATATGGAAACTGTATGGGAGTTCCTACTATTGGTGGAGAGACAAGTTTTGAAGAGTGTTATGCTGGAAATAATCTAGTAAATGCATTTACTTTAGGTCTTGCAAAAACTGATGAGATTTTTTATGGAAGAGCTGAGGGAATTGGAAATCCAGTTATCTATGTTGGAAGTAAAACAGGACGAGATGGTCTTGGTGGTGCTGTTATGTCAAGTGCCTCTTTTACTGAAGATAGTGAAAGCAAAAGACCAACTGTTCAAGTTGGAGATCCATTTACTGAAAAGCTACTTTTAGAGGCTTGTTTAGAACTATTTAAAGCTGATTTAATTGTTGGTATTCAAGATATGGGAGCTGCTGGGCTTACATCATCTTCATTTGAGATGGCTGGAAGAAGTGGAAGTGGAATGATTATGCACTTAGATAAAGTTCCTGCACGAGAAGAGGGTATGACTCCTTATGATTTTATGCTTTCAGAGTCTCAAGAAAGAATGCTTATTTGTGCTAAAAAAGGTTGTGAGCAACAAATAATTGATATTTTCCAAAAATGGGAGCTAGATGTTGCTGTTATTGGAGAAGTTACAAATACTGGTAACATGGAATTATTTTGGCATGGTGAAAAAGTAGCTGATATTCCAGTTCAACCAGTATCAGAAGAGGCACCAGTTTTAGATAGACCTGTAAGTGAGCCTGAATATTTAAAAACTATTTCAAATGTAAATATGGATAAACAAATTTCAAATCAAATTGCTTTTGATGAGTTATTTAGTGATATGGAAGTTGTAGATAAATCTTGGATTTACTCTCAATTTGACTCAATGGTTCAAACAAATACTATAAAAGGTCCAGGAAGTTTGGATGGTTCTACAATTAGAATCAAAGAGACTGGTAAAGCTTTATCTATGAGTGCTGATTGTAACACAAGATTTTGTTATATAAATCCACAATTAGGAGCAGCAGCTGCTGTTATGGAGAGTGGTAGAAATGTTGCTATGACTGGGGCTGTTCCAAAAGCTATTACAGATTGTCTAAATTTTGGAAATCCTCAAAATCCAGAAGTTATGTGGCAATTTAAAGAGAGTTGTGAAGGTATTAAAAATGCTTGTAGAGCATTAAATACTCCTGTAATTGGTGGAAATGTATCTTTATACAATGAAACAAATGGAGTTAGTGTTTTTCCAACGCCATCAATTGCTATGGTTGGAGTAAATGAAGATGCACAAAATGTACTTCCTTCAAAACTTCAAGAAAGTGGAAATGTATTATATCTTTTAGGTGATACTTATAGTGAGTTTGGTGGAAGTTTATATCTAAAAAAACTTTATGGAAAAGTTGCTGGAGTTCATCCAAAAGTTGATTTTGAAAAAGAGTTAGCTTTATGGAATACAGTAATTGAAGCAAACAGAGCAAAACTTTTAAAAAGTGCCAAAGATGTAAATCTTGGTGGAGTTGCTATATCTTTAGCAAAAATGGCAGTTGTAGGAAATATTGGAGTTGAAGCTAATATATCCTTAAATGATTCTAAAGATATTTTTAGTGAATCATTAAGTAGAGCAATAGTTGAAGTAAATCCAAAAAATTGTGAAGAGTTTGAGAAATTAGCTTCTAAAAACAGAGTTTCTTATGTAGCTATTGGAAGAACAGGTGGAGATAAATTTATTATAAATGATATTTTTAAAGAGTTAGATAATCTGAGCAAAGTTTACTTTAACAGATTTAAAGAAGTAATAGAACAAGATCAATAAGAAAATAAGGTAAAAGATGAGAGCATTAATTAGTGTAAGTGATAAAAGTAGTGTTGTAAATTTTGCAAAAGAGCTTGTGAAACTTGGATATGAGATTATTTCAACAGGTGGAACATATAGTAAGTTAAAAGAAGAGGGAATAGCTGTAATTGAAGCAAATGAGGTTACAAAATTTCCTGAGTGTTTTGAAGGTAGAGTAAAAACTCTAAATCCATATATTCATGGTGGAATTTTACATAGACGAGATAAACAATCTCATCTTGACCAAGCAAAAGAATTAGGTGTAGAAGGGATTGATTTAGTTTGTGTAAATTTATATCCATTTAAAGCAACAATTGAAAAAACAGATGATTTTGAAGAGATTATTGAAAATATTGATATTGGTGGACCAGCAATGGTAAGAAGTGCTGCTAAAAACTTTGATAGTGTAATTATTGTAACAGATGTTGCTGATTATGATTTAGTACTAAATAATCTTAAAAACAATACAAATACGGTAGAGTTTAGAAGAGATTTAATGATTAAAGCTTATGAACACACAGCTTCTTATGACTCTATGATTGCAAACTATATGAATAAAAGATTTAACAATGGTTTTGGTGCAAAACAGTTTATTGTTGGATCTAAAGTATTTGATACAAGATATGGAGAGAATCCTCATCAAAAAGGTGCTTTATATGAGTTTGAATCTCAATTTTCAAATAAATTCAAAGTAATCAAAGGAGAGCCAAGTTTTAATAATATGGGTGATATTAGTGGAGCTGCTAGAATTGCTGCATCTTTTGGAACAGATAATGCTGTTTGTATAGTTAAACATGGAAATCCTTGTGGCTTTGCTATTAAAGATACACTATTAAACTCTTATGTTGAAGCTTTAAAATGTGATCCAGTTAGTGCATTTGGTGGAGTTGTTGCTGTAAATGGAGTAGTTGATAAAGAGTTAGCAGAAAAAATGAATGAAATTTTCCTTGAAGTTGTTTTTGCAGCAGATTTCACTGCAGATGCTGTTGAAGTTTTTGAAACTAAAAAAAGAATCAAACTATTCTCACAAGGAACAAAATATTTAGAACTAGCAAATGATAGTTTTGATTTCAAAAGAGTTGATGGTGGTTTTGTATATCAAGAGGCTGATAAAGTTGCAGATGATGAGGTTAAAAACTCTAAACTTATGTCTTCAAGAGCTGCAACTAAAGAAGAGATAAAAGATATGGAAATAGCTTACAAAATAGCAAGTTTGACAAAATCAAACTGTGTTGTGTATGTTAAAAACTCTGCAATGGTTGCTGTTGGAATGGGAATGACAAGCAGAGTTGATGCAAGTAAAGCAGCACTTAGAAAAGCTAGTGATATGGGATTAGATGTAAATGGAGCAGTACTAGCATCTGAAGCATTTTTCCCATTTAGAGATAGCATTGATGAGGCACAAAAAGCTGGTGTTAAATGTGTAATTGAACCAGGTGGAAGTATTAGGGATGATGAAATTATAGAAGCTGCAAATGAGTATGGTATGGCTTTATATTTCTCAGGAATTAGACACTTTTTACATTAACTATTTATATTAAAATTATCTATACCAAAATATTTTGGTATAGATTTTAAAGGCAAAAATTGAGACTTTTTTTAAATCTTAAACTTCTTTTTTTATTAATCTTTTTAAATACAAACTTATATTCAAAAGATTTAACAAAAGTTACAATTCAACTATCTTGGTTTGATCAGTTTCAATTTGCTGGTTATTATATGGCAAAAGAGCAAGGTTTTTACAAAGATGCTGGACTTGATGTAGAGATTTTACCATTTTCTTTAGGTATGAATATCCCAAAAATGGTAAATGATGGAGATGTAGATTTTGCAATAGGAAGAGAAAATCTAATTCTTGAAAAAGCAAAATATCCAAAAATTATAGCCCTTGCAGCAATTTTTCAAGCAACTCCTTTAGTACTTTTAACAACAAAAGATTCAGGAATAGATACATTTAAAAAGTTTGAAAATAAAAAACTTATGAGAACAAAAGATGATGTAAGTGAAGTTTCATTAAAAGCTATGTTGTCAGCTAGTAAAATAGATTTAAAAAGTATAACTCAAGTAGAACACTCACACAATATTTATGACTTGATAGAAAAAAGAGTTGATATTATCTCTGCATATACATCAAAAGCACCATATATATTACAAAAAGAGCAAATAAAATATAATATTTTTTATCCAAAAGATTATGGCTTTGATATGTATAGTGATTTTTTAATTACAAATATTGATAAATATAACAATGATTATAATATTGTTGAAAAATTTAAAAAAGCATCTTTAAAAGGATGGGAATATGCTTATAGTAATATAGAACAAAGTGTTGATATTATTTTTGAAAAATATAATACTCAAAATATTTCAAAAGATGAGCTTATTTTTGAAGCAAATGAGTTAAAGAAGTTATCATATTTAAATAATAATAAATTAGGAGATATTAAACAAGAAAAAGTTCAAAGAATATATGACTTATACAATGTTATGGGATATATAAATAGTGAATTTAAAATAGACAATTTTATAGGATATGATAAAAAAAATAGATTAGAAAAATGGTTATATTCTAAGTTTGAAGAGCATTTTAATTTAGCATTTTTATCAAAACTTATATTAATTATTTTTATTATTACAGCTATTTTCGTATATAGACAATATTTTATAATAAAGTTAAATAAAAGATTAAAAAACCTTGTAAATATAAAAACAAATAGATTAAAAATAATGAATAAAAAGCTTGCAACAAGGATAAAAAAAGAGTTAGATAAGCATCAAGAAAAAGATAGAATTTTGGCTCAACAACAAAAAATGGTAGCAATGGGACAAATGATAGAAAATATAGCTCATCAGTGGAGACAACCACTTTCTGTTATTAGTACAAGTGCTAGTGGGTTAAAATTAAAAAAACAGTTAAATATTTTAGAAGATGAAGATTTTATCAAAAGTATAGAGCAAATAGTAGATACTGCAAAATATCTATCTGATACAATAGATGATTTTAGATATTTTTTTAAACCGCAAAAAGATAAAACAAAGTTTAGCTTGGTAAAAAATATTGAAAAAAGCTTGAGTTTTTTAGAGACAGTTTTAAAAGAAAACTCTATTAAAGTTGAGTTTGAATATGAAGATATTGATATTACTGCATATGAAACAGAGCTTATGCAAGTTTTTATAAATATTATAAGTAACTCAAAAGATGCTTTTATTGAGAAAAAAATTAAAGATAGAGTTATTTTTATATCAATAAAAAACTTTCCAAATAGGATTTTAATAGAGATAAAAGATAATGCAGGTGGAGTAGAAGATGATATTTTAGATAAAGTATTTGAACCATATTTCACTACAAAACACCAATATAGTGGAACAGGAATAGGACTTTATATGTCAAATCAGATTATAAAGACTCATTTAAATGGAGATATTTTTATGAAAAATTGTAGTTTTAAATATAAAAATATTGAACAAAAAGGTGTTATTACAACAATTATTTTAACTAAAAATATATTTGAAGAGATAAAAAATTGAATTATTTAGAAATAGATAAAAACCATCTTTGGCATCCTTATAACTCTTTACCATCAAAAAGTCCAATTTTGGGCGTTAAAAAAACAAAAAATTGCAAAATTTTTTTGGAAAACGGTGAGATTTTAATTGATGGAATGAGCTCATGGTGGAGTGCAATTTTAGGTTATAACAATAAAAAGATATATAAATCTTTGAAAAAGCAAGCAAAAATTATGCCTCATATTATGTTTGGAGGTTTAACTCATTCTCCAGCTTCAATCCTAGCCAAAAAGCTTGTAGAAATAACTGGTTTAAACTCTGTATTTTTATGTGATAGTGGCTCTGTTTCAGTAGAAGTTGCATTAAAAACAGCAATTTTGTATCAAAAAGCAAAAGGCAAAGAGAAGTTTAAATTTTTAGCTTTAAAAAATGCTTATCACGGAGATACATTAGGAGCTATGAGTGTTTGTGATCCTGAAAATTCAATGCACTCTTTATATGGTGACTATTTAAGTTCTAATATTTTTGTAGAGGCTCCAGGATTGGGATTTGAAGCAGATTTTAGTAAAGCTTTAGAAGATTTAGAGAAAACTTTAAAAATAAATCATGAAAAAATTGCAGGATTTATTCTTGAACCAGTTGTGCAAGGTGCAGGTGGAATGAGGATATATAATCCCAAATATTTAGAAAAAGTAAGAGAACTTTGTACAAAATATGATATTTTGATGATTTTAGATGAGATTGCAACTGGTTTTGGACATACAGGAGAGATGTTTGCTTTTTTACATACAAATATAAAACCAGATATTTTAACTATTGGAAAAGGTCTTACTGGTGGAACTTTGACAATGGCCGCAATGATTACATCTAAAGATATAAGTGATGCTATTTCAAATAGTGATATTAAAGTTTTAATGCATGGACCAACATTTATGGCAAATCCACTAGCATGTAGTGTTGCAAATGCAGCTATTGATGAGCTTTTAAGTTATGATTGGAGAAAAAAAATTTTAAAAATTGAGAAAATTTTTAAAAAAGATTTAGAAAAAGTAAAAGATAGCTTTTTAGTAAAAGATATAAGAAATATTGGAGCAATTGGAGTAATAGAGCTAAAAGATGATATTTATGCTTCACAACTTCAAGATTATTGTGTAAAAAATGGAGTTTGGCTTCGTCCTTTTGGAAAACTTTTTTACTCTATCGTTGCATATACAATATCAAAAAAAGAGCTAAAAAAAATCACAAAAACCATGATAGAAGCAATAAAATATCTAGAAGAACTCTCTTAAATAGTTAAAACAGAAAAAGTTTCATCTTTTAAGGCGTTTGTTAAAAATTCACCAGTATGAGTTATTTCAATACCAAGTTTTTCTAATTCAGCTCTTGCACCATAATCTTCTACACAAACTATACAAGCACTCATTGTTACACCTGTGCTTAAAATATGTTTTAGTTTTTCTTGAATAAAAGTCTCTTTTACGAGTAAAATTGATGGTCCCCAAAGCATTAAATGTGCTGTTTTCCAATATTGTCTATCTAAAATTACACTTGAATATAGAAGTGGAAAGTTATTTGCAACTTCAATATCTCCATTGGTCCAAACGATAAGTAAATTCTCTTTCATTTAAATTCCCTTTTTTTATAATCTTTAAACTTGTATAATACTATTTTAAAGGAAATAAATCTATGAAATATAATAATTTAACAGAAGATGAGAAGTATATAATAGAGCAAAAAGGTACAGAATATCCATTTAGTGGTATTTATAATGATTTTTATGAAGAGGGAGTTTATCTTTGTAAAAAATGTAATGCACCTTTGTATAAAAGTGAAGATAAGTTCAAATCATCTTGTGGATGGCCAAGTTTTGACGATGAGATAGTTGGTGCTATTAAAAAAGTTCCAGATATTGATGGAAGAAGAGTTGAGATTGTTTGTCAAAAATGTGGTGGACATTTAGGACATATTTTTGAAGGAGAGGGTTTTACTTCAAAAAATATAAGACATTGTGTAAATTCTCTATCTTTGAATTTTAAATCAAAAAAAGAAAATTTTAAAAAAGCATATTTTGCAGCTGGTTGTTTTTGGGGAGTAGAATTTTTATTTCAAAAACAAATAGGAGTTTTAGAAGTAGTTTCAGGATATATGGGTGGAGATATAGAAAATCCTACATATGAGATAGTTTGTGGTGGTTTTAGTGGACATTTAGAAGTTGTAGAAGTTATTTTTGATGAAAGTATTGTAAGTTATGAAACTTTGGCAAAACTTTTTTTTGAAATTCATGATTTTACTCAAACAAATGGACAAGGTCCAGATATAGGAACTCAATATTTAAGTGCAATTTTTTATTGTGAAGAAAATCAAAAAAATATAGCAGAAGAGTTAATTGAACAATTAAAGAAAAAAGCTTACAAAGTTGCTACAACTTTAAGACCAAAAGTTAAATTTTATAAAGCAGAGAGTTATCATCAAAACTATTATAATAAGAGTGGAAAAACTCCATATTGTCATAGTTATAGAAAAGTTTTTTAAAATAGAGTTAAATTTTTAAAAAATTATTATAAATTTCAAACTAGAAAATCTAGTTTGAAACTCCTAAAATATAATAAATTGGTTTTTTATCAAGTCTTTCAAGCTCTACATTATATTTTTCTGCCCATTTCCAAACAGCATCATGAAACTCTTCAATTATCTCTTTTGAATCATTTTCATCACATTTTATTTTAAAAAAATCTGTTTTATTTGATAAACCAACATAGGCATTCATTTTTTTTAAGTGGTCATTTAGAGTGATTATTTGTTTTGCAAATTTTTCATAACCTTTTGTTACATCTATAGCTTTTTGAGCTTGTTTTAAAGAAGCTTCGTTGTTTGAATAACCAAGTTGTGATAGTATAACTTCAGCCGTTACATCTAGTTTCATATTTATCCTTTTAATGAAATTTGTATATACTAGCAAAACAAATTTGAAAATATGATTTAAAAGGTATAAAAAATGTCAGTTTTAATGAGTTTAGCAATGTTTCCAACAGATACAAAAGGAAGTAAAAGCAAAGAAGTAGCACAAGTTTTAGAAGTTATAAAAAGTAGTGGATTAGATTATCAATTAACATCTATGAATACAATTGTTGAAGCAAAAACTCTAAAAGAGCTATTAGATTTATTAAATCTTTGTTATTTAAAACTTGAAGAGTTAGGATGTAATAGAGTATATGCAGTTGCTAATTTTGATATAAGAACAAGTGGTGAAAATAGAATAGAAACAAAAATCAAATCAGTTGAAAAGCATATAGGAAAAGTTTCTAAATAGTTTGTGTATAATATATTGATAAATAAAAAAGGGGCAAAATGAATTTCGAAAAGTTTTATGAAAAAAGTCGTAGAGCAAATGCAAATATGAGTTTAGATGAGTTCATTGAAAAATTAAAAGAGGCAAATGGTAGTTTTGTAAGTGATTTGCACTCAAAATTTATATATAGAACAAAAGATGATATATTAAAACCTTATCAAGTAGAGCTTATAAAGCTTCAAGCACATCTTGAAAAGCATAATGAAAAGATGATTATACTTATGGAAGGAAGAGATGCTTCTGGAAAAGGTGGAGCTATTAGAAGAATTACTAGATATATGAATGAAAAGCATTATAGAGTAGTAGCTCTTGGAAAGCCTTCAGATGTTCAAAAAACACAATGGTATTTTCAAAGATATGTAGAGCAATTTCCAAAAGGTGGAGAGATAGTAATATTTGATAGAAGTTGGTACAATCGTGCAATGGTTGAGCCTGTTTTTGGATTTTGTACACAAAAAGAGTATGATGTTTTTATGAGAAGTGTTCAAAGATTTGAAGAGGATTTAATTGATCATGGATTTCATTTTTTAAAAATTTATCTATCTGTATCAAAAGAAGAGCAAGCAAGAAGATTTGAAGAGAGAGAAGAAAATCCTCTAAAACAGTGGAAACTAAGTGAAATTGATATGCAGATGCAAAGTAGGTGGGAAGAGTTTACCCAAAAAAAATATGATATGTTAAAGTACACAAATACTCCAAAATCACCTTGGACAATTATAAGAAGTGATAGTAAATTTTTGGCTAGACTTAACTCTATAAAAGTTATTTTAAACTCAATTCCTTATGAAGGAAGAGACGAAAGGTTAGATTTCTCAGTTGATAGTGATATTGTGATTACTGCTGAAAAAGAGCTTGAAATTATGGATTATAAGAAAAATTCAGGAATCACTCAAGGTTTAATCTAAAAGTAACTCAGGTCTATACTCAAAGTGCATGGTATCATAATGATACCATCGCCCTCCCCAAATAAAACCATGTTTCTCAAATATTTTTACAATTTCAAGAGGAATTTTGTTTTTATACTCAATATTTTTTCCTTTTTTATCCCAAAGCCAATAGTTTGAATACTCTTTATTTAAATCAATAGCTATTGCAAAACTATGGGTGCTAAGCCTATTTGTAACACTAATTTTTCTAAAATTATAAACTCCATCTGGATTTACTATATATTTTTTAAACTCTTTTGGTAGGTTATCTAGCTCTTTACTTATTTCTATTAATTTTTTATCTATACCATTGATTTTTGTGACCCATAAAGTTTTATTTTGACTTTTTTCTAGCCACTTTATTTTTACAAGATTTTTTTCTATTTCTTGTCTATTTTTACCATATATTTTTTTGAAAAACTCTTCATTTCTAAATCTTCCAGCATCCTCATTTTTTGCTGGGATATAGTTTTTATTTTCATATATTTTTATATATTTCATACTCATTTGATTTTCTAAAGAGCTATTTTGAATTATTTCTTCATAGCTTAAATCTTTATTATTTGTAGAAAATTGTAGTTTTGAACCATCTTTGAAATATATAAAATTATCTTCATATTTTTCTAAAAAAAGAGGATAAGCAAGAATTAACCTTTTTGCAAGATTTTCATTTGCAAAAAGGTTTAAAGATAGTAAAAGTAGAAATAAAACTCTATTTCGCATAAACTTTTTTGATATTTTCTACTTTTGATGACATATTTAATAAGAGCATATCAGCAAGAACTAATGCCATCATGGATTCAGCAACAACACTTCCTCTTATAGCAACACAAGGATCATGTCTTCCTTTTAGTTTACACTCTACTTCATTTCCATAAATATCAACTGTATCTTGCTCTATAAAAATAGATGGAGTTGCTTTGAAATATACCTTTACATTTATATCATCACCATTTGAGATTCCTCCCAAAATTCCACCACTATGGTTTGTTTTAAATCCAGATTTTCTTATTTGGTCATTGTTATCAAATCCCAAAACTCTAGATGCTAAAATACCATCACCAATTTCAACAGCTTTTACAGCATTTATACTCATCATTGCATTTGCTATTTGTGCATCTAATTTATGATAAATTGGTTCACCAAGTCCAACTGGACAATTTTTTACATTAATAAGTGCAACCCCACCAACACTATTATGAGAGTTTTTGGCTTTTAAAATAGCATTTTTTTGAGCATCTTCAACATTTGAATCAAGTGCAAAAATTTCTGAATTTCTAGCATTTTCAAAGTTAAAATTATCTGCTTTTATACCATCTATCTCACAAATTCCACTTTTTATATCAATATTTAATTCATTTAATAGAAGTTTTGCAATAGCTCCAGCTGCAACTCTAGCTGCTGTTTCACGAGCTGAGCTTCTTCCTCCACCTCTATAATCTCTAATCCCATATTTATTAAAATATGTAAAATCAGCATGTCCTGGTCTGAATAAATCTTTTATATTTGAGTAGTCACTTGATTTTTGATTTTCATTAAAAATAATCATAGCAATTGAAGTTCCTGTTGAATAACCTTCAAAAACACCACTTAAAATCTCAACTACATCACCTTCAGATCTTTTTGTTGCAAACTCATTTTGTCCTGGTTTTCTTCTATTCATTTCAGCTTGAATAAACTCTTCATCAATTTTTATTCCAGCTGGAACACCATCAACTATACAACCAAGGGCTTTTCCATGTGATTCACCAAATGTTGTAAATCTAAATCTATGTCCAAAACTATTCAATTCTCTTCCTCACTTAATTTAGCAATAGCAATTTTTGCAGCTGCTTGTTGAGCTAATTTTTTACTTTTTCCACTAGCTTTTCCAAAATTTTTACCATCAATCCAAATAGATACTTCAAACTCTTTTTTGTGGTCAGGTCCATATGAACCTTCAACAACATATTCAGGAATTGATGCAAATTTTGCTTGAGTTATCTCTTGTAAGGCTGTTTTATAATCACTAAATAAAACATCTAAATTGATTTTATCATAACAATTTTCAAGTAGATTTAAAATGATAGGTTTTAGTGTTTCTAAACCACTCTCTAGATATATTGCGCCCATTATTGCTTCAAATGCATCTGAAAGTATAGAAGATTTTGTTCGTCCTTTGTTTCTCTCTTCAGCGTTTGAGATAAATATATAATCTCCTAAATTTATCTCATTTGCTAACTTTGTAAATCCAGTTTCATTTACCAAACTAGCTCTTATTTTAGATAGTTCACCCTCATTTGATTTTGGAAATTTTGTATATAAATATTCCCCTACAATTAAGTTTAAAACAGCATCACCTAGAAACTCTAATCTTTCATTGTTGTATGGTTTTTTGAAACTTTTATGTGTAAGTGCTTCGATTATCAGGTTTTTATTTTTAAACTGATAATCCAAACACTTTTCAAGTTTTGAATAATCGCTCAATTTTTATCCTTTTTTTTAAAATTATAAAAGTATAACACAAATATATTTTATTTTATTGCAGTGATTGATTTGAAAGCTCATAAGCTTTTGTTAGGTGATGCTTTACCTCTAAACTTAAAATAGAGTGACAATTTGGACATCTAGCATCGTAAAAAGGGCTAGAGTGTTTACAAGATTTACAAATAAATTCAAATGTAAGATTTGTTTTTATATCTTTTTGATGGTTGTTAATTAAAATTAAAATATTCAAATCAAAATCACTACTATTTGAAACACTATTTATATAGTTTTTTGCACTATAAAGTTCATTTAAGAATTTATTATTTTTAATTTTATCAAAATCAATATCTTCTTTTTTTGATACCATAAAATATCAATTAATTTTTCACAATCAAACATATCTATATTTGAGAAGAAGAATTCTCTATTTGATTGAATTAAGAATGTCGCAAAAATTCTTTGAATAATTTTATTTTCTTTAAAAATTTCAAATAAAAGCTCAGTCCTTTTTTCATAAGATAAAATTGAATCATTTAATATAATCAAAGTGTCAAAATATACTTTTTCTACACTTACATCAACATTTAGCTCTTCTAATGCTTGTGTAATCTCTTTTGCTTTTTTAAAATTTTTTAGTTTTTCATTTACTAGTAAAAGACTTTTAAGAGCATTTTTATTTCTAGGAGAGAATTTAAGAATTCTTAAAAATATATCATTTGATCTTTGTAGAAAACCACCTTTAAAATATGTATTTCCAAGAAGTTCAAGAAGCTCTTCTTTTTTTACTCTATCTTTTACGTGCTCTAAAAGTGCTAAATATACACTTATGGCTTTATTATTATCACCCTTATGTAAAAAAGTAGATGCTAAAAGTAAAATTGAGTCAAAAGGTAGATTATAAGTTTTGTAAAGGTTTATATAGTCATTCTCTTTTAGATTTCCTAATTCAAATCTACGAGATAGTTTTCTATAATCTTTTCTTGCAGATTTTTCTTTGTAAACACCATACGAGTATGTAAAAAAAGATATTAAAAAAATCATAAAAACCAGTAAAATTATTCCAATAATAGGGTCTCTATACTCTAAAACTAAATTATCCAATTATCTAACCTTTTTAAAATAATTAAGTAATACTTTAACATAAAAGTACATATAAAAAAATAAAAGTGTATAATCTCAAAATGATAAGAAAAGAGTCTATAGAGAGTTTAAAAAATTACCTTGATATTGTTGATGTTATTTCACAATTTTTAGAATTAAAAAAATCTGGTGCAAATTTCAAAGCTTGTTGCCCTTTTCATGGAGAAGATACTCCATCTTTTGTTGTTAGTCCTTCAAAACAGATATATCACTGTTTTGGTTGTGGTGTTGGTGGAGATAGTATAAAATTTTTGATGGAGTATGAGAAACTTTCATATCCTGAAACTATCGAAAAATTAGCTTCAATGTATAATTACACTTTGGAGTATGATACAAATAGTGTAAAAAAATCTGATAATAAAGTTCTTGAAGATATAAATGCTTTTTATCAAAAGCAGTTTTTTTTAGATGAAAATATACAAAATTATGTAAAAGATAGAGGAGTTTTTCAACTTTCAATAGAAAAATTTGAGATAGGTTATGCAAGTAGTTCTAATAGCACAATAGATTTTTTAAAGTCAAATCATTACAATCTAAACGATGCAATAGAGCAAGGAGTTATTAGCCAAGGAGAAAATGGATTATATGCAAGATTTATTGATAGATTGATATTTCCAATTTATTCAATAAATGGAAAACTTGTTGGTTTTGGTGGAAGAACTCTTACAAATCATGGAGCAAAATATGTAAACTCTCCACAAACTTCAATTTTTAATAAATCTAAGCTTTTATATGGTTATCACTTAGCAAAAGAGAAGATATATAAAACAAAAGAGATAATAATTTGTGAAGGTTACTTAGATGTTATAATGCTTCATCAAGCTGGGTTTAATAATGCGGTTGCAACTTTGGGAACAGCACTTACAAAAGATCATTTACCACTTTTAAGAAGGGGAGAACCTAGAGTTATTTTATCTTATGATGGAGATAAAGCTGGACAAAATGCAGCTTTTAAGGCTTCTGTTATGCTTAGTCAAAATGGTTTTGATGGAGGAGTTGTTATTTTTGAAAATGGAGCGGATCCAGCTGATATGGTAAAGGATAGAAAAATTGAAGAGTTAGAAGAGCTATTTTCAAATCCAACTCCTTTTGCAAATTTTGCAATTAGTTACATTGTTTCAAGTTATAATATAAACAATCCTGTTGAGAAGCAAAAAGCATTAAGTGAAGCAAACGAATATTTAAGTAGTTTAAGCCAACTTTATCAAGAAGAGTATAAAAGATTTTTAGCTCAAAAATTAAATATAAAAGAGAGTTTGATAAAAACGTCAAGTATCAGTAATAGAAAAAATAGTGTAGAACTTTCAAAAGTTGATATTGCAGAGCTTTGTATCATAAAATCAATATTGGATGATCCTAGAAGGTTGGATATAGTTTTAGACAAGATAGATAAATCAATGTTTGAACATCATCAAGAAGAGTTTGAAGAGTTACTAAATGATATAAATAGTAGTTCTTTAAATAAAATCATATTAAATGATAAATTGGAAAGCTATGATGAGGCTAGATTAAATAGAGAGTTATTAGTTCTTTTACATAAATTTTATTCAAATAAACTTTTGACACTATCATATGACAATAGCATGAATTTTAAAGAGAAAGTCAATCAAATAAGAAAAGTAAAAGATAATCTATATCAATTAAAACAAGGAAAACTTGTAAGTTATAATTTATGACTTAAAGAAAGTTTAATAAAATCTTAGATATTATTCCCGTTCGAAAAATGCAAATTAGTATAAAAAACAACCCTAGTTATGCTTATAAACAAGAAGAGGATGAAAAGATGTACGCAATTATCAAATGTGGTGGAAAGCAATATAAAGTATCAGAAGGTGATATTATAGATATTGATTACACTGGTAAAGCTGCTAAAGAGACTTTAGAAATTACTGATGTACTTGCAGTTAACAACGGTGAGCTAAAAACAGGTTCAGCTGTAGAAAAAGCTAAAGTTGAAGCAGTTGTTGTTTTAGATGGAACAGGTGTAAATAGAGATAAAAAAGTTGTTATTTACAAAAAAAGAAGAAGAAAAGATTCTAAGTTAAAAAGAGGTTTTAGAAAAAGCTTCACAAAAATTAGAATTACAAAAATTGCTGCTTAAGCATTAAAAAAATTTAAGGAGAAATAAAATGGCTCACAAAAAAGGTCAGGGTAGTACTCAGAATAATAGAGATTCAGCTGGTAGAAGACTTGGTGTTAAAAAATATGGTGGTGAAGTAGTAAGTGCTGGAAATATCATTATTAGACAAAGAGGAACTAAAGTTCACTTAGGAAATAATGTAGGTATGGGAAAAGATCATACAATATACTCTTTAATTGACGGTGTTGTTAAATTTGAAATTAAAGATAAAAAAAGAAAAAAAGTTTCTGTTTACGCTTCGTAAGCAAGGGATTTAGTTTTTTTAAAAAAGGGTGTATGTTTTACCATACACCCTTTTTTTATTTATAAAGGAAAACTATGTTTATAGATAGTGCAAGATTTAGTGTAAGTAGTGGAAAAGGTGGGCAAGGTTGTGCATCTTTTAGAAGGGAAAAATTTGTTGTTCAAGGTGGTCCTGATGGTGGAGATGGAGGAAAAGGTGGTGATGTTTACTTTGTGGTAGATAGCAATACTGATACTTTATCTTTTTATAAAGGAAAAAGAGTTTTTAAAGCTGATAAAGGTCAACCAGGAATGGGAAGACAAAAAACAGGTAAGTCTGGAGAACATCTTATTTTAACAGTACCTCCTGGAACACAAATAATAGATGATGATACAAATGAAGTTTTATATGATTTACTTGAAGATGGTGAGAAATTTTTATTTATTGAAGGTGGAAAAGGTGGACTTGGAAATGTTCATTTTAAAAACTCAAGAAATCAAAGACCTACATATTTTCAACCAGGATTGCCAGGAATTACAAAAAATATAAGATTAGAGCTTAAATTAATTGCAGATGTTGGGCTTGTTGGTTATCCAAATGTTGGAAAATCTACTTTAATATCTGTAACATCAAATGCAACTCCAGAAATAGCAAACTATGAGTTTACAACATTAACTCCAAAATTAGGAGTTGTAAACGTTGGAGATTATAGCTCATTTGTAATGGCTGATATTCCTGGAATTATTGATGGTGCAAGTGAAGGAAAAGGGCTTGGATTAGAGTTTTTAAAACATATTGAAAGAACAAAAACTCTTTTATTTACAATAGATGTTGCAAATCATAGAGCGATGATTGATCAATATAATGTATTAAAAGAAGAACTTTTTAAGTTCTCACAAGAGCTTTCACAAAGAGATTTTGCAATAGTTTTAAGTAAAATAGATGCTTATTATGGTGAAGATTTACAAAATGATATAGAAGAATTTTTAAAAGCTTTAAATCTTGAAGCTTCTAAATCAAATGAGTATAAATTTGATATAAATTTACCATACTATGTTCAAGATTTAATTTTTACAAAAAAAGATAGTAGTAAACCATATTTTGTTTTACCAATATCATCTTTAGACAAAACAAATATTAATCCATTAAAATATGCTTTATATACAATGCTAGGAAAATAGATGAGACGATTAGTTATCAAGGTTGGAACTGCTGTTTTAACTCAAGGTGAAGAGTTAGCTTTGCAAAGAATGAAAAATCTAGTTAATCTAATTTCAACACTAAAAAATGATAAGAATTTAGAGGTAATACTAGTAAGCTCAGGAGCAGTTGGAGCAGGATATACAGAGCTAAAACTTGATAAAACAGTTCTAGCAAATAAACAAACTTTAGCTGCTATTGGTCAACCAAAATTAATGAAAACTTATCAAGAGATGTTTCAGGAATTTGGTATTACTGTTGCTCAAATGCTTTTTATTGCAGATGATTTTGATTCAAGAAAAAGGTCAAAAAATGCAAAAAATGTTATGGAGATATTGCTTCAAAATAAGGTAATTCCTATAATAAATGAAAATGATGTTATTGCAACTGAAGAGCTAATTGGAGATAACGACCAGTTAGCAGCTTATATAACACACTATTTTAAAGCTGATATGTTAGTTATTTTGACAGATATAGATGGATATTATGATAAAAATCCAAGAGAGTTTAGTGATGCAAAAATTCAAAAAATAATAAATGAAATATCACAAGATGAGCTTGATAAAAAACCTAGTGCAAACTCAAAATTTGCAACAGGTGGAATTGTTACCAAACTAAAAGCTGCTGATTTTTTAATGCAAAAAAATATTCCAATGTATTTAACTAGTGGTTTTGATTTGACAAATGCTTATGATTTTTTAGTTGAGAATAATCATAAAAGTGGAACAATTTTTAGAAAATAAGGAGAATGTTTTGAGTAAAAAAGTTTTATTTATGGGAACACCATCTTATGCTACAGAGATTTTAAAAGAGCTTTTAAATAATAAAAATTATGAAGTTATAGGAATTTTTACTCAAGAAGATAAACCTGTTGGTAGAAAACAACTTTTAACTCCACCACATATAAAACAGTATTGTCTTGAAAACAATATTAATATCCCTATTTTACAACCAAAAAAACTAAAAGATAATCTTGTGGCTTATATTTCTATAAAAGAGTTAGAACCAGATTTTATAGTTGTTGCTGCGTATGGACAAATTTTACCAAAAGAGATTTTAAATCTAGCTCCTTGTATCAATCTTCATGCTTCTATCTTACCAAATTATAGAGGAGCTAGTCCTATTCAAGAAGGTATTTTAAACGATGATGAATATTTGGGAGTTACTTCTATGCTTATGGAAGAGGGACTTGATTGTGGTGATATTTTGGGATATTCATATCTTAAAAATGAGAAAAATATGTTAGTAAGTGAGGCTTTTACTAAACTTTCAAACTTAGCAGCTAAACTTACAATTACAACTTTAGATAATTATGATAAAT
The DNA here is from genome assembly GCF_014352935.1 of Aliarcobacter cryaerophilus. The sequence continues at coordinate 1,595,864 of NZ_CP060694.1, read as the reverse complement.
TAAAGCCAATAAAACAAAACGATTCAAGTGCTAGTTTTTGTAAGAAAATTAAAAAAGAAGATGGGGAAGTAGATTTTAATTGTGCGAAAAAGCTTTTTTCTAAATATAAAGCTTACTCTTTTTGGCCAGGTATTTTTCTAAAATCCGAGCTTAAATTAAAAGATATTGAGTTTGTTGAAAATAGTTCACAAAATATTGCTGGAGAGATTTTAGAAATAGCAAAAGATTATATTGTAGTTGCTTGCAATCAAGGTAGATTAAAAATACGAACCTTACAAGCTCCATCAAAAAACTCTATAAATAGTGTTGAATATATAAAAGGAAAAAGATTAACTATAGGAGATATTTTAAATTAATTTTATTGTTTATTTCATTTTAAAAGGTTTTGTTATACAATTCTTAAAAATTTTATAAACATATATTCTTAAATTTAGAGTAAATCAATTAAAAAATTAAATTTTATTAAAACAATTAAAGGAAAAATATTATGTCAAAAGAGATAGTTTTGGATGATTATGCTTTTTTAGTAAGTGAAACAGATGAAAAAGGAATAATTATTTTTGCAAATGATGATTTTTGTAAAATCGCAGGATATGGAATTGATGAGTTAATAGGTAAACCTCACAATACTGTAAGACATCCAGATATGCCAAAAGCTGCATTTAAAGATTTGTGGGAAACTGTAAAAAAAGGTAATATCTGGACAGGATACGTTAAAAATGCAACTAAAGATGGAGATTACTATTGGGTATTTGCAACAGTTTATCCAACAATTACAAGTGAAGGAACAAAGGGATATTTATCTTGTAGAAGAAAAGCTAGCATTGAAGAGATAAAAACTCATGAGAATTTATATAAACAATTAAAAATGAATGAAAAAGCAGCTTAAGATTTAAATAATAAATCTTAAGCTAAATATGAAGTAAACAAAGTTATCGTAAATAGACTTACAATAACACCTAAAACTAGAGAATTTATAGCAATTTTTTCATCTAATCCACCTTTTATAGCTAAAACAGCAGCCATAGTCATTGGTGGCATTGCAACTTCTATTAATGTTACTTTTACCCATGTTTCATCTACTCCATAAAAATATTTAAATGTAAATAAAATTATAATTGGTACAATGAGCATTTTTAAAACAACAGCAACTGTTACAATATGTAACCTTGAAAATATATGTTTTAATTCAAGTTTCATCCCAATAGCAATCATTGCAATAGGAACTAAAGTTGACCCAAGATTTTGTGAAGTGTAGATTATAAATTTTGGAACTTCAAAGTTTTTTGCAAATATTGTAATAAAAAATATAATCATTGGTGGGAATAAAAATATTGATTTTGAAATATTCAAAATAGAGTTTTTTCTTCCACTTCCCCAAGTTATTATAATCATTCCAACTGATACTAAAAGTAAGAAAGATCCAAAAATATCATAAATAACTCCATAAACAATATAATCTTGACCATAAAAAGCATCTATATAAGAAAAACCTATAAAAGAGGTATTTCCAAAAGTTGCCATAATCATAAAAGTGGCTAGAGTAACTCTGTTTAGTCTCATCATTTTTCCAGCACAGTATGATAAAAATAGATTAAAAAATATTATTGCCATAAACATAAGAATAAGCCATAAAATTTTTGTATCTAGCTCTAGCGGATAAATTTTTGAAAAAACTATTGCTGGAAGAGAGAAATATATAATAAAATCTACAAGTTGTTTTGAATTATCTTGAAAAATAATTTTAAATAAATAACCAAAAAGTAGGTATATAGCTATTGGTAAAACTGGGTCTAACATCTTCTGCCTTTATGAAAATAAGGATTTCATTATAATTAATATAATCTTCTACTTTAATTATATATAATCTTCAAATGAAAATTATAAGATTAAATGAAGTTAATTCAACACAAAGCTATTTAAAAGAGTATATACAAAAAAATGGTTATAACAATCTATTATGTGTAACTTCAAAAATACAAACTGCAGGAGTTGGAAGCAGGGGAAACTCTTGGATTGGAAAAGAGGGAAATCTCTTTTTCTCTTTTGTTGTAAGTAAAGATAATTTACCCAAAGATTTACCACTTCAAAGTGCTAGTATATATTTTACATATATTTTAAAGGATATTTTACAAAAGAGTGGTTCAAAACTATTTTTAAAATGGCCAAATGATTTTTATATAAAAAATAGAAAAATTGGTGGAGCAATAACTTCTACAAATAAAGAGTTACTATTTTGTGGTATAGGTTTAAATCTTATTGAAGTAGATGATAGTTTTGGAAAACTTGATATAAGCATAGATATTGATGAAATTTTAAATTTATATTTTATAGAGATAGAAAAAAAAATTCCATGGAAGCAAATTTTTAGTCTTTTTAAGATAGAATTTATGCATTCTAAAAATTTTCAAGCAACTGTTGATGGTGTTAAAGTTTCACTTGAAAATGCTATTTTAAATAGCGATGGTTCTATACAAATTGAAAACAAAAAGGTATTTAGTTTAAGATGACAGAAATTATTTCAATAGCAAATCAAAAAGGCGGAGTAGGAAAAACTACAACTGCTGTAAATCTTAGTGCAGCCCTTGCTCTAGATGGGAAAAAAGTTCTTTTAATAGATGCTGATCCACAAGCAAATGCTACAACTTCTTTAGGTTTTCATAGAGATACATATGAATATAATATTTATCATGTAATGCTTGGAACAAAAGAGCTTTCAGAGATTATTTTGGACTCTGAAATAGAAAATTTGAAAGTTGCACCTTCAAATATAGGTCTTGTAGGAATAGAAAAAGAGTTTTATAAAAACACTAAAGAGCGTGAACTTGTATTAAAAAGGAAAATCGATACAGTTAAAGCCGATTATGATTACATAATAATTGATTCACCTCCAGCTTTAGGACCAATTACAATAAATACTTTGGGTGCTTCAACTTCTGTTTTAATACCAATTCAGTGTGAATTTTTTGCTTTAGAAGGTTTAGCACAGCTTTTAAATACAATAAAACTTGTAAAACAAACGATAAATAAAAATCTTCAAATAAAAGGTTTTTTACCAACTATGTATTCTGCTCAAAACAACTTATCGAAACAAGTTTTTGCAGATTTAGCACAACATTTTGAAAACAAGCTATTTAAAGTAGATGATGACTCGTATGTTGTAATTCCAAGAAATATTAAATTAGCGGAGAGTCCTAGTTTTGGTAAACCAATTATGCTTTATGATACTACATCTATTGGTACAAAAGCATATACAAACTTAGCAAAAGCAATTATTGGTTAAATTTTTTTAAGAGGAAAATAAGATGGCATTAGGAAGAGGATTAGGAGAACTTTTAGGTGAAGTTGAGACAGCTTATGGTAAATCTAGTGGAAACTCAAATAGTGGAGTTAATAAAATTGAAGTATCTTTGATTAAACCAAATCCAAATCAGCCAAGAAAAATCTTTGATGAAGAGAAGCTTCAAGAGCTAAGCGCTTCTATAAAAGAGCATGGTCTTTTGCAACCAATTGTTGTTGTTGAAGATGAAGATGGAACTTATACTTTAGTTGCTGGAGAGAGAAGATTAAGAGCTCATAAGCTTGCAAATATTGAAGAGATAAAAGCAATTATAGTAGATAAAGATGAGTTTAAGCTAAGAGAGTTGGCTTTAATAGAAAATATTCAAAGAGATGATTTAAATATTATAGAGTTAGCTTTTTGTTATGCGCAACTACTAAATGAACACAATATCACTCATGAAGAGCTATCAAAAAAAGTTTTTAAAAGTCGAACTTCTATTACAAATACTTTAAGATTACTACAATTAAGCTCATATGTTCAACAATTTTTGGCTACAGATAAAATTAGTGCAGGTCATGCAAAAATGATGATAGGATTAACAACTGAAGATCAAAAAAAGATTTGCGATACTATTATTGGGCAAAAACTTTCTGTAAGAGATACAGAAAAATTAATAAAAGATTTAAAAGAGAAAGATACTCCAAAACCAAAAAAAGAAAAAGTTACGAATAGTTACAACATTAGTAATTTAAAATCATTTGCTGAGTTTTTAAAAAATGATAAAATCAAAGCTAAAATAGATAAAAATTCAATAAAAATTGAATTCAACTCTCAAGAAGATATAGATAAGATAAGTAGTTACTTTAAGATACAATAAAATAAAAAAATCCATATTCTTAACTATTTTAATATAAATTTATAGATAAATTTGATAAAATAAAAACGTTTTAGTTAAACTAAACTGTAAAAATATGGAGGAATGAATGTTAGACATAAGTCCTGTACTATTGCTTAGTTCTGGTATCATCTTTCTTTTAGTGGTTGCTAGGCTAAACAGTTGTCTTTTCAAACCTATACTTCAACATATGGATGAAAGATCTGCTCAAATCAAAAAAGATTTGGAAGATTCAAAATCAAATAGTGCTGATGTAGATGGTTTTTTAGCAGAAGCAAATGATTTGCTTTCAAAAGCTAAAAGAGAAGCAGCTGCAATTAGAGAGCAAGCTTATAAGGAAGCAAAAGATAGTGCTGATGTTAAACTTGCAAGTGCTAAATTAAATTTAGAAGCAAAATCTGCTGAATTTGCTAAAAGTTTACAAGATGAGACGAAAGCATTAAAAGCCTCTTTATTGTCATCAATGCCACAATTTAACGAAAGCTTAAAATCTAAGCTTAGTTCAATATAGGAAGTGATAATGAAAAGAGTACTATTACTATTAGCTATGGCTATGGTTCCAGTTGCATTATTTGCAAGCGAAGGTGCGGAAACGAACTACGATATAGTTCAAAGAACCGTTAATTTTATTATATTTGCTGCGATTTTATGGTATTTACTTGCTGACAAAATTAAAGCATTTTTTGCTAATAGAACTTTGGGAATTCAATCTGAACTAGATAAAGTTCAAGATAGTTTAAAAGCTTCTAAAGATAGAGTTGCTGAAGCTCAAAAAAAATTAGATGATGCAAAAAAGATTTCTGCTGAAATAATCGAAAGTGCAAAGTCTGATATTGAAAATATTAAACAAAAAGTTTCAGCATCTGTAGATGCAGATATCGCAAATTTAAGTAAAAATTTAGATGAGATGATAAAAGTTGAAATTTCTAAAGCTAAGAAACAAGTTGTTGCTGAAATACTTGATGAGCTGTTGAATTCAGAAAATATTAAACTATCTCAAGATGAGTTAGTAAATATTGTTCTTAAAAGGGTAGCATAATGAAAGATTTAGTAGCAAAACGATATGTGAAAGCTTTGGTTGATGGAAGAGATTTAAATAGCGTTGCTTTGATTTCTGAGAAATTAAACGAAGTTTCAAAAGCTTTCAAAAGTGATAAATTTAACTCTATATTGTCATCTTCTGATATAAATGAAGTTGAAAAAACTAAATTTATTTTATCTATGATTGATAAAGCAGATAAAAGTTTGGAAAACTTTATTAAATTACTTGGTGAAAAAAGAAGATTAAATATTATTCCTGAAATAGCTTTTGAGTTAAAAACTCAAATTGCAAAGATGAATAGTAGTTATGTTGGAACTGTTTATACAAATAAAGAGTTATCAAATAGTTATATATCTTCTATAGAAGAACAATTTAGTAAAAAATTTAATGTAAAACTTTCATTATCGCAAAATGTGTGTGATTATGATGGTATTAAAGTTGATATAGATGGGCTAGGTGTTGAAATATCTTTTTCTAAAGATAGATTAAGAACTCAGCTAATTAATCATATTTTAAAAGCAGTTTAGAACTTATAAAGGAGAATTTGAATGGGTGCAAAAATTCAAGCAGATGAAATCAGTTCGATTATTAAAGAGAGAATTGATAACTTTGAATTAAATGTAGATGTAAACGAAACTGGTAAGATTATATCTTATGCAGATGGTATTGCTCAAGTTTACGGTCTTAAGAATGTTATGGCTGGTGAGATGGTTGAGTTTGAGAACGGTGAAAAAGGTATGGCTGCAAACTTAGAAGAGTCTTCAGTTGGTATCGTTGTTCTTGGTAAAGGTACTGGTCTTAGAGAAGGAACTTCTTGTAAAAGATTGGGAGAACTTCTTGAGGTTCCAGTTGGTGAAGCACTAGTTGGTAGAGTTGTTAATGCTCTTGGTGAGCCAATTGATGGTAAAGGTGCAATTAATTCAACTGAAACAAGATATGTTGAAGAAAAAGCTCCTGGAATTATGTCAAGAAAATCTGTTCATGAGCCATTACAAACTGGTATTAAAGCTATTGATGCATTAGTTCCAATTGGAAGAGGGCAAAGAGAGCTTATTATTGGTGATAGACAAACTGGTAAGACAACTGTTGCTATTGATACAATTCTTAACCAAAAAGGTGAAAATGTTATTTGTATTTATGTTGCAATTGGACAAAAATCATCTTCTGTTGCTTCAGTTGTAAGAACACTTGAAGAAGCTGGAGCTATGGATTATACAATTGTTGTAAATGCATCAGCTTCTGATTCATCAACATTACAATTCCTTGCACCATATACAGGTGTTACTATGGGTGAATTTTTCAGAGATAATGGTAAACATGCACTAATTATTTATGATGATTTATCAAAACATGCAGTTGCATATAGAGAGATGTCATTAATTTTAAGAAGACCTCCAGGAAGAGAAGCATACCCAGGAGACGTATTCTACCTACACTCAAGATTACTTGAGAGAGCTGCAAAAATGAGTGATGAAAAAGGTGCTGGTTCTATGACTGCATTACCAATTATTGAAACTCAAGCTGGAGACGTTGCTGCATATATTCCAACAAACGTAATTTCTATTACTGATGGACAAATATTCTTAGAAACAAACCTATTTAACTCAGGTATTAGACCTGCAATTAACGTTGGTTTATCAGTTTCAAGAGTTGGAGGAGCTGCTCAAATTAAAGCTACAAAACAAGTTGCTGGTACATTAAAACTATCTCTTGCACAATATAGAGAACTTGAAGCGTTTGCACAATTCGCATCAGATCTAGATGAAGCAACAAGAAGAGAGTTAGAACTTGGACAAAGAATGGTTGAAGTTTTAAAACAAGGTGTTAATAAACCACTTGTTATTGAAAAACAAGTTGTAATTATTTATGCAGGTACTAAAGGGTACTTAAATGATGTTGCGGTTAAAGATGTTGTAAGATTTGAAAATGAATTACATGCATTTATTGAGCAAAAATATTCAAATATTTTAGATGCAATTAAGTCAAGTCAAAAAATTGATGATAATACAGAGGCACAATTAAAAGCTGCATTAGAAGAGTTTAAAACTGTATTTAATGCAAACTAAGGACTAGTCTATGGCTAACTTAAAAGAGATAAAAATAAAAATAAATAGTGTTAAAAATACTCAGAAAACTACAAAAGCTATGAAGCTTGTATCTTCTGCAAAACTTACGAGAACTAGACAATTGTCTGAGCAATCAAGAAGTTATGCAAATAAGATAAATGAAGTACTTTCTGATATTGCAACACGAGTTAGCAAAGTTCAAGATGATGGAAATATTGGTAGAGCATTTATTCAAAACTCAACTCCAAAAACAGTTGATATTGTTTTTGTAACTGCCGATAAAGGACTTTGTGGTGGTTTTAATGTGGCAACAATTAAAACTGTTAGTAAGTTAATAAATGAATACGAAGCAAAAGGTGCAAAAGTAAGATTAAGAGCTGCTGGAAAAAAAGGAGTTGAATTCTTCTCATTTCAAGGTGCTACTCTTGAGCAAAAAGCTGTTGAGTTATCATCAGCTCCAACTTATGAAAAAGCATCTAATTACATAAAACTTGCTGTTGAAGATTTTAAAAATGAGCTTACTGATAAAGTAATAATTGTTTATAATGGTTTTTTAAATATGCTAACTCAAGAAATTAGAGTAAAAGAGATATTGCCAGTTAGTTTAGAAAAAGTTGAAATAAGTGAAACTACTTCTATGCTAAATATAGAACCAGATGATGATGATGAAGTTTTAAAAGAGTTAACTGATAAATATATTGATTTCAATATGTATTATGCACTTATAGACTCATTAGCAGCTGAACACAGTGCTAGAATGCAGGCTATGGAAGCTGCAAGTAAAAATGCAAAAGAGAAAGTAAATAGTTTAACAGTTGAATACAATAAAGCTAGACAAGCAGCAATTACAACAGAGCTAATAGAGATTATTAGTGGTGTTGAAGCATTAAAATAATTTAATAAGGAGAAGCCCTATATGAAAGGTAAAATTATTCAGGTAATGGGTCCAGTCGTTGACGTAGAGTTCGATGGATACTTACCAGAAATTAACGAAGCTATTGATGTATCTGGTATTGCATCAGGTAAAGATAGATTAGTATTAGAAGTAGCAGCGCATATTGGTGATGGAAGAGTTAGAGCTATCGCAATGGATATGACAGACGGATTAATAAGAGGTCAGGAGTGTATAGCTACTGGTGGACCTATTAAAGTTCCAGTTGGTGAAGCGGTTTTAGGAAGAATTTTTAACGTTATTGGTGATCCAGTTGACGAAGGTGCTCCTATTCCTGCAGATGTTGAAAGATGGTCTATTCATAGATCTGCTCCTGCTTTTGAAGAGCAATCAACAAAAACAGAGATGTTTGAAACAGGTATCAAAGTTGTTGACCTTTTAGCACCATATTCAAAAGGTGGAAAAGTTGGACTATTTGGTGGTGCTGGAGTTGGAAAAACAGTTATTATTATGGAATTAATCCATAACGTTGCATTTAAACACTCTGGATACTCTGTATTTGCTGGAGTTGGTGAAAGAACAAGAGAAGGAAATGACCTTTATCATGAGATGAAAGATTCAAACGTTCTTGATAAAGTTGCACTGTGCTATGGTCAAATGAGTGAACCACCAGGTGCTAGAAATAGAATTGCACTTACAGGTCTTACAATGGCTGAATATTTTAGAGATGAAAAAGGACTAGATGTTCTTATGTTCGTTGATAATATCTTTAGATTTGCACAATCAGGTTCTGAAATGTCAGCACTTTTAGGAAGAATTCCTTCAGCTGTTGGATACCAACCAACACTTGCAAGCGAAATGGGTAAATTACAAGAGAGAATTACTTCAACTTCTAAAGGTTCTATTACTTCAGTTCAAGCTGTTTACGTTCCAGCGGATGACTTAACGGATCCAGCACCAGCTTCTGTTTTTGCTCACTTAGATGCAACTACAGTTTTAAATAGAAAAATTGCAGAAAAAGGTATTTATCCAGCAGTTGATCCACTAGATTCAACATCAAGAATCTTAAGTGCAGATATTATTGGACAAGAACACTATAACACTGCAAGAGGTGTTCAATCGGTTCTTCAAAAATATAAAGATTTACAAGATATTATTGCAATTCTTGGTATGGACGAATTATCAGAAGCTGATAAACTTGTAGTTGCACGTGCAAGAAAAATTGAAAGATTCTTATCACAACCATTCTTCGTTGCTGAAGTATTTACAGGAAGTCCTGGAAAATATGTTGAGTTGAAAGATACAATAGCAGGATTCCAAGGAATTTTAGATGGTAAATATGACCATATCCCTGAAATGGCATTCTATATGGTTGGTGGAATTGATGAGGTTTTAGCAAAAGCTGAGAAAATGAAATAAACCATAAAGGGTTATAGTATGGATACAATTAAATTATCAATAGTTACTCCAACTGGTAGCATATTTAATGGTGATGTTAAAACTGTAACTCTCCCTGGAAAAGAGGGAGAGTTTGGTGTTTTACCTGGACACTCATCATTAGTATCAACTCTTAGTGTTGGTGTAATTGTTATTGAAAAAATAGATTCTACTGAAGCTGTTGCTATTAACTGGGGACATGTTAAGGTAGATGAAAAATCAGTTGATGTATTAGTTGATGGAGCTATTGCATTAACAGGCGGAAAAGATTCAGAAATTTCAAAAAATCTTGAAGCTGCAAAAGAGTTGGTAAACTCAGTTAAAGATTCTAAAGTATCTATGGCTGCAGTTGAAGCAAAAATTAATTCATTTGCATAAAAATATATGATTTCTACATTACTAAATTATTTGGCAAATAGTAGCGCTATAACTTATATAGTTTTAGCGCTATTGTCAGTTTATACGATAGTTGTTTTTTGGATTTTCTTTTATAGAAATAATGCATTAAACCGATTAATAGCAAATGAAAAAAGATCTTTAGAAATTTTAACAACAAGCCAATCAAAATTTTCTCCACTTTCACTTTTAACACAGTGTTCAAATGGAACTGCTTCAAAAGAAATTTTACATGCTTGTGAGATAAATATTATAAAAGATGCAAGTAATGGTGTATCTTGGTTAGCTATTATCTCATCAACTTCTCCATTTATAGGTCTTTTTGGAACAGTTGTTGGAATATTAGAGTCATTTGCAAAATTTGCAAATCAATCAAAAGTTGCGTTTTCAATTATAGCTCCAGCTATTAGTGAAGCATTAGTAGCAACTGCTGCAGGTATTTTTGTTGCAATATTTGCTTATACATTCCACCAAATTATTTCAAGAAAAATATATGAATTAAATATCTATTTAAAAGCTCAATCTGAAATAATAGTAGCTAAAGGGTAAAAATTGTTTGATTTTAATCAAAAACCAGATTTAAATATTACACCGTTGGTTGATATTATGCTTGTACTTCTTGCAATTTTAATGGTTACAGCACCTGTTATTGAGTTTGAAGAACCTATAAATCTTCCAACAGGAAGTAAATCTCAACAATCTCAAGATGTTGCTAAAATTGATATTATTATTACAAAAGATAGAATTGTTACTTTAAATAAAAATAAGGTTGAAATATCAAATTTTGCAGATAACTTTTTGCTCTTTTCAAAAGGTAAAGATCAAAATACTCCAATACATATAAGAGCAGACAAAAGCTTGAAATATGATGATATTGTATATGTTCTAAAATCAGTTAAAGAAGCTGGTTTCTTCAAAGTTGCTTTAGTAACAGATGGATAAAAATGCAAAATAATTCTTCATTTATTATTTCCGGTATTATTGCATTTTTTATATATTTTTCAATATGTTTTTTAGTTATGTACTATATATTTTCTCCAATCAAGGAGAGTATTAACATAACTCCAAGCTCAACTACCATAGAACTTGATATGATAGAAGAGATAGCAGAGAAAAAAATGGTTGAAAGAAAAACAGAAAAGATTGTAAAAGAAGAAGTTGTTGAAAAATCTACTTCAGCTTCAAATGAAAAAAAACCAGACTTAAAATCTTTATTTGCAAATGTTAAAGAGACATCTAATAAAGTTGTAAAAGAAGAGGTTAATAATGTTGAAAAATCTATTGATCCTAAAAGATTTAAGTCTAAATTTGAAAAAGAGAAAAAATCATCAAACATAAAAATTGATAAATTATTAGAAGATGAAAAAACAGCAACAGATTCAAAGCTTAAAAGCTCTGCAAAAGGAGATAAAAGTGATGATTATGCAAGTAAAATTTATGAAATTTTACAAGCTGGTGCTCCAATATCTCAAGATACAAAAGTTTTAGCAAAAGTAATAATAATGGTTGATGAAAATGGAAAATTTGATTATAAAATACAAAAAGCATCTAGTGATGAGGGTTATAATGAGGCTCTAAAATCATATTTAGATACGCAAAGAGGAGTTCCATATCCAATTCCACCAAATGGAAAAGGTGTTAGATACTCAGTTGATTTTAAATTTGAAGGATAAAAAATGAAAAAAATATTTTTATTGATAGCTATATTTATTAGCTCTGTTTTTGCAGAAGTTGATGGTCACTTAGATATTGTTAAAAAAGGTATGGTTTTACCAAAAGTTGGTGTTTCAATTGCTAGTGATAGTTTAGAAAAAGAGACTTTAAGTAAGATAAAAAAGGCACTTATAGATGATTTCAATGTAAGTGGACACTTTGAAGTTGCAAATGTTTCATCTGTATCAACTTATGATAGTTTACCAGATATTTTAGGTTTATCAAATCAAGGTGTAAATTTATTTGTAAATCTTTCAGCAAAAAAAGATGGAAATGGTAACTATACTTTAATGACAAAGTTGTATGATATAAATTCAAGAGCTTTGGTTTTGGAAAAAAATTATACAACTTCACTTGAGGAGAGATTTGTTTTTTTAGCACATAAAGCAGCTATTTCTATAAATGACCATTTTAAAGCTCCTAGTATATCTTGGATGGATAGATTTGTAGTGTTTTCAGTTTATGAAGGTCCAGGAAAAGCTGATATTATGATAGGTGATTATACTTTAACTTATAAAAAAAGAGTTGTAAGCGGTGGTCTTAATATATTTCCAAAATGGGCAGATAAAGAGCAAAAAACTATTTACTATACATCTTATAACTACAAAAAACCAACTTTGGTTAAGTTAAATATATATAATAGAAGTAAAGATGTAATTATGGATTCTGATGGAATGTTGGCTTGTTCAGATGTAAATGCGGATGGAACGAAACTTTTAGTAACAGCTTCTCCAACAGGTCAACCAGATGTATTTTTGTATGACACAAGAACAAGAGCAAAAAAACAGATAACAACTTATAGTGGAATTGATGTTGGTGGACAATTTGTTGAAAATGATAGTAAAATAGTTTTTGTATCAGATAGATTAGGAAATCCAAATATTTTTGCTCAAACTATTGGATCAAGTGGTGTTGAAAGATTAGTTTTTCATAGCAACAACAACTCATCAGTTACTTCAAGTGGAAATAATGTAATTTTTAGTAGTAAAGATGCAAGTAATGAGTTAGGTAAAAGTTTTAATCTATATCTTATTTCAACAAAATCAGATAGTTTAAAAAGATTAACTTCAAGTGGTGTAAATCAGTTTCCGAAATTTTCTAGTGATGGACAAAGTGTTTTATTTATAAAAACTGATGGAACTAGTTCTGTTGGTATCATTAGATTAGAGCACAATAAATCGTTTTTATTCCCATTGGCAGGAAAAAGAATTCAGTCAATTGACTGGTAAAATTTCAAAAACATTTTAGGGCTATATGCCCTAAAATATCAAATCTCTTTTAAATTTACTTTTTTTATTAAAAAAAGATTCAAATCATATAAAATATTATAAAAAAGACAAAAAATATAAACAATAATTAAGTTTCACTTTAGTACTATTTCTTGAAAATTTTATTTTAAGGAAAAATAATGAAAAAGTTAGGTCTTTATTCAGTTTTAGTTTCGGCTTTACTATTTACTACAGGTTGTAGCGAAAAAAATGCTGATGTAAATGATGTTGTAGCACCAGATAGCTCATCTGTTGAGGCACCAATCCAAGATGGTACTCTTTTAGAAAGAGCTGGTAATGGAAACTATTATATGATTAATGGTCAAAGAGTTTTAATTGAGCATGTTTATTTTGATTTTGATAAATACAATTTAACACCTGCTAATAAAGACAAGGCTGTAAGCAATGCTTCTAAACTTTCACAAGTTTCTTCTGATACTACAATTAAAGTATTCGGAAACACTGACGAATGGGGAAGTGATGAGTACAATTATGCTTTAGGTTTAAAAAGAGCAAATTCTGTTAAAGATGTTTTAGTAGCAAATGGTGTAAAAACTAATGTTACAATGGTATCTTTAGGTGAGAGCAATCCAGTTTGTACTGAAAAAACTAAAGAGTGTTGGGCAGAAAACAGAAGAGTTGAGCACGAATTAGAAAAATAATTTTTATGAAAAAAATTATACCTTTATTATTCGTAATAACTTCATTAACCGTAGCCGAAGAGGTTTCGGTTTATGGAGCATCTAACCAAGATAGCTCATATGGATTATCTGCAACTGAAAAACATATACTAAAAAATCAATCAAATATAAGTAATTTATCTTCTAAACTTGAAGAAATTAATAGTTTAGTAAAATCTATTAATGGTAGATTAGAGGGCTTAGAGTCTACATATGAAGGTGATTCAAAAAAATTAAATGATTTATCTTTAAAATTAAATCAATCTTCAGATTTAGCTTCTAACGAGCAAGCGTCAAATGTAAATCAATCAGATTTAAATAGTTTAAAGGCAGCTCTTACAAAATTAACAACTATGGTTAATAAAATAAATGCAGAATATGTTTCATCGACAGAATTAGAAAAAAATATGCAACAATTTATTACTAGAGAAGAGTTTGAAGCAGTTAAAAAAGCTATGGGAATTAAAACTCCACAAGGTACTGCTAAAACAACAGTTGAATCAAAAGAAAAATTAGTTGATACAACTACTTCAAATATTAGTTCTGTTGAGCTTAAGACTGCAGATGATAAAATAAAATTTATGGCAGATGCCAAAAAAGATTATGATGCAAAAATTTACAATAGTGCTATTCCAAAGTTTGAAAAACTAATTGAAATAAACTATAAGCCTGCTGAAAATAACTACTATTTAGGTGATATGTTATTTAAAAGAAAAAAATATGATCAAGCTATCGTTCACTTTAAAAAGTCTGCAATGCTTAATGATAAAGCTTCTTATATGCCAACATTATTGCTAAATAGTGCTATTTCATTTGAAAATACTAAAGATAAAGAAAATGCTAAAAACTTTTATAGTACTTTAATAGAACTTTATCCAAATAGTCAAGAAGCTAAAACCGCTAAAACAAATTTAAATAAATTATAAAAGGAATTAAAATGTCAAATAAAGTAATTGGAATAGAATATACACTAAAAGATGCAAAAACTGGTGAACAACTAGATACAAATGTAGGACAAGCGCCGTTAGAGTTTGTTTCAGGAAAAGGTCAAATAATAAAAGGTTTAGAAGATAAACTTGTAAATATGTCTGCAAATGAAGAGGCTGATGTTTTAGTTGAGCCTAAAGATGGTTATGGTGAGTATAATGATGAAGCAGTTCAAACTTTACCAAAAGAGCAATTTGCTGGAATTGAGTTAAGTGAAGGAATGAGTCTTTATGGTCAAGGTGAGCATGGAGAGACTATTCAAGTAGTTGTAAAATCTTTTGATGATACAAGTGTAACAATTGATTATAATCATCCAATGGCTGGAAGAACTTTAATGTTTTCAGTTGCAATATTAAGCTTAAGAGATGCAACAGAAGAAGAGATTCAATCAGGTGTTGTTGGTGGATTTGCTGCTATGGGTGGTGGATGCTGTGGAGGAGGTGGTTGTGGAACTGGACATGACCATGATGATCACGATCACGGACATAGCCATGGAGGTGGTTGTGGAACTGGTGGTGGACACGGTGGATGTGGTTGCCACTAATTTATTTTTATAAATAAATAAACTATAAAATTGCCCAAATGTAGTGATACATTTGGGCAATTTAATTTTAAAACAAGAGGTTAAAATGAAAAAAGTTGCTTTTATATTCCCTGGACAAGGAAGTCAAACGATTGGTATGGGAAGAGATTTTTTTGAAAATAGTGATACTGCAAAAGAGATGATAAAAAAAGCAAGTGAAAGATTAAATATAGATTTTGAAAAACTTCTATTTGAAGAGAACGAAAATCTAGGAAAAACAGAGTTCACTCAACCTGCTATTTTACTAGTTAGTTCAATTGCTCTTGCAGTTTTTAAAGAAAAATGTAATATAGAACCTGAGTTTGTTTTAGGTCACTCTTTAGGAGAATTTTCAGCTTTAGTTGCTGCTGGTGCAATTGATTATTTAGATGCAATTGAGCTTGTAAATAAAAGAGGTACTTTTATGACTGAAGCTTGCAGTGGTGGTGGTGCTGGAATGATGGCACTATTAGGTTTAGATGATGAAAAAGTTGAAGCTATGTGTAAAGAGCAAAGAGAAGCTGGGAAAAAAGTTTGGCCAGCTAACTACAACATGGATGGACAATTGGTTCTTGCTGGTTTAAAGGCTGATTTAGAGTCTTTAGTTGATACTTTTAAAGCTGCTGGTGCAAAAAGAGCATTAGTTTTAGATATGAGTGTTGCAAGTCATTGTGAACTACTTCAAAGTGCTGTTGAAAATCTAAAACCTTATTTATTTGAGTACTTAAATGATGAGTTTTTAGATGTTGTTTCAAATGTAAGTGCTGAAGTTTATAATACTAAAGATGAGGCAATTGAACTATTATCTTCTCAATTAATTAGTCCTGTAAAATATAAACAATCAATCAAAGCTCATGATAGTAAAGTTGATTTATATATTGAGTTTGGAAATGGGGCTGTTTTAAAAGGTTTAAATAAAAAAAGCTCTGAAAAACCAACTTTAAATGTATCTGATATGAAAACTTTAAATGAAACAATAGAGGTTTTAAATGACTAAATTAGCAATTATGGGAGCTATGCAAGAAGAAATTGATCCTCTTTTAGAGTTCTTTAAAGATTATAAAACAATAGAATATGCAGATAATAAGTATTATGAGGTAAATTATAAGGGTTTTGACATTGTAATTGCACACTCTAAAATTGGAAAAGTTTTTGCAAGTTTAACTGCAAGCACTTTAATTCAAAAATTCTCTTGTGATACTCTACTTTTCTCAGGTGTTGCAGGAGCAATAAATCCAAAACTAAATATTGGTGATATGATAGTTGCTACAAAACTTTGCCAACATGATTTGGATATAACAGCATTTGGACATCCTAATGGTTTTGTTCCAGGTGGAAAAGTTTTTGTTGATAGTTCTAAGGAACTTTTGGAAATAGCAAAAAAAGTAGCAGTTACTGAGAACTTAAAAGTTATTGAGGGAGTTATTGCAACTGGTGATCAATTTGTTCATTCAAATGAGAGAAAAGATTTTATTGAAAAAACTTTTAATGCTGATGCTTTAGAGATGGAAGGTGCTAGCGTTGCTGTTGTTTGTGATTCATTAAATGTTCCTTTTTTTATTTTAAGAGCTATTAGTGATAGTGCTAATGGTGAAGCAAATTTTGATTTTGATGAGTTTTTAAATAGCAGTGCAAAAATATCAAGTAACTATTTAGTAAAAATTGTTGATGAGTTGATTAAAAAATAGTTTAATACTATTTTGTGTAGGATTATTCTATACTTCTTTTAAAATTTTTAAAGGATTTTATATGGAAAAACTACACAGAATTGAGAAAGATTTTTTAGGTGAAAAAGAGATAGAGTTTGATAAATATTATGGAATCCAAACTCTAAGAGCAAAAGAAAATTTTAATATTACTACAATTGGAATAAACCTTTTTCCAAATTTTATTATCTCTCTTGCGAAAGTTAAAAAAGCTTGTGCTTTAACAAACTTTGAGCTAGGAGATTTAACACAAATCCAAAAAGATGCAATTGTTAAAGCTTGTGATAGAATTATTGCTGGTGAATTTCATGATCAATTTATAGTTGACCCAATTCAAGGAGGAGCTGGTACATCTACAAATATGAATGCAAATGAAGTTATCGCAAATATAGCTTTGGAAATTTTAGGAGAACCAAAAGGTTCATACAATATTATTCATCCAAATAACCATGTAAATATGAGTCAATCTACAAATGATGCATACCCAACTGCAATTAAAATTACACTTTATGAACTAATTTTTAAATTACAAGATAGTCTAAAAATATTACGAGATGCTTTTTATGGAAAAGCTGTTGAATTTAAAGATATTTTAAAAATGGGAAGAACTCAACTTCAAGATGCAGTTCCAATGACTTTGGGGCAAGAGTTTAAAACTTATGCAACAATGATTGATGATGATATAAATAGGCTTTCAAAAGCTCAAGAACTTCTAAAAGAGGTAAATCTTGGGGCAACAGCTATTGGAACTGGAATAAATACAAAACCAGAGTATCAAAAACTTGTAATTAAACATTTACAAGATGTTACAAAAACAGATTATTATATGGCAAGAGATATGATTGAGGCAACCCAAGATACAAGTACTTTTGTACATATCTCTGGAAGATTTAAATCAATTGCTATAAAAGTATCAAAAATTTGTAACGATTTAAGACTTTTAAGTAGTGGTCCTCGTGCAGGTTTAAATGAGATAAATCTTCCACCAATGCAACCAGGAAGTTCAATAATGCCTGGAAAAGTAAATCCTGTTATACCTGAAGTTGTAAATCAAGTTGCTTTTGACGTAATTGGAGCTGATGTTACAATATCAATGGCAAGTGAACATGGACAACTTCAACTAAATGTGTTTGAGCCAATAATTGCATATAAACTATTTATCTCTATAAATATGATGAGAAGAGCATTTGAAAGTTTAGCTGAAAAATGTATCAAAGGAATTACAGCTAATCCTGAAGTTTGTATGAATAATGTTTTAAATTCAGCTACTTTGGTAACTTCTTTAAATCCGATTTTGGGATATGAAAAAAGTTCAGCAGTTGCAAAAGAGGCTTTAAGAACTGGAAAAAGAGTTTATGATATTTTGTTGGAGCAAAAACTATTTACAAAAGAGGAGTTAGAAGAACTTCTTCAACCAAAAAATATGGTTCAAAATTATGATAAAATCTAAAATCACAGTTATAAATACAGGAGGTACCTTTAATAAAAGGTACAATCCTATATCGGGAGAGCTTGAGGTTCCAAAAGATAGTTTAGCCTTAGATGAGATTATAAGTTACTGCTATAACATAGATTTTGATGTTTTAAATATTATCTCTAAAGATAGTTTAGAGATGAATGATGATGATAGAGAACTTATAGTAAGAACTATAAAAAATTGTAAAAATCAAAATATTATTATAGTTCATGGAACTGATACAATAGATTTAACGGCAAAATATTTAGATGAAAGAATAAAAAACAGAAATATAGTTTTAACAGGAGCTATGCTTCCAATCTCTATAAATAAAGTAGAGGCAACTTTGAATTTTTCACAAGCAATTGGATTTCTTAACTCAAATTGTGAAAGTGGTATTTATAACTCAATGCATGGAAGTGTAAAAAACTATAAAAAACTTGTAAAAAATAGAGAGCTAGGAAAATTTTTAGAGAAATAAATATATTAAAAATTTCTCTAATTTTATCTATTTAAAAACTCTCCATCTACATAAAGCCAAATATTATTCTCTTTTAAAAATCTACTTTTTTCTATAAAAGATATATCTTTTTTATTCTGAAATAAAGTAGCTTTAAATGTTACAAAGCTTTCAATTTCACTATCTATAAAATCTAAAATCTCTAGATTTTCAAAACTAGTATTTTTGCAAAATTGCTCAATATCAGCTATCCAAGATGAGGTATTTAAAGAAAAATCGCAGTTTTTTTGATGAGTTGTTTTTATAATATAATCACTTTTAAAAAAAGCAAAAGCACTAAATCTTGATTTCATAAGCTCCAAAGCATTTGAAGGTTTTTTTATATCATCATGAAAAAGTTTACAACATTTTTTATATTTTTTTAAACTTCCGCAAGGACAAATAGAGTTTACACTAAGTTTCAAAATAATCCTTTTTAATCTTTATATAAGAGTAATATTTAAACAAAGCTGTTTAAATTTATTAAGAATCTAATTTTAAAAGAAATTTACCTCTTTTTGGATAAAATCAATGCTTAAAAATTAAAAAATATAAAAAAAGGATACAACCTATGGCATTATATACATGTGGACATATTATTCCAGATTCAGACTCTGTTTGTTCAGCTATCTCTTTAGCATATCTATTAAATAAAATTGGAAGAGCTGCAACTCCTGCACGACAAGGAGAGTTAAATCCAGAGACAAAATTTATTTTAGATAAGTTTGGTTTTGAAGCACCAGTTTTAAAAACTTCATTTGCAGGTGATGAACTTTTTATTACAGATTATTCGGATATTGCTCAAGCTCCACAAGATTTAGATAAAACAACAGTTGTTGGAATTGTTGATCATCACAAACTAGGTGATATTACAACTTCAGCTCCACTAGAGTGTTGGATTAGACCAGTTGGTTGTACAAATACAATTGTAAAAGAGATGTATGATTATCATAAAGTTGAAATTCCTGCAAATATTGCTGCTATTATGATGTGTGCAATTTTAAGTGATACAGTAATTTTTAAATCACCAACTTGTACTGCTCTTGATATTCAAGTTGTTAAAGAGTTATCAAAAATTTGTGGAATTGAAGATTTTGGTGCACTTGGTATGGAGATGTTTAAAGTTAAATCTGAAGTTGAAGGAACACCAGTTAGAGATTTAGTTATGAGAGATTACAAAAACTTTGATATGCATGGATCTAAAGTTGGAGTAGGGCAACTTGAAGTTGTAGATGGATCTGTATTTGATAAAATAAAAGATGATTTAATGGAAGATATAAAAAAAGTAAAAGATGAACAAAATCTTCATACAGTTGCACTTTTATTGACTGATATTATGAAAGAGGGAAGTGAAATTTTAGTAACTAGTGATGATACTTCAATATTTGAAAAAGCATTTAACTGTAAACTTGAAAATGGAAAAGTTTGGTTAGATGGATGTTTAAGTAGAAAAAAACAGATCATTCCTTTCTTAGAGCCTGCATTTGCTTAAGATATAAAAGCCTTTTGGCTTTTATATCTTAATTCCTTAGGAGAAAAAAATGAAAAAATATTTAATAGAATTTTTAAAAGATATAGGAATAGAGCCAAATTTTATTGCAATGAGTATCTCTATTTTACTTATTATTGCAATTACTTCTATAGTAATACACCTAGTTTTACATAAAATTATCTTAAAAGCTATCAAAAAACTTGATTTGAAAAAGAGAAATATTATTACTACATCTTTGCTTGAAGAGAATTTATTTCAAAGATTAGCTCTTGTTTTTCAAGGATTGGTTGTATATTGGCAAGCAACTATTTGGGTTGAAAAAGGTGCGATTTATGAGACACTTTTAACCATCTCTTTGGTTTGGATAACAATTTTTGGACTTTTGGCAATATACTCTTTGATAGATAAAACATTTAAAACTCTTCATGCTGCAACAGAAGTTCAATTTTTTGCTATGAGAACGATTATTCAAAGTATAAAACTTATTTTTGGAATAATTGCACTTATTTATATAATAGCTATTTTGGCTGATAAATCACCAGTTGCCATACTTAGTGGTTTGGGAGCTATGTCAGCAGTTCTTATGTTGGTTTTCAAAGATACAATCTTGGGATTTACAGCAGGTCTTCAACTAAGTACAAATAAGATGGTACAAATTGGAGATTGGATAGAGATGCCAAAATATGGGGCAGATGGAGATGTTATCGATATTGGATTAAATGTTGTAAAGGTTAGAAACTTTGATAAAACAATTACAACTATTCCAACTTATGCTTTAGTTTCTGATAGTTTTAAAAATTATAGAGGTATGCGAGAATCAGGTGGAAGAAGAATAAAAAGAGCTATAAAAATTGATATACATAGTATTAAATTCTTAAGTGAAGAAGATATAAAAAGGCTTGAAAAAGCGAATCTTTTAGCTCCTTATTTGCAAGAGAAAAAAAATGAGATCAAAAATTATAATGAATCAAATAAATTTGATTTAAGTGTCGCAATGAATGGACGAAGACTTACAAATATTGGAACATTAAGAGCTTATATTTTGACATATTTAAAAAATCATCCAAATATAAATAAAGATATGACAATAATGGTTAGACAATTAGCACCTGATGAATATGGAATTCCACTTGAGATATATTGCTTTACTTCTACAACAGTTTGGGCTGATTATGAAAATATTCAATCAGATATTTTTGATCATATCTATTCTATTTTGCAAGAATTTGATATAAAACCATATCAATATGGATAAAAATATATAATTGAAAATATTTTCAATTATATATTAAAGTTTAAAAAATGAAAAGTTACATATTTAAAAACCCAAAACTAGACTTTATAGAGTTACGATATGTAGAAGATATAAAAAATTGTGTAAAGATGCATTTACACGAAGAACTTACAATCACTGCAATAAAAAAAGGTTCATTAACTCTTATTTTTAATTATACTTCAATAACAGTAAAACCAAATGAAATAGCCATCATAAATAGTCAAATTCCTCATAGCGCAACAATAAATGAAAAGTCAAAAGATGGATATGTTTTATACTTGAAAAAAGATTATTTAAAGAATTTAGATTTTAATTTTTCATCTGCTTTTGAACTAATCAAAAATAAAAATATCTATAAAAGTTTTATAAAATTATGTGATTGTTTACTTGATATTAAAATCTCTTTGATAGAAAAAGAAGAGAATCTTTATCTATTTTGTCTTGCATTTTTCTCTTTTGAACAAAGAGAACAAAACTATAAAGAAGAATCGACTTTAGCAATGAATATAAAAAAATATTTAGATGAAAGTTATCTTGAAGAGTTTATTTTAGATGAGTTAGCTTTGAAGTTTGATTTAACAGTTGTTCATCTAATACGAGTATTTAAAAAAGAGTTTGGACTTCCAATTCATTCGTATATTTTAAATAAAAAAGTTCATCTTGCAAAAGAGTTATTGACTTCAAATATCTCTATTTCTCAAATAGCACAAAATAGTGGTTTTTTTGACCAAAGTCACTTAAATAGAAGCTTTAAAAGAATCTTTCAAATTACACCAAAAGAGTATCAAAAAAATATTTTTTCAAAATGTTAATTTTGTACAAGATTTTATTTTTTGTAAAAGTTATAATTTGCAAAATTTAAAAAGGAGTTTATCATGGATGTAAATATTATAAAACAAATTATCTCTTTTTCTCTGCTTTGCCTCAAAACTTTCTAATACTTAAAACATAAAAAAACAAATCAAAAAATAAAAATTATAACGGAGTAAACCATGAGTTTCAAAAAATATCAACAATATCCTATTGTGGAAAATTTCAAAAGAGAGTGGACAGATAAAACTATAACACACGCACCAATTTATTGTAGTGTAGATTTAAGAGATGGAAATCAAGCTTTGATAAATCCTTTAACGGTTGAGCAAAAATTGGAGTATTTTAAAGTTTTAGTAAAAATAGGATTTAAACAAATAGAGGTTAGTTATCCAAGTGCTAGTGATACGGATTTTAATTTTACGAGAAAATTAATCGAAGAGGATTTAGTACCTGATGATGTGGCTATTCAGATTTTAATTCCTGCAAAAAAAGAGTGGATTAAAAAAAGTGTAGAAGCTATGAGTGAAGTAAAAAATGGAATTTTTCACTTATATAATCCAACAAATGAGTTTCAAAGAAGAGTTGTTTTTCAAAAAAGTGATGATGAGATAATTCAAATGGCTATTGAAGCTATGCAATATTTAGTTGAACTTACAAAAGATTTTAAAGGAAAAGTAACTTATCAATATTCACCAGAAAGCTTTTCTCAAACTACTTTAGAGTTTGCCGTAAAAATATGTAATGAAGTTATAGAAGTGGTAAAACCAACAAAAGAAAATAAGATGATAATAAACTTACCAAATACTCTTGAGGCTTGTACAGCAAATGTTTATGCAGATAGAATAGAGTGGATGTGTAAGAATTTACACAATCGTGAAGCTTTGATTATTAGTGTTCATCCACACAATGATAGGGGAACTTCTGTGGCAAGTGCTGAGTTAGCTGTACTTGCAGGGGCAGATAAAGTTGAAGGAACATTGTTTGGAAATGGTGAAAGAGCAGGGAACTTAGACATAATAAATTTTGCTTTTAATATCTATTCACAAGGAATTGATCCAAAACTTGATTTATCAATAATTGATGAGGTAAAAGCCATGTATGAAGAAAAAACACAAATTTTGGTGCATCCAAGACATCCATTTGTTGGTGATATGATATTTACTGCTTTTAGTGGTGGACATCAAGATGCTATAAAAAAAGGAATAGATTTTTATAGACAAACAAATAGCCAAAGTTGGAATGTGCCATATTTACCAATAGATCCAAAAGATATAAAAAGAGGGTATGAAAAAGTAATACGTGTAAACTCTCAATCAGGAAAAGGAGGAGCTAGTTTTATAATAAGTGAATTTTTAGGTGTAAATATGAACAAAGATGAAGCTATAAAATTTGGTTTAGTGATAAAAGAAGAATCTGATAGATTAAAAAGAGAGTTGAAAAAAGATGAGATAATAGAGCTTTATAAAAATTATCTAAGTAAATAAAATGAAGCTTTTTGTAACTAATATTTTTAAGTCAAAGCAAATTAAAAAAATTGTATGCTATAACGTTTTAAAATTTAAATAAAGGATATTATATGAAACACGAATTAATGAAATTACCATATGCAAGTTTAGCTCCACTTATGTCAGATGAGACTTTGGAGTATCATCACGGAAAGCACCATAACACTTATGTTATAAATTTAAATAACTTAATTGCTGGTACAAAATTTGAAGAAATGAGTCTTGAGGATATTGTAAAAAATTCTGAAGGTGGATTGTTTAATAATGCTGCTCAAGTATTCAACCATGACTTCTTTTTTAATGGTCTAACTCCAACTCAAGGTGCAATTCCAGCATCTGTTGAATCAGCTTTAACAAAAGCTTTTGGAAGTGTTGATAAATTTAAAGAGGAGTTTACAGCTAAAGCTATTGGACAATTTGGTTCAGGATGGGCTTGGTTAGTTCTTGATAAAGGTGATTTAAAAATTGTTACAACTTCAAATGCTGGATGTCCTATCACTGATGGTTTAAAACCTGTTTTAACATGTGATGTATGGGAACATGCATATTATATTGATACAAGAAATGCAAGACCAAAATTCTTAGAAAATTTCTGGAAACTTGTAAACTGGGATGTTGTAGCTAAACATTTAGCATAAAAAAAGTATGGATTTTTCCATACTTTTTTATATAAAATTAAAATATTATTTTAAGTTATTCTTTACTACACTTTTTTGAACATTTAGCATCAAGACTAAATTTACCAGCTCCAATAAATATAATAGAAATAGAAGTCAAAAGATAAATTAAAGCTAACTCTATGACAGGTCCACCAGTTTTTCCCAAAGCAAAAATATCATTGCTATGAGCTAAGAATATAGCAAAAACCATTGTTAAAGCAAAAAATAAAGATGAAATTCTAGTAAATAATCCAATGATTATTAAAATAGGAAATAGAATCTCTCCTAAATATACACCATAAGCAAAAAACTCTGGTAATCCAGCTTGAGTAACCAAGTATTTAATTCCATCTATTCCATTAAATAATTTAAAAAATCCATGAAATAGCATAAGTCCTGCTATACTTACTCTTAAAATTAGTTTTCCTATATCTTCATTTAGCATACAAGATAGTTTATTTTCACAACTCTTCATAATTAATCCTTTAAAAAAATTTTTAGAATTGTAGCTAGTTTATTCTTAAGCTAATTACTAATTAGTAATAAAATTTATAAAACGGATATTATTTATTCTTTTTAAATAGCGATATAAATTTTGATAAAAGTAGATATATTTTTGATTTAAAACTTCTATTTTTATTCTGTTTGTTTAGATATTCAACAATTTTTGTATGTCCAAACATTGAAGCAAATGTTATAGCAGTTGTGCCCATTCCACTATTTTCATTAATATTTGCACCAGCTTCAACTAAAATTTTTACAATATCAAAATAACCTTTGAAACAAACACCAGCAAGTGGTGTTTGTCCTCTATCATTTTTTCTATCTACTTCTGCTTTATATTCTAATAACATCTTAGTAGTTTCAAAATTTCCATTATATGAAGCTAACATCAAAAGAGTATTGCCTTTGTGATCTGTTAGATTAACACTCATTCCAGCTTCAAGCATAGCTTTTAAATCTTGCGTTTTACCAACTCTTGCAAAATCAAGTGCTAAAACTTGTAGCTCTTCATATCGCTTTAACTCTTCTTGTGAAACTTCCATATAAAAACCTATATTCCTAAAGCTTTTTTAACACCAGCTGCATAATCAGGATGTACTTTTTCAAAAAGTGCAATTTGTCTATCAACAATATCTCTTGGTACACCAGCCATTGCATCTTTTATATTTGAAAATAGTTGCTCTTTTTGACTATTATTCATAAGTAAAAATAGTGCTCTTGGTTGAGAAAAATCATCATTTCCAACTCTATGGTCATATCTTTTTGCAATATCACCAACAGCTAAATCTGGCTCTAAATAACTTTTATCTTCAACTGGTCCATCAAAGCTATTTGGCTCATAAAATGCCTTTGTAGGCTCTTTTATATCAAAATTCATACTCCCATCAAGATTATATGTATTTACCTCAACTATTGGTCTATTTACAGGTAACATCTCATAGTGTGTTCCAACTCTATATCTTTGAGCATCTGGATATGAGAAAATTCTTGCTTGTAGCATCTTATCAGGAGAATAAGAGATTCCAGGAACTATATTTGATGGGCTAAATGAAGCTTGTTCAACTTGTTGGAAATAATTTTTTGGATTTTCATTTAAAGTCATAGTACCAACTTTAATCATTGGATAATCACCATGAGGCCAAACTTTAGTTAAATCAAACGGATTAAATGAACATTTTTTTGCTTCTTCTTCACTCATAATTTGAATCTCAAAACTCCATTTTGGAAAATTCCCTTTTTCAATATTTTCAAACAAATCTCTTTGATTTGATTCTCTATCTTTTCCAACTATTGCTTCTGCCTCTTTATTTGTTAAAGTCTCTATTCCTTGAAGAGTTTTGAAGTGAAATTTAACCCAAAATCTCTCATTTTTTGAGTTTATTAAACTATATGTATGAGAACCATATCCATTTACATTTCTATATGATTTAGGCAATCCTCTATCTGACATTAGAATTGTAACTTGGTGAAGAGATTCAGGGCTTAAACTCCAAAAATCCCACATTGCAGTATTACTTCTTAGATTTGTTTGAGGATCTCTTTTTTGAGTATGTATAAAATCAGGGAATTTATAAGCATCTCGTACGAAAAATACTGGAGTATTATTCCCAACTAAATCCCAGTTACCCTCTTTTGTATAAAATTTAAGTGCAAAACCTCTTACATCTCTTTCAGCATCGGCAGCACCTCTCTCACCTGCAACCGTTGAAAATCTTAAAAGTAGTTTTGTTTTCTCACCTTTTTGTAAAACTTTTGCTTTTGTATATTTTGAAATATCTTCTGTTATTTCAAGAACTCCAAAAGCTCCACTTCCTTTTGCATGAACAACACGCTCTGGAATTCGTTCTCTATTTTGATGTGCTAATTTTTGAATTAATTGATAATCTTGTAATAAAACAGGACCTCTTTCACCTGCTGTTAAAGAGTTTTGGTTATCAGCTATTGGATTTCCACCTGTTGTTGTCATTGTTTTTTTCATGTATAGCCTCCTTAAATTAAAGGAAAAATTTTTTCCTTTGGTCAGGTATTCTATTTTTTTATAACTTAAACCATCTTTAAATCTTACTTAATAGTAGGACTTATTGTTTTCCAATCTTCTCTTAATGTTTTATGTAAAGTAAAAATATCATTTGAACTTGCAACTTCATTATAGTCATAAGGAGTAACAACTACTAAACCACCTTTTATAATACTTGTAAATGTATTTGATTCAACTTTTGAACCAGTAAAAAGAGAAAATTCCATTTCAAAACCACTAATATCATAAAATTGAGAGTTCTTTCTTATAAATTTTTTATATTTATCATATATTAAACAATCAATTATAACTCTCGAAGCATCACTACTTAAATCAACTTTTAAAACTTTTCCTATTTGCACATTTTTATAATAAACAGGCGAATCAACATTTACACTAGATGCTGTTTTATCCTCTACTCTTATTATTGTTCCAAAATGTGAATTAACTGATGGTTCTTTATCTAAACCATTAAAACCAGTTTGTGGTAGACCATTTTTAATACTATCACTTTTAATTACACCAATATTTACAGCCATAATAGTTGAACCTGCATTTGCAATCTCTTGAAAAGATATTCTTGGTTTTTTTAGATAAAAAATTGTTCCTTCTTTTGCAAACTCTTTAAAATCTTTTTCAATTATTGCTTCTACTTCAACTTTTTGATTTTTGTTAAGAGATATTTTTTTAACTTTTCCAATATTTGCACCTTTGTAAACAATTTTTGAAAAATTCTCTTGAAGTCCCTCAACATCATCAAAAATAATAGTTACCATATTTGTTGCTAGTTGCATCTCATCAAAGCTTGAATATAAAACTCTATTTGTAAGTGGAGTGTTTGAGCTATTATCAAGTTCTATTGAACCATCTATTAGTGATGAAAAACTATCTAATTCAAAAATTATTCCACTTAAACTAGCATTTAATTCCAGTTTTGGTTTTTTATAAAATCTACTTTTATTTGTAATAAATTTTCTAAAATCTTGATAAATAAAGAGTTCAACTTTTGAAGCCTTATCATCGAAACTAATTTTTTTTACAAAACCTATCTCTTGATTTTTATATACTATTGACATATCTTCTTTTAAAACAAAACTATTATCAAACTGCGAATAAACTATAAAACCATTACTTTTATCTCTTTTTTCTTTTTGAATATCTTTATAACTAGAAAATAGTTCAAACTCCTTTTTTGTAAGTTTTGTATTCTCTAAATTTGATACAAGAGCTATTCCTCCATTTAAAGTTTTCTCTATACCACTATAATTTATATTCATATCAAAATTTTTTATCTCTAAAATTTTTGAACTCATATCATAAAATTTACTACTATTATTTATTAAATCTTTATATTTATCATCTATTAATATAGAAATTTTTACATTTTTATAGTCATCACTCAATCTATAAGATTCAACTCTTCCTATTTCTATATTTTTGTAATATATTTTTGATCTTTCATTTATAGAGTTTAAATTATCTGAAATTAAATCAATTTTTATAGCATGTAAACTCTTTTTTAAATCTTTTTTAGAAATACCTAAAAATTTATTAGAAAATTCTCCTTCTTGATAATCTAAAGATAGATAATTTCCTTTTATTATATTTCCTAAATTTTTTATACCATCAAATGATATAGTTGGTTCTTCAATAACAAAACGACTATTTTTTGTAAGAAGATATTTATACTCTTCATAAATATAAGCTTTTGTAGCTAATATATCATCTTCTATTTTTACATTTGATACTTTACCTATTTCAATGCCTTTGTATAGTATTGAAGTATTTTCATCTATTTTTCCTTCATTAAAATCAATAGTAAAATGAACTTTCTTTCTTAAATCATCTTTTGAAGAAAAAAGAGTATAAATCTCATTTTTTTCAATTTTCGAATCATCTTTTATACTTGTTACAACTGTAATTCCACCAACTAAGGCTGAATATAGAGAGCTAACTTCAATATTTAAACCACTAGCACCATAATTTACTTTTAATGCCTCATTCATTATAAATTTTGAACTTTTATTTACTAAGTAGTTATACTTATCATAAATATATGCACTTGCATAAAGTTGTTCATTTTTAAACTCTTTTGAAACAATTTCACCTATTTGGTATTTGTTATAAAAAATTGGAGTTCCAACATCTACATTATCTTTATCATTCATTAATAAAGATATATAATAACCATTCTCTTCAAATTCATCATCAGGTGCTGAATCAAGACCTGTAAAATACCATTGTGGTTTTGCATTTTCTATTTTAAAATTTGGAGATAACTCTATTTTATAACCGCTTATTAGTGTGCTAAGTCCTGAAATTTTTGTTAAAGATACAGTTGGTTTTTTTATCCAAAATTTTGAACCTTCATTTGCAACATATTCTGCAACATCACTATTTACTAAAATATTAACAGCAACATTTTTTAAATCATCATGAATAGATATTTTTGTAACTTTTCCTAATGCCAAACCTTTGTACTCCAAAGTTGTAATATTTTCTTTTAAACCTTCAGCACTTTTAAAATATACAATAATATTTGTCCCTTTTTTAGAGTATGTATCATAAGCAATAAATGCAAGAATTCCCAAAATTATAAGTGGAAGTATCCAAACAGGAGATATTTTATTACTTTCTCTCTCTTTTGCTAAATACACAATTGGTTCATTTATACTTTCGTTAATCTCTTTTTTCATCCCAAATTATCCTTGTATCAAATCTATGTGCTGCAAATATTGTAATTATTACCATTAAAGAAAAAGATGTTGCAGCAACTCCACCTTTTATATTAAATAACTCATCTAATTGAACTATTGAAGCCATTAAAGCGACTACATAAATATCTATCATCGACCATTTTCCAATTGCTTCAATATATTTATATATCAAAATCTTTGTCTTATTTGTCATTTTTACATTTATCTTTAAAGATAAAAATATAAAAAATAGGGCAAATAGTTTTACTATTGGAATAGCAACACTTGCTAAAAATATTACAAATGCTATAAAATAACTTCCATGCTCTAAAAAGCTAATAATCCCTTCAATAATTGTACTTTCTAAATTTACACCAAATTGTGTTACTACCATCATTGGATAAACCATTGCTGGAATATATAAAAGCATTGCACAAATTGTTAAAGCCAGTGATATTTGTAAAGAGTTTTCAACTCTTTTTTTTACCATATGGTTGCATCTATTACATAAAAAAGAGTCATAATTCTCTTTTTTATATACTTTTTTACAGTTTTTGCAAGAAATTAAAACCATTTAATCATCCAAAATAACAGATGCATCAAATCTTAAATGAGACATAATAAAACAAAAAATATACCCAAGTAAAACATAAAAACCTATATCAAATTTTGTATTACTAACCATTCCAATAAGTTTTATATAAGTAACAATTAGGCTTACAATAAAAACTTCCATAAACCCCCAATTTTTAAAAAAATAGTAAGAGTCATATAGAAGTGATTTTTTAAAAATCTCTTTTTTAAATTTTACTTGAAAAAATACTAAAATTATTATAATTGAGTTTAAAACAGGAGCTAAAATAATTGTAAATAGAACCAAAAAAGAGACTATATAAAAATCTTGTTCAAACAATACATATACAGTTTTTAAAATATTTGCATCTAAACTTTGAGCATTTAAGTTTAGGCTTAAAATAGGATATAAACTTAAAATTAAAAATAACATCAAACTAGATATTGCAAAAAATAGTGAATCAATTGAGTGACTGTTTTCCTCTTTTAATTTACTATCACATCTAGGACATCGTTGAGTAAATTTTGAAGAATCACTTTTTTGTACAAATAATCCACAGCTATAACACTCAACTATGTTTGTTAAATCTTGCATAAACACCTTTAAAATATAATTTTGTATTTTATCATACAAACTATTTAATAAAGAGTTTAATATACTATTTATTGTAATATTGCAAGATTTTGAAAACAATTTAATTAAAAAAGGTTATAAAATGGAATTTAAAATATCAGAAGCAATTTTTGGAACAAGACCAGCTGTTGAAAAACCATCATTAAAATTTTTAGAAACTATTAAAGAAGATGGACTTAGAGAAATTATATCAAAACACTATGATTTACTAAGACAAAGTTCAATAAAAGATCTGTTTCCACAAGATGATGAAGAGTTTGAACAAGCAAAAGTAAATTCAGCAGATTTTTTTATACAAATTTGTGGAGGTCCTGACTACTTTAATCAACATAGAGGAAATCCTATGATGGTAAAAAGACATGCACCTTTTAAAATAACTCCAAAGGCTAGAAGAGTTTGGCTTGAGTGTTATATTGAGATTTTAAAAGATTTGGATATTCCTGAAGATTTAAAAAAATCTTTTTGGAACTATTTAGATATCTTCTCTATGTGGATGATAAACTCACCTGAAGATTGATAATTTAGAAGCTCTTTAGCTTCTAAAATCCAAATTTAACGCCTAAATTTGCTGTATCATAATCATAGCTATGATTACTTTTATTCATATTCATAGTTTTGTATGAACCTTCTATTGAAACAGTTTGGCTAATTCTATACTCTAAAGCAGCACCATATCCTAAACCTGTATATGTACTATCATCATAAAATTGAACTGCTCCAGAACCAATTCCATAAGCAATTAAATTTTGAACAAACTCATAACCTACTTTTCCATCCATATCAACTGTTGTTGCACTAAGACCTGTTTTAACTCTTCCATATCCTAAACTATTTCCAAAAGCTAAAATAATATTATTATCAAGTTTTGTACCAGTATTGTGACCAATATTGTATTGTGTATAGCTATGATTATCAACTTTTGCGGCACTTGCTCCTGCATAAATTTTTGTATCCATTGCAAAGGCAGAAGATAAAAGTCCAACTAAAATAGTTGAAGTTATTATTTTTCTCATTTTTACTCCTAAATTTTAAAGCGCAATTGTATAAAAATATCTCTTAAACCCTAAAATAAGAGTTCTTTGAGTAAAATCCATAAAAAAATTAAAGGATATTTTTGAGTTTACAAACAAAAGGAGTTATACTAGCTATCATCTCTGCTATTTGCTATGGAATGAATCCATTAGGAGCACTTTTTTTATATGAAGAGGGTTTAAATGTAAACTCTGTAATTTTTTATAGATTTATTTTTGCCTCAATTTTATTGGCTATTTTTATGATTATCAAAAAAGATTCTTTTTATTTAAAATTTAAAGAGATTATACTTTTAGCTCTTTTAGGTTTATTATTTGGTATTTCTGCAATTAGTTTATTTAACTCATTTTTATATATGGATGCTGGACTTGCATCTACTGTTTTATTTATTTATCCTATATTTGTAGCAATTATAATGGCGTTGTTTTTTAAAGAGAAAAATTCAATAATAACTATTTTATCAATAGTTTTTGCATTTTTAGGAGTTGTATTATTATATGAAAGTGATGGAGCAAATGTTAGTAATTTTGGGATATTTTTAGTAATAGTTTCATCATTGTGTTATGCTATTTATATAGTTATTATAAATCAATATCTCAAAATGTCTGCACTAAAAGTTACTTTTTACTCTATGCTATTTTGTACAATAACTATTTTAATACACTCATTTTTTGATAGCAGTTTAAATATAATGCCTTTAGTAAACTTCAATATGTGGTTTTATACAATATTTTTAGCTCTCGTTCCTACAATCATATCTTTACTTTTTTTAATAAAAGCAATTCAGCTAATTGGTTCAACAAGTGCATCTATTTTAGGAGCATTAGAGCCTTTAACCGCTGTACTAATTGGAGTTTATGTTTTTAATGAAAAAATAACTTTTTGGTTAGTTATTGGAATAGTGTTTATTTTATTTGGAGTTATACTAATAGTATTAAAAGATTATATTGATAAATTTTTTAAAATAAAAAACTAAAATTTGCTTTTATTTTACTATTGCGATAGTATGAATAGACAATTAAAATAAAAGAGGAATTAATATGATAAAAAAAATTTTAAAAAAGTTACTAATAATTAGCTCAATATTATGAAACCTCTTCGTTATAAATATCAAACAATTGAGTTTGGTGATAATGATATACACTTAAGAACTTTAAAAGACAAACAACAATTCTCTGATAAAGATAAAAAAGCAGAAGATTTAGGGATATCAAGTGCAACTTGGTCTTTGTTTGGAGTTATTTGGCCATCTAGTGAAGTTTTAGCAAATTTTATATTTGATTATGATTTTAAAAATAAAAGAATTTTAGAAGTTGGATGTGGAATTGGTCTATCAAGCCTTATTTTAAATAGATTAAATGCTGATATTACAGCAACTGACTATCATCCTGAAGCTGAAAAGTTTTTAGATATTAACACAGAATTGAATAAAGATGATGAAATTCCATTTGTAAGAACTTGTTGGAGTAATGAATATCAAGAAGAACTTGGTAAATTTGATTTAATTATTGGAAGCGATTTATTATATGAAAGAGATCATGCAATTCTTCTTTCAAATTTTATAAATGCTCATGCAAATGATAAAGCAATGGTTATTTTAGTAAATCCAAATAGAGGGTATCAATCAAAATTTACAAAACAGATGGAAACTTTTGGTTTTTCATTTAACTTTATAGAACCTAAAAATACAGATTTTTTGGAAGAGCCTTACAAAGGTAAAATATTTAAATATTCAAGAGAGTAGTATATATAAAATTATGATAAAAGCTAAAAGCTTTTATCTAGCTGGAATTGAAGTCTTCTCTTGAATTTCAATAGCTGTTTGGTTTGAAGGTTGTTTCATATATGCAAAAAATGCACCTAAAGCAAGAAGTAAAATAACAATCAATCTTACACTGTTTCTTTTTTGTTTTGATTCATTTCCATTATAATCATCGATTTTTTCTAAACTCGGTTCACCTTTGTTTTTTGCCATGGTAACTCCTTTTAATTATTTAGCAACTATTCTACCCACTTTTGCTTTTAAAATCACTTCTAAATCTTTTGGATTTAATTCAATATCTAATCCTCTTTTTCCGCCACTTATAAATATAGTTTTAAAATCATTTATACTCTCATCCAAAACAGTTCTTAAAAGCTTTTTTTGTCCTAAAGGTGAAATTCCTCCAAGTAAATATCCAGTTACTTTTTGTGCTTCATCTTTTTGAGCCATTTGTGCTTTTTTTACTCCAAAAATATCTGCAACTTCTTTTAAACTAAGCTGTTTTGAAACAGGAATTACACAAACAACCAACTCTTTTGGAGTGAGTTCTGCAAGTAAAGTTTTATAAACCTGATTTGCATCTAAACCTAGTTTTTCTACGGCTTCATCTCCAAAATTTGTACAAGCTGGATCATGTTCATATTTATGAATTTTAAAATCACATTTATGTTTTTTTAGTAAATTAATTGCTGGGGTCATGTAAGAAAAACTCCTCTTTTAAAACTTCTACTCCATTTATCAAAATTCCTATAAAATGAGTTCCTATATAGTGTTTTCTAGTTGTCATATTTTTAAAACTCTGTTTTTTTTGAAATCTTTTTTTTGTTGATTCTATATGATTTTGACTTATCATAAAAACTTTTTTATTATGATTATTGTTTGATTTTAAATAATAAATAACATATTCAACTCTTATATTTCCAATAGGTTCATCTGAATTTATCTCAAATGAAAAATTAAAATCTTCATTCAAAAATATAGTTTTATCGCAACAAAAATTTGTGAGATTTATATGATGAGATTTATCAAAATTAAATAAATTTAATACCTCTTTGTCTCCTGTTTTAAGTAGTGTTCTACTTCCATGTTTACAAATCCAATCAAGATTTTTTGAAATATTTAAATTATTTTTTACAAACTCTACTACCATTTTTGGATTATCTTTTGATATATCATTTAAGTTATTTGCTACACTTTTTTGAACATATTTTGAAGAGTCATTTTTAAGTAGCTCAATTATTTCAAATACTTTTTGTGGATTTTTCTTAAAATTTGGCAAAGCAACAGCCCAAGGAAGTCTAGGTCTGCTTCCTTCACTTGCAAGCCTTCTTATATGCTCATTTTTTGATTTTGTCCAAATTTTCATTTGATTTATAGTTTTATCTTCATACTTAATTATAAATTGTCTTATTGCAAACTCACTACTTGAATCTATTGTAAAAAGTTCCAAAGCTTTCATTGAAATTTCAAAATCATCAAGCCCAAAAACTTCAACAAAATCTTGAAAAATCATAGCTTCCAAAGCTTTGAAATCTTTTTTTACCTCTATTAAAATCTCAATTTGCTCTTTATATGAAAATGGTAAAAAAACTTTTAAAGTTTTTGAGATATGTCGCATTCTTTGTTTTAGTTCAAAACTTTCCCAATTATTTATAAAAATAGCTTTTTTAAACTCATCTTTTTTAAAATTTTTATATTTATCTTGCAGACTAATTGAAAGTTTTTCTATAAACTCTTTTGAATATATATTTTTTAGTAAAGTAGCCATTAATATACTTACTTATCAAAATCACTAGTTTTTAAAGTGTATGATTTTTGAATTTTGGCAATATTTATTTTATAATCTTTAAAAATAGACTCTCTTCCTTTTTTTTGAGCAGACATATGGTCAATATTTTTTTTCCAAGCAAGAATAGATTCTTCATCTTCCCAGTATGATAATGATAGAAGTTTTTTTTCATCTATTAAAGATTGAAATCTTTCAACACTTATAAAACCTTTTTGATTTACTAATTGCTCTTTTAATATTGAAGCAATTTTTAAATACTCATCTTTTCTTTCTTGATTAATTTCAACTTCAAAAATAACTGCAAACATGATATACAACCTTTGTTAAATATTAATTTATTTTATCATATAATCATAATATGAAATATTAATTATTAGGAAAAATTATGAAATACAGAAGCTTAACAGAAGAGATAAAATTATTAGAATTAGGATTGCCACCTCAAGAAGATGATGGATTTATTGGTGGAAATTTAGACCCAAAAGAGGCTAGTTTAATTTTAATTCCAGTTCCTTGGGAAGCTACTGTTTCATTTGGAGAAGGAACTTCAAAAGCACCTGATAATATAAGATTGGCAAGTCATCAGTTAGATGTTGAAAATTATCACTATATTAAACCATATAAAGCTGGAATTTCTATGCTTGAAGTAGATAAACATATACTAAAACTTAGTAATAAAACTAGAAAAAAAGCTTTAAGAGTAATAGAAGCAATTGAGTGTGGTGAGAGTTGTAAAAAAGATTTAAAATATGTAAATGAAGTTTCAAAAGCAATAAATTCACATGTATATGAAGCAGCTTTGAAAAGAATAAAAAAAGATAAATTTGTCGCAGTTGTTGGTGGTGATCACTCTTGTCCTTTAGGACTTATAAAAGCTTTAGATGATACTTCTAAAGAGGATTTTGGAATACTTCATGTAGATGCACATCACGATTTAAGAGAGGCTTATGAAGGGTTTACATATTCTCACGCATCTATTTTTTACAATGTTTTAAATGAGTGTAAAAATGTATCAAAACTTATTCAAGTTGGAATTAGAGATTATAGTAAAGAAGAAGCACAAAGAATGATTAATCTAGGTGATAAAGGTGATTGTCTTTATGATACAGCTATGCAAGCTCAAATTGCAACTGGAAAATCTCTTGAAGAAGTTTTTACTCCATATATAGAACAGCTTCCAAAAAATGTTTATATCTCTATTGATATAGATGGACTTGAACCATTAAACTGCCCAAATACTGGAACTCCAGTTCCTGGAGGATTAAGATATGGCGAGTTAGAGCATTTAATTTTTATGGTAGTAAAAAGTGGAAGAAAGATTATAGGTTTTGATTTAGTTGAAGTTGGAGATAGTAAAAATGGTTGGGATGCAAATGTTGGCTCTCGTGTGCTATACAATCTTTGTGGAGCTTTATTAGCAAGTCAAGGTAAAATAGAGTATAGATAAAGTTTTAAAACTATACTAAAAATTTAAACTATCATAACCATCTTAAAATAGTGGTTATGATAGAAATAGCTATTTTATGTAATTCTCTTTTTTATCAAAAGTATCTAACTCTTGACCTATCTCTTGATACCTTTTGAAATAATATTCTACAAAAGATTTTATATTTTCATCATTTGGCATAAAATATTTATCTTTTTTAGTAGCATAAATATTCAAAAACTTTGTAGCATCTAGTTTTTCTAAATAGTGTTTTGCTAAAGCAGTATAATTTTTGATATACCAAACTTTTAGTTTTTCAAATTTTTCATCTTCTAAATCAATTTTTAGCTCTTTTTTCTCTTCATCCCAAGTTAAAATATTACTTTCAAAAAGAGCGCAAAGATGAATTAAGCCTTCGCAATAATAAGGTTGAACTTCATCAACTTCCATCCAAGAGATAAGTCCAACACTTCTTTTTATTAAATCTATTAAAATAGCTTCTTTTAGATGTTTTTCATCATCTTTTTCATCAAGTAAATATGAGATTAATCCTCCAGTTGTTGCTTTAAACTCTTCTATATTTTTAAAATTTCCTGTTTTATTCATAAAACTCTCTGTCTCTTCATCGCACCATAAGATATGCCCATATTCATGCCCAATAGTCGTAATATCATAAACACTATGCCATGAAGCTGTTTGTTTAAAAAGAAAATTTCTATCTTTTGTTAATAACTCTTGTCCAAATATCTCACGGCTAAGTTTTAAGAATGGTTTAGCACGACTACTTTGTAAAATCTCATCAGAAAATGCAAATATTTTTTTACCCTCTTCAAGACTTACAACTTCATCATTTGGTACAACTTGAGCTGAAAATAATCCATTTAGTTCAGCTCCAAAAAACAGTGCTGGTCGACCAACATAAAGTTGTACTTTATCAAGTGATTTGAAGCTAAAATCAAATATTTTTTTGTACTCTTCACTTTTTGAATTTTGCTCAAAACTATTAAAAATCTTTGTAAATGCTGATTTTATTTTATTTACTCTATGGTCATTTTGAGCAAATTTTGGATTTGTGAGTCTAATATCCCACTCTAGTGCAACAGCTTTTCTAAAGTGGTCTTCATAATATTCAAGTGGATGACCTATTTGAATAGGTGTAGTTATTTTCATCCAAGCTCTATCTACATTTGCCCATTTATTTACAAGCTCATCTGTTTTATCTTCACTAAATGCTACAATTAAACTTTGAATATATTTTATGTAATCCCATTTTTGATTATAAATTTCATCTTCAAGCTCAATTAATTTATCTACAAACTCTTCAAGAGAATCTACAACTTGTGTAACCTCTTTTTTGAAAGCTTTTATATATGCTTTTGAAGTATAATTTTCATTCTCTTTTACAAGTGCTGAATAACATCTATCAGCAACTATTCCACCATGTCCTAAATCAAGAAGCTTTTCATCTTCAAGATATTTCATAATTTTTTCTTCATTGCCTTCAAATTTAGCACTTAGCTCTTTATTTATTTTATTTATTATGTGTGCTGTCCAAGAGCTTTGCCAAGATGACATCGCAAGACCAACATTGTAAACTCCAATAAAAATTTCTCTATAAAAAGGAGTTAAAAGATTGTTTTGAACTATAAAATCTATTAAGTTTTTATGTTTTTCATGCCAATATTTTTTTACAAATTGATACGCTTTTTCTTGAATTTCAATAATCTCTTCTTCACTCTTTTCAAGTTTTTTCAAAACTTGAACTAAACTATCATCTCTTAAATTTACAAGCCTTGTAACAAGTGCAAATCTTAAATCATCACTCATTTTCAAATCTAAACTCTTTGCAAAATCATCAATTAATGATAATTTGTCAAACTCTTTATCTTCTAAAAATTTTAATAACTCATTTGTTTTTGCTTTTTCATTGTCTAAATAGTCATAAATTTTTTGTAAATCATATATAAATTGGTTTTTTGTCATTTTTCTCCTTTTAATGCTTATTATTGCGTTTGTTTGAATAATAATCAAATATCAAAGATGATACTTTTATATTGATTATAAAATATATAATAGAATAAAATAGATATAAAAATAGTGTTCCTAACTCCATAAAAATTATTGAAATTATCCATAAAATACCTGTTGCAATTGCTAGAATGAGATTTATCATTGTCCAAATAAAGCCATTTGCACCATTTATTCTATCTTTAATTGCAGAAATTTCTATTTTTAAAACTAATAGAATTATAAATGTACCTATAAAAAACCAGTACTTCCAAATTTCTACCATTATTTCCATAATATTTTCTCCTATTTTTTAAAGCTAGTATTATATCAAAAGCTATATTTTTTATTTTACGATAATTTATCAGACTTTACCAATTATAAATTGGAGTTTAATTATATTAAACATCCAACTTTTCTAAAATATCTAAAGCTTTAGAGTATTCAAAATCATCAATAAAATCTTTTAAAGTTTTTATATCTTCATTACTCAAGCTATTTTTTAAATTTAAGTATAGTTTTTCCAAAGTTTCTTCAAGGATTACACTACCATCTTTTAAATCTTTTTTTATACTATTTATAAGTTCTTTGAACTCTATTTTGCTTAAAATATTTATATTTTCCTTATTTAATTGGTTTTTTGTACTATCTAAATGTTTTAGTTCAAATTTAACTTTGGCTATCTCTTCTTCTAAAGTTGAAATTTCTACTGAATTTACTGCATTTTTGTTTTTAAATTTACTATCTATTTTTTTGCAAATTTCAAAAAGAGAATTTGCTCCTAAATTTCCACTAACACCTTTTAATCCATGAATTAAAGATGGTGCATCAATACTATTTTCTCTAACTTTTTCTACAATAGAAGCAAAATCTGTGTTTAGTTGTTCAATAAACTTATTTAAAAGTTTATTTATTAGTTCTTTATTACTTAAAGATTTTTCTAAGAATTCCCAATCTAAAACAATATTTTCATCACTTAGTGATTTTGAATATATAAGGTCTTTTTTAGTTATTTTTTTTGAGTATTTAATAATTGTATTATATAGCTCACTGCTATTTATTGGCTTACTTAAGTGATCGTTCATTCCAAATTTTAGTACTTTTTCTTTATCTTCTATCATAGCAGCAGCAGTAAGAGCAACTATTGTAATATTTTTGTCAAATTCACGAATTTGTATCGTTGCATCATAACCACTTAAAATAGGCATTTGTAAATCCATTAAAATTAAATCATATTTTCCTTGATTTTTTTTGTATATTTCAACCGCTTCTAAACCATTGTTTGCAATATCTACTTCAATTTGTGCTTTTTGTAAAAACATTGAAGCTACTTCTTGATTTATTTCATTATCTTCAACCAATAAAATTTTTAAACCAAAAAGATTTGGAGCATCTTTATGTATATCTGAAGAATTTATCTCTTTTACTATCCCTTTTTTTATCTGTGCTAAGGCATCAAAAAGAGTCGAACTCGTAATAGGTTTAGTTAAGAAGTTATCAATATGGACATCATCTAAATTTATCTCATCTTTTGAGTAAGCTGAAACCATTAAAATAGAAGGAACATTTTTTTTAATCTCTTTTTGATTATACAATTCATAAATTTTTTTAATTGCCTCCTTCCCATTTAATCTAGGCATATTCCAATCCATAAGAATAAAATCAAAAGGTTCATTTGAAGCTTCAGCTTCTTTTACCATCTCTATTGATTCAATTCCATCTTTTGCTTCATAAGTAACATAATCAAATTTTTCTAGAATATCTTTTAATATTACTCTTGAAATTTCTTGATCATCAACTATTAAAATTTTAAATTTTTTACTATTTGGTAAATTTTCTTTTGACCACTCTAAAACTTCCATATTTATAGTAAAACTAAATTCAGTTCCTAAATCTTTTTGACTTTGTACCTCTATTGTGCTACCCAAAGAGTTTACTATTCTTTCTGAGATTGATAATCCCAATCCAGTTCCCCCATATTTTCTAGTTGTAGAGTTATCTGCTTGAACAAAAGGTTTAAATAGATTTGAAATTTCATCTTTGCTCATTCCAATTCCTGTATCTTGCACACTAAATCTTATTTTTGCACTATTTGCAGATATTTTTTCAAGAAGTTCTATCTTTAAAGTAATATTTCCCTTATTTGTAAATTTTAAAGCATTGTTTATGAAATTTGTTAGAACTTGCAATATTCTTAACTCATCACAAAAAACAATTTTTGGATTTCCTGATTTATTATAAAAATATAGTTCAATGTGCTTGTAATTATCAATGTGAGAAAAAACTACATTTAATTGAGATAATAAATTCTCCAAAGAGAAAGCTTTTAAATCTAAATCAAAATTACCTGTTTCAATTTTTGAAAAATCTAAAATATCACTGATAATTCCTAAAAGTAGTTTAGAAGAAGTATTTATTTTTTTTATAAAATCATACTGTTGTTCATCAATTTTTGTATCCGCCAAAAGTTCACTTAAACCTATAATTGCATTCATAGGAGTTCTCATTTCATGACTCATATTTGCCAAAAACTGATTTTTTGACTCATTTGCTTTTTGTGCAATATCTTTTTGAAGTTTTAACTCTTCATTCATTTTTTGTAATATTATTTCACTCTCTTTTAATTGAGTTTGATCAAACATATATCCTCTTATAGATTCAATCTCTCCAGAAGAGTTTTTTATTACATGGTTAAAATCATAAAACCAACGATACTCTCCATTTTTAAGACGAACTCTGTAAGATTGTTCATAAGAGTTTTTATCTTTTGTATAAAAACTAACCTCTTTTGAAACTCTTTGTAAATCATCTTTATGAATTATTGATGAATAATCAAAATTTTGTGAAAGCATCTCATCTTTTGTATATCCTAAAACTGTTTCACAGTTCGATGAGATATATTTTACAGTCCAATTTTTATCAAATTTCCACTCAACTACCACAACTGGACCATTGGAAAAAAGATTTCTCTCTTTTATCAAAGCCTTTTCTGTAAGTTTTTTCTCTGTAATATCTAATAGTGTCCAAATAAATCCTTTTGATAAATCACTATTATCAAGAGGTGTACCAAAAAGAGAGCAAAAAATAGTATTTCCATTCTTGTGTTTAAGAGGAAACTCAAAATTTGTTAAAATAGAGTTTTCAAATTTTTTATACTCTAGTGAGAATTTATCAAAAGACTCTTTTGAAAGGTGAATTCTTTCAAAACTTTGATTAAGTAGCTCCTCTTTTGTATAACCAAAAATTTCACAAGCAGTGTTATTTAAATTTAATATAACTCTATTAGATGAGGCTAAAAATATAGCAACAGGTGTATTATCAAATAGTGCTTGATTGTATTTTAAACTCTGTTTTAATAACTCTTCATTTTCAAGCTCTTGTGTAATATCTTCAAAAGTAACTACAACTTCATTTAAATCAAAAATTGCGTCATTTATATTTTTTATAAACACTTTAAAAGTATGAAATTTGTTATCTTTTTTCATTTTTGCAAAGTGAGTTTTATTTGGATTTTTTGAAATATATTCAACCCAGCTTAGTTCCCCTATTTGTGAAGATAAATAATTTTTTTCTTCTATAAAATGGTCACAAATACAGTTATATTTTTTTGTAAACTCTGAAATAGATTTAAGATTAAAAAACTTTAAAAAAGCTTGGTTTGCTTGTGTTAAATTTTTACCATTGTTACTTACTATTACTATACTATTTGAAGAGTCTAATATATTTTCTGCTCTATTTTTTTGAATAGAGATTTGTTTATAAAATATTTTAAAAGTATAAACAACTATTAAATATATAATAAAAATTGTAAATAAAGATATTAAAATTAAGTTTTTAACTACATTGTAAAAATCATCATAATATTTTGTTAAATCGTGAAAAAATATGAAATTTCCTAAATTTTTACCATCATTTGAAAAGATATTAAAAAATTGTAAATTTAAGTGTTTATTGTCAAACTCTATATCTTGATTTTTATCTTCATATTTAAAATTCTCTAGATATTCTAAAAATTTTGAATCAATAGCTTTTGATGTTAAAAAGTTGTTACTGTAGTTGTTATAAAAAACACCTTCAATGTTATTAAAAAAAGTAACTGTATCTAGTAGTTTTTTTGTAGAAATACCAATTTCAAAAACTCCTATAAAATCATTTTGATTATCAAATAATGGAATAATAACTCTATAAGATAGTCCTGTTAAACCATTTTCAAAACCAGAAACAACTTTTTTTGTATTAAATGCATCATTTAGAAGAGGTCTATTATCTCTCTCTTCTTCCCCTGATAAATCCAATTTTTGAAGTCTTAAAATATTTATTTTATCTTTTGAAAAAAAGTTCATTTGAGTTATATACTCATCTTTTTTTACTAAAATCTTATATTTTTCTGCTGTTATTTTTTCTAATTTTTTTCTATCATTCTCTTTGATTGCCAATTTTATCTCATAATCATCTTCACTATCGAAGATTTTTCTAGCAATATCAAGATAGTAGCTTTTAAGATGTTTTTCTATGTTTTTATTGAAAGAGTTATCTATTTTTAAAATTTGCTCATCTTTTAAAATCTTTATTTTTT
This sequence comes from Aliarcobacter cryaerophilus, assembly GCF_014352935.1. The sequence continues at coordinate 1,552,221 of NZ_CP060694.1, read as the reverse complement.
GTTTTTGAAAATCATAGAAAATATAAAAAAAAGCAATAAATGAACTTAAAAATAAAAAAATTATTAAACCTAAAAACTTATACTTTAAAGAGTCATTTTTCATAACTAAACCTCTAAGATTGCAAAATTATTTCTACCACTATTTTTAACACTATATAAAGTTTCATCTGCTTTTAGCAGTAACTCTAGCTTTGTAATATCAGAGTTTGAGTTGTAAAAAGATGCTCCAATACTAATTGTTACATAGTTTTCTATTTTTGAAAATTCATGAGTGATTTTTAATTCTCGAACAGCATTTAAAAGATTATTTGCAACTGCTTCAACACCATCTTTGTTTATATCTTTTAATAAAATTACAAACTCTTCACCACCATAACGAGCAACAAAATCAGATGCTCTTTTTATAGTTTTTTCGAGAGCTTTTGCAACTTTTCTTAAAGTCTCATCTCCTTGTCCATGACCATAGTTATCGTTATAAGGTTTGAAAAAATCTATATCTATCATCAAAACAGCTAAAGATTTTTTATCTCTTTTTATTTCATTGAATGTTTTTTCAAAAGTTTCATCAAAAAATCTTCTATTTCTAATATTTGTTAAACCATCATACATAGATAATTTTTCAAGCATATCATTTTTAATTTTTAAATCAAGATAGTTTTTTATTCTTAGTTTTACAATTGCTTTGTTAAATGGTTTTGTAATATAGTCAATAGCTCCTAAGTTTAATCCATACTCTTCATCTTCTTGACTTGTTCTTCCTGTTATAAAAATTATTGGAATATTTTTTATAGTTTCATTGTTTTTTATTTTTCTGCAAACATCATAACCATTAATATCAGGCATCTCAATATCTAAAAGAATCAAATCTATATCATTTGGTGATTCTAAAATTTCAAGAGCTTTTGTGCCGCTTTTTGCAATTTTTACTTCGTATGTATCTTTTAGTAGATCATGAATTAAAAGTAGTGTTGTTGTCATATCATCAACAACTAAAATAGTTGGTTTTTTGAACTCCATAATCTCTCCTAAAGAATTATTTTTTCAATTTAAAAATAAAGTTTTTATTCTATATGAATTATTATAAATATAATATAAAACTATAAATAAGAGTATAAATAAAACTTAAGAAAATTTTATTTTAGCACTCAATATATAATAGTGCTAAAAAAATAAAAAACTTTAGCCAAGTTTAATAAAGGTTTGATAAAATTCCTTTTTGAAAATTTAAAAATTTATAATATATAAAAAAGGAGATTTTTTATGGCAAAACATCAATTTCAAACAGAAGTAGGGCAACTACTTCACCTAATGACACACTCTTTATACTCAAATAAAGAGATTTTTATAAGAGAGCTTGTATCAAACTCAAGCGATGCTATTGATAAGTTAAATTATTTAAGACTTACAGATGATAAATTAAAAGAGAGCTTTGCTTCTTGGAAAGGTGAAATTAATATATCTTTTGATGAAAAAGATAAATCTTTAACTATTGTGGATAATGGTATTGGTATGAATGAAGAGGATATGATAAACTCTATTGGTACTATTGCAAAATCTGGAACTAAATCTTTTGTTGAAGCACTAACAGGTGATGCAAAAAAAGATTCAAACTTAATTGGTCAATTTGGGGTTGGATTTTATTCTGTATTTATGGTTGCAGAAAAAGTTGATGTAATCTCTAAAAAAGCTGGAGAAGATACAGCTTATAAATGGAGTTCAACTGGAACTGGAGAGTTTGATTTAGCACCTTGTACAAAAGAGACAAATGGAACAGTTATTTATATCAAATTAAAAGATGATGAGGTAAGTGAGTTTGCAAGTAAATATAGAATTAAAAATATAGTTGAAAAATATTCAAATCATATTGCTTATCCAATTTTCTTAAATTATGACGAAGAAGTGACAGAAGAGTTAAGTGAAGAGGATAAAAAAGCAGGAAAAGAAGCAGTTAAAAAAACTGAGAGAAAACATGAGCAAATAAATGCAGCAACAGCACTTTGGACTCAAGCAAAAGCTAAATTAAAACAAGAAGATTATAATAACTTCTATAAATCAATTTCTCAAGATAGTTCAGATCCACTTCTTACAATACATACAAAAACTGAAGGGGTAAACGAATATACAACACTATTTTACATTCCTAAAATTGCTCCAATGGATATGTATAGAGCAGATTATCAAAGTGGAATTAAACTATATGTAAAAAGAGTATTTATAACAGATGATGATAGAGAACTATTACCAACTTACTTAAGATTTGTAAGAGGGATTATTGATAGTGAAGATTTACCTCTAAATGTTAGCCGTGAGATTTTACAAGAGAATAGAATCTTAGCAAATATCAAACAAAGTAGTGTTAAAAAGATTTTAAGTGAGATTAAAAAATTATCAAAAGATGAAGAGAAATACTCACAATTTATCTCTCAATATAATCGTGCTTTAAAAGAGGGAGTTTATCAAGATTATACAAATAAAGAGTCAATCTTAGAGCTTTTAAGATACAAATCTACTGCTGATGAGAAAAAATTAACTTCTCTTGAAGATTATAAACAAAGAGCAAATAGTGAACAAAAAGCTATTTACTATATTGTTGGTGATAATGAAAAAGTATTAAGAAACTCTCCATTACTTGAAAGTTATAAGAAAAACAATATCGAAGTTTTAATTTTAGATGATAAAGAGATAGATGAGATTATAACACCAACAATTGGTGCATTTAAAGAGTGGCAATTTACTGATATTACAACAGCACAAGCTCCAAAAGTTGAAGTAAATGAAGAAGAGAAACAAAAAATAGAAGAAGAGTTTAAAGATATAGTTTCAAAAATAAAAGATAAACTAGGTAGCGAAGTTAAAGATGTAAAAATTACTTCTAGACTTGATAGTTTTGCTTCTTGTATTACAAAAGATGCTGGGGATGCACAAATGGCCGCAATGGCTCATATGTTTAGAGCAATGGGACAAGAAGCACCAGAAATCAAACCTATTTTAGAGATTAATCCAAATCACGAAATAGTAAAAAAACTTCAATCTTCAACAAATGATGAATTAATAGAAGATGTATCTTGGATTTTACTTGACCTTGCAAAAATTAGTGAAGGTGTAGATGTAAGTGATAAAGTTGCATTTGCAAAAAGACTTACAAAAATAACATCTCTTGCTATGTAAATAAAAAGTCCAGATTTTTCTGGATTTTTTATTAAAATATAAACAAAACAATACTTGCACAATACTCTATTTTTAGCTAAAGTTACAAAAATCATCAGGAGCTAAAAATATGTTTCGTACTATATTTGACCTTTTTAAATTTATTTTTAAAAAAGTTACAAAACTATCTATACCATATTTTAGTGTTGAAGAAAATGATTTAAAATTTAAAATCTCTACAGATAGTTATTATAAATATACACTTTATAATATTGTTATAAAAGTAAGGCATGACCCTTATGTTTACGAAGCTTATACACTAAAAGCAAACAATATTTTTCTAGAATATATTCATACTTTAAATGATGTTATGTGGAATTCACAACCATTTTCATATTTTTTAAATATTCTAAAAGATGAACTAAAAGTATATAGTTTTGAAAATTTAGAGAAAAAAAGCCATACTCATTATGAGTTTAATATTTATAGAGTAAACAATGAGTTTAATCTATATTTAATCTACATTTATGAAATGAACAAAGAGATTTTTATAGTTGATACAAAAGGTGAATTATATGAAAATCTTTTAAGAAATTTTGAAAAATCATATAATTGTAATTTTGAGAAAAATGAAAATAATCATTTTGATTTAAATATTAGTTTAGTAAAAAAGAATGCTTTAAACAACTATTTTAAACTAGCTTCAAGTTAAATTTTGAATAACTTTTGCTAGTTTAAATATATTCTATTTTCCAAATACCTGTTTTAAAATTGAACTAGTTTGTTCAATAGGATTTGCTCTAATACCAGCCTCTTTTTCACCTATCATAGTAAAAAGACCATCAATAGCCTTTTGTGTAACAAAATCATCTAAACTATCACTAGAGTTATCTGTATTTACTCCTAAATTTTTTGCTAAACCTGAAATAGCACTATTATTTAATAGTGTTTTTGCACTTGATTGATAAAAACTGTTTGCCATATCGTAATATTGTGCAACATTGTTATCTTTCATACTAGATTGAATAATTGGTTTAATCATTTTTTTCAAAGAGTCTGTTGTATTTTTTTTGAAATAATCTGTTGCTCCATTTTCTCCACTATTTAGAATTTTTTGTGCATCAGTTAAACTCATTTTTGAAATAGCATCCATAAAAATATCAGCAGTTTTTGGAGCAGCTTGCGATGCAGCACTGTTCATAGATTTAATTAAATCATCAGCCATTTTATCTCCACCAGCTTTTCTTATAAGAGTTTCAGCATTTGCTAGATTAGGAGGAAGAGGAATTCTTACATCTTTATTGTTTAAATAACCATCTTTTTTTCCAAGTTGAGTTGTAGCAAATGTTACACCACTTTTTAAAGCCTCTTTTAAACCGCTAGAAATTGTACTATTGTCTAAGTTTGATTTATTTTGTGATTGATTAGTAGTTGAAGGTATATTTTTTCCAACTTCTGTTGCAATACTCTTTAAGTCAAAAGCAAAAATAGATGTTAATAAGATTGATGACAGCAAAACTGTTTTTTTCATAAAGTCTCCTAAATAAATTTTTTTATTGTATAAAATTTATACTAAATTTAGATTATAGCTATAATCAAACAAGATTTAGATAAAATAAAAAATTAGTAAAACATAGGAAAGTTATGGAACAGTTTATTCAAGATTGGGGCTATATAGCTCTTTTTTTATATTCATTTGGTGGTGGTTTTTTGGCTCTTGCAATTGCTGGAGCTTTTTCATTTGATGGTACTTTAAATATTTATATTACAGTTATTGTTGCTGCAGTTGCAAATATTGTTGGTAGTCAGTTTCTGTTTTTTATGGCAAAAAATAATAAAAATTATGCACAAAATATGATGAATAATCATAAAAGAAAAGTTGCACTTGTACAACTTTTATTTAGAAAATACGGCTTTTTTGTAATAATTATTCAAAAATATATTTATGGAATTAAAACTTTAGTTCCTCTTGTTATGGGTTTGTCTGATTATAGTTCATTTAAATTTACTGTTATTAACTCAATAGCTTCTATTTTATGGGCTTGTGTTATAGGATATGCTAGTTATATTGCAGGTTCATTTTTACTTGAGTATGCTGATAATTTTAAATATGTTGGTCTTTTTACAGTTATTATTGTACTTACTATTTTGATTATTAGTTTTAGACCAAAAAAGAGAAGAAAGATTAACAAAAATGATATTTAGAGATTTAAATTTAGAAAAAAATTTAATAGAAAATCTTGAAAGTTTAGGATATAAAACATTAACTCCTATTCAAGAAAATAGTTTAAAATATAGCTTAGAAAAAAAAGATATTATAGCTCGAGCAAAAACAGGAAGTGGGAAAACTTTAGCTTTTTGTTTACCAATTATAAATAACTTAGATAAGAAAAAATATAGAGTTCAATCTTTGATTTTAGCTCCAACAAGAGAGTTAGCAACTCAAATAGCTCAAACTATTAGAGAAGTTCTAAGATCTACACCAAATATAAAAGTATTAACACTATGTGGAGGAGTTCCTTATAAACCACAAGTTGTTTCCTTGAGTCATGAAGCTCATATTGTTGTAGGAACTGCTGGAAGAGTATTGAAGCATATAAATGAAGGAAATTTAAAACTAGAAAATATAAATACTTTTGTTTTAGATGAAGCAGATAAAATGTTAGATATGGGATTTTTTGATGATATTTCAAAAGTATCTTCACTTTTACCAAAACAAAGACAAACTCTTCTTTTTTCTGCAACATTTTCAAATGAGATTAAAAATTTAGCTTTAGAGTTTTTAAATAATCCAGTTAATATTGAAGTTGAAGATGAAGAACAAAATATTATAAAACAAGTTTTTTATGAAGTAAATTCAAGAGATTTAAAAGATAATTTAATAGAAAAATTGATAAAAAAGTATCAAGCAAATAGCACAATAATTTTTTGTAATCAAAGGGTAACTTGTGAAGAGTTAGCAGATTCACTTTTTGAAAGAGATATAGATGCAATTACGCTTCATAGTGATTTAGACCAAAAAGAGAGGGATGAAACTCTTACTATATTTTCAAATAAAAGTTATCCAGTTTTAATAGCAAGTGATGTTGCAAGTAGGGGAATTGATATAAATAATATAGATTTAGTAATAAACTATGATTTAGCTTTAAACTACAAAATACATACTCATCGTATTGGAAGAACTGCACGTGCTGGAAAAGGTGGAGTTGCTATTACTTTTGTTTTACCAAATGAAGCCAAAAGTGCCTTAGAGATAAAAGAGCATTTTCCTGATATTGTATTTGAAGATGAAAAAGAGATTGTTTTTGATAATAATTTTGAAATTGATTCTATCTTTAGGTCAATTTTTATAAATGGTGGTAAAAAACAAAAATTGAGAAAAGGTGATATTTTAGGAGCTTTAACAGCTGGAATTGGTTTAGATAAAGAAGATATTGGAACAATTGATTTATTTGATTTTTGTTCATATGTAGCAATAAAAAAAGAAAAACTACCTTTTGTTTTAGAAAAGTTACAAAATACAAAAATAAAGGGTAAATTTTATAGAGCTTATGAAAAATAATAAAAGAAATATGATAATATCTAAAAATATAATACATTTAAAAGGAGAGGTTAGTGTTTAAAAATAGTTTATTTTCAAAAATAGTCCTAATCTTTACTATTCCAGTGCTTGGGATTTTGTATTTTAGTTTTATTACAGTAATGGAAAAAGTTGATACTTTAAATGATTTTAAAAAAAATGAAATTAGAATTGATTACTTAAAAGAGGCACAAAATGTTATTTTATCTTTAGAAAAAGAGAAAATTTTATCTCTTGATTTTATTAAAGATTCTTCAAAATTGGATGCTTTGCTTGAGCAACAAAATAGCACAAATCAAAAAATAATTAAATTTAATAGTTTAATTGATACTTTACCATGGAAATCTGAATGGAAAGATTATTTATCAACTCTAAAATTATCTTTTTTTAGTCTTGAAGAGTTTAGAAAAAAAGTTTTAAAAGATGAAATAGATGACAACAGTATAAAAAAATATTATAATGATATCCATAACTCTTTAGTAGATACTCTTTTTTTATTAAAATTTAAGATACAAAGTAGTAATTTTCAGCAAGAACTTTTGAAATTAGAAGATATTATTGTTGGTAAAAATAGTATTGAGAAACTATCAAATAGTTTTAATTTTACACTTTACTCTTTATCAACAGAACTAAAAGAGATTGAAGAAAAAGTTAAATTTGAGAAAATTTTGAGTTATCTTTTCTTTTTCTTCTGTATTTTTACTTTACTACCACTATTTTTTATTTTAAGAAGAATAATTTTTGAAGAACAAGAGTCTTTTTCAAAGATACAAAAACATAAAAATATTTATGAACTTCTGAATCATACAAATAAGTTTTTATCAAAGACATTAAATAAAGATGATTTATATTTTGATATTAGTGAACTTTTAGGAGATAGTAAGAGTCTTACTTTTAATTTTATTTATGATTTAGAAAATAGACAAATTATTGCTAAAAAATCTGAATATAAAGATATTATAATAAAACACGCAGATAAATTTGCAGATTTTTCACAAGAAAATATAATATCAAAAACAATAAAAAGAGAGTCTAATATTGTAATAAATGATTTTAAAGCTGAAAATGTATCAGTTTTTTACAATAAGGCAAATGAGCTTCATATAAATTCAATGGCAACTTTCCCAATAAAAAAATTTAATAAAGTTGTTGCTGTATTAATTTTATATTCAAATGAATTAGACTTTTTTGATAGTGAAGCTGAGATACTTTTTGATAAGCTAGTTCTTGATATTACAAACTGTTTAGAAAAAATTGATTATGAAGATAGAAGAATGAAGCAAGATAATGAGTTAAAACTTTCATCTTATGCTTTTGATTCATCTTCTCCTATGCTAATTACTGATGATAAAAATATAATAATAAAGGTAAATCAAGCATTTTGTAAAATTTTGTCTTATTCAAAAGATGAGTTATTGGGGCAAAATCCACGAATTTTTAAAACAGCTCATCAAGATAAAGCTTTAATAGATAAATTGTGGAATGATTTAAAAATAAATGGGACTTGGACAGGTGATTTATATAATAGAAAATCAAATGGAGAGATTATTGCTTTAAGAGCAACAATCTCTGTAATAAGAGATGAGAATGACAACATAACAAATTATCTTGCTCATTATATGGATATTAGTGAGCAAAAAGATAAAGAGAAAATTTTAGAGTATCAAGCAACTCATGATAATTTAACTGGACTTCCTAATAGACTCCTTTTAACAGATAGAATAGAAAGAGCAATTACAAAAACAGTAAGACATAATATTTTTGGTGGTCTTATTTTTATAGATTTGGATAATTTTAAAGAGGTAAATGATACTTTAGGACACGATATTGGAGATGTCCTTTTAATTACAGTTGCTAAAAAATTAAAAGAGTGTGTAAGAGAAGAAGATACAGTTTCTAGAATTGGTGGCGATGAGTTTATAGTGTTACTAGATAATTTAGGAAATAATATAGCAGATGCTAGAAGAAATATAAATTTTTTAGCAGAGAAGATAAAAGATGCATTAAATAGCATAACTCATATACAAGGACATGTAAATGTTTCAACACCTAGTATTGGAATTACACTATTTAGTGATTCAAGTGTTAGTGTTCAAGATATAATAAAACAAGCTGATACAGCAATGTATAGTGCAAAAAAACAAGGAAAAAATACAATAGAGTTCTTCTAAAACTTCTATTGTATTTTATATAGTTTAATAAAATAAATTTTATCTACATTTCATCTTTTAAATAGTCATCATATGGGTCAAGATGAATATTTACAATCCAATTTCTATCTTTATCAATAAGCTTTATACGATCTTCTATATTGTCACATATTTTATGTGCTTCCATAAGAGTAATTTGTTGAGTATTAAAAACTATATGAACTTCAACAAATGTTCTATTTGCAGCTTCTCTTGTTTTTAATAAATGGAAGTTACTTAAATTTGTATTACTCTTTAAGATATCTTCTATTTTTAAAACCAAATCATCATCAATAGAAGCATCAAGTAAAACTAAAACACCTTTTTTTATAATTGAAAATGCTGAATAGATAATATAAAAAGCTATTATAACCCCTATAATTACATCAAATATCTCTATACTTGTAAAATGAACTAAAATCAAAGAGCATAAAACTGCAAGATTACTTAAAACATCTGTTTTATAATGCAAGGCATCAGCTTTTATTACCATAGAGTTTGTTTTTTTTGCAACGCTATTTAGGTAAATAACTAAAGATATTGTTATTACTAATGAAATTATCATAACATAAATAGATATATCAAGATATGAAGAAGTCTCATTGTATAAGGCTTTTTTTATAGCTTCATAAAGTAAATATAAACCAGAAATTGTTATTACAATACCTTCAACAAATAGAGCTAAAGCCTCTATTTTACCTCTTCCATAGTTGAATTTTTTATCAGCTGGCTTTTCTGAATTTAAAATTGCAAAGTAGTTAAAAATTGAGACAAACATATCTAAAACAGAATCAATAGCAGAAGCCAAAACAGCAACAGAACCACTAATAATTCCTAAAGCAAGCTTAATTAAAGTCAAAATTGCTGCAACACTTGAAGATATTATTGTTGCTTTTTTCTGAGGTGAAATTTTATTTTTTAACATATTTATGGAGCCAATCTTGATATTGTCCATTCACTATTTTCTTTTAGTTCATACAAAAATCTGTCATGAAGTCTATCTTCACCACCTTGCCAAAATTCAATTCTTATAGGTTTTAAAATATAACCACCCCAAAAAGATGGAAATGGTATCTCTTTATTTAAAAATTTTCTTTTCATCTCATCAAACTTTTGCTCCAATAAAGCCCTTGAGCTAATAGTTTCACTCTGTCTTGAAACCCATGCTCCAAGCTGACTACCTTTTGGACGACTTAAAAAATATTTTAGAGAATCAGCTTTTGATATTTTTTCAATATTTGCCTCTATTTTTATCTGTCTTTCTAATGCTAACCATGTAAAAAGTGCAGCAGCTTTTGGATTTTGTTCTATTTGTTTTGCTTTTTTACTTTCATAATTTGTAAAAAAAACAAAACCTTCGTTATCAAAATATTTTAATAAAACAGTTCTAATACTAGGCATCATATCAAAACCAACTGTTGCTAGTGAAAATGCATTTGGTTCTAAAAGATTTTCATTTAGTGCATCATTAAACCAAACTTCAAACTGCTTAAAAGGATTTTTATTCAAATCTTTTATATCAAAATTTTTTGTAGTGTATTTTCCTCTTATAGTTGTTAAATCCAAAATTGTTCCTTTTTATAAAATAATAGATATTTAATGTAGAGTTGTATTTTATATCTTATTTATTTAAAACCTCTTTATCTTTGTTTTTTTCTAAAGTAATGAAAAATAATAATTATTTTAAAATATTATAGTATAATCGAAGTTCAATTTTGAATTAGCTTAAAAGAAGGGAATATATTGAGATTTACAATTTTAGAGTACTCACTTTTTCTTACAATAATTTTTTTACTTGCTTTTTTAATAATAAAACATTTCAGCTTAAGAAAATTAAAATCTGAACAAAAAGAACTTCAAAGAAAATCAAATATATTAAGACAATATAACAAAGCTACAAAATCATCAAATATTATTTCAAATAGCGATTTAAAAGGAAATATTACATATGTAAATGATACATTTTGTGAGGTTTCACAATATAAAAGAGAAGAGATTATAGGAAAACCTCATAATATTTTAAGAGGTGAAGAAGATTCAGAAATATTTAGAAATTTATGGAAAACTATAAAAAGTGGAAATATATGGAGAGGAAATTTAAAAAATAAAAAGAAAGATGGAACATTCTACTATATAAATACTACAATATCTCCAATATTTGATGAAAATGGAGAGATTTTTGAATACGTTGCAATAAGGCATGAAATTACAGATTTAGTTTTAAAAACAGAAAAATTAAATAGAATTTTAAGAGAAGATTATCTGACTGAAATAGGAAGTAGATACAAACTTATTGAAGATATAAGTAAACAAGAGAACTTAAGTATATCAATATTAGATATAAAAAATTTTAGTGATGTAAATGACTTTTTTGGTTATAAAATAGGAGATTATATTTTAAAATTGGTTGCTAAAAGAATAGAAGAGTTAGTTATTAAAAAACCAAGCTATAGTGTTTATAGGCTAACTTCAGATGTTTTTGCGATATTAGCTTCAAATGCGAGCAAGATTGATTTTATCAAAAATATTAAAGAGATTTCAAAAATAATATCTTCTAAAGCAATTAGAGCAAAAGGTAGAGAAGTATTTGTTTCTATTAATTATACCTTCTCTTTTGAGCCAAAAAACTCACTTCTTGAAACGGCAAATGTAATTAGAAAGTATTCAAAAACAAACCCAAATCAGATTATTTATGATAGAAGTTTAGAGATAGAAAAAGATTATGAAAAGAATATTTTTTGGACATTAAAGATTAAAAAAGCTTTAGAAAATAACGATATTATTCCATATTATCAAGCGATATATAATTTACAAACAAATAAAATAGAAAAATATGAATGTCTAATGAGATTAAATGATTCTGGAAAAATTGTCTCTCCATTTTTCTTTTTAGATATTGCAAAAAAATCTGGTCAATATTTACAACTTACAAAAAAAATAATAGATTGTAGTTTTGAATATTTTAAAGATAAAGAATTTGAATTTTCAATAAATTTTACATTTGAAGATATCTCAAATGAAGAGATTTCCAACTATGTAATAGAAAAAATAAAAGAGTTAAATATTGGTAATAGAGTTGTTTTTGAAATTGTTGAGAGTGAAGAGATTGATGATTTTAATCTAATAAATGGATTTTTTTCTACTATTAGAAAATTAGGTTGTAAAATTGCAATAGATGATTTTGGAAGCGGATACTCTAATTTTGAGTACTTGATTAAACTAGATGCTGATTATATTAAAATTGATGGATCTTTAATAAAAGATGTTTTAGTAAGTAAAGGAAATGAAAATATAATTACTATGATTATAAATTTTGCTAAAGATCAAGGATTTAAAACTATTGCAGAGTTTGTATCAAGTAAAGAGATTTTAGAAAAAGTTAAATATTTAGGTGTCGATTATGTTCAAGGTTATTATATACACGAACCTAGCGATAAAATAGAAGATTAAAATAAGCAAATTAGCATAAGGATAAAATCCCTATGCTCTTGATAATTTTGTAAGGTTTTGTAAGATTGCTATAGCACTATTTTTGTTTAGAGGTTTATCATAAGTTGTTAAAATCTCTCTTGCTAAAATATTTGCACCTAAATGTTGAAACATAATTCTCATAGCTTGAAGACCTTTTTGACCTCCACCACCACTGTGTGTTGCTAATGCCACTATCTTATCATCAAAAGCATCTCTCCAGTTTTTTGTTGCTCTTGATGTCCAAGCCATTGCATTATTTAAAACAGGTGGCATAACACCGTTATACTCAGGAGCTACAATAATAAATGCTTTTAAATCAATTATTCGTGTAGCTAAATCCAAAACAGACTCAGGAATTCCATTTTTTTCCTCCTCAATTGTGCTATAAAGAGGTAGATTGTAATCAACTAAATTTATAATTTCACTATCATAGTTTAGCTCAATTGCTATTTTTTGAAGTTCAATAGCTAGTTTTTGGTTGTTATTTGAACTAGCAACAATTATTCCAATTTTCGACATAAAAATCCTTGATAATATTTTAAAGAAATATTATAGCTAATGATTATTTAAATATGATTTGTGATTTTTTGAAGTGGTGGCTCGAGACAGAATCGAACTGTCGACACAAGGATTTTCAATCCTTTGCTCTACCGACTGAGCTATCGAGCCATGATATATTTTAAAAGTGGTGGTGAGAGAAGGATTTGAACCTTCGAAGCCGTAGGCGGCGGATTTACAGTCCGCAGGATTTGACCACTCTCCAACCTCACCATAATAAAAGAACTTAAATTTTTGGATGGGGTAGAAGGATTCGAACCTTCGAGTGACGGTACCAAAAACCGTTGCCTTACCGCTTGGCGATACCCCATTAATTTAAGTGGACGGTATTGTATAATCTTAATTATTAAAATTAGCTAAAAAATATGCTTTTTATGAATATTATTCATAAAAAGCAGGAGTAGGAGGAAAAGTATCAAAAGACCTTTTAATAGCAAAAGAGATTGAATTCTTATTTTTATGATTTTGCATAGGATTTGAGAATTGAAGATATTTTATTGATTCATCAACAGTTTTCTCTTTTTTGTAAGCAAATGCTATTTTTTTTCCGCTTTTTACACAATTTTCATAGATAGTTCTTGCATAATCTGATATATTTGAGAACTCTTTTGGATTTATTTTATCACCCCAACAAAAATAGACAAATTTTCCAAAAGGAAGATAATTTTGAGCATCTAAATACATAATATCTCTATCAAATTCTGTATTTTGATTTGAGTTATATTTTTCTAAATCTTCATTAAATTTTGATAAAAGAGTGCTTGAGTCAATGTGCCCTTCTATTAGATTAAATAAATTTTTTATCTCTACTATTTTTCCTTTGCAACTATCTTTCATAGCTTGTTTGAAAATAGTTATATAACCTTCACATTTTAGTTCTATTAATTCATCAAAAGCTTTGAAATCTTGCTCTAGTAAAAATTTATTTGAATCAAATCCAATAGGTGTAACAACTGGGTTATATATAAATACAGTTCCTATAATATTTTTTTTTCTATCATCTTTTGTTTTTATTAAATTTTTTAAATCTTTTGCACTAATATTTTCATCTTCATCTTTTTTGAAATACATATAACTTTGTGTTAAAAATACCTCTTCATATTTTGTTTGTATCTCTCCAAAGTACTGCATATTTATCCTTTTATTTTTTTGCTATAGTTTTTAAGTCGGAAATTATATCATATTTCATTTTCTATAATTTATAAAAATACTATTTTTAATCTTTTTCTTCTTTGTAATCAAGTTTTAAATCAGCTAAACTTATAGAAAATTTGGCTCTTGAAGCTGCTACATAATAAATATTCAACTCTTCACAAATTGAAGCAAAACTAAGACTTTTTTTTCTATTTAAGATATCTTTTTTTGTGATGAAATCATCTGTCATAATTACTTGATTATACTCCATACCTTTTGCTTTATGTGCTGTTGTGAAGATAATGTCTGCTTCATCTTTATTTGGAACTAAATACTCTTTAATTTTCTTATTTATCTCAAAAATATTATCACCATAACTATTTACAAATCTAATAATATTTAGATAGTCTTGATTTTTAGTCTCTTTTGCAAATGTCTCAAGTTCAAAAATTGTATCAAAATTTTTTATTTCATCAATAGTTATTTTGTCATTTTTCCTATTTTTTAAATAAAAAATAGAGTACACAGTCTGATTCATAAAAGAGTAAGAGTTGTAACCACCTTCAAAAAATAGCTTTTTTTTGTTATGGATATGTTTTATTAACTCTTGAATTAAGCCAAAAGTTGTTCTAGAAATTATTGTAAATTGTTTATTAAAATCTAAAAACTCCCTTCCAACTTTTGTAGTTAATTTATTATCATCAACTCCATTTAAAAAAATATTTTTTGAACCATTTAAAGTATAAAGAGAGTTTAAATAAGATTGTAAAAACTTTGCATAACTATTTGAAAATCTAAAGCTAAAAGTTAATTCATAAGATGGTAAATATATTTTATTAAGTGCATTTGAAGCATATCTAAAACTATAAATTTGTTGAAAACTATCTCCAACATATATTTTTCTACATTTTTGATTCTCAATTATTCCTATCATCACATCGCTTATATCTTGTGCTTCATCAATTAAAATTAAATCATAATTGAGATTTGAAGATATTTTTTTATTTAGATAGAACATTTTTAGATAAA
Organism: Aliarcobacter cryaerophilus; assembly: GCF_014352935.1. The sequence goes on along the minus strand of NZ_CP060694.1, from coordinate 1,537,113 downwards.
AGTCATGAATAGCATCTATTTTTCCTAACTTCATAGAGCTAAGAGTTAATTTTAAATGCTCTAATAGTTTTTTCTCTTTTTTATTTAAAATATCTAAGATTTTTACCCCAAAATCATTTTGCTTTTTAAACTCTTCAAGTAGTTTTAAATCAAGCTCTATTAGATTTGAATTACAGTAAAAATTTATAAGGTTTTTTAAAATAGTTGTATATTCTAAACTAGGGTAGTAGCTCTTTTTATTATCTTGAAATTCATGATTTATGATTAGTTTTTCTAGGATATTTGTTTTTAATTCAGGTGTTAGTTTGTATTTGTAAGCTTCTGTTTTATTGTATGCTAAAGAGTGAATTGTACTTATATGAAGATTTGGTAAATGATAATCTTTTAATTTTTCATTTAGAGCAATTTGTAAAGATTTATTATAAGCTAAATACAAAATTTTTAAGTTTGAATTTTTTTTTGCATACTCAAGAAGAGTTGTTGTTTTACCACTTCCTGCAACTGCATTTATTTTAAATGAGTCTAATGAACTATTTACAATCTCTTCTTGCTCAGCAGTTAATAACACTTATATAAATACTCTATAAAATAAAAGATTATTCAAAATCTAAAGTTGTTTGAATCTGTCCGTTACTTCCAAACTCACTGTCAATATCAAGAGCTATTTGTTTAAAATCAACCCCATTTATCTCTTTTAAGCCTTTTAAAATCTCTTTTTTACCACTGATTAGCTCTTTACTTTTTATTCCATGAGATATAGATAAAGATGCTTCAACAAAAGCAGATAATTTATCACACTGTTTAAGAGCTAAACCATCTATGGCTTCATATTTATCAAGATTATACTTATTTATATCATCAACTTCTGTGATATTCCCATCTATTTTTACTTTATTTGCAAACTCCTCTTTTATACCTTTTGAAATCCCTAGAATATAAGAGAACTCTTCTTGGATATTTATAGGAATATTTGGCAAAATATCATCTTCTATTTTTGCAACTTCATATTCAGCAATTATCTCTGAAAGTTCATCTACACTATATTTTACAGGGCTTATAATATCTCTTGTTAAAGCTTCTGGTAAATCATGAAATAGCGCTGTAAAAAAATTGTTTTGTAATCTTTTGTCACAAGCTTTTACTTCTAAAGAGTAAAAATATGAAAATAGGGCAACTGTTAGCATATGTCCTAAAACTGAAGTTTCAGGAATTCTTGGAGTTTGAGCCCATCTTTTTTGAAATCTCAATCTTCCACTTAAATCTACTATTTTTGCTAATTTTTTATTTAGAGCTATTTTTCTTACCCCAATTAACTCATAATAATCTTCAATTTCAGCATCAACAGCTTTTTTAACTTCCTCAATATCGCTTAAGAATTGACTTGTTTGATAAACTATTGAAAATTCCCATTTTGTAGATAAATATGAAGCTGCTTTTAATATAAATCTCTCTTTTTTATACATATTTGGATCATTTAAAAATTCTTCAAATTTTTGTAAAAAGTTTCCATTCTCAATATTTTCTATAGAGCTTTTTAGTTTACCTACAACCCAGCTGTTAATCTCTTTTGATTTTTGTTGTAAAGCTTTTCTAAAAACATCAGGTCTAATATCTGTAACAACAACTCTTCTTAAAAACTCAAAAATTCCAGCTTCTATTAGATGTGTAAAATTTATATCATCTTCAAGTTTTGCTATAAAATAAGCAATTATAAATTTATGTGCTTGTTTGTCAAGTTCTACTAAATCAACCATTCTTGGATAATCATTCCACCTTTGAATAGATGCACTTGAAAATATATATTCGATAATTTTTGGATTTATCAATTTTCATCCTTATTGATTTTTTTATCATCACTCTTTTTTTTGTTACTATCAAAAAACATAAGTTTTTTTCCAAGTAACATAGCTGCAACAATTGCAGTCATCATCAAATAAACTTGCCAATCAGCCATAATATTTTCCTTGTATATAAAATTAAATTATGCTCTACAATTTCCAATTTTACTTAAAGCGTTTATTTTTTCAACCCTTTGTGTATGTCTTCCCTCTTCAAATTCTGCTTTATCCCAAGCTTTTATAATAGCTTCAATCATACCTTCACCGCTTACTCTTTCACCCAAGCAAAGTACATTTGCATCATTGTGTTTTCTAGCCATTCTTGCACTGTATTCATTGTGACAAAGAGCTGCTCTTATTCCATCAAATTTATTTGCAGCCATACTCATTCCAATTCCACTTCCACAAATTAAAATACCCATTGAACCACTATTTTCTAAAACTTTTTTGCAAACTTTTGCTGCAAAATCAGGATAATCAACTCTATCTTTATTATATGGACCTAAATCTTCAACTTCATGTCCTCTTTGCTCAAACAAATCTTTTACAAATGCTTTTATTTCAATTCCAGCATGATCTGCACCGATAAAATATTTCATTAATAAATTCCTTCCTCATGCTTAATTTCAGCTGTTGTATCAATATCTTTTTCTAAACTTTCAACAGTTCTAAAAACTCTATCCCATCTAATTTTGTAATCATCATCCCAAGAAAAATAGATAAACCAAGGTTTTCCAACTATATATTTGTAAGGTACACTTCCCCAAAACCTTGAATCATTTGAGTGGTCACGATTATCTCCCATCATAAATGTTTCATCTTCTGGTATAACAATCTCTTGCATATCAAATAATTCTTTTGGAGCTATTAGATTTCTAGTGACATTTGGATCATTATGAATTCCTTTATGCTCTTTTTCGTATGGACTTACAACAAAAAGTTTTCCATCTATATCAATAGTTTCATAATCTTTAAATTCAGTTTTTACAAAATCATTTCCCTCTTTAGGGTGAAGATATAAAATTTTATTTTTTAAAAATATAGTGTCTCCACTTGTAGCTACTGCTCTTTTTACATAGTGAATATCTGGATCATGAGGATATCTAAATACTACGATATCACCTCTTTTTGGTCTCTCACCTTCTATTAAATGTCCATTTCCTTTAAAATCTGGTAAAACTTTTACTTCAATCCAAGGAATTGTAGGAGTTGGAACTCCATAGGAGAATTTTTTAACAAAAAGCATATCACCTATTAAAAGTGTATTTTTCATACTTCCGCTAGGAATTACAAAGGCTTGAGCAACAAAAAATATAATTGTAAGTACAATTACTATTGTACCAGTCCAAGATGATGACCAGTTATAAATTTTTTTTAACATCTATTTTGATTCTCTTTTATCTCTTAGTTTAGAAGCTTTTATTGTATTTTTTAAAAGCATTGCAATTGTCATAGGTCCTACTCCACCTGGAACTGGTGTTAGGTGTGAACATTTATTTTTAAGTCCTTCAAAATCAGCATCACCAACAAGTTTACCAGTATCAAGTCTATTAATTCCTACATCAATAACAACAGCACCATCTTTAACCATATCTTCTTTTAGTAGATATGGAACACCAACAGCAATAATTACAATATCAGCTTTTGAAGTGTGGGCTTTTAAATCTTTTGTTCTACTATTACAAACTGTAACTGTTGCTTTTTTATTTATTAAAAGTGATGCCATAGGTTTTCCAACAATATCGCTACTTCCAATAACTACAACATCTTTTCCACTTAATTCAATATTATGCTCTTCAAACATTCTCATAACACCAAAAGGAGTTGCTGGTAAAAATGAATCAAGATTAGAAACCATTCTTCCAACATTGTATGGATGGAAACCATCAACATCTTTTAATGGATTAATTGCTTCTAACACAGTCGTCGTATCTATATGTTTTGGAAGTGGAAGTTGTACTAAAATACCATCAAGTTTTGGATTATTGTTCATCATATTTATAGTTTCAAGTAACTCTTCTTGAGTTATACTCTCTGGCATTTCATGTACAACTGAGTAAATTCCAGCATCTTTACAAGCCTTTGCTTTACTTGCAACATAAGTTGCACTTGCTGCATCATTTCCTACAAGAATAACTGCAAGTCCTGGAGTTATATTTTTCTCTTTTACAATTTGAGTAACTTCAACTTTTACCTCTTCTTTTATCTTTGCTGATAAAATTTTCCCATCTAGTAGTACCATTTTTTTACCTTATAATTAAGTTATTTAAATTTTTTAGATTAGATTGTATCTAAAATTGAATTAAAATATTTTTTAGCATATTGAGATATCTTATTGCTTACAAATATAACTTATAATTTAACCTAATATTTAGTAAATTTTAAATATAATCCGCGTTCAATTTAAAATTAAAACAAAGGACTAAAATGTTAGAGGGTATCGTAAGAGATAGTATAACTAAACCAGCTGTAAAAGCTTTAAGAAAAGATGGATATTTAATTGCAAATATCTATGGAAAAGGTATGGAGAACATATCTGCAGCATTCAAAAGAAATGAGTATATTAAGTTTTTAAAAAATAAAACTACACTAGCTTTTGATATTAAAGTAGATGGAAAAGTTTTAAGTGTAGTTGTAAAAGAGTACCAAAAATGCCCTATTACTTCTGATTTATTGCATGTTGATTTAATGGTTGCTCAAAAAGGTGTTAGAGCTTCATATTTTATCCCAGTTGTAGCAACAGGAAGTGCAAAAGGTCTTAAAAATAAAGGTCTTTTAATGTTACATACTAGAAGAATTCCAGTTAAATGTACAATTGAAAATTTACCAAATAACATCACTTTAGATGTTACAAATTTGGATACAGGAGATAATATTCTTTTAAGAGATATTACACTTCCAGAAAATGTTGATTGTTATTTAGACCCACGAGTTCCAATCGTTGGTGTAATTAAAGCTAAATAATTAAAACCTATGTATTTAATTGTTGGTCTTGGAAATATTGGTGAAAAATACCAAAATACAAGACACAACGTTGGATTTTTAGTCGTAGATTTTATGACTAAAAATCTTAATACTACTTCTATAAATAACTCAAACTTTCAATCAACTCTTTTAAAAGCAGGATATAATCTATTTTCTAAACCAACTACATATATGAATAATTCAGGAATTGCTGTAAAAAATATTATGGATTACTATAAAGTTGATTTAGAAAATATTATTATTATTCATGATGATATAGATTTACCTTTTGGAACTGTGAAATTCAAAATAGGTGGAGGTCATGGTGGGCACAATGGTTTGAAATCTCTTGATAGCCATATTACAAAAGAGTATATAAGAGTTAGAGTTGGAATTGGAAAACCAAAAGATAAAGAAGATGTTGCGAACTATGTTTTAAGTGATTTTAGTAAAGCAGAGTTTGAAGAGTTAAATAACAAAATCATTCCACATGTTGCTTCTTGTGTTGAAGCTTTAAAAGAGCTTAGTATTGATGAAGTTAAGGCTAAATTTACATTAAAGCAGTCTATATGAGTATTTTAACAAAATATATAATTGAAAAGTATCTTAAAAATTTTATTATAATTTTACTATCTTTAGAGATATTTTTTGTGGGAATTGACTTTTTACAAAATTTTAAATCTATACCTCAATCAGCAAACTTACAGTTGTTATATATCTTTTATAATGCATTTTTTACACTAACTTTAACTCTTCCTCTTTCAATTGTTTTTGCTTGGATTTCAACTTTAATAACATTTATTAAAAATAATGAGTATGTTGCATTTTACTCTTTAGGAGCTGGAAGAAGAGATATATTTTTACCTATATTATCTTTAGGTTTAATATTTTTAGTAGTTTTAATATTTTTACAAATGACACCTTTGGCATACTCTTATGAACAAAAAAAGAAGATTTTAGATAATGAGTACTTCTCAAGTACAAAAAGTGATATATTTTTGAAATATAATGATAATTTTGTCTATTTCCAAAAGCTTTTTCCTTTAGAAAAAAGAGCAGAAAATATACATATTTTTAAAGTAGATGGAAAAGATGTAGTTGAAACAATTGTTGCACAAAAAGCATATTTTCAAAATAATAAATGGTATATTGTAGATGCAAAGATTACTACAAAACCAAAAGAGCTTGATATGAACTCTAAACTTACAATAAAGTATGAAAAATTTTTAAATACATTAGATGGATTTCAACCAAAGATATTGGATAATGTATATGAAGCAAGAAATGATTCTTCATTGTTAGATGCTATAAATGCTATGTTTTTATTAGAAAAACAAGGTGTAAACACTTCAAAAATAAGAGGAAATATATATAATCAGCTATTTGTTCCATTTTTTATAATTCCACTTCTTTTTTTAGTATTTGCATATAGTTCTTTAAATAGTAGATTTTTTAGATTAGGAATTTTTGTATCTTTTGGTATTTTTGGAACTTTAATTGTTTGGGGAGTTTTTTTCTTTTTATTTAAAATTACAAGTTCTGGTGTTTTAAATCCAGAGTTATCTTTATTATTACCTTTAATTATTTGGTTTATAGCAGCCATCTATGTTTATCAATCTAGAATAAAAACTATATAGGATTTAAAATAATGAGTCATACAAAAACTTATGGAATAGTTCCATATATTGTAACAAAAAAAGGTGTTAAAATTCTTTTGTGTTTAGATGTTGCAAGCAATAATAAATGGGGATGTCTAAAAGGTACAAAAGTAAAAAATGAGACTGCTTTTATGTGTGCAAAAAGAGAGTTCTTTGAAGAGAGTTCAATCTCTATAGATATTGAACTTTTTGAAGAGTATTTTGAGCAGATAAATCAAGAAAAAGATATTGGAGTTTGGCTTGTAAACTCTTCAAATATTGAAAATATGGATAGATATTTTAATGGAAATACTTTAAAAAGTGAATATCTCTCTTGGGAAAATTCAAAAGTAAAATTCTTTTCATTAAAAAAGCTTCCAAAGATAAAGTCAATGCAAAAAAAATTAGTATCAGAGATTAAGGATTTTTTAGAAAGTAAGAATCTATTCCATTAGCAATACCATTTGCAAGTACTTGCTGATAATCTTTGTCATATAATCTTTTACTTTCAACAGGATGAGATATAAATCCTAGTTCAATAAGAATAGATGGCATTTGAGCACCAACTAAAACCCAAAATGGTCCCTCTTTTACACCTGTATCTCTTACATCTTTATATTTTGTTCTAGCTGCTTGTAAAAGCCCTGATTGAACATCTATTGCAAATTTATGAGAGGCTGTAATTCTTGGACGATTTAAGCTCTCTAAAAATACATTTTTTGAACTTTCACTCATCTCTCTAATATCATCTTTATTTTCTAAAGCAGCAACTTTTTTTGCTCTTTCACTTCTTGCAGGACTTAGAAAAAATGTCTCAATACCGCTTGTACTACTAGCTTTCTCTTTTGGCATAGAGTTTGTATGTATTGAGATAAAAAGGTCAGCATTTTTTTCATTTGCTAAAATAGTTCTATCCATAACTTTAATAAATTTATCAGTTGATCTAGTCAAATATACCTTGTACCCTCTTTGTTTTAATATATTATCAAGATATTTTGCTACTTCTAAATTTATAACTTTTTCATACTCTTTATTTGGTCCAACTGCACCAACATCATCTCCACCATGTCCTGCATCTATAACTATTGTTTTATTTATAGCATTTTTGGGTGTCGTATTTTGAACTTGTTTTGAAACTTTTGTAGGAAGATTAGTTTTACTGTTTGAATCACTACTGTTTTTAGCAACTTCTACTTTTTCACTTTGAGTTTCTAAAACTTCAATAGTTAGCTCATTTGATTTTAAAATATATTTAATTTTAGGATTATTTTTATTTATTAATCTTATTCTAACGCTATTTTTATTTTCTGTAGTAATAACTTTATCTATACTATTTAAATTTAGTTTTGTAGGTTCAATATAACTATATTTTCCATTAATATCAAAAATATATTCAAAATTTCCATTTTGCTTAAGAGTAGAATATTTTAAATCTTTTTGTGATATTTTTTTGTTAAACTGGATAGTAATCTTATCTCCACTTGATGAAATAGAACGAATAGAGTTTTTCAAATCAACCATCTCTTGAATATTTGAATTAGGTTCAATTTTTTGTTTTGAAATCTCTTTTATTTGTTCATCTTTTTTTGTTGATTGTTTACTATTTACATCTATTATTAGTTGTCTTTTTGTTATTTTATAAGATGTTTCTGGATTATTATTGCCTGAAATTACAATTCTTAAAACATCAGGTTGAAACTGACCTATTGTAATTTGTTCAACACCCTGAATTGCTAATTTTGTAGCTAAGGCATCTTTAAAATAACCTTTGATATCAAAAACATCTCTATATAAAGGAGAAGGTTTTAGCTCAAAAAATTTAATATCATCTTCTTTTATATCAACATTAAAATCAACTACTATTGAGTTGTTTGAAGTAGTTACATTTTTTATAGAGTATAAAAGATTTGATTGTTTCTCTTTATTTTGCTTATTATTTGAAGAAGTTTGAGCTGACTCTATATTTTTGTTATTTATTACTTTAATACTTTTATTTAAAACAGCTAATTTTTTTTCATCAGGTCTTACATCTTTATTTAACTTTTTCCCTAGTTCAATAATTTTTTTTAAATCATCTATTTTTTGATTGTCATCTTTTCTTAATGAAGATTTTAAAAACTCTATTCTTGCCTCTTTGTACTGCTGTTCCAAGCTAGAGGCAAAAGATATATTGATAATAAGTAGAAGGCAAATAAAGAATTTAGTTAAAATAACTACTCTCCTTTAGTTAATTTTTCCATTAACTCTTTAACAGAGATTATCTTATCAATTTTATATCCATTTGAACCAGAGAAAAATAGACCAGTTTCTACATCACCTTTGTATGCGGCTCCTAATCTATCAGCGATGCAATATCCTACTAGTTTTGCTTCATGACCTCTATTACAAGGTGCAACACAATTTGAGATGCATTGAACTTTTGGTGCAGTATGGTTTTCTATTGAGAATTGAAGATTTGTCTTAACTCCACGTGCAGGAAGACCTACTGGAGAACTCATTAAAACAATATCTTCTTCTTTTGCATTTAGTAAAACATCTTTGAATTTAGGATCAGCATCACACTCAAAAGTTCCTATAAATCTAGTAGCCATTTGAACTCCAGCACAACCAAGAGATATAAACTTATCAATATCTTTTTTATCCCAAATTCCACCAGCTGCAATAACAGGAATATTACCCCAGTTTTTTGCTTCTTCAATAACAGGAGTTACAATATTCTCAAGTTGAAACTCTTCTTTATAACAATCTTCATATTTGAAACCTTGATGACCACCACTTAAAGGTCCTTCAACTATTACAGCATCTGGTATTTTATTGTATCTTTGCCATTTTTTACAAATAAGTTTTAAAGCTCTTGCACTTGATACAATTGGAACAAGTGCAACATCTGGGAAATCTTTTGTAAATTCAGGCATATTTGTTGGAATTCCAGCACCAGTAATTATTATATTAGCACCTGCTTCACATGCATCACGTACAACTCTTCCATAGTCATTTATAGCATATAAAATATTACAAGCAAGTGGCAAATTTCCACAAATTTTTCTAGCGTTATCAAAAATCTCTTTTAAAGCATCTTTACTATAAAAATTTAAAACCTCTTTAGGTTTATCTTTTTTCATAACAATATTTACTTTAGGGCTAAGTTTTTTATAGTATCCTGTGCCAACTGCTGAAATTACTCCTAAACCGCCTTCAAGACTAACATGTCCAGCTAATTGATCCCAACTTATTCCAACACCCATACCACCTTGAATTATTGGATGTTTTATCTCATATTTTCCTATTTTCACAATTAGCCTCTTCTATTTTATTATTATTTTTGCAAAACTTTTTTTGCCTTTTTGCAAAATGTATTCGCCAGATGTTAAGTTTAACTTATCATCGCTTATTTTCTCTTGATTAATCGATACCGCATTTGAATTTATATCTCTTCTTGCTTGTGAAGTTGAATCAACTAATTTTGAATCTAACATAGCTTGACAAATCCAAATCTCACCTTCAAAAATAAATTCAGGTATATCAGTTGGTATATCTTTTTTGGCAAAAACTTTTTCAAATTCAGCTTTTGCTAAAGCTCCAGCACCAACTCCATGAAATCTATCAACTATCTCAGCTGCTAAATCCTCTTTTACTTTTTTAGGGTGCATTGTTCCATTTTCTACACCTTTTTTTATCTCTTCAATCTCTTTTAAACTTTTACTTGAAAGAAGCTCAAAGTATCTCCACATAAGTTCATCTGAAATTGATAAAACTTTTCCAAACATATCAAAAGGAAGATCTGTAACACCAATATAGTTACCTAATGATTTTGACATCTTTTGAACACCATCAAGACCTTCAAGGATTGGCATCATTAAAACCGCTTGTTGTTTTTTACAGTTATATGCTTTTTGCAAAGTTCTACCCATAAGTAGATTAAATTTTTGATCTGTTCCACCAAGTTCTACATCGCTATTTAAAGCAATTGAGTCATAACCTTGAAGTAGGGGATATAAAAATTCATTTACAGCAATTGGAGTGTTTGAACTATATCTTTTTGAAAAATCATCACGTTCTAACATTCTTGCAACTGTCAAGTTTGAAGCTAAATTTATAAGTCCAGCTGTTCCTAGTTCATTTAACCAAGTACTATTAAAAACAACTTGCGTTTTATTTGGGTCTAAGATTTTAAAAACTTGCTCTTTGTAAGTCTCAGCGTTTGCCAATACATCATCTCTACTTAAAACTTTTCTTGTTTCATTTTTTCCAGTTGGGTCTCCAATAGTTGCAGTAAAATCTCCAATTAGAAATTGAACTACTCCTCCAAATTTTTGAAAAGTTGCTAATTTTTGTATTAAAACTGTATGTCCTAGATGAATATCAGGAGCTGTTGGATCAAATCCTGCTTTTACATAGAAATTTTCACCTGTTTCAAAATATTTTTTTATTAATTTTGTAATAGCTTCAATATCAATAATCTCAGCAGTTCCTCTTTGAATTTCGTCTATCGCTTCTTTTATTTTATTTTCCATATTTTATTAAACCTTTATTTATTATATGCGTCTTTTTTTGACATAAAATCTATAACTTTTATATTTTTCTCAACAATTTGTCTAACTTCATCTACATTTGAATTATTTATCTCAAACTCTATATCACAATATTGAATATATGAGTGTTTTTGTCGCCCAAAATTACAAGCTAAGATATAAAAATCGCTTTTAGAAAGATATGCTAAAACTTTTGCTAATTCACCTTTTGTATTTGGAATACTTATTAGCATTTTGTATTGAAAAACAGAGTTTTTTGCCCATTCACAATACAACATTTGTTCATTTTCTTTTATTTTAGAATAAGCTTTATCACACATTTTATGGTGAATTATTGCATTGTGAGAGTTTCTAAATGCAATAATATCATCTCCAAATTTTGGATGACAACAGTGGTCAAATGATACAGAATTTATATTAAAGTTAGAATAAATAAGCATATTGTCAAATTTAAACTCTTTTATCTTGCTTGTGAAGATTTTAAATCTTCCCATAATTCCTTTCTCTTTTAATACTTTTTTCTCTACAATTTGTTTTGCATTTTTTAAAAAAGGTAAATTTGTTGGTACCTTATATAGACCTTTTACTGGATAATGTTCTAAAATATCATTATAATATCTAGAAAATATAGTATTTATAATATTTTTTCCAGCAAGTTCATCTATCTCTCTTTGTCTTTGCATACATAAAAATTTTAATTGTTTTTTTGCTCTTGAAGTTTTTACCATATCTATCCAAGAACATCTTATGATTGGTTCATTTCCTAGCTCAATTTGTATAATATCTGTACTTTTTAAAACTGTTAAAAGAGGTTTTTTAATTTTATTTATATAACAAGAAATTGCTTTTTTTCCAACATTTGTATGAACCGCAAAAGCATAATCATAAGCAGTTGAACCAATAGGCAGGATAAAAACTTCACCTTTTGGTGAATAAACTATAATTTCATCGTTAAACAAATTTTCTTTTGTTTCATTATAGAACTCTTCTATGTTGTCATTAGAGAACTCCAAAGATTTTAACCAATTAAGATTTGAACTTGAAGAGCTATTTTTTTCTCCATTTTTATATGCCCAGTGAGCTGCTATTCCATACTCTGCAACACTATTCATATCAAATGAACGAATCTGAATCTCATATATTTTTGAATTATAAAAAACTGTTGTATGAATAGTTTTGTAACCATTTTCTTTAGGTGTTGCTATATAATCTTTAAATCTTGAAACTAAAGGTTTAAATTCTAAATGAATATGTCCTAATGCCTTATAGCAATCTATATCGCTTGGAACTAAGATTCTAATTGCAAAAAGATCAAGTACCTCTTCTATAGTAATACCTTTTCTTTGCATTTTTAAATATATTGAATAGTGATGTTTAATTCTTGAGTATATTTTTATCTCATTCTCTTCAAAACCATTTTTTTCTAATAAATTTTTTGTAATAGCAATAAAAGTATTGAAACTAAGCTGCATAGCTTGTTCATTCTCTTTTAAAAAATCATCAATTTTTTTGTACTCATCTGGATAAATATAGAAAAATGCTAAATCTTCTAACTCATTTTTAAGTGTTGAAATACCAAGTCTATTGGCAATTGGAACATAAACAACCAGAGTCTCTTCAGCTATTCTTCTTTGTTTATGTTGTGGTAAAACAGCAAGAGTAAGCATATTATGAAGTCTATCACATAGTTTTACTATTAAAACTCGTGGATCATCTATTGATGCTATTAGCATTTTTCTAAATGTAAGTGCTGCTTGAACTATTTTTGTATCGCTTGAATCTTTTGAAGTAATAAAATTTTCTTCTCTAATATCTGCTACTTTTGTAAGACCTTTAACCATATTAGAGACATTTTTACCCCATTTTTCTTCAACAAATTCTAATGTAAAGGGTGTATCTTCTACAACATCATGAAGAAGTGCAGTTGCAATAACATCTTCATCTTTTGAAAAAGTACTAGTTATTGTTGCTACAAGAATTGGATGAACCGAATAGGGTTCACCACTTTTTCTAAATTGACCCTCATGAGCTTCGATAATAAAATCAATAATCCCATTTAGTTTAGGGCTAATATCAATTTGCTTTTCAAGCTCTTTTATTGCCCCTTCAATTGTATTTACTAGTTGTAGCTCTTTGAAGAATAAATTCATAAAATCTACTAAGTAGAGATCTATTTTTTATCAGTAAAACCGTTGATTTTTAGCAATCCACTTGCTATTTCATCAATTGCAATATCTGTATATTTCATTTTTTGAGTATTTTGGCTTAAAAGTGGTTTTGCACCTTTGCTTAATTCATCTGCTCTTTGTCCAACTGCAATTGCTAAAACATATCTATCATTATCAACTTGTTTTAAAGCTCTTGAAATTCTCTCTTCTAATCTTTCCATTTTTAATATCCTTTTTAAAATCTATTTTGAACTATTTAACTATTGAACATTTGCTATAATCGCCTTGTACAATTCTTAGCAAATTTCCTTTTTCATTCATATTTGTAACTGCAATTGGTAGTTTATTATCTTTTGCTAAAGCAATAGCAGTGTCATCCATAACTTTTATATGGTCTTCTAAAGCTCTATCATATGTAAGATTTTCTAATTTTACTGCATCTGCAAATTTCATTGGATCTTTATCATAAACTCCATTAACTTTTGTTGCTTTTATAAGTAAATCTGCACCAATTTCAGTAGCTCTTAGTGTTGCACCTGTATCAGTAGTAAAATATGGATTTCCAGTTCCTGCTCCAAAAATTACAACTCTTCCTTTTTCAAAATGTCTCATAGCTTTTCTTACAATAAAAGGTTCAGCTATCTCTTCCATTTTTATAGCAGTTTGCAACCTTGCGCTCAAACCTTTGTATTCTAAGGCTTCTTGCATAGCAACACCATTGATTACAGTTCCTAGCATTCCCATATAATCAGCACTTGTTCTTTTAATAACACCATCAGCAGCAGCAGTAACACCACGAATAATATTTCCACCACCAATAACAATAGCAACTTCAACACCATGCTCAACTAAAGTTTTAATCTCTTCAGCTATATAATCTAATATTTTTGTATCAATTCCATATCCTTCAGTTCCAGCTAATGCTTCTCCTGAGAACTTTACAAGAACTCTTTTATTCATCTATTTTATCCTTCAATAATTTTTGCATTCTATCTAAAATATGATTAACAAAAACTTAGTTTATTTTATTGAAGATTTTGTTGGATTTATAATATTTTTTTCATTCTCTTTTTTTGATTTTTTTGGTTGGTAAAGCATGTGATGCCATAGTGCAAAACCGCAAAATGCAACACCTGCAATAATATGAGTATTTTTGGCAATTTTATTTTTCATAAACATTGAAGTTACAACAGTTGCACCTAAAGTTGCACTCATTCCAATTTTTGCAACTTCTTTTTGAAGTTCTAAATCAAATTTTAGCTCTTTCATCTCTTTTTTTTCTTCTTTCATAAGTTTTTATAGTTTTATTTACAGTTTTAACTGTCAAAACACCTGTGATTAAAGTCGCTAATGGTAATAAAAATGGCATAAAATATATCCTTTAATAAATTAAAAGAATTGTATTATTTAATTTCTTAAACAAAACTGATAACTATTATTAAAATCTATTTTTTAGCTAATTTTACCCCTTTTATCGAATTTAATAGTAATCCTATTGTTGTTCCATTGTGTAATACAGCTGTTACAATAGGAGAGAATAGACCAAAAGTTGCACCTAAAAGAATTGCACTATTTATTCCAACAGTTGCATTGAAGTTAGTATTTATCAAATTCATGGTTTTATTTGCAAACTCTTTTGCTTCAACAACAGCAGCGATATCATCTTTTAATAGACTAATATCAGCAGTTGCTTTTGCTATATCAGCTCCACGACTCATTGAAATTCCAACATGAGAAGATATAAGAGCAGGAGCATCATTTATACCATCTCCAATGAAAGCAACTTTTTTACCCTCTTGCATCAACTCTTTTACAATATTTGCTTTATCTTGAGGTAAAAGTTCGGCTTTTACCTCATTAATACCTAACTCATCAGCAATTTTTAAAGCTTTTGTTTTTGTATCTCCTGTTAGCATTACAATATTTTTTACACCAAGAGATTTTAATCTTTTTATACTCTCTTTTGTATTTTCTCGTAACTCATCACTAAGTCCAATAGTTCCTAAAAGTTTACCATCATATCCAACATATAGTAAAGTATCACTCTTTTTTAAAGAGTTTTCAATATCTTTTTTGTATGAAGAAAAATCTATTTTTTCATCATCTTCTAAAAAATGTCTGCTTCCTATTACTACATTTTTACCTTTTATTTCTGTTTTTACACCATGGGCTACTATAAATTGAACCTCTTCGTGATGCATATGTACAAAACCTCTCTCTTTTGCTGCCTTTACAACAGCTTCAGCTACAGGATGAAAATAGTGCTCTTCTGTTGAAGCTGTAAGATTTAAAAGCTTCTCTTCACTCCAATTTTTATCATAGGAATCAACACTTATAACTTCTAATTCACCACTTGTAAGAGTTCCTGTCTTATCAAAAACAAAGGTATCAGCACTACTTAGTGCTTCAATAGATTTTGCACCTTTTATCATAATTCCACTATGACCAGCTTTTGAAATTGTAGATTTAAAAGCAACAGGAGTTGCAAGTTTTAAAGCACAAGAGTAATCAGCTTGAAGTACAGATGCAACTCTTTGAAAATCTTTTGTAAAAATATAAGCAGCGGTTGCTAATCCTAAAGTAACAGGAACTAGCTTGTCTGCAAGTCGATTTGCTTTTAGCTGAGCAGATGACTTTTCATTTAAAGAGTTTTCTATGTAATGTTTTATTCTTTGAGTTGCCGTATTTGCACCAACTTGCTCAGCCCAAATTCTAAATCTTCCTTCTTCGACAATAGTTCCAGATATTACTCTATCTCCTCTATATTTTGCTATTGGTTCTGCCTCTCCAGTCATTGATACTTGGTTAATTGTACCTGCTCCATCTATTATATGACCATCTATTGCAATAGTACTTCCTGCTCCAACTACTACAATATCACCTACTTTTAGTTCAGCTGTTTTTACTAAAACTTCTACTACTTTTCCATCTACTTTTCTTTCAACCCAAGCTTCTTCAATATTTGGGCGAGCTAGCTCTTTTAGTAAATCATCACTTTTATGAACAGTAGTTTCTTCTATATATTCACCAAGCTCTAACATAGCATTTGTTGAGTTTGCTGCAAGATAATCTTTTCTATAAATAGAAATAGCTACAGCTGCTGCTTCAAGTACATGAGAAGTTAAACCATCATTAAAAAGCTCTTTTGTACCATCAATTAGAAGAGGAACTGAAGCAACGCTTGTAATAGCAGCTTTTAAACTATTATTTGTAACCAATCTTTCGGCAACCAAAGCAGTAGTTGCAAGTAGAGTTCCTTTTATAGATGGCTCTTTGTTTGATGTACAAGATACACAAACACTAGCTTCACTTTTTGATGCAGATTTTAAGAGATTTTCTAAAGTAATGGTTTTTAATCTCTTTTCTATATCTTGAAAGATATCTTTTTTGAGTTCAAATATTATTGAATATGCTTTTTTATTTACTCTTATACTTTGTATTTCACTAAAATTATTAAAATAACCTTTTAAAATATCTTCATCTATAAAATTATCTTTTAGTATTTCAAGCTTATATCTAGCTCTAAGTCCTATTTGATGAACTTTTATAAATTTTTTATTCATTATTTTTAAAACTCTTGTTCATTTACTTTTGAAGCTGCTTTTGCATCTTCAATTCTCTCTTTTAGCTCTTCAAAGCCAGCAGTTGCAAGATTTTTTACTTTGTTTATTGTTTCAAAAATACTCTCTTGAGCATTTTTATTTGTTAAAATATAAGTTGCTACTGCTCCAATTAATGCACCTTTTATAAAATCCCCATTTAAAAAAGAGCTTGATTGGTTTTGTATTTGATTATTCGGATTTTGTCCTATAAAATTTTGATTTACACCACTATTGATGTATGGATTTTGGTTTATATTTAGCCCATTTTGATTGCTATTTCTTGTACTATTTATATCTGTGTTATATTGATTAAAATTTTGATTGTTATTAGCCATTTTAGTTTTCCTCTAATTCTAGATTTTGGTTTATTAAGTATTTTTGCTCTAGTTTTTCTTCAATTATTTCTAATGCATAAATTCCAGCCATTCCAATAGAAGCTGATGTTAAAGCTCTAAGATAGTTTCCTTCACCAATATAGTTCGTTGTAGCAATAGCACTTCCTGTAACAATAGCACCTTGAGTTGCTTTTTTTGTAGTATCTTTTATTGCTTCACACTTTTTTATTTGACCGTTTTGATATTTCTTGTAATTTATTGCACCACTAATAACAGCACTTGCTATTGCACCACTTATTACATGACCTAAAACATTTCTAGGTGTTCCTGTATTTATATTTTTCATAAATTTGCCTCTTTATTTTCAGTAGTTTTTGGCTTTCTTGAATATGTTTTTTTTGTAGCTTTTGGTTTTTCAACTATTTTTTTTGTATCTTCTTTTTCAAACTTCTTTTTTGTTTGTGAAATTTTTGTTTCAATATCTTTTTTTAAAATTTCACCTTTTTCTTTTGCATCTTTAAAAATATTTTCACCCTTTTTTTTAATGATATCTCTATTTTTATAAGCAACAACTCCTAAAGCTCCAAGAGCTAAACCAGCTATAAATGGTAATGCCATTTTTTACTCCTTGTTTGAATTTTGATTTTCTAAAAATTGATTTAAAAGTGCTACAATTGCAGCTCCACTAACAGCGCCACCTAAAAATTGAAAACTTATATTTGAAAATAGTTTTGAACTAAGATTTGAAATTGTATTTTCATCTATATTTCCATTCATAAGATTATTTACAATCTCTTGGTACTCTTGCATTTTTTGCATAATATCTTCGCTACTATTTGAAGAAGAGTGAAAGCTATTGTAGTAATTTATTACACAAGATCTAAAAGCTGGTAAATGATTGTTAAAAGAGGCAGCTTGAAGTCTAAAAAGTGCATCTGTAATATCACTTTTTGTTGAATTTATTAAAAGATTATTGTACATAGCAATATTTTCAATCTCTGCTGCAACTCCCAATTCATAACACTCTATTAAGTTGTTTGGGATTTCTATTTTATCTTTCCAGTCATTTATTGGAACTTCTACACTATATTTTTCTGCTAATTTTATAAGCATACTATAGTGTACTGCTTCAGACTCTTTAATATTGATAAATGGATCTATATTTCCAAAAGTTTCAATTATTTTGCTATAAGTTTCGTAAGCTTTAAACTCATCATAAATAGCGATTTGTAAAATCTGCTCATCAATATTTATATTTGAATTTAAATCAACTCTTTTTTTAATTAAAATATTGTAATCTATGGGCATTATATAGCCTCCTTTGATAGATTATTTATAATTTGTGTTATTTCATCTATATTTTCATTTTTTATCAAATCTTCCCATAGTTTTGGCTTAAAAATAGTAGGATTATATATAATTGTAACAGAAGCTATAATTTTATTTATTTTAATATCTTCAATACCAGATATTTTTTTTGGAAGATTTGTAATATCATCTAAAGATATATTCTCTGCTTCATTGACTATTTTTGGATTTACTCTAACTCTTAATCTTCCAGGAGTATGTGCAATAATTGTGAAATAACTAGAAATTCTTATGATAGTTTCACTATTTATCATTTAGACCTTCTAGAAACTCTTTTTGTGTCTCTTTTTTCCCCACAATTAGAAGAAAAATAACTCCAATAACTGCAGCACTAATTGAACTAGCAAAAATACCAATTTTTACCGCACTTACAATATGTGGATCATCAAAAGCTAAAACAGAGATAAAAATTGACATAGTAAATCCAATTCCTGCTAAGAATCCAACTGCTAAAATTTCACTCCAAGTTACATTTGCTGGTTTTTCACTAATTTTAAATTTTGTTGCAAGATAAGTTGAAGCTAAAATTCCAATAGGCTTACCAATAAGTAAACCTAAAAATACTCCAAGAACAATTGTTTTATTCTCTATAACACTTGCAAAATCTAGTTCAACACCTGCATTTGCAAATGCAAAAACAGGCATTATAATAAATGCACTAAAGTTATGAAGTGCATGTTCAACTCTCAAAAGTGGACTTTTTGAGTTATGCTCTTCAATCTCTTCAACTGTTGTATTTTTTGCTTTTAAAGGAATTACAAAAGCTAGAAGAATTCCAGCTATTGTAGAGTGAATACCAGAACTATGTATAAAAATCCATAGAAAAATACCAATAAATAGGTAAGGCATAACACGTACTAGATTAAAATAGTTAAAAATCATAAGAATAAAATATGTTAAAACTGAATAAAGTAAAAAGTCATAATGAAGTTCACTTGTATAAAATATTGCAACTACAACTATTGCTCCTAAATCATCTACAACAGCTAAAGTTACTAAAAATACTTTTAAAGATAGACTAACTCTTTTTCCTAAAAGCATTAAAATTCCTAAGGCAAAAGCAATATCTGTAGCCATAGGAATTCCAAATCCTGTTGGATGAGATTGATTTACACTTAGATACAATATTGCTGGAATAATCATCCCTCCAAGTGCTGCAATTATAGGAAATGATGCTTTTTTTGGACTTGAAAGCTCACCTACTAGCATATCTCTTTTTATTTCAAGACCAACAACTAAGAAAAATAGTGCCATTAAAACATCATTTATCCAGTGCTGAAGGCTCATAGAAAAAGTGTGTGTTCCAAAAGAGAAGCTAAAATGTGTTTTTAAAAGTTCAAAATATTGTGGAGCAAACATAGAGTTTGCTATATAAACAGCCAAAACTGTCACCAAAAAGAGCTGAATTCCACTTAAAGTTGCAGTTGATATAAAGCTTCTTATAAATTTGTATTGATTCTTTATATTTACAATTTTTCTTAAGTAGCTAGCGGAAAGTATTTTAGCCATTTTTATTGCACTCCTTACATTTTCCTTTTAGGATAATATTTTCAATTTTATAATCTTGTAAAAGAAAGTTTGGTTTTTCAAAAATACACTCAATATTTGAACAGTTGTTACAAATAAAGTGTGAATGCTCAATATCTTTTATTTCAAAATATCTTTTTTTATCATTTGACTCAAAAGAGTTTATAAGATTTTCTTCTTCAAAAATCGTGATATTTCTGTAAAAAGTTGCTTTATCCATAGATATTTTATCTTTTATATCTTCATAACTTAATGGTTTACTTGAGTTTATAAGTATATCCAAGATAGATTTTCTGGCACTTGTAAGTTTTATATTTGAAAAATTTTCTTTTATCATAAATTTATTCTAACTAAAATTTAATTAAGTGCTACTAAGTTGCATTAAAGAATAAAAAGTTTAGAATGTCAAAAAAATTTGCAACCTAGTTGCATAATATATTTAAATACAAAGGATAAATATGAGAAATTATTTACTAATTTTTATGTTGTTTACAACAATTTTATTTGCTTCAAAGCAGGAGTTAACAGTTACAATTTTACCACAAAAATATTTTGTAGAAAAAATAGTAAAAGATAAGTTTGATATTAATGTTATGGTAAAACCAGGTAGTTCTCCTCACAATTTTGAGCCAAAAGCATCTCAAATGAAATCTTTAGGTAATTCAAAAGCATATTTTATGATAGGAGAACCTAGTGAAAAAGCTTGGATTACGAGATTTAAACAAAATGCAAAAAGTACAATTTTTGTTGATACAACTATTGGAGTAGAAAAAATTGCTATGGTTGAACACACTCATCATGATGAAGAAGATGAGCACAAAAAACATAATCATTCTAATCATAAACATGAAGATAAAAATGGACACTCTCATGAAGATGATGGACTTGATCCACATATTTGGTTAGACCCAATAAGTGTAAAAATTCAAGCAAAAAATATTTATGAAGCAATGGTTAAAATAGATGAAGAAAATAGTCATTTTTATAAAGCTAATTATGAAGAGTTTGTAAAAGAGCTAGATAATTTGGATAATGAGATAAAAAATATATTAAAACCTTATAAAGACTCTGCTTTTATGGTATTTCATCCGTCTTGGGGATATTTTGCAAAAAGATATGATATTGAGCAAATATCTATTGAGACTGAAGGGAAAGAGCCAAAACCAAATGAGTTACTTCAGTTAGTAGAAGAAGCAAAAAAACATAATATAAAAATAGTATTTGTAGCACCTCAATTTTCACAAAAAAGTGCAAAAACAATTTCACAAAATGTTGGTGCAAATGTAGTATCTATAAATCCATTAAGTGATGATTGGTACAATAATATGCTTTTTGTAGCAAACGAGATTGCAAAAAGTTATAAATGATTTTAAAAAATAGAGCTTAAATTAAGCTCTATTTTAAATATTTCTTTATTCATCACTATAAACACAAACATTAAAATCTTTTACAAGTCCATCTTCTAGCATACAATGTTTATGAAAAAACTCTTTTATATAAGGTTTATTGCAGTGAAGCTCAAAAGCCTCTTTTGATTCCCAAATTTCATTAAATACTATTGGAAAGCTTTTTCCAGTTGCATTTGGATGAGTTATATGTTTTGTAACAATATATTGAATACAACCATCTTCTCTTATAGTTTGTGGTTCTAAAGATTGTAGTACTTTAAATAACTCTTCGTTTAAACCATCTTTTGCTTCAAATGAAGCTATACAATAAACTCTTTTTGACATAATTTTTCCTTTTTTATAAATCTAATTGCTTTATCATATGATAAAAGTTACTTCCTGAAACTTTTAGAATTTCATTATCTTTAAATCCTAATCTTTCATACAAAGCTTTTGCTTTTGGATTTTCAAAATCAACTAAAAGTGAGAGTTTTTTTAAATCTAACTCTTTTGCTTTTTGTTCAGCAAAACTAAATAACTCTTTTGCTATTCCTCTTCCTTGAAAGCTAGGACTTACACTAACAGTATCTATATAAAATTCATCTTCAAAACACTCTTTTTCAAATGAATCTAAAAAAATATTTTTTCTTCTTAAGTGCTCAAGCATTGGCTTATCTAGCTTTTTTACATCATTTGAACTATAAGCTAGTAAAATACCAACATTTTGATTATCTATAATATAAGTATAAATATTGTTATAACTAAGCCTACAAACATCCATTTTTATATAATAATCCAAAGTTTCTAAAATTTTTTTATCTTCATTCTCACCAGTTAAAGTATTTGCAACACTGTGAATTGCATCATAAATAAGTGTTGAAATATTATTAATATTGTTTTTAAATGCTTGTTTTATCATCTATTTTTTAAACCTTAAATAGTATTTAATTTCTCAAACTCATTTATAATCTCATCTATATTTTCTACTCCAACAGATATTCTAAGAAGCTTTATAGGAAGATTTATTTTTTCTAAAAACTCTTTACCCTCTTTACTTACTATTAAATCATAGTGTGCTAAATATGTATAGGGCATAAGAAGAGTAAATTCAGTTCCAAGGCTTGGACCTTTTGGAAAGTTTAAATTATCATAAACTTTTTGGAAATCTTTTTTAAAGGTGATTGATATTATTCCACATAGACTATTTTCATCAATCACAAGTTTTTCATAATTCTCTTTATATTTTGGACTTAAACAGTAAAAAATTTCATCTATATAAGATGATTTTTGAAAATATTCGACTAATTTTTTTGTATTTGAAGATATTTTTTTAACTCTATTTTTATAATCTTGTATTTCTAAAGCCAATCTTTGAATATCTTTTATATATGGTTCATCACAGTGTTTAAAAAACTCTTGTGAAATATGTGAGATTTTTGAGTTTTTATTTAAAATAATTGCACCCATTAAAACATCTGCATTTCCACAAGCAAATTTTGTCAATGATTCAACATAAATATCAGCATAAGAGTTTAAATTAAGATTATATGGCGTTGCAAAAGTAGAGTCTATAACCAAAGGAATATTATAAGTATCACAAAGATTTTTAAGTTTTTCTAAATCAACTGTTTGCACAAGTGGATTTGTAGGAATTTCTGTAACGATTGCTGAAACTTTTAATCCATTCTCTTTTAAAAAATTCTCCAAGTTATCAAGATTTGTAACATCATAAAATATTTTACTCTCTTCAAAATAGTGATTTACAATATTCATAGTATCAAGATATAGCCATCCTAGTTGAACTAAAATAGTTCTCCCATTTTTTGCTTGAATATTCTTAATTCCTTTTAAAACACAATACATTGCATTCATTCCTGAAGGAGTTAGGCAAATATTTTTTGATGGTTGATTATAGGCGCTTGATAAAGTTGAAATTAGAATATCTTTTGCTTTTGTTTTATCTGTAAGCTCTTCTTTGTGAATATTTGAAATTTTTCCAAGATTATATAGATAATCTTCAGCTAATCTTGAAGATAAATTGTACCCAACATGTTGAATAAATTTTAAAACTTTTTGGTACTGTCTTCCTTTTAAAACCATAATTACACCAAAATCTTCATCAATATCTATTGGATTATTTATATAAAATCTAGAGCTTACAACTTTTACTGCCTTTTTGCTGCTAAGAAGAATAAGTTCATAATTATCACTAACTTTATATTTTGATTTTAAATAAATTGCTAGTTTTTTAAGATAAGGATGAACTATAAATCTAGGATATGCAACTGTTATTTTTTCTAAAATCTGCGGTGTTTGTTCCTCATAATCAATTACATCTTGAAGTGTTGGCATAGATGTAGAAACTGCATGAATATTATTTACTGGTAACGTCTCACCACAAGAGATTGGTTTAAAAATAGACTCTTTTATCATTTTATGGCTTCTAATAAATCCTCTTTTAAATCTTTTAAATCTTCAAATCCAATAGAAAATCGTACTGTACTATCAGATATTCCAATTGCTTTTAACTCCTCTTTTGAAAAAGATGCATGAGATATTTTAGATGGTATTTCAACTCTACTATCAGCACTTCCAAAAGAGCATTTTTCTCCAAATATTTTTGCATTTTCTATAAATTTTTCTGCTAGTTCTACACTTTTAAAATCAGCACAAAAAACGCTAGGAATTATTTTCATCTGTTTTTTTGCTAAAGCTCTTTGTGGATGTGATTTAAGTGCTGGAAATGTAACTTTTTCTATAAAATCTTGTTCTTCAAGCCATTTAGCAAATTTTTTTGCTAATTTTTCGCTTGCTTTCATTCTAACTTTTAGGCTACTAATTCCAAGTGATATTAGATGAACATCAAGAGGATTTTGGTTTCTTCCTAAGGCATTTGAGTAGTAGTGAAGTTTTTCTGAGTTCTCTTTAGTTTTTGCAACAATAGCACCTGCAATTACGCTTCCGTGACCACTTATAAATTTAGTTGTAGAAAAGAGTGAAAAATCAGCTCCTAAATCAAGAGGTTTTTGACTAATAAAAGTTGCAAGTGAGTTATCAACTGCAAAAAGAGAATTGTGTGCTTTACAAAGTTTAGATATCTCTTTTAAATCTATTATTTTTAAGCCTGGATTTGTAGGACTTTCACAAAGAACTAAATCTATATTATTAGTTTTTAAAATATGTTCAAGCATATTTAAATCTGTAAAATCTGTAAAGTTTACATTAATATTATATTTTTCTTTAAAAACTTTTAAAAGCCTAAATGTTCCACCATAACAATCAGCTTCAACTAAAATAGATGAATTTGCTTTTAAAACAGTTTCAAAAAGAAGTGAAACAGCTGCTATTCCTGTGTGAGTGCAAACAGCTCCATATCCATTTTCAGCAAAAGCAAAAAAGTTTTCAAGTGTAGCTCTTGTAGGATTATCACTTCTTGTATAATCATATATTTTATCGCCATTTTGGTTTTTTAAATCAAAAGTTGCTGTGTTGTATATTGGAAAGTGTGAAGAGTTTGTAGGCTCTTTAAAAGGTGCAAAATCTTTTAAATGACATAGCATAGTTTCTAAACTTTTATTCATAAAAATCCTTAAATTGGCTAATTTTTGGGAAATTGTACCCAAATAAATTTAATCTTATTTGATACAAAAATTTGCTATAAATTTATATGAAATTTTATTTATATAAAAGGATAAGAGATGCTTAGAAGTATATTATTATTAATATTTATAATATTTTTTCAAGGATGTGCAACTTGGAGTGGAGTAAAACAAGATAGTAAAACAGCTTGGCAAGCTACAAAAGATACAACAACTGAAGTTGTAAAAGATGTAAAAAAATCAATTCACGAAGCAACGGAGGATTAAATACTATTCAACTTCTCTAACTCTTAAAAATGAAGCGAATTTTGGTTTACCATTTTTTGTTAAACCATAATATTTGAAAGTTACAAATTGCCCAATTTTTGGTGGATTTAATCTATCTTCTTTTTTAAATCCACCACCTAAATTGAATATAGTTTTATTTTTTAATTCTATTTTTAAACTTTTAAATGAACCATCTTTATTAAAATTATGTGCAATGACTTTCCCCTCATCATCAAGAAACTCTTTTACTTTTAAAGAGTTATTCGTTCTTCCGGTTTCATAAGATAAATTTGGATTTTTTATAATCACTCCTTCTGCACCATTTTCTAATAGTTCTTTTAAAAATTTATTTAAATGGTTTTTATCTTTGCAAACTATTTGAGGAATAATTTTTATATATCTATTTGGATTTTTTTTTAAATAATTTTCTAAAAAATCAAGTCTAGTTTTAAAATTTCCATTTACATTTGGAATTTCAAAAATATTGTAAGTTATATTTTCCCAATCTTTTGACTCTTGTTGACTTAAAACAATACTTTGAATATTTTCAAAATCACCTCTTTTTGTCCATAATTCACCATCTAAAGGAAATGGTGGAAAATCTTTTGTAAACCAAGATGGAGCAAATATTTTGTTTTTATTTTTAGAAAATAACTCTTTCCCATCCCAATATGCTCTAATACCATCTAATTTTTCACTCATATACCAATTTGAAATATCAATAGAATCTTCATAAGTTGAAGGTTTTTGTAAATTTAATGCAAAAGCAAAATTTATAAAAAGAAAAAGTGTTAACAAAACTTTCATAAAATTGCTAAATAGTTTGATTTTAAACTGTAACATAATTTTATTTTAGCTAAAATAATTCGATTTTCAATATAAAAGGGAAAACTTTGAGTAAAGATATTTTAACAGATGATGAAAAAAAGCTTTTAATAGACTCTATAAGAACAGTTGAGGATTTTCCAAAACCAGGTATTAGCTTTAAAGACATTACAACACTTTTAAATAATAAAGATGCATTTGAACTACTTATGAACCATCTTGAAGATAGATATAAAAAATATAATTTAGATTTTATAGCAGGAATTGAAGCAAGAGGATTTTTATTTGGAGCAGCTCTTGCTTCAAGACTTAAAATTGGTTTTGTACCAATACGAAAAAAAGGGAAACTCCCAAGTACAACTTTATGTGAAAAGTATGAACTTGAGTATGGATTTGATGAGGTTGAAGTTCATTTTGATGCTTTTAGAGATATAAAAAAACCAAAAGTTCTTTTAATGGATGATTTGGTTGTAAGTGGTGGAACAGCAGTTGCAGCTGCTAATTTGATAGAAAAATTAGATGCCTCTTTAGTTGAAGCTTGTTTTATTCTGAATTTTTCTATATTGCCTGGAAAAGCCAAACTTGAAGAAAAAACTAAAGTTTATGCGGTGCTAGAAATATGAGTAACTATATCCCAAAAAAAAGTATATTTGATCCAAATTCAAATGGAGAGTTTGGTGTTGGTGGAGAGTTTGGAATTTTTGGAGGACAGTATGTTCCTGAAACATTGATGCCTATTTTAAAAGAGCTTGAAGCTACTTATAGTAAATATAGATTTGATAAAGAGTTTTGGGCTGAGGTAAACTATTACTTAAAAGATTATGTTGGACGTGAAAATCCACTATATTTTGCAAAAAATATAAGTGATGAGATTGGTTCTAAAATCTATTTAAAAAGAGAAGATTTAAATCACACAGGTGCGCATAAAGTTAATAATGTAATAGCTCAAGGATTACTAGCAAAAAAAATGGGAAAAACAAAAGTAATAGCTGAAACAGGAGCTGGGCAACATGGAGTTGCAACTGCAACAATTGCAGCTTTGCTTGGACTTGAGTGTACTGTTTTTATGGGTGCAAAAGATGTACAAAGACAAGAGTTAAATGTATTTAGAATGAAACTTTTAGGTGCTAAAGTTGTTGCAGTAGAAAGTGGAAGTAAAACTTTAAAAGATGCAATGAATGATGCAATTAGATATTGGGTTACAAACGCAAGAGATACATTTTATATAATTGGAACAGTTGCAGGTCCTCATCCATACCCTATGATGGTTCGAGATTTTCAAGCAGTAATTGGTTATGAATCAAGAAAACAGATTTTAGAAAAAGAGAATAGACTTCCTGATTATGTAGTTGCTTGTATTGGTGGAGGATCAAACTCTATTGGTATGTTTTCTCATTTTTTAGAAGATAAAAGTGTTACTTGTGTTGGAATTGAAGCAGGTGGTTTAGGACTTGATACGCCTAAACATGGAAGCTGTTTAGCAAAAGGAACTCCTGGAATTTTACATGGGCAGTGTTCATATTTACTTCAAGATGAAGATGGACAAGTTTTAGAAGCCCATAGTATTAGTGCAGGTCTTGATTATCCAGGAGTTGGACCAGAACATAGTTTTCACAAAGATAATAAAACAGTTGCATATGATAATATAACTGATAAAGAGGCACTTGATGCTTTTGTTTGGTTAAGTCAAAAAGAGGGAATTATTCCAGCATTTGAATCAGCTCATGCAATTGCATATTTAAAAAAAGCAAAAGATAAATTAAAAGATAAATTAGTAATAGTGTGTTTATCAGGTAGAGGTGATAAAGATATGATACAGGCAAAAAGCCTACTAAATTTTGACTAAGGATAAAAATGAGAGAACTTTTTAGGAAAATTCAGCCATATACGGGAAAGATTTTTGCAGTCGGATTGATAACATTTTTATCTTTTCTTTTTTATAATCTATACAATGCACCTGTTGATGGGTTTGAAGAGAAATTTATTTATCTTTTAAAACAGTATGGTTATGTGATACTTTTTGTATGGAGTATGCTAGAAGGTGAGATGGGTTTAATTATGGCTGGTCTTATGGCTCATGATGGTTCTATGAATCTATTTTTAGCTATTTTTATTGCAGGTCTTGGTGGATTTGCTGGAGATCAAGTATATTTTTATATTGGTAGATTCAATAAAGATGGAGTTTTAAAAAGATTAAGAGGGCAAAGAAGAAAGTTTGCATTTGCCCATTTACTTTTAAAAAAACATGGTTGGCCAATAATTTTTACTCAAAGATATATGTATGGTATGCGAACAATTATTCCAATTTCTATAGGACTTACAAGATATGATGCAAGAAAATTTGCATTTATAAATTTAATAAGTGCTTGGTGTTGGGCTGCTATTACAATCGTTCCTGTTTGGTATTTTGGAAATCAGATTATGGTTGTACTTCACTGGGCAAAAGAGCACTGGTATTTAGCAATTCCAATAGCAGCTATTTTTGGTGGAGGAATTATATATTATTTTAACAAAGCAACAAAAAAAATTGAAAAAAGGGTAATGAATGAAAATTAATATTTTAGAAATATCAAAAAATAAAGATTTTGATTTAGAGATAGTTTTAGTAAATAATCTAAATCAAATTGAGTGTGAAAAGGATAGAGAGATTTTAGAAAATCTTGAGTTTAAAGTAAAAGATGAAACAGCAGTTTTATTGGCACAAAGTAAAAAAATATATGCTTCTTTTGAAGAGTTTACATACGATAGTTTAGCAATTGCAATGGCAACTGCAATTAAAAGATTTAACTCAACAAACTATAAGAGTGTAAAACTTTTATTAAATAATAGTTTAAAAGATAATTTTAAAGCTTTAGTTGAAGGATCAATTTTAGGTTCATATTCATTTGATAATTATAAAAGTGAAAAAAGTAATAAAAAACAGGAGTTAGCTTTTGTTGTTGATGATAAAGATTCTCAATTAACTACTATTTTAAAAGAGTCTCAAACTATTTGTGAGGCAGTAAATAGTGCAAGAGATATGGTAAACACTGCTCCTGCTGATTTTACACCAAAAAGTTTTGTAAAAGAGGCACAAAATATTGCAAAAGAGTTTGAACTTGATTGCGAAATTTTAGGTGAAAAAGATTTAGAAAAGCAAAAAATGATGTCAATGCATAGTGTTGGAAGAGCTAGTGTTCATGAATCACAACTAATACATCTTAAATATAAACCTAAAAAAGCTATTAAAAAAGTTGTACTTGTTGGAAAAGGTTTAACTTATGATAGCGGTGGATTATCTTTAAAACCAGCTGATTTTATGATTACTATGAAAGCTGATAAATCAGGTGGAGTTGCTGTTTTAAATACTATAAAAGTTATTGCAAAATTAAAATTACCTATTGAAGTTCATGTAATAATTGGAGCAGTTGAAAATATGATTGGTGGAAATGCTTATAAGCCAGATGATATTTTAAGAGCTAAAAATGGTAAAACTATAGAAGTAAGAAATACAGATGCAGAAGGAAGATTAGTTCTTGCAGATTGTTTATGTTATGCTCAAGATGAGATTAAAAATATAGACTATCTTTTAGATTTTGCAACTTTAACTGGTGCTTGTGTTGTTGGACTTGGTGAATATACAACAGGAGTTATGGGAAATAGTGAAAGCTTAAAACAAAAAGCCCTTGAAGCTTGTGAAAACTCAGGGGAGTATGCTACAAAACTAGATTTTAATAGATATCTAAAAAAGTGTATAAAATCTGAAATTGCTGATGTTTGTAATATCTCAAATACAAGATACGGTGGAGCAATAACAGCTGGAATGTTTTTAGATAATTTTATATATGAAGAGAATAAAAACAGATGGATACATTTCGATATAGCTGGACCTGCATTTGTAGAAAAAGCTTGGGGATATAATCCATACGGTGCAAGTGGAACAGGTGTTAGAATGGCTGTTCAATTTATAAAAGACTTAATAAAATTATAATTTATATAGTTAAATAAAAGTTGGTATTTTATACCAACTTTTATTACTTTAATATATCTAAAATCTCTTTTGTATCTTTATAAATTCTAAAAACTCTATTTTCTACTTCATAAACTTCCGTATTTTTTATTTTCGGATATTTACTTGTAACAATTCTACCATTACTCAAAATAGTACTATTTACAACTTCTCCTTTTTCTATTTTTTTCTGCCATCCAGGAGGAAGAGTTCCACCATTATCTACTTTTTTTTGTAAACCAGGAGGAATATCTTTTTGTTTTTCAGATTTTATTTTTTTATCACTATAATCTTTATCTTTATGATAATTACTATGCTTATAGTCTCGTTTTTTACTTTCTCTTTCATCATCACTTTGTTTTGCATAAATAGATGAACTTAATAAACAAAATGTTAAAAATGAAATAATAATCTTTTTATTTAACATAAATCTCCTTTTTCTATTTTTAAAATTTTACTATAAAATATTGAAAATGGATAACTTATATTTGTTAAGTAATGATATTTTAGTTTATAAATTGATTGTTATAAAATTGAGATAATAAAAAATTGGTTGCGGAAATAGGATTTGAACCTATGACCTTCGGGTTATGAGCCCGACGAGCTACCTAGCTGCTCTATTCCGCGATAAAAAACAATAAATTAAATTCTTGATAAAATAGATATAAGAAAATAAGTTTAGTGGATGGGGTAGAAGGATTCGAACCTTCGAGTGACGGTACCAAAAACCGTTGCCTTACCGCTTGGCGATACCCCAGAAGGAATGCAAATAAAATAAAAGTGGAGCTGGTGAAGGGAGTCGAACCCCCGACCTGCTGATTACAAATCAGCTGCTCTAGCCAACTGAGCTACACCAGCACTTTTAATTTATATAAATGGTGTCAAAAGAGAGACTTGAACTCTCGACCTCCGGCTTATGAGACCAGCGCTCTAGCCAGCTGAGCTACTTTGACCTACATAAATTAATTGGTTGCGGAAATAGGATTTGAACCTATGACCTTCGGGTTATGAGCCCGACGAGCTACCTAGCTGCTCTATTCCGCGATAAAAAAAATAAAGAACACACTTAAAAAAGTGGAGCGGGAGACGAGACTCGAACTCGCGACAGTCTGCTTGGAAGGCAGAAGCTCTAGCCAACTGAGCTACTCCCGCATAAACCTCTTAAAAAAGGATTGAAATTATACTTTAAAATAATTAAAATAAACTTAATATTTTAATCACATTTAATAAATCAAAACATTTCTTAAATTGGAGTGGAATTATAATTGATTAAATATTAATTAACACTTAATTTAAATAAGTAATTTATAAAAAATTGATTCAATATCTATTTTTAATATTCAAAATGTGTAAATATAGATAAATAGATATTTCTTATAACAAATATTAGATTGTTTAATCTATCTTTAAAGTTTATTTTATAAAATGTAAATTCGCTACCAAAAAGGGGATAATAATGAATATAAATTCACTAAAAATAAAGTTACTTTTAATAACAATTGTACCTTTTACTATAGGAATATTTGTACTTTCTGGAATTAATTTTGAAAAAACACAAAACACTTTAAATAATACATTAAAAAAGTTTGAAACTACTATTACAAAAGAGAAAGAGTCCTTAATACAACATCAATTTGAAGTTGCCCAAACCCTTATAAAAACAGTTATTGAAAAAGAACAAAATATAGAGTTAGCAAAACAAAAAGTTATAGAGCTTTTAACAGGTGTTAGATATTTAGATGATAAAAGTGGATATTTTTTTGCTTATGAGCAAAGAGGTGATGATTACTATTTTGCTTTTCATCCAGCAAATCCAAAATTAAATAATACAAAAACAAATATAAAGTCTCCTGATGCAAAAGGTTATGCTTTTAGAGAAGATTTAATTAAATTTTCAAAAGAGCAAAAATATATAACTTATCATTATGAAAATCCATCAACAAAAGAGGTTGTGTTAAAAATGGCTTCATCTATTTTTATTCCAGAATTTAACTGGGTTTTAGTAACTGGAATATATGCAGATGATATTGAAAAAGATATAAATGAATTACAAGAAGAGATGAATAGAGATATAAATATACTTTTTTGGATAGCTATTTGTGTTACAGTTTTATTAAATATTGTTTTGATTTCTATAATTGTTCCATCTATAAATAAAATTATTCTAAAACCACTAAATATATTTCAAACAACTTTAGAGTCATTTTTTAAATATTTAAATAATGAAAGTAATAAAGTTGATAGAATCAAGAATTATTCAAAAGATGAAATAGGTCATATGTCAAAAATACTTGATCAAAATATTGAGATTGCTAGAAAAGAGATAGATGATAACAATCTTTTTATTGAAACTACAATAGATATTTTAGAAAAATTCCAAAAAGGAGATTTATCTCAAAGATTAAATATAGAGGTTGATGATATTAATCTATCAAAATTAAAATCTGTTATGAATCAAATGGCACAAGAATTAGAAAAGAATATTGTGAATGTTTTAAAAGTAATAGATGAATATAGTAAATATGATTATGTAAATAGAGTTGATACAACAAAAATTTCAAATCATATATTAAAACTTGCAAATGGTGTTAATATTTTGGGAGATTCAATAACAAAAATGTTAATTGAAAACAAAAAAAATGGAGAAACTTTATCTGAAAGTTCAAATATACTTTTGAGTAATGTTGAAAAATTAAATGAAAGTTCTACTAGTACAGCTGCAAATCTTGAAGAAACAGCTGCTTCTTTAGAAGAGATGACTTCAAATTTAAGAAGTAGCACTCAAAATGTAGAGAAAATGGCAAGTATAGCTTCAAGCGTAACTTCTAGAGCAAAAAATGGAGAAAAATTAGCAAATCAAACTGTTTCATCTATGGAAGAGATAAATATAAAAATTTCATCTATAAATGAGGCAATAAGTGTAATAGACCAAATAGCATTTCAAACAAATATTTTAAGTCTAAATGCAGCTGTAGAAGCTGCAACTGCTGGAGAAGCGGGAAAAGGGTTTGCAGTTGTTGCTGGTGAGGTGAGAAATCTTGCAAATAGAAGTGCACAAGCTGCAAATGAGATAAAAAATATAGTTGAGATTGCAACACAAAAGGCAGATGAAGGGAAACATATTGCAAATAGTATGATAAATGGGTACAGTGAACTAAATAGTGATATTATACAGACAATAGAGCTTATAAAAGAGTTTGAAAACTCAAGCAAAGAACAACTTTTAGGAATAGAACAGATAAACAATGCAGTTGCTATTTTGGATCAAAAAACACAGCAAAATGCTAGTGTTACGTCTCAAACAAAAGATATTGCAATATCTACAAATAGTATTTCAAAACTTATTATTGAAGATGTAAATAAAAAAAGATTTAAAGATAAATAGTTTTTATAATTTAAAGTTTTCTAATAGTTTAATTGAGAGTTTATGAAAATCTAAATATTTAGATTTTTCATCTCCAATAAATCTGTAAAAATCAACTCCTTTTATAGATAAAATTTTTTCAAACTCTTCAATTTTAAGTTTTTCAAATTCAAAGTGAGTATTAATATATTTCTCTTGATAATTTTCAAATATCTCATCTTCAAAATTTAAGATATTATCTGCTTTGTTTAATTCGGGACATGAGTTGTCAATATAGATAAAATTATCTATATTTGGACTTAAAGGATAAGTTCTACACACCTTTGGTCTATTCTCATAAATTGTACATCTGAAATCTTTTAAATGTGGACAAAAATCAAAACCATTTGATAGTAAAATTACAGGTTTTACAAAACCTAAAGAGCCAAAAATAAATAAAATAGGAAAGTTTTTATAAACATCTTCAAACTCTTCTTTTAGAATTTGTGAAAAAATAGAACCAAAACTTCCACTACAACAATGAGCAAAGCAATTATTACAATCACCAAATTTAATATTTTTATCTTCAAGTTTTACAAAGTTTTTCATGTGTGCAATTTTACATAGATTTTAAAAGAATTAGATAAAATATCAAAAAATTTAAGGAAAATCATGCAAAAGAAACTTATTCAAATTATAAAAAAAGCTGGAAAAATTTTAAAAAAAGGTTACTACTCAAATAAAGATGTAAAATTTAAAGCAAAAAAAGATTTAGTTACAAAATATGATTTAGCAGTTGAAAATTATCTAAAAAAAGAGTTTTCTAAATATTTCAAAGAGTTTAATCTTATAGCTGAAGAGTCAGATAATAGTTTGGTAGAGTTTGGGAATTCAATAATAATTGATCCAATAGATGGAACTACAAACTTTGTAAATGGTGTACCACATACTGCTATTTCTGTTGGAGTTTATAAAGATAAAAAGCCATATATTGGTGTAGTTTATAATCCTATTTTAGATGAGTTATATTTTGCAAAACATAAAAAAGGTGCATTTTTAAATGGTAAAAAAATAAAAGTAAGTTTGCAAAATGATTTACAAAAATCACTTCTAGCCACAGGTTTTCCATATAGTAGTGGTGAAAATACAAAAGATTTAAAAGATGTGATAAAAAAAATTGAGAATATCTTACCTGAGTGTCAAGATTTAAGAAGATTAGGAAGTGCATCTATTGATTTATGTATGGTTGCAAAAGGCGTTTATGAAGGTTACTATGAAATGAATCTGAAACCTTGGGATGTTAGTGCTGGAGTTATAATTTTAAGTGAAGCTGGTGGGAGAATTACAAATATTAGAGGTACTACTTTTGATATGTTTAAAGATAAATATATAGTTGCCTCAAATGGTAAAATTCATGATAAATTACTAAGTAAACTAGATATTTAGTTAATTTTTGATAAAATCTTATATTTTTTAAAATAATATTTAAGGACTTTTTATGTGTGGAATAGTTGGTTACATAGGGAAATACGATACAACAAAGATTTTATTAGATGGTTTAAAAGAACTTGAATATAGAGGATATGATAGCGCAGGAATTGCTGTTTTGCATGGAAATGAAATAGATGTATTCAAAGCAGTTGGTAAACTTGTAAATCTTGAGGAAAAAGTTAATCAAAATAATAAAGATAGATATAATTTAGGAATTGGACATACAAGATGGGCAACTCATGGAAAACCAACAGAAGTTAATGCTCATCCACACTTAGGTGAATACTCTTACGTTGTTCATAATGGGATAATAGAAAATTATAAAGAGTTAAAAGATGAGTTAACATCTTTAGGACACAACTTTGTTTCACAAACAGATACAGAAGTTATTGTTCATCTTTTTGAGCACTACAACAATAAATTAAATGATGCAAAAAAAGCATTTCAAGAGACTATAAAAAGACTTGAAGGGGCTTATGCTATTTTATTAATTACAAAAAAAGATCCAGAAAAAATATTTTTCTATAAACTTGGAAGTCCAATGATTGTTGGACATGGTATAGAAAAAGATGAAGTACTTTTTGCATCTTCAGATTCAGCACTTATTGGACTTGCAAATGATGTTGTATATCTTGATGATAAAATTGGGGGAGTAGCTTCAAGAGATGGGATCGAGTTTTTTAGTAAAAATATTGTTTGGTCAAAACTTCCAACATCAAAACAGTTTGCTCAAAAAGATGGCTTTAGATACTTTATGGAAAAAGAGATTTATGAGCAAAGTGTTGTTGTAAGTGATTGTATGTTAGGTCGTGTAAAAGATAGTGAGATAAATTTTGATGAGATTGATTCAAAAATATTAGATGGAATAAATGAGATTAAAATTTGTGCATGTGGAACTTCATATCATGCAGGGCTTACATCTTCATATCTGTTTGAAAGATTATCAAAAATAAAATGTAGCGTTGAAGTTGCAAGTGAGTTTAGATATAAAGAGCCACTATTGACAAAAGATACACTATTTGTTGTAATCTCTCAAAGTGGAGAAACAGCTGATACATTAGAAGCTTTAAAAATGGCAAAAAATGCAGGTCTTAAAACTTTGGTAATTTGTAATGTTGATAACTCTTCTATGACAAGAGTTGCAGATTTTACAATTTTAACAAGAGCTGGAATTGAAAAAGGAGTAGCTTCTACAAAAGCATTTTCTACTCAAACAGTTGTTTTATGGATGTTAAGTTTATATTTTGCACAAATTAAAGAAACTATTTCTAAGGAAAAACTTGAAAATGAAGTTAATACTTTAAGAGAAGTTCCAAAAGCTTTAAAAGTTCATGAAAATATTCATGAAAAAACAAAAAGATTATCAAAAAGATATTTACACGGTCATGGATTTTTCTTTATAGGAAGAGATGTATTTTATCCCCTTGCTTTAGAAGGTGCTTTAAAACTTAAGGAAATTTCATATTTACATGCTGAAGGTTATCCAGCAGGTGAGATGAAACATGGACCAATTGCTCTTGCAGACCCAGAACTTTTTACAATAGCACTTATGCCAAAAAATATGTTGTATGATAAAATAAAATCAAATGTGGAAGAGTTAAGTGCAAGGGACAGTACAATTTGCGCAATATCTTCTGCTGATTTTGAACTTGCAGATGATTTTATAAAAATAAATAAGTGTGATCACTATATGCTTGAATTTTTTGAGATGTTAGTAGCACTTCAAATTTTATCTATGGAGATATCAATAAGACTTAAAAATGATGTTGATATGCCAAGAAACTTAGCAAAATCTGTAACTGTTGAGTAATAAACTACTTAAAAGAAAACTAATTAATTTTTAGTTACACTACAAAACTTTTTTCCGTAACTTTAAAAAGTTACGGAAAATCGAACTCTTTAAATTTTAATTTAATTTTTTTACAAAAAAGACTAAATGGAAAACAAAAGATGGAAAACAATGCAAGCAAAGCTTGTGGAAAACAAAGGATGGAAAACAAAAATGGAAAAAAAATCTCAATATCTGTTTACAAGTGAAGTTGTAAGCCCTGGTCACCCTGATAAATGTGCTGATATTATTGCTGATAGTATAGTTGATAGACTTATTATTGAAGATAGTAATAGTAGAGTTGCAAGTGAAGTATTTGTTGCTGGAAAGCATGTTGTTATTGGTGGTGAAGTAAAATCAAATGCAAAATTAACTCAAAATGATTATGAAAAAATAGTAAAAGATGCATTAGCAAAAATTGGATACGATGGAAAAAGTGCTTTTACAAAAGAGCAAGCACTTCATCCAGATGATGTACAAGTTCAAGTTTTATTAAATCAACAAAGCCCAGATATAAGTCAAGGTGTTGATCAAACAACTGGAGAAATTGGAGCTGGAGATCAAGGAATTATGTTTGGGTTTGCTTCAAATGAGGCAGCTGAGTTTATGCCTGCAGCAATAGTATATGCAAGAAGATTATGTGATACAGTTTATAATTATGCTTTAAAAAATAATCAAAAACTAGGAGTTGATATAAAAACTCAAGTTACTGTTGATTATGGAACAAAAGAGAATTTTGAAAATGGACTTCCTCAAAAAATACATACAATTGTTGTTTCAGCACCTTGTGTTGAAGGAATGAAAATAGAAGAAGTTAGAGCAATAATTCAAGAATTAATTGATAATTCTGGACTTCCAAGTAAACTTTATGATAAAAATAGCACAATTATTCACATAAATCCAACAGGAAGATATGTAAATCACTCATCTTTACATGATAGTGGACTAACTGGAAGAAAACTGATTGTTGATAGTTTTGGAGGATATGCACCAATTGGTGGTGGAGCTCAATCTTCAAAAGATTATACAAAAGTAGATAGAAGTGGACTTTATGCAGCAAGATGGATTGCAAAACATATAGTTGCATCAGGACTTGCAAAAAAAGCGATTGTACAAATCTCATATGCTATTGGTGTAGCACGTCCAACATCAGTTGCTGTTGATACAATGGGA
The DNA here is from genome assembly GCF_014352935.1 of Aliarcobacter cryaerophilus. The sequence continues at coordinate 1,499,240 of NZ_CP060694.1, read as the reverse complement.
ACATATACAAAACATAATGATGATATTTTATCTGCATTTGTAATGGAAAATTTCCCTTTAACACCAAGATGGATTACAGAAAAATTTAATCTAGATAAACCAAGTGCTACAACATTCCTTTATGCAGATGTAGCAGCTCGTGGTCAAGTTGGACAACCTGATTATCCTTGGGAAAAATTAGACGAACTAGATAAATTTAAAAATATTTAGTTAGATTTAACTATAATATTGCTTTAGAAAAAAAGGAGAAAAGGTAGTGGATTTAAAAAATCTATTTAGCAAAATTTCATTTGATAACAAAAATAAAGAGCAAGCTACAAAGAAAGATGCTCCAAGTCACTGGATAAAATGTCCTAGTTGTAGCTCTTTGATGTTTTTCAAAGAGGTTGAAAATCAAGATAATGTTTGCCCAAAATGTGAATTTCATATGAGAATAGGGGCAAAAAGAAGAGTAGAAATCCTTGCAGATGAAAATAGCTTTGTAGAGTTTGATACAAATTTAAAACCAAATGACCCTTTGAAGTTTGTAGATAAACTCTCTTATAAAAAAAGAGTTGAAGAAGGACTTGCAAAAACAGGAAGAGTATCAAGTGTGATTAGTGGTGAGTGCACAATTAACTCAATTGGTGTTCAGCTTGTAGTTTTTGATTTTGCATTTATGGGTGGAAGTTTAGGTAGTGTTGAGGGTGAAAAAATAGTAAGAGCAGTTAATCGAGCAATTGAAAAAAAACAAGCAGTTATTATAGTATCAGCATCAGGTGGTGCAAGAATGCAAGAATCAACTTTTTCTTTGATGCAAATGGCAAAAACATCTGCAGCTTTGAAAAAACTCGATAGCTATAAACTTCCATATATATCTATATTAACAGATCCAACTATGGGTGGAGTTTCTGCTTCATTTGCATTTTTGGGTGATATTATTATGGCAGAACCAGGTGCTTTAATCGGTTTTGCTGGACAAAGAGTAATTAAGCAAACAATTGGAACTGATCTTCCTGAAGGTTTCCAAAGAGCTGAATTTTTACTAGAAAAAGGTTCTATTGATATGGTTGTAAATAGAAGAGATATGAAAAAAACTCTTACAGATTTATTAACTATTTTTGGACAAGAAAAAATTAGCTAATGTCTTCAAATTTAGAAAAAGCTTTGGGATTTAATCTTGAAGCTTTTAACTATCTTTATGTTTTGTGTGATTACGAAACTCTTTTAAAAAAAAATATAACTCTTGAAAATTTTTTGGAAATTTTAAAAAAGTATGATGTAAAACTTTTACAGTATAGAGACAAAGTTTCAGATTTAGAGTTACAAAAACAAAATCTTATTTTTCTTAAACAAAATCTAAATATTCCTATTATTGTAAATGATAAAGTAGAATTAATTGATTATGCAGATGGTTTGCATGTAGGTCAAGATGATATTTTAAAGATACACAAATATAAAGAATTAGCTATAAAACTTTTACGAAAAAGAGTAAAAAATAAACTTTTAGGACTCTCAACTCACAATGAACTAGAAATTCTAGAAGCAAATAATTTTGAGCTTGATATGATTGGTTTAGGTGCTTACAAAGCTACAAATACAAAAGATATTTCAAATATTTTGGGTGAAAAACTACAATATTTAGCAAAAATGTCTAAACATCCTGTTTGTGCTATTGGTGGTGTAAAAGTTGATGATATTATCAAAAATACAAAATTTAATTGCGTTGGAAGTGCTATTTTAAATGAAAATTAACATTTACTCAATAGTAAAACCAAGTAATGATGATTTTGATAAACTTATTAAAGAGTTTATTAAAATGTCTAGTAAATATGCAAAAGTTGAAATATTTTATATATTTAATAAAGATATAGCAAAAGCACAAACTATCGGAGAAAATGAATCAAAAAAAATATATACAAAAAGTTATTTACCATATTTGAAAGGTTACAATATAGCTCTTGATGTTTTAGGTAAAAGTGTCGATAGTTTTGGTTTTTCTAAGCTTTTGGAAGATAAAAATGAGGTAAATTTTTTCATAGGTGGAGCTTTTGGTTTTGAAAATGAGTTTTTATCTCTTTGTGATAGTGTAATTTCCCTAAGTAATCTTACATTTGCCCATAAAATTGCCACTTTGATACTATCAGAACAGATATTTAGATCTTTAAGTATTATAAATAATCATCCATATCATAAGTAATTTATAAACTTTTTTGTATAATAAAACACAATTAACTCTTCAAAAAGGAAAAAAGAAGATGGGTCTTAAAAGTTATATAATCTCAACAATACTTTTAATAATAGTATTGTTTGGTTTTGTTCATAGTTTAGAACTTGGAGAATATACTCTTAGTTTATTTGGTTTTAGTGAAACTTTACCTGTTTCTGTTTGGTTTGTTTTACCTATAATTTTTTTAAGTCTTTTAACTTATATCCATATTATTTTTTACGGGCTTATTAACTATTTTAAACTTAGATTAGTAGATAGTGATTTAGATAATATGGTTGAATTAATTAAATTAAAACTACTAAATAAAGAGCATAAAATTGGTTTTAGAACAAGAAAACAAAAAGAGTTGGCAAATATTTTAACTCAATTAAATCTTGAAGTACCAAAAGAGATATTTAGTTCTACAAATGAAGAATTAAACAAAACTGTTGCTGCCATACAAAATGTAAACAATGGTATTTATGTTGATAAAAATCTAAAAGTTGATGAAAAATCATCTTTAGGAAAACAGAACTTAATAAATAAAATAAATTCACAAGTTGATTTTGCCGTTGATATTGTAAAAAAAGCTGAAAAATATGATAGTGATATTGTAAAAGTAGCATTTTTGAAATCTTTGAGTGAAAAAAGTATGACAACAATTAAAAAAATTTACAAAAATGTAAATCTTGATAAAGAACTTACAATTAAACTTTTAGAAAAGAATATTGAAAATAGTGAATTTGGATTTGAAAATAACGAAATTTTAGAACTTGTTAAAAATATAAAACTTTCAAAAGATGATTATATTCAACTTGCTAAAAAATATAAAAATAGTCTGAATCCAGATGTTTTAATAGAACTTTTTGAAAAAATTTCACAAGAACAAGAAGAAGCTACAGTTGCATATTTATATATTTTGAGTGAATTTGAGATGAAAGATAAACTAAGAGAAAATTTAGCAAATAGAGAAGGTAATGATTTCGCACCTTTTAAAGCACTAATTGAACTAAAAGATGCTGGAAAACATTATAGTTTGGAAAGCTTGTCGTATAACTAAGAATGAAAAAAAAATTAGATTTTAGCAAGCCTCTTATAGTGCTTGCTCCCCTTGCTGGTTATACAGATTTACCTTTTAGAAGTGTTGTTAAAAAGTTTGGAGCTGATCTTACAATTTCAGAGATGATAAGTTCAAATGCTTTGGTTTATAAAAGTGCAAGAACACTTAAGATGATAGAAAAGTCTCCTTCAGAGGACCCATATTTTGTACAAATTGCTGGAAATAGTGCTCAACTTGTAAGAGAAGCAGTTGAAATATTAAATGATGTTGAAGGAATTGATGGAATTGATTTAAACTGCGGTTGTCCTGCTCCTAAAGTATTCTCTCATGGTTCAGGTTCTAATCTTTTAGGTGATTTAAAAAAGCTTGAAGAGATTTTAAGTACTATCAAAAAATACTCAAAAAAAGAGTACACAAGTGCAAAAGTAAGACTTGGAGTTAATGAAAAAATTCCAGTTGAAATTGGAAAAGCTGTTGAAGCTTGTGGAGTTGATTTTGTATCAGTTCATGGAAGAACAAGAGCTGGAAAATATAAAGCACCTGTAGATTATGATGCAATTAAACAGATGAAAGAGGCTATTTCAATTCCTGTTATTGCAAATGGTGATATAAAAGATTATAAAAAAGCAAAAGAGGTTTTAGAGTACACAAAAGCTGATGGTGTTATGATAGGACGAGGTGCTATTGGTAAACCTTGGGTTTTTTATCAATTAAAACATGAGCTTGAAGATATTGATAATTCTATAAAAAAAGAGATTATTTTAGAACACTATGACAAAATGCTTGAGTTCCATGGAGACTATGGAGCTATAATTTTTAGAAAATTGTTACACGCTTATTCAAAGGGTTATACAGGGGCAAATGAGTTTAGAGATTTAGTAAATCAAATTAGTGACAAAAATATAATGAGAGATTTAATAGAGAGCTTTTTTTAGATTTAATTTGATTAAAAAGTTATTTAGATAGAATATTGAGTTTTTAAAAAAATATAAAGGAATTTTTATTTGTCAAAAGAGTATTTTGAATTACTAATAAAACCAGAAGATAATTATGAACTGTTTTTAAATCTAATTTTATCACTTACAGATGATGCAATTGAAGAAAATGATGGCGAAATAATTGTTAGAAGCGAAGAGAATCTTGAAGATTTTCAGGAACCACTTGAAAAATTTGCAAAAGCATTAAATACAAAATGTTATATAAAATGTGAAAAAAAAGAGAGTATAGATTGGATAAAAAAATATCAAGACTCTATACAAGCTGTTGAAGTTGGAAGCTTTTATGTGCGACCATCATGGAGTGAAGCAAAAGAGGGAAAAATTGATATTTTAATAGATCCAGCACTTGCTTTTGGTTCAGGACACCACGAAACAACTTCTTCTTGTTTATTAGCAATTGATGAGTTTGTAAAAAAAGGTGATAGCCTATTAGATGTTGGAACAGGAAGTGGTATTTTAGCAATTGCAGCTGCAAAAAAAGGTGCAGTTGTTGATGTCTGTGATACAGATGAAATTTGTATAGAGAGTACAAAATCAAATTTTACTTTAAATAATCAAAAGATAAATAAATCTTGGATTGGTTCTGTAAATTTTGCCAAAGAAAAATATGATGTAGTTTTAGCAAATATTATTGCAGATGTTCTTGTTATGATATCAGATGATTTGATAAATTCTACAAAAGATGGTGGAATTATAATAGTTTCTGGTATTTTAGATAAGCATGAAAAGAGAGTTTTAAGTAAATTTTCTAATTTAAAAGAGCTAAAAATTATTCACAAAAATGAGTGGGTAACAATGGTATTTAAAAAATAAGAGGGATATAAATAATGATGAATAAACAACAAAATAACAATCCAAACAATAATCAAAATAATAACAATAATTTTTTTAACAATAATCCACTTTTGATATTTGTTGCATTTTCGCTTGTAACAATTTTTGCATTTAAAGCAATTTTTCCTGATAGTGAAACAAATGCTACAAATTCAAATATTCAAGCTTATGGAAGTAATGTAAGCAAAACAATTACATATTCTGAGTTAAAAAAACTTATTGTAAGTGGAAAAATTGAGTATGTTGGTATTGGAAATACTCTAATTAGAGCTGTTAGTAAAAATGATGGAATGCAAAGAGTTACTTATACAGCAAGAAGAGTTGTTCCTGATGAGACATTAATTCCTGAGTTGGAAAAAAGTGGTATATCTTATGGTGGAATAAGCGAAGAGAATCTTCTATCTGATATTCTTTTTGGATGGGTTTTACCAATATTTTTATTTTTTGCTATTTGGATGTTTTTGGTTAAAAGAATGCAAAAATCTATGGGTGGTGGAAGTGGTGGAATCCTTGGAATTGGTTCATCTAAAAAGATGATAAATTCTGAAAAACCAAATGTAAAATTTGATGATATGGCTGGAAATAAAGAGGCCAAAGAAGAGGTTAGAGAAGTTGTAGATTTCTTAAAAGCACCAGATAGATATGTAAGACTTGGAGCTCAAATTCCAAAAGGTGTATTACTTGTAGGTCCTCCAGGTACAGGTAAAACACTTTTAGCTAAAGCAGTTGCTGGAGAGGCTGATGTTCAATTTTTATCTGTTTCAGGATCTGCATTTATTGAGATGTTTGTAGGAGTAGGTGCAAGTAGAGTTAGAGATCTATTTGAACAAGCAAAAAAAGTAGCTCCTGCTATTATTTTTATTGATGAGATTGATGCTATTGGTAAAAGTAGAGCTAGTGGTGGACCAATGGGTGGAAATGATGAGAGAGAGCAGACTTTAAATCAACTTTTAGCAGAGATGGATGGATTTTCTACTGAAACAGCTCCTGTAATAGTTCTTGCAGCTACAAATAGACCTGAAGTTTTAGATCCAGCACTTTTAAGACCAGGAAGATTTGATAGACAAGTTTTAGTTGATAAACCTGATTATGAAGGAAGAATTGAGATTTTAAATGTTCATATTAAAGATGTAAAAATTTCAAAAGATGTAGATTTAAAAGAGGTTGCAAAGATGACAGCAGGACTTGCTGGTGCTGATTTAGCAAATATTATAAATGAAGCTGCTCTTTTAGCTGGACGTGCAAATAAAGAGGAAGTAGAGCCAAGTGATTTTAAAGAGGCTGTTGAGAGACAAATAGCTGGACTTGAAAAAAAATCAAGAAGAATATCTCCAAAAGAGAGAAAAATTGTTGCTTATCATGAAAGTGGACATGCAGTTATGGCTGAAATTACAAAAGGTGCTAAAAAAGTAAATAAAGTATCTATTGTTCCAAGAGGTTTAGCTGCACTTGGATATACACTAAATACTCCTGAAGAGAATAAATATTTAATGCAAAAACATGAGCTAATAGCTGAAGTTGATGTTTTATTAGGTGGAAGAGCTGCTGAAGAGGTATTTATAGGAGAGATTAGTACGGGTGCTGGAAATGATTTAGAGAGAGCTACAAATATTATCAAATCTATGGCAACTATTTATGGAATGAGTGATATAGCTGGGCTTATGGTACTAGAAAGAAGAACAAATCAGTTCTTAGGTGGACAAACTCAAAAAGATTTCTCAGATGCTATGGCAAAAGATTTAGATGATCATGTAAAAACTACTTTAAATGAAAGATATCAAGTTGTATTACAAGCTTTAAGAGATAATAAAGATGCAATTGAACAAATGACTTCTGAATTACTTGAAATAGAGGTAATTACAGGTGAAAGAGTTAGAGAGATTATAAAAGAACATGGTGGAATAGTTTTTGAAGGTGAAGATTTACATAGCGATAGTTTAGATAAAAGTGATGTGAAAGAAGATATTAAATCTGATAAAACTCAAATAGAAAATAAAGATGATAATCAATCTGAAAAATAATAATTTTTAGAAGCAATTTTGCTTCTAAAAATTTTCTAAATAATAAAAATTATCCTTGACAAATAAATTAAATTAAATTATACTTTCAACCTAATTAAAAAAGGAGAGTATAAATGAAAATATTTAATATTTCAAAAAACAATTTTCTAAAAAGTGTAAACTCTCTACTCCTTCTTAAATATTCACTCTAAATTATAAATTTTATAGTTTAAGTTTCCCAAAAAATCTGTTTTTCTTTTTTTATTTAAAAAAAGATATAATCAAATGTTAAATTAAAAGGTAAATATTATGGATAAAAATAAAATTATTGTATTTGATACTACTTTAAGAGATGGAGAGCAAAGCCCTGGTTGTTCTATGAACACAGAAGAGAAATTAAGAGTTGCTTTACAGTTAGAAAAATTAGGGGTTGATGTTATTGAAGCTGGTTTTGCAGCTGCAAGTCCTGGAGATTTTGATGCAGTTAGTCAAATAGCAAAAACTATAAAAAATGCTAGCATTTGTTCGTTAAGTCGTGCTATAGAAAATGATATAAAACAGGCTGGTATGGCTGTTTCTCATGCGCCAAAACATAGAATTCATACATTTATAGCAACAAGTCCAATTCATATGAAATATAAATTAAAAATGTCTCCAGATGAAGTTATAAGAAGAGCTGTTCATGCAGTAGAGTATGCAAGGACTTTCGTAGATGATGTTGAGTTTTCTTTAGAAGATGCAGGAAGAAGTGAAATTCCTTTTATGAAAGAGGTGATGGATGCAGTTATAGGTGCAGGTGCTAGAACAATTAACTTACCAGATACTGTTGGTTATAGATTACCTACAGAGTTAGGTGCAATGGTTAAAGAGTTAAGTGAATTTGCAGGTAATAGAGCAATTATATCTGTTCACAATCACAACGATTTAGGATTAGCAACTGCAAATACTTTAGCTGCTGTAGTAAATGGAGCTAGACAAATTGAAGTTACAATAAATGGTTTAGGAGAACGTGCTGGAAACTCTGCTTTAGAAGAAGCTGTTATGGCTATAAAGGTGAGAAAAGATGTATTTGGTGATTTATATACATCTATTAATACTCCTGAAATTTATGCAACTTCGAGATTAGTTGCAACTATTACAGGTGTTGAACCACAACAAAATAAAGCAATAGTTGGAAAAAATGCATTTGCACATGAGAGTGGAATTCACCAAGATGGTGTTTTAAAACATCAAGAGACTTATGAAATTATGAGACCAGAGGATGTTGGAGTTATTAAAGATAGCACATTAATTTTAGGAAAACATTCAGGTCGAGCAGCATTTAAAGATAAAATTACTCAATTAGGGTTTGATAGTGTAAGTGATGATGAGTTAAATGCAGCATTTGAAAGATTTAAAACTTTAGCAGATAAGAAAAAAGATATAACAGATGATGATGTTAGAATGTTAATAACTGATGAGGCTTTAAACCACGATAAAATATATGAATTAGTAGGATTGCAAATAAGTGATTGTTCTAATGGGATGCCAATGGCTGCTGTATCTATAAAATATAAAGATGAAATTATAAAAGATGCAGCTTTGGGTGATGGAACTATGGATGCTATTTTTAAAACGATAGATAGAATTACAGGATACTCTGGTGAATTAAAAGATTATAAAGTTATATCTGTAAGTGAAGGAAAAGATTCTTTAGCAAAAGTAACAACTAGAGTATGTTTTGAAAACAGTATATCTTTTGTTGGTCATGGTTTGAGTATTGATACAATGCAAGCAACTGCAAATGCATATTTGGGTGCTTTAAATTCATATCTATCTCAAAAAAATAGACTTACAAAAAATTGTGGGCATCAGGTATAAAAAGATAGGATTTCTCCTATTTTTTTTTAATTATGATAGAAATAAACAGTAAAGAAGAAATTTTAGATATTTTAAAAAATTCTAAAGCTGTAATGCTATATTTTGGAGCTACAAACTGTAGTGTTTGTCAAGTTTTAAAACCAAAAGTAGAGATGAATATTTCTCTTAATTTTTCTAAAATGAAACAATATTATATTAATAGTAATCAAAATTTAGATATTACTTCTCACTTTAATATTTTTTCAAGTCCAACTATTTTGGTCTTTTTTGAAGGTAAAGAGTTTAAAAGATATGGTAGAAATATTAGTTTAGATATTTTTAATAGTGAATTAAAAAGATTATATGAGATGGTATTTTAAAAATGAAAAGAGCTTTGATAATTTGTTTTGTAGTTTTTCTATTGATGCAGTTTATAAGACCTCAAAAAGTAGAATATAGTGAAGATGAAACATATGAGATAGTTTTACCTCCTGATATAAAAGAGATATTTGTAAGAGCTTGTTATGATTGTCATTCAAATAAGATTAATTACCCTTGGTATTCAAATGTTGCACCTTTTTCATGGGTTGTTACAAATCATACAAATGAAGGTGTAAATGCTTTGAATTTTTCAAATTGGGAAAAATATACTCAAACACAAAAGAATGAAAAATTAAAAGCAATCTATAGAACAGCTCACTCATCAATGCCTCTTCCTGCTTATACGTGGGCTCACATTGAAGCAGAACTTTCAAAAGAAGATAGAGAAAAAATTAGAGATTGGACAGGAGTGCGAAAATAGTGCAAGAAGAAGTAACAGCTCTTTTAGAAAATAGAAATGAACTTCTAACCATCACATATTTTAAGATTCAAGAGTTATTTGATAAAAAATATGGTGAAAATGCCTTAGTTCTCATGGAAATTGGAACTTTTTTTGAAGTTTATGAAGTAAACAATGAAAAAGATAAGATAGGAAAAGCAAAAGAGATAGCAGAACTTTTAAATATTCAATTAACAAGAAAAAATAAATCAATACTTGAAAACTCAAAAGAGAATCCAATTATGGCTGGAGTTCCAGCAATTTCATTTGAAAAACATCTAGCACGAATTATTGCTGAGCAAAAATATACAATAGCAATAATAAGACAAAAAGGAACTCCTCCAAATGTGAGTAGATATTTGGATGTTATTGTAAGTCCTGGTACAAATTTTGATTTTGTAGTAGAGCAAGATGATAATTTTATAACTTCAATTGTAATTGACCAAGTAAGAGGAAATTATCTAATAGGTTATAGTGCTATTGATGTAACAACAGCAAAGTGTTATTACAACGAAGTTTTTGGAACGAATGAAGATAAGTTTTTTGCACTAGATGAAGTCTTTAATTATATGAATATGCACAAAACTAGCGAAATTATAGTTACTCTAGCAGACAAAAATATTAATCAAAAAGAGATAATAGACTATTTGGAGTTAAATTTAAAAAGTTTTCATTTAAGAAACTTTAGACCAAAAATTACATATCAAAATGAACTTTTTAAAAATGTTTTTAGCATTGAGTCACTTCTAACTCCAATAGAGCATCTTGATATGGAGAGATCTCCTCTTTCAACAGAATCATTGGCAATTCTAATAGACTTTGTAATAGCTCATGATAGTTCAATTATTCAAAAACTATCAAACCCAATAAAATTAGATGTTAGTAGATACATATATATTGGAAACAATGCTTTAGAGCAGTTAAATATTATAGATACAACGCATAATTTAAGTCTAATAAGATTAATAAATAATACTTCAACTGCTATGGGTAAAAGACTTTTAAAAGAGAGGATTACAAATCCAATAAAAGACTCAAAAGAGCTTTTAAGAAGATACAATTTATCTAAAGAATTATATGATTTTCACTCACCAATAGAGAATGAATTAGCAAGTATTTACGATATAGAAAGGCTTACAAGAAGAATAAAGCTATCAAGACTGCACCCATTTGAGTTGAACTATTTGTATGACTCTTTGGTAAGTATAAAAGAGATTGTAAAATTTATGGAGAGTTATAAATTTATAACTCCTCCTTGTAGTAGTGATGAGATAAACTCTTTTTTAGCATCTATTAACTCTACTTTTGATTTAAGTATAAGTGGAAGATTTATGCTAAAAGATGTAGATGAAAATATGATAACAAGCGGAGTAAATCTTCAAATTGATGATTTAAATAGAGAAAATAAACTACTTTTGGATAAATTGGAAATTTTAAAAAATCATATTTTATCTTTTTTTAAATCAGATGAAAAAAGTTTTGTAACAATTAATAGGCTTGATAAAGAAGGATTTTATATCTCAATAACAAAAAATAGATATAACCTTGTAAAAGATGAACTTTTAAAATCTCATCTTATAATTGATGATAAACTTCTACTTTTTAAAGATTTTTCTATAAAAACTCAAACAAATAGTGTAAAAATATCTTGTGCTTTAACTGATGATATTTCAGATAAATATGTTCATAATCTTAAAAAAATCGTTGAGATAAATAAACTTGTATTTAAAGAGAAACTTATTGAGTTTGAAAAAAAGTTTTCAACACTTTTAAGTGAATTAGTTGTATTTATAGCTGAAGTTGATTTAACTGTTTCAAATATAAAAACTAGTAAAAAATATAACTACACTTGCCCAAAAATTGTAAAAACCAAAGATGATGAGAATTTTTTAGAACTTATAGAACTTAGACATCCAATAATTGAAGCAAATGAGGATAGGGGAGTTTATGTTACAAATGATATTGTTTTAGGTGAGTTAAATTTAGTTAGTAAAGAGTATGAAGATAATATTATAGTAAAAAACTCAAATCCTACAAATCTTCAAAGTAATAAAATGCATGGAATACTTCTTTTTGGAATAAATAGCTCTGGAAAATCTTCTTTAATGAAAGCTATTGGAATAAGTGTTATTTTAGCACAAGCAGGTTTTTTTGTACCTTGTAAATCTATGAGGTTTTCAATATTTGACTCAATCTTTACAAGAATTAGTGGTGCTGATAATATTTCAAAAGGATTATCAAGTTTTGCAGTTGAGATGATGGATTTAAAAAATATCTTCAATCGTGCTAGTAAAAAATCTTTAATTTTAGGAGATGAGATAAGTCATAGTACAGAGACTTTAAGTGGTCTTAGTATTGTTGCAAGCGCTATTTTAAAACTTGCACGTCTTGAATCACTTTTTGTTTTTGCCACTCATCTTCATCAACTACCACAAATTCCTGAGATTGAGAAATTAAAAAATATTATTTGTCTTCATCTATCTGTTATGTATAAAGATGATGAAGATAAACTGATTTTTGATAGAAAATTGGCTTTTGGTAGTGGTTCATCTATATATGGTTTGGAGTTTGCAAAATCTTTACATATTGATAAAGAGTTTTTAAATGTTGCAAATGATATTAGAAAAAGATTAGCAGATGACTATACAAAAGTTGAAAGAATTTCACAAAAAAATAGTTCTAAATATAATAGTAATTTATATACAAGTACTTGTATAATATGTGGTCGTGCTTGTGATGAAGTTCATCATATACAAGAGCAAAAAAAAGCAAATAAAGATGGATTTATAGGACATATAAATGCAAATCATAAATATAATCTAATCCCACTTTGTAAACTTCATCATAAAATGGTTCATGAGGGTAAAATAAATGTAAATGGTTTTGTAGCAACTTCAAAAGGGCTAGAACTTCACTACACTATGATTGAAGAGTAGAACTCTATTTTTTAATGATTAAACACTATTTTAATCTATAAAAGCTAGAATAAGCAAAATTTAAAAATATAGCTTATTTAGGAAAAATTATGGATTTATTTATTTCAACTTTTATTAAAATATTTTTTATTATGACACCATTTTTTGTACTTACTGTTTTTTTAACTATTACAAATGATGCAACACTTATTGAGAAAAGAAAATTAGCAATTAAAGTAACTTTATCTGTTGTTGTTATATCTTTAGTTTTACTCTTTTTTGGAGAACATATTTTCAAAGTTTTTGGAATAACTTTGGATGCTTTTAAAATAGGTGCTGGAGCTTTGCTATTTTTAACAGCTGTTGGATTAATTTATGGAAATAAAGATGGACAAAAACCAACTGATACAAATTTATCAGATTTGGCAGTTGTTCCTTTGGCTTTACCTATTACTATTGGACCTGGAACTATTGGAGTTTTATTAGTAATGGGAGTTGAATTTAATAGTTTTTCAAAATTAGTTATTGGAAGTTTAGCTCTTATTTTTGCAATCTTATTAATAGGTTGTATGCTATATTTATCTAGTTTAATAGAGAGATTCATTGGCAAAAATGGTCTTTTAATTTTATCAAAAATTACAGGACTTTTTTTGGCTGCGTTATCTGCACAACTAATATTTGATGGAATAAAAAGTTTTTTAGGTTTATAGTGTAGTGTTTATAAAAAGTAAAAGTTTAAGAAATATATCATTTTTAATATCTATAATATTTTTAATAAACCTTTTTTATATGATTTATAGCTCTTTTTTTATAGTTAAAAACCAGTTTACAGATATTGGAGATTCTACTTATGTAAATCAGGTAAGGGTAGATGATTATACAAAAAAGTTAGCAGATTTTTTAACAAAAAATTGTAAACAAGATTCTATATGTGAAGTTCAAAATATGTTAGATTTTGTTACACAAATTCCATATAAGATAAATGAAAGTATTGCAAAAAGTCCAAAAAAAGTGGTTGAACAAAATTTTGGTGATTGTGATGATAAGTCAAATTTACTTATTTCACTTTTGAAAGTTAAAGATTATGAAGCATATTTTGTACTAGTTCCAAATCATATTTTTGTGATAATAAATCTTGAAGGGATAAATTTAAATAAAAAAGCACTATATGTAAATAATAAAAAATACTATATTTTGGAAACAACTGCAACAAATTCAAAAATAGCTTTTCCTTTAAAGTATAAAATTGAAGAGATTGAAGCTATCATAAATCCATTTACAAATAAAAAGTTAGTTATAGAGAATCTAGAGTATAAATAATGTTTTATACTCTAGTTTAAATTATTCTAATTTATTAGAATTTAATAGTCTATTTTATCCCCATTTTTCAAAATATCTTTTGAAAATTTAATCACTTTATTTCTTCCTGTTGATTTTGCCTCATATAAAGATATATCAGCATATTTTATACATTTCCAGAATTGATCTGTATCTGTCGGGAAGAAAGAGTAACCAATACTTACAGTTTTTGAAAAGCTATCTCCTCCATAATTAAATATGATTTTTGAGAAATCAGCATTTATTTTATTTGCTAACTCTTTTGCACTCTCTTGAGTTGCATTTTTCATCAAGATTAAGAACTCTTCACCACCATATCTAATTAAAGTCTCATTTGAAGAGATTGATTTTTTCATAGTAATTGCAAGTTTTCTTAAAATATCATCTCCAACATCATGACCATAAGTGTCATTTACCATTTTAAAGTAATCAATATCTAAAAACATAATCGCATAAACAACACCATTTTTCATATCAAGATTTAGTTGTTTTTCTACAATTTCATCTAGATATTTTCTGTTGTATAGACCTGTTAGAGAGTCTGTAAGATTTTTTTGTCTTAATGCTTCCATTAAGATTTTACTCTCTAAAATTGGTTTAGTCTCTTCAAGATATTTTTTGATAATCCCAATTTTATATTTTAAGTTATTTAATTCATCTTGAGATTTTGAAATAATATGAATTACAATATTTTTTTGTTCATTTACATAAAAAGGAATACAAATATAGTTTTCATCAACTTTACATTTTGCAACTCTACAAATCTCTGGGAAGTTTTCAGAAGATACAATACTGTTTATTCTTTCTGCTCTACAAGCCTCTTTAATATTTTGTTTTAAATCACAACAAGCTATAGCACCATTGCTTGCAAAGATAGTTTTTCTCTCATCTTTTAATAAATCAGTCTCAAAAATCACAAAACAGTTTATTTCTAATTTATCTTTTAAAACCAAAATTAATCTATGATAAATATCATCAATAGTTAAATCATTTTCAATAGTTTTTTTGTAGTGATAAATTTCACTAATATCTTCAATTATCTCTTTTGCTGTAATTAATTTATCATGATTTACATTTGATGTTCTATTATGAACGAAAGATGTTAAATTTTTCTCAATTCCAGTTAATACTGTTTCAAGTTTTTCTATTAATTCATTTAACCAATTTGAAACCTCTTTATCCTCTTTTAAAACGCCAGGATTTGCTCTAATAGAGTAATCTCCTTCATGAACTTTTTTTAATACATCAGATAGTGAATCAAAAGAGTTTGTATATGGAGTTATCTTTTTTCTCATAAAAATTAAGAAAACTATTAAGAAAATAGAGATAGTTCCAATAATATAAATTAAAACCATAATATTTGAACCTCTATCTTCACTTATATCAAAGCTTAAAGATATAGCACCTAAAACTTCTCCCTCTTTTGCATTATGACAATTAAGACAGTTTGGTCTATCTAAAGAAGATGCTGTATAAGGAATTGTAATTCTAAGATTTGCAGTATATAAAGACTCTTCGATTACAATTTTCTCAATACCTGTATTTAAAACCTGCAAATCAATCTCATCTTTTGGTTTTTCATTTGCTAAATTTGAATTTCCAAATTGTTCACTAACACTTTTTGCTCTAACTAGCCATAAAGATTGTACATTTTTTAGCTGACTAATACTATCTAAAAATACATCTCTTTGTGCCATATTTCCATTTACCATATGTGAAGTAAGAGAATTTTTAACTATATCAGCTGTTAAATAAGCTTTCTTTTTAACAGCATCATATCCTACTTGTCTAGAACCAATTGCAACTAAAACAACAATAATTGAAGTTAAAAGTAGAACCATTGAAAAAATGATAAGTGTTATTTTCGTATTTGACTTCATTTGTTTTCCCTTTTTAGAAATTTTATAAAAAATTACAAATATTTTATTGAATTACAATATTTTAAAAGCCTCTTCTAAATCTAAAGTACCTTCATAAAATGCTTTTCCAACAATTACTCCACCAATATTTCCATTTGCTTTACAGTT
The DNA here is from genome assembly GCF_014352935.1 of Aliarcobacter cryaerophilus. The sequence continues at coordinate 1,483,221 of NZ_CP060694.1, read as the reverse complement.
TTTGATATCTTCAATATCTTTAACTCCACCACTTGCAATTGTGTAAACATTGCTAGCAAGTGCAATATCTTCTGTAAATTCAACATTAACCCCACAAAGCATACCATCTTTGCTTATATCTGTACAAATAATTGCTTCAACTCCAGCATTTGCAAACTCTTGTGCCAAAGAGGTAGCTTTCATTGTTGAAACTTCTGCCCAACCCTCAACTGCAACCATTCCATTTATTGCATCAATTCCAACAGCAATTGGATATTTTTTTGCCATATCTTTTACAAATTGAGGATCTTTAACAGCGATTGATCCAAGAATTAATCTATCAACTCCAAGTTCTAAATACATCTGAATAGTTTTTTCATCTCTTATTCCACCACCAAGCTCAATTTTTAAATTACAGTTCTCTCTAATTTTTTTAATCTGCTCTAAATTGGCTGGTTTTCCTTCAAATGCTCCATTTAAATCAACAATATGAACCCACTTACTTCCTAACTCTTCAAATCTTTTTGCCACTTGCCATGGCTCATCTGAGTAGATTTTTGCACTATCCATAACTCCTTTGCTAAGTCTTACAGCCTTTCCATCTTTTAAATCAATCGCTGGTAATATATCCATAATTTTCCTTTTAATATTTATAAATTTATAAAGTTTTCTAATATTTTAAGTCCGTTATTATGAGACTTTTCAGGATGAGGTTGAAATCCAAAAATATTATCTTTGTTTACAGCACTTACAAAATCATATCCATAGTTTGTTGTTGCTATTGTATATTTATCATCTGTAACAACATGATAAGAGTGTACAAAATATAAATATGGGTTTTGTAGATTTTTAAAAAGTGGATTATCTTTATTTACTGTTTTATTCCAGCCCATATGCGGAATTTTTAAATCACTACTCATTTTTGATTTATCAAATTTCACAACTTTTCCTTCAATTAATCCTAAACCTTTTGTATATCCAAACTCTTCAGAGCTCTCAAACAAAAGTTGCATTCCAAGGCAAATTCCAAGAAGTGGTTTTTTACTATTTGCAAAATCTAAAATAGCATCTTTTAAGCCACTATCTTCTAAATGTTGCATAGCATCTTTATATGCTCCAACTCCTGGTAGTATTATTTTGTCTAAATTTTTTAAATCATCTGCATTTTTTACAATTTTTAAATCTTTTGTAAATTTTGAACAAGCGTTATAAACACTTGCCAGATTTCCCATATTGTAGTCTATTATTCCTAGCATCTAAATCCTTTTAAAGCATAGATTATATCTTTTATTAATTTAAAAATGAGCATAGAGTAAGAGCAAACAAAACATTTACACCCTCTTTTTTTAAAGCTTTTTTAGCCTCTAAAATAGTTGTTCCTGTAGTAATTACATCATCAACTAAAATTACATCACAATTTTTTACTCCACTATAGATAAATTTTCGTGGGTTTTTTTGTCTAAATTCTAGATTTTTCCCAGCATATTTGACAATATTTTTAGCTTTTAAAGTGTTGAAAATTGGTTTTATAAAAGAACTTTTTAAATGCTTTGCCAAAATAGCAGTTTGAGAAAAATCGTGTCTTGTGTGGTCATCTATTGGAATAGCCAAAATAGGGTGGGTAAATTCAAAATTGTCTGCAAACTTCTTAAAACTAAGTTTTGCTAAAATATTAAAAACTCTATCTCCATAAAAGTGGTATTTGCTTTGGATTAAATCTTCTAAATCTTTGTAATCATAAAAAGAGTATATAAAAAAATCTTTCTCTAGCTCTTTTTTATAAAAGTTTGGAGTAAGAAGTGTAGTTTGACAAGTTTTACAAATAATTTGTAAAGATAACTTGTCACAACTTGTACACTTCAAAATAAAACCTTTTAGATTTTTAAAACAGCCATAAATGCTTCTTGTGGAACATTTACTTTCCCAATAGCTTTCATTCTTTTTTTACCCTCTTTTTGTTTCTCAAGAAGTTTTCTTTTTCTTGTAATATCTCCACCATAACACTTAGCAGTTACATTTTTTCCCATAGATTTTACAGTTTCTCTTGCAATTATTGTGCTTCCAATACTAGCTTGTACTGCAACTTCAAAAAGTTGTCTAGGAATTAGCTCTTTTAGTGCTTTTACAAACTCTCTTCCTCTTGAAACAGCTTTATCTTCAGGAACTATGATTGATAAAGCATCAACTATATCTCCAGCAACTCTAACATCAAGTTTTTTTAAGTTTCCTGGTCTAAATCCAACAGGTTCATAATCAAAAGATGCATAACCTTTTGTTGTAGATTTTAATTTATCATAAAAATCCATTACAATTTCATTCATAGGTAAATCATACTCTAAAAGAACTCTTTTTCCTATGTAATCCATTTTTAATTGAATTCCTCTTTTATCATTTAAAAGTTTTATAACATTTCCCAAAAATTCATCAGGAACTAAAATTGTAGATTTTACATAAGGTTCAAAAATTGTCTCTATATAGTTTGGCTCAGGAAGTTCACTTGGATTTTGAATAGTTATTTTTTCTCCATCTCTTTTTAAAACTTCATAAATAACTGTTGGAGCAGTTGCAATTAAATCTAAATCAAACTCTCGCTCTAATCTCTCTTTTATTACTTCCATATGAAGCATTCCTAAAAATCCAGTTCTAAATCCACTTCCAAGAGCCATTGAACTTTCAGGTTCAAAAGAGATTGAAGAGTCATTTAATTTTAGTTTATTCAAAGCCTCTCTTAAATCCTCAAATTTATCTGTCTCTATAGGATAAAGTCCTGCAAATACAAATGGTTTTGCAGGTTCAAAACCATCAATAATCTCTTTTGTTGGATTTTTTGCATCAGTCATTGTATCTCCCACAGCAATTCCATCTAAAGTTTTAAGACCTAATACAACAATACCTATTTCACCTGTTTTTATCTCTAAAGTATCTTCTCTTTTTAGTGGATGAGGATACATCAAACTTAAAACTTGATGCTCAACTTTTGTATTCATCATTCTTAAAGTTTGACCTTTTTTAATACTTCCATCATAAACTCGAACAAGTGCCAAAGCTCCTAAATAGTTATCAAACCAAGAGTCGTAGATTAAAGCTTTTGTAGGTGCATTCTCATCACCATTTGGAGAAGGTACTCTTTTTATAATTGACTCTATTAAATCTTTAACTCCAAGACCCGTTTTTGCAGATATTAGGTTGTGTTCTGTACAATCAAGCCCAATAGCTTCTTCAACTTCTGCTAAAACACGCATTGGGTCAGCACTTGGTAGATCTATTTTATTAACAACTGGAAGAAGCTCAAGATCATTATCCATTGCAATATATACATTTGCTATTGTTTGTGCTTCAACACCTTGAGTTGAATCAACAATAAGCAAAGCACCTTCAGATGATGCTAAAGAACGGCTTACTTCATAAGAAAAATCAACATGCCCTGGAGTGTCAATAAGATTTAAAATATATTTTTCTCCATTTAAAGTGTAGTTTAATCTAACACTTTGAGCCTTTATTGTAATTCCTCTCTCTTTTTCTATATCCATATTGTCCATCACTTGAGAAGTCATTTCCCTATCACTTATTCCTCCACACTCTTGAATAATTCTATCTGCAAGTGTTGATTTACCGTGGTCAATATGAGCTATGATACTAAAGTTTCTAATATTTTTTTGCAATTTTTTTCCTATAATTTTAAAAGATTATTTGTAAAGTGGCAAGATTATATCTAAAAAGTAGTAAGTTTTTTGTTAAATTATTTTCTTAAATAAAAAAAGGGACTAGAATAATCTAGTCCCTTTACAATTTAAGAAAATCTTAAATTATTTAGTGATAACAGCTTGAACTCTTCTGTTTTCAGCTCTACCTTCAGCAGTTTCGTTAGAAGCGATAGGTCTAGTTTTTCCATAACCAACAGCTTTTAATCTTGATTTTTCAACACCTAAATCTGTTAAAGCTTTAACAGCAGAAGCTGCTCTTCTTTCAGAAAGTTTTTGATTATATGGAACACTTCCAACTGAATCAGTATGAGCTTCGATATTTGCTTTTAAGTTTTTATCTGTATTCATAACTTTTGCAAATTCAGCAATTCTTGAGTTGTAAGAGTCTTTAATATCTGCTTTAGCAGTATCAAAGTTAATATTTAAATTAACTAAAGTCATACATCCAACAGTATCAACTTTTGAACCTCTCATTGTATCTGGACATTTGTCAAGTTCATCAATAACACCATCTCCATCGCTATCTTTTGGAGCAGCTTTTGCAGCTACAGGAGCAGGAGCAGCTACAGGAGCAACTTTTGCAGCTTTTTCACCAAATGGAATAGCTAAACCAAAGTTATATAATAGAGTGCTGTCTCCATTTTGTGCAGATATTAAATGTCTTAAATCAAATTTTAAAGCCATTGCATCTGTTAGTTGATATTTTAAACCAACTCCATAGTTTCCAAATAGACCATCTTTTTGGTGTTTAGTTAATTCATTATCAAAAAATTCAACTCCAAGTCCTGCTAACGCATATAAAGATAAATCAGTAGTCAAACCGTAATCTTTAACTAAGTTACCAAATACTCTAGTAATTGAAGTATCTTGATTTCTTACAGAATTTTTTCCATCAACATCTTGAACTGTTCTTAAAAAACCTAATTCAAATTGATCAATTAATGAATCCTCTGATTGATTAAAACCTAAAGCTAATCCAGCATTTGCATAGTTTCTTTCTAAACTATGATTACCTTCACCTAATCCTCCACCGATTAATGGAGTGATTTCATATTTGTAGTCACTATTTGCAGCAAGTACTAAAGATGCACAAGCTAATGAAGATAGTAATATTTTTTTCATTTATTTTCCTTAATTTTAAATTACAATACGCGAATTATATCAGTAATTTATTAATTTTTTATTAACTGTTAAAAATAGAATTTACTGATTCGTTATTATGAATTCTTCTTATTGCTTCACCTATTATAGAAGAAGCTGTTAGCACAGTTATTTTTTTTGCATTTTTTTTAGTTGGAATTGTATCTGAGATAACTAATTCATCTAAAACACCATTTGCAACTCTTTCATAAGCAGGACCACTTAAAACTCCATGTGTACAACATGCCATAACACTGTTAGCACCTTTTTCCTTTAAAACTTCAGCAGCTTTTACTAAAGTTCCAGCAGTATCAACCATATCATCTACTAAAATAACATCTTTACCTTTTACATCTCCAATTATGTTCATAACTTGAGACTCATTTGCTTTCTCTCTTTTTTTATCAACTATTACTAAATCGTAACCTAATTTATCAGCATATTGTCTAGCACGTGCAACTCCTCCAATATCTGGACTTGCAATAATTGGATTTTTTAAATTTTTACTTTTTATATAGTTTACAAAAAGAATAGAACCAAAAAGATTATCAGCAGGAATATTAAAAAATCCTTGAATTTGAGCAGCATGTAAATCAATAGTTACAACTCTATTTATTCCAGCTTTTTCTAGTAAATCAGCAACTAATTTTGCGCTAATAGGAACTCTTGGGGCTGCTTTTCTATCTTGCCTTGCATATCCGTAGTAAGGAATTACGGCATTTATTGATTTAGCACTTGATCTTTTAAGTGCATCTATCATTATTAAAAGTTCCATTAAATTATCATTTGTGGGAGCACAAGTTGGTTGAATAATATAAACATCTTGTCCTCTTACACTTTGAGTTATCTGAACAGATATTTCACCATCACTAAATTTATTTAATGTTGCATCTGATACACACATTCCTAAATAATCACCAACTTTTTTTGCAAATTCAGGGTTTGCACTTCCACTAAAGAGTTTAAAAGTAGACATAAAAATTCCTCTAATTTTTGATTTTTTTATTTAAAATAGTATCAAAAATCTACTTAATAAAAATTTGTTAATTATTAATAAAAGATTAATAAAGTATTAATAAAAAAAACTGTATTATTCCAAAATCTAAAAATAATGATAACAAGTATCATTTAGATTATTAATTAAAGGAGTATTTATGAAAAAATTAAGTTTAGTTGTTTCAACTATTATGTTATCAAGTACAATGTTTGCTGCTTCAGCTTTTGACAAAGAAGTTGATGCTCCTTTAAAGAAAGATAATATAGAAAATGCAAACTCTATAGATGAAGCTTTCAAAAATGGTAAAATTGAGGGAAGCATAGCACTATTTGGATTAACTCAAGATAATAAAGATCAATCTATTAAAAGAGATTTTGCATTTGGTAATGGTAATTTAACTTTAGGATATAACACTGCTAGTTTTTATGGTTTTAGTTTAGGAACTCAAGTAAAAGGAAATATTAAACTTGGTGAAAAACATAAAGATGATAGAAAAAACGAAGGACCTTTTGAAAACAATGCTTTAATAACTCAAGCATATTTACAATACTCTTTAAATGAGATGTTATTAATTAAAGCAGGTAGATATGAAGGTGAATTAGAGTGGCTTACAGATTATCAACAAGGAGCTATTGCCGAGATTACAGCAATTCCTGATACTACTGTATCTTTAGCATTTTCAAATAGAAAAGCTGAATCAGGAATTGATACAAGTGAAGACTTTCATAAACCAAATGATTTAAATAAAGGTATTTATGTAGTTGATATTAAAAATGAGAGTTTAGAGGGATTGGAAATAAATCCTTACTACTACCAAATTCCAGATGCAGTAAAATTCTATGGTTTAAAAACTTCTTACAATTTAGAACATTTTGGAGCTATTGCACAATATGCAAAGAGTAGCTTAACTAATGAATATAAAACTAATAATAGTTTAGAAAATGGTTATATAGCACATTTTGAGTTAAATGGTAATTTTGAAGATTTAACTTCAGCAGTTGGTTTAATAAAAACAAGTAAAAAAGGTGGAGCTGATATTATAACTTCTTATGGAGATAGTATTTCACCATTTGAAGATGGAAATCAAGTATATACTTTAGATGCTAGAACTATTTATGGCTCTTTAGGTTATTCAATTTATGATTTTGAATTTGGTGCTTTGTATGGAATTACAAGATATGATAACGCTACAAATTCAGGACTTAAAGAAAAAGAGTTAAATCTAAGTGCTGGATATAATTTCACAAAAAATTTAAATACAAATATTATGTATGTAAATGTAGATGCTGACGAAGCAAATGGTGAGACAGATTATAATAAATATTTAGCTAGTGTTGAGTATAAATTTTAGTTAAATAATTAAAAGTGGATTTCCACTTTTAATTATTTTGCACTTTTTATAAAAGCACTTCCTAAAACTTTATTTTCATCATAAAAAACAGCCAATTGTCCACTAGCAACTCCAAAAGCTGGTTCTTTTAATTTTATAATTGCTTTATCATTAATAATCTCAACATCACATAAAATTGTATTACTTCTATATCTTAGTTTTACACCACATGAGAATTTTTTATCATCAATATACATATTAAGCTCTTCTCCAACAACTTCATTAACTTCTAAAGCTAGTTTTTTACCAACAATAATAGTGTTATCTTTTGGATTTAATTTTAAAACAAAATGGGGCTCTTGGGCACCTTTAACTGTAAATCCTTTTCTTTTTCCAATTGTATAGTGAGCATAACCTTTATGCTTTCCTACTGCATACGCCGGAACAATTCGGACAGCCAGCCGATTTACATCCGGACACTCTGCCGGAGTTGATTCGGACAGCTAGCCGATTTATATTCGGACAATTTTAAAGAATTCCGGCTGGAATTTATCAAGTAGAAATTTTCTAAATATTTAATTACACTTTGTAAAAAACAAAGGGTAAAAATGAGGAGACTTTCTATGAAAAAAATAAAAGATATATTGAGATTAAAGTTTATTACCAATATATCGTACCGTCAAATTAGTAGAGCTTTAAATGTACCTTCATCAACTGTTGGGGATTATTGTAAAAGATTTGAAATAATAGATAAAAAAATTGATGAATTTCTTAATCTTGATGATGATGAAATTAGTCAAATTCTATTTCCTGAAAAATCCTTACCAAAAAGCTATAAATCAAGACCAATACCAGATGTTGAATATATTCATAAAGAGATAACAAAAAAAGGTGTAACCTTTGAACTGTTGTGGCAAGAGTATAAAGAGATGCATCCAGATGGATATGGTTGTAGCCAATTTAAAGAGTATTACTATAAATATAAAAGAAAATTAAATCCTACAATGAGACAAACATATGTTGCTGGTGAAAAAATGTTCGTAGATTATAGTGGATTAACTGTTCCTGTAATAAATTTAAAAACAGGTGAAGTTGAAAAAGCACAAATATTTGTAAGTGTACTAGGATTAAGTGGATATACCTTTGTTCATGCAACTTCTTCTCAAAAAGTTGAAGATTTTATAAAATCTCATGTAGAAGCATTTAATTTTTATGAAGGTGTTCCTAAAGTAATTGTTCCTGATAATCTAAAAAGTGCAATTATTTCAAATAATAAGAATGGCATAGTGTTTAATGAAAATTATGCAGAACTTTCAAGACATTATAACTATGCAATAGAAGCAGCACGTCCATATAAACCACAAGATAAAGCAAAAGTAGAACAAGGTGTACAAGCAATTCAAAGATGGATAATAGCAAGATTTAGAAATAGAAGCTTTTTTAATATTGATGAAATAAATCAAGCAATAAATCCACTACTTGATATTTATAATAATAAAATTATTAAAAAAATAGGTAAAAGTAGATCAGAACTATTTATAGAACTTGAAAAATCATATTTACAACAATTACCAATAAATAGATTTATCTATAAAGAGTTAAAAATTGCGACTGTAAATATAGATTATCATGTTGAACTTTTAAAATGTTATTACTCAGTACCATTTAAATATCTAAAAGAGAGAGTAGAGATAAAATATTCAACTACATTAGTTGAAATATATCATAAATCGAAAATAGTTGCTACTCATCCAAGATTATATAAAATAAATGATTCTTCAACAATAAAAGAGCATATGCCTTTAAATCATCAGTATCAAAGTGAAAAGATGAATCCTCAAAGATTAATATCTTGGGGTGAAAATATTGGAAATGAAACTAAAGAGTTTGTTGAAAAAAGATTATCTGAAGCTCCATACCCTGTAAAAGCATATAGAACGATAATTGCAATATTGTCTTTAGCAAAAATATATGGAAAAATTGAGTTAAATTTAGCACTATCATATGCAATAAAAATTGATGCAAAAAGTGTTAAATCAATAGAATCAATTTTATCAAAAAAACTATACTTAGTTGTTGCTAATACTACAACATCAACACTATTTAATAACCATGAAAATATTCGTGGATCTGATTATTATAAATAAAAATCTAAAATAAAAAGGCAAAAAATGAACCAAACTACAATAATAAATAAAATAAATGATTTAAGATATGATGGATTAAAACAGGCATATTTAAGACAAATAGAGGATATAAGTTACAATAAACTCAGCTTCGAAGAGAGATTATATAACTTATTAGAATCTCAAGAGATATTTTTACATAACAAAAAAATATCAATGAATTTAAAACTCTCAAAAATTAAAGATAAACAAGCAGCAATAGAAGATATAGATTACTCTATTAAAAGGAAAATTGATATATCAGTAATAAAAGATTTAGCAAATATGAACTTTATTAGAAATCATCAAAATATAATAATTACGGGTAAAACGGGTACTGGAAAATCATATATTTCACAAGCATTAGGCAATAGAGCAATAATAGATGGATTTAGAGTTTATTATACAAGGGTTCCAACTTTACTTGAAGAGATAAAAATTTCAAGAGCAACTGGAACATATACAAATTTATTAAAAAAATACTCTAGGTTTGAATTGCTAATTTTAGATGACTTTGGAACTTCAACTATTACAACTGATGATGCAACAAATTTATTTGAAATAATTGAAGATAGAACCGAATTAAATTCAACAATAATTACTTCTCAATTACCTGTTTCAAGTTGGTATAACTATTTAAATAATGACACAGTTGCTGATGCTATTTTAGATAGGATAATTCACTCATCCCATAGAATTGAATTAGAAGGAGAATCTATGCGAAAATTAAGATCAAAAATCAACAAAATTTAAAAACATTCGGACACTTATGTTATAATTTTACACTTAGAAAATTTCTACTTTAAAACTGTCCGAATCACTCCGGCAGACTGTCCGAATAAATCGGCTGGAGCACCTACTACATTTCCATTTTGGTCTAAAACATCACCTTCAATATCTATATTTGCGTATTTTTTTATAATATCTGTATAAACTGTCTCTACAAAACAGATCTCTTGTGATTCATTTTTTTCAGTTATCTTTTTATAAGTTACATCGAGGTTTGACCCTAGTCTTATGATATCTTCTTTTTTGTAGTTACTTAAAGGAAACATCATAAAAGCAATATCCTCTTTAGGAACTTGAGATAAAAAATAACTTTGATCTTTTGATAAATCATCTGCAACATAGAAAAATTTACCATCAGTTTTTACATAGTGACCAGTTGCAAGAAATGAAGCTCCTTGCTTTTTTGCAAAATCAAGCATTGCACCAAATTTTATATTTTTATTACATTTTACACATGGATTTGGAGTATTTCCATCTATGTAAGAGTTTACAAAATAGTCATAAACATCTTTTTTAAATTTTTTGGATAAATCTAAAATATGATATTTTATACCTAAAAATTTTGTAACTCCATCAATATAATTTAAATTTGATTCGTGGTAACCATCAGTTCTATTATGAAGTTTTAGATAAACTCCTTCAACTTCATATCCATCTTTTTGTAAGATATAAGCTGTAACTGATGAGTCAATTCCTCCACTCATTCCAACTATTACTTTTTGTTTACTCATCTTTTACCTTTTTATTTGTAAAAGCTTATAAAGCCACCACCAAGACAATAATCACCTGAGTATAAAACAAGACTTTGTCCTAGAGTTACAGCTCTTTGAGGATTATCAAACTCTACTATTACTTTTTCGGCACTTGCCTCAACAACCGTACAAGCTTGTTTTTGTTGTCTATATCTAACTTGTGCCATTAGTTTATCCCCAACTTTTGGTGCAACTTCTAGTACCCAGTGCATCTGTTTTGCTTCAACAGTTTTACTCATTAGTAACGGATGATTTGTATCTTGAACAATTGTTAATGTATTATTTACTACATCTTTAGAAGCTACAAACCAAGGTTTGTGCGTATTGTTTTCATTTTCATTGCCTTTAAGTCCACCAAGACCTATACCTTTTCTCTGACCCAATGTATAACAAACAAGACCTTTGTGTTTTCCTAAAACTTTTCCATTTTCATCAATAATATCACCTGGAATTGCTTTTAAGTGTTGTGTAATAAACTCATCAAATTTTTGATTTCCAATAAAACAAATTCCCGTGCTATCTTTTTTATCACTAACAGGAAGATTATGAGCTCTTGCTATCTCTCTAACCTCTTTTTTTGTTAAATCTCCAAGTGGAAACATAGCATGACTTAACTGTTCACTTGATAGTGCATGTAAAAAATAGCTTTGATCTTTTGAGCTATCTTTTGGAGTATCTAGTACAAAATGGTCTTTATATTTTGCAATTTTCGCATAATGACCAGTTGCAATCATCTCTGCACCCATATTTTTTGCTTCATTTAAAAATACATTAAATTTTATCTCACGATTACATAAAATATCTGGATTTGGTGTAAGACCTTGTTTTAAACCATCTAGGAAAACATCAAAAACTCTATCTCTGTACTCTTTTACGAAGTCCTTTCCAATAACTTCAATACCTATTAATGCACCAACTTTTTTTGCATCTTCAAACTCTATACGATTAGGGCACTGGCTACCTTTTATTCCATACTCCCAGTTTCGCATAAATAGTCCAACAACATCATAACCTTGTTGTTTTAACAATAAGGCTGTAACAGATGAATCAACTCCACCTGACATTCCTACAACTATTTTCTTATTTTTATTCATTTTTTTACCTTTAAAAAGTTTTTTATGTGTATTTTAAAGGAATAATCACAGATTCTCTATTTGCCCAATTTTTGTGAGGTATAATTAAATTTTTTGAGTTTATCTTTTTTTTATCAAAAAATATAATATCTATATCTAAGGTTCTAGGCGCATCTTGAAAGGATCGCTTTCTTCCAAATTTTTTTTCATATCTTTGCATAGCTTGTAAAAACTCAAATGCACAAAGATCTGTTTGAAGACGAATTATACCATTTAAAAAATCACTTTGTTCTAAAAAACCAAAGGGAGGATTTCTTAAAAGAGGGGAAGTTTTAAGTAAAGTAAATCTTGAATCTTTTTTTAAACATAAGATTAATTTATCAAATATTTTTTTTGTATCTCCAATATTTCCCCCAACTCCAATAGTTACACTATATTTTTTGTTTGAACTAATATTGAAAATTTTTGGAAAATTTGGTGTATAAAAAAGTGTTAAACTAGGGGATAATTTTTTTTTCAAATTTCTCTCTTTTTGTATTTATAAAATTTCAGCTTTACTATTTTTTATATAAACTGTATCTTCAATTCTTACACCAAACTCATTTGGAATATAAATTCCAGGTTCTACTGTAAATACCATATTCTCTTCAATTATAAGCTCATTTTTACTATTTATATTTGGAAATTCATGAATATCAAGTCCAACACCATGCCCAGTGCTATGCACAAAATATTTTCCATAACCAGCTTGAGAGATAAAATCTCTAGCAATCTTATCAATTTCACAAGCTTTCATTCCAGCTCTTGCCTCTTTTATGCATTTTTCTTGAGCTTTTAATACAATGTCATAAATTTTTTGATGCTTTTTATTTTTAAAAGTTTGCTTTCTTTCAAAATTAAAGTTATCAAAATCAGCAACACTAGTACAAGTTCTATCAGAACAATATCTTTTATATTTAACTCCTGCATCAACTAAAATTAAATCATCTTTTTTTAATCTTTTGTTTGTAGGGAGTGCGTGAGGTTTTGCTGCATTTTCATTTATTGCAACAATTGGATTAAAAGAGGTTTCAAGCTCTCCTTTTTTACTCATAAATTTGTAAGAATTAAAATATAGCTCTTTTTCACTCTTTTTAAATCCACTATTTTTAATATATTTTGCAAACTCTTTAAAACCATCTTTTCCTAAAGATGATGCTTTTTTAAGAAGTTTTATCTCATAATCACTTTTTATTAATCTTTTTGTTTTTGAAAAATTTATCTCTTCAACAAACTCTATATCTAAATCTTTTACCATGTTTTTGTACTCAAAAAAAGTAAAATCATTTGGATCAAAAGTTATAGATTTGATACTATTTTTTTTCAAAATCTCTTTAGCACTATCAATTAGATTAGCACTTTCAATAACTTCACAATTCTTAGCATACTCTTTTGCTTCAATTGTATATCTAGCATCTGTAATAAAAAAATTCTCACTTCCTAAACTTAAAAAAATTACATTATCACAAGAAAAGTTACATTCATAATATATTGCATTCTCATTTTTTAAAATAAAGTTATCCACTAAGATTGCCTTTTTTTGGGTTTTTTAACAAAAATTTGATTATAATCTTACCTAAATTTTATAAAAGGAATATAATAATGAAAATAGCAGTAATACAAGGACCAAACTTAAATATGTTAGGAGTTAGAGAGCAACATATTTACGGAGGAGTAACTTTAGAGCAAATTCATGCTCAACTTCAAAATGCAGCTGATCAAAATGGAGTTGAAATTGAGTTTTTTCAATCAAATTTTGAAGGAGAAATAGTTGATAGAATTCAAGAGTGCTTAGGGACAGTTGATGGAATTATGATAAATCCAGCTGCATATTCGCACACTTCAATAGCAATTAGAGATGCTTTAGCAGCTGTTAATATGCCTGTTGTTGAGGTTCATATTTCAAATATTTATAAAAGAGAAGAGTTTAGACAAAAATCTATTACAGCAGGTTCTAGTACAGGAGTAATTACTGGATTTGGTGGGTTTGGTTATCATTTGGGACTTATCTCTTTAATTCAAATGTTAAATGAATTAAAAGCTTTAAATGATGCAAGAAATGCTCAAATACAAGCACAAACACAAGAAGAGAATAAATAATCTCTTATGAAAATATTAACTGCTTCTTATATCCTTACATTTGATGAAAACTTTACTATTTTAAAAGATGGTTGTATTGTTTTTGATGAAAAAATTATTGAGCTTGCAAGTTATGATATTACTATAAAAAAATATCCAAATATTGAAATTGTAAGTCTTGGAGAAAACTCTGTTTTAATGCCAGGACTTATAAACTCACATATTCATCTTGAATTTAGTGCAAATAAAACAACTTTAAAATATGGTAGTTTTTACTCTTGGTTAAATTCTGTTATAAAACATAGAGAAAAACTTATTGATAAAGCTAAAACATCTTTGATAACTCAAGAGCTAAAAAAACTTTTAAAAACAGGAACTACAACTATAGGTGCTATATCATCTTACTCTTTTGATTTAGAAGCTTGTTTAAAATCTCCAATTAATAAAATCTTTTTTTGTGAAGTAATTGGTTCAAAAGCAGATATGATTGATACTTTATTTACTGATTTTAAAGCAAGATTAAAAGATGCTCAAAAGCATAATAGTAAAAGATTTCAAACAGGTATTGCAATACATTCACCATACTCTGTTCATCCATTTTTAGTTCGTGAAGTTTTAAATATTGCTAAAGATCAAAATCTTCCAGTTACTTCTCATTTTTTAGAATCAAAAGATGAAAAAGATTGGTTAAATAAAGATGAGGGTAGTTTTTTAGATTTTTTCAAAAATTTTTTAAATCAAGAGAAAGCAACAACAAAACCTTTGGAGTTTTTAAACCTTTTTAAGGGTATAAAAAATCTATCTTTTACTCATTGTGTAGAAGCAAGTAATGAAGATTTTAGTAAGATAAAAGAGTTAAAAGCAACTATAAATCATTGTGTTAGTTCAAATAGATTTTTAAATAATAGTAGATTAAATTTAGAGAGTCTAGGAAATATTCCTTTTAGCATAGGAACAGATGGTTTAAGTTCAAATAATTCATTAAGTATGTTTGATGAGCTAAGAGTTGCACTTTATACTCACTACGAAAGAAATATAATAAAGTTTTCAAAAACTTTGTTAAATGCTGCAACTGTAAATGGAGCCAAAGCTTTAGGAGTTAAAAAAGGTAGTTTAATAAAAGATTTTGATGCTGATATTATAGGTTTTTGTTTACCAGACAAGATTGAAGAAGTTGAAGATATTTATATGCAGATTATTTTGCATACAAAATATGTAGATAAAATTGTGATAGGAGGAGAGTTTGTTTGATTTTTTAAAAAAACTATTTTTACCAGTTGTTTGGTTTTTAGATTTTATTACAAAATATTTTAAAACAATAGTTTTTTTAACTATTGTATATTTTATATTTTTTAGTACAGCTGAAGATGAAACAATTGCAAAATATAATGCAAACCTACAAAAGATTGATTTAATAGGACAGATAATTGATCCTTCAAAAGTACTAGAAGATATAGAAAGAGCTTCAAATGATTCTAATATAAAAGGTGTTTTATTTGTAATAGATAGTCCAGGAGGTGCTGTTGCACCTTCTGTTGAGATAGCTTATGCAATAAAAGAGTTGAGTATGAAAAAACCAGTTGTTGCATATGCAAGTGGAACAATTGCAAGCGGTAGTTACTATGCTTCTATTTGGGCCGATAAAATTATTGCAAATCCTGGAAGTATTGTTGGCTCTATCGGTGTTATTATGCAAGGTTTTGAAGCTAGTAAATTATTAGAAAATATTGGAATTAGTTCTCAAACTATAAAAGCTGGAAAATATAAAGAATCGGGAACATTTACAAGAAAATGGACAAACGATGAGGAACAAGAGCTCCAAGGTGTTATAAATAGTACATATAATATGTTTATAAGCGATGTTGCAGACGCTAGAAAATTAGATATTAAAAAACATACAAGTTTTGCGGATGCAAAAATATTTACAGCATATCAAGCAAAAGATGTTGGACTTGTAGACGAAGTTGCAACACTTAATTTTGCAAAATATAGTTTAATAGAGTTATCAAAAGTTGAAAAACCTATTTGGAAAAAAGAGGATAAATTTGAAAAATTTATGGACAAACTTATGAGTCAAGCTATTTCAAAAGTTGTTATGAGTTTTTCTAGCAGTTTAAAAGCATATTAAAATTTTATTAAAAGGCGAAAATTTCGCCTTTTAAATTATCTTCCTTTAGAAACTATATTATAAGTATCATTTGCAATTACATACTCTTCTTGAGTTGGAATTACAAATATTCTAGCAGGTGATGCATTTGTAGAGATATCTCTTGCTTCACTTGATCTTTTGTTATTTTTAGTTGGATCAATTACAAGCCCCATTGCATCAAGACCTGCACAAACTTTTTCTCTAATTAAAGAGGCATTTTCACCAATTCCACCTGTAAAGCAAAGTGCATCAATACCATTTAATGCTGCAACATAAGCTCCAACATAAGATTTAATTTTATATGCAACCATATCAATAGCAAGTCTACATCTATCATCACCATTTGCCATACCATCTAAAACTTCTCTTAAATCAGATGATTTTCCTGAAATTCCTAAAATTCCAGATTTTTTATTCATAATATCAAGAACTTCATCAATATCTTTGTTCTCTTGTTTCATCATATATTGAATAGCTCCAGCACCAATATCTCCAACTCTTGTACCCATCATAAGACCTTGAATAGGAGTTAATCCCATTGATGTATCAATACATTTTCCATCAAAAACTGCACTTACAGATGAACCATTTCCTAGGTGACAAACAATAATTCTAGTATTGTGTTTTTTCTCTAACATTGTTCTTGCTTCATTTGAAACAAAATAGTGGCTAGTTCCATGAAAACCATATTTTCTAATTCCATGTTTTGTATACATTTCATATGGTAAGGCATACATATAAGCATAATCAGGCATTGTTTGGTGGAATGCTGTATCAAATACACCAACATTTGGTTTTCCTGGCATTAATTCTTGACAAATTTCAATTCCTAAAATGTTTGCAGGATTATGTAAAGGTGCTAATGGAGATAATCTCTTCATAGTTTCAATAACTTCTTGAGTAATTAAAACAGAACTTGCAAACTCTTCTCCACCGTGAACAGTTCTATGTCCAATAGCTTCAATGTCATTTGTAGATTCAATAACTTTTCCCTCACCACTTGTTAGTGTTGTTAAAACAGCATTTATAGCCTCTTTATGCGTTGGCATTGCTTCATTTAAAACTAACTTTTTCCCATCATTATATTCATGTTTTAAAACACCATCAATTCCAATTCTTTCACAAATTCCTGAAGCTAAAACTTTTTTTGTAACAGGGTTCATTAATTGATATTTTAAAGATGAACTTCCTGCATTTAATACGAAAACTAACATTTACTAATCCTTTTTTGAAATTTAATTTATTATTTAATTTGAGTTGCTGTGATAGCTACTAAGTTTGAAATATCCTCAACAGAACAACCTCTTGAAAGGTCATTTACAGGTTTATTTAAACCTTGAATAATTGGTCCGTGAGCTTCTGCTCCTGCAAATCTTTGAACAAGTTTATATCCAATATTTCCAGCTTGTAAATCAGGGAATACTAAAATATTTGCTTTTCCCGCAACTTTTGAGTCAGGAGCTTTTTTTATACCAACACTTGCAACTATTGCAGCATCAGCTTGAAGTTCTCCATCAAATGCAAATTTTACATCTCTATCTTTTAGAATTTGACAAGCAGTTGTAACTTTATCTACCATCGGATGCGATGCACTACCTTTTGTAGAAAAAGATAACATAGCAACTCTAGGCTCTAGACCTACAACACTAGAAGCTGTAGCAGCAGTTGCACTAGCAATATCTGCTAATTGCTCAGCATTTGGATCTGGAATAACAGCACAATCTGCAAATAATATTAGACCATTATCTCCAAATTTACCATCAGCTGTTTCCATAATAAATGCAGATGAAACTGTATTTATACCAGGAGCTGTTTTGATTACTTGAATTGCAGCTCTTAAAACATCAGAAGTTGGAGAGTTTGAACCAGCAACTAATCCATCTGCATCTCCTAGTCTAACCATCATACAACCAAAAAATCTAGGTTCTGTAAGCATTAGTTTTTTAGCTTCATCTCTTGAAAGATTTTTACTTTTTCTAAGTTCAACCAATTCATCAACATATTTATCAAGATTTGCACATTTTGAAGGATCAATAATAGTTGCTCCTGAAATATTTGCACCATATTTTGTAGCATCAGCTTTTATTGTTTCTTCATTCCCAATAAGGATAATTTTCGCAGTTTTGTCTTTTAAAACTATTTCAGTTGCCTTTAAAACTCTTTCATCTTCAGACTCTGGAAGAACAATAGTTCTTAAATTTTTTTTAGCTTTTTCTTTGATATTATCAATTAAATCCATGATGTAACCAATCCTTTCTTTTTTCAAATATAACGAAAATTATAATGAAAAAAAATAGCATTAAAGTAGCAAATAAAAGCGATGATTGTGGGCTTTGAGAGTGTTTAAAAAGTGAAAAAATAAAACAAAAAGAGCACTTTTGAGTAAATTCTACAAGTTTGCTCTTTTTATTTTTATAAATTTTTACTTTTTTAGTAAATTATAAGTATCTGTTGCTATTACTAATTCTTCATTTGTAGGAATTACAAAGATTTTTGTTTTAGAGTTTTTTGTATTTATCTCTCTATTTCCTTTCTCTCTTTTTGAGTTTTTATCTTTGTCAATCTCAATTCCCATAAACTCTAAACCTTCACAAACTTTTTCTCTAATTAAATCAGAGTTTTCTCCAATTCCAGCAGTAAAGCAAATAGCATCAACTCCATGCATAAGTCCTGCATAAGAGCAAAGATATTTTTTGATTCTATCACATAACATAGTAATTGCTATTTTAGATCTTTTATCTCCATCATTAGAAGCTTTTATAACCTCTCTTAAATCTGAACTAACTCCAGAAACTCCAAGAATCCCTGATTTCTTATTTAAGTAATCAAGAATTTGAATATGATTTAAACCTTTTTTCTCCATTAAATATGGAATAACACCAGCATCAATATCTCCACTTCTTGTACCCATTACTAAACCTTCAAGTGGAGTAAGACCCATAGAAGTACTAATTGATTTTCCATCTTTAACAGCACAAACAGATGATCCATTTCCAAGATGACAAACTATAACTTTGCTATCTTTTTTATTTAAAAGCTTAATAGCCTCTTGCGATACATAGTAGTGGCTTGTTCCATGAAATCCATATTTTCTTAAGTGATGCTCTGTATAATCAGCATAAGGAACTGCATATAAGAAGTTTTCCATTGGCATAGTTTGATGGAATGCTGTATCAAAAGTTACTACATTTGGAACTTTTGGCATTAAATCTTTACAAATTTTTACTCCTAAAATATTTGCAGGATTATGCAAAGGAGCTAGAGGAATTAGTTCTTCAATTTTTCTAATTACTTCATCATCAACAATAGCAGAGCCTTTAAAATACTCTCCACCATGAACAACTCTATGTCCAATAGCTTTTATCTCATCAATAGAGTTTATAACTTTTGTTTCATTGTTTGTTAAAATTCTAAGAACTAACTCAATTGCCTCTTTGTGTGTAGGAATTGGAAGTTCAAAAGTAAGTTTTTTATTCTCTCCAATTTCATGCTTTAGTATTCCATCAATTCCAATTCTCTCAACTAAACCACTAGCTTTTAGCTCTTTAGACTTTATATCAATTAATTGATATTTTAGTGAAGAAGATCCTGCATTTAAAACGAAAATCAACATTTCTATCCTTTTTCTTAAATTTATATTAAAATTTATAATTAACTTTTTGAAATAATATCTAATTAAAACTTAAATAATTTTTTTATTCTGCCCACTCAAAATCAGTTGTGAAAACTATTGTAAGCCAAAGATTTGGATCCTCTTTTCCTAAATCTTTCTCTATCTCATCACGAAGCATATCCCACTCTTCAAGTCTTTTTGCTGGCCAGCTTTTTGGAACTATAAAATAAAGTTCAATCTGTCTCCCTCTACCAACTCTTGCAACATAGGCTCTAAAAGAGTCAAATTTATATTTATTTACAATATTTTTTGCAACAATATCAACATGATTTTTTAAAGAAGATGGAGTTACAAGCAAAATATCTGCAAGTGCTTGTTTAACAGTTTTAAAAGGCATTGGAATTACCAAAATTGATACAAAAATTAGTATAAATGGATCAATAAATGGTGTAATCCAAGAAAGTTCTCCATCTTTTACAAAGTATCCAAAACCAAAAGCTATAAGATAAGCAAAAGACATGGAAGCTGAAATCAACCAACTAATAGAGTCTAATTTTAAAAATTCAGAATTAATATCTTTATTTGCTTTTCTTATAAAAACTCCCAAAGTAATCTCAACTACAATAGAAATAGCAGTTATAATAATTGCATATGAAAAGATTATCTCTCTTCCTCCAAGTAAAATACTATCAATTGCATTTATAAAAGCATAAATTGAAGCACCTATTAAAAGTATTCCATTTACTCCTAAAACAATTGGTTCAAGGTGCCAAAAGCCCATTGTAAAATGTTTTTCAAGTCTATTTGAGACAATATCTTTTGAAGTTGAAGATGTAATTAATTTTGCAACAACAAGTGCTAAAACAGTCATTAAAGCATCTATCATTCCATAAATACTATCAAAAATAATAGTTGCAGAACTAGCTAGTAGACCAAAAATCAAACCAAGAATTGCTAAAAAAATTGTGGTAAATATAGAGAGTTTTAGTATCTCTTTTTCTGATTTAAATTTTGATAAATTCATATTTATTTTATTTTTACATTTGGATGATTTTTTAGTTTTAAAAATATCATTGCAGTCATTATTGCATCATTAAAAGAGTCGTGATTTCCAAATTCTGGAATATCTAAATCATTTACTATAGTTTTAAATTTTAAATCTATAAAGCTTTGAGGGATTAACTCAATTTTAAAATCATGATAAATCTCAGATACCTCTATACTTCTATTTGGTAGAGTTATTCCCAATAGTGGTTTTAGGTATTTATTTATCATATTTTTGTCAAAATCTAAAAAATATCCAACTAAAGTTCTATTTCCTATAAACTCTAAAAACTCTAAAATAACATCATCAATTTCACATCCATTTTCTAAATCACACTCTCGTATATGGTGTATTTTTATTGATTTTTCATCTAAAGAGCAGTTTTTAGGTTTAATATATCTTACAAACTTTTTACTTGAGACTATTGTATTATTTTTTATAATCACAGCACCAATAGAGATAATATCATCAATTTTTGGATCTAGTCCAGTTGTTTCACAATCAAAACAAACATACTCATTTTCTAAATGTTTATCAAATAAAAAACTATATTTTTTATCTTTTAATTTTTTTTTATTAAAGTAGTTTGAAATTTTTTTAAACATAGTTAAGCTTAAAATGGTTTTCTAATCGTTTTTTTAGTCTATTTACTATTTTAAAAGACTCTTTTAGTAAATCTTTCTCCATAATTGTTAATCTATTTGGATTTACAAAATTATCTATCTTCTCTTTTTTATCAAGTTTCTCTAAACTAGCTTTTAGTTTTAAACTATTTAAAATATTAAATGCCATAATCAACTCTTTTGCGCTCTCATCATCTAAAACTTTTAACTCTTTTAAGCTATTTATTCTTTTTATTGTATTTGTATTTAGAACTCTGTTTTGAATACTTAAAGATCTAATTCCTTGAACAATTATAAAAATACCACCTCTTTTTATATCAATCTCATCTTTATGCTTTTCATCTTTGCTATTAAATACAAAACCATCAAAAAAACCTAAAGGTACATCAAAACTATTTATAACTCTTGCAAAATTTGTATAAAAGCTTTGAGAGTTTGAAGATATTTTAAATAGATAATTTTTTAACTCTTTAATAATTTCAATATCTCCAGATACACAAAGTGCATCATAAAATATTGCAATATTCATAAAGTTATCACCACTTGGACTATTTACCCACTCATAAATAAGCTCTTTAAAATCACTCTGCTTTCTGCACCAATATGGATTTGAAACCATTATATTTCCTTCGCATCTAGGAAATCCAAAATCAACTAAAGTCTCTGTAAAAAGATGAGTAAACTCTCTTAGTTTCTCTTCACTAATAGAGCAATCATCTGAAATAATAAGCGCATTGTCTTGATCGGTTCTAAGTATTTGTTCAGCTCTTCCTTCACTTCCCATTACAACTAAACAAGATTTTCCAATAAGCTCTTTGGGAGCTAAAATTTTATATAGTTTGTCAAGAAGTTTTTTGTTTAGTTGGTTTATCAACTTAGAGATAAACTCTATTTTTACACCTTTGGCATTTAGTGATTTAATTATTTTTATAAATGAGTGTGAAGCCTCTTTTAGCTCATCTAAGGTCTCTGCATTAATAATTTGATTTGAAACTGCAAAAGTATTTGTTGCAAAAAATGACGAAAGAGATATTTGATCAAGTATTCCTACAATCTCCTCATGGTCGTTTTTTACAACTACTCTTTTTAATCCATGTTTTGCCATTTGAAGTTGAGCATTAAATAAAAAATCATCTTCATTTATATAAATTAAGCCTTTAGAAGCAATTTTCACAACCAAATCATCATAATCCATTCTATTTAAAATAACTTTTTGTCTAAAATCTGAATCAGTTACAATATACATTTCACCATCTTCATCTTTTAATAATAGGGTTGGAATTTTTTCTTGTTTTATAATCTTTGCTGCTTCATAAATTGTTTTGTTTGTATCAACAACTACAGCTTTATGAATTTTTGCATCTTTAACTTTGGCAATCATAATATTTGCCATATCTTTATTCTTTTCATTTAAGATATTATTGTTTAACTTATCTGAAATGGATTGAAAAAAATAGTTTTCTAGTTGTTGATTTGAGCTTAAAATCTGCATAAATCTCTCTTTTTTAAGAGCGTAACAAATACTCTCTTCGATAGCCACAAAACTATTTTTACTATGATTTTTTATCAAAGATACAGAATCAAATATCTCACCTTTTGAATATACACTTAAAACTTCATCATCGTTTATCTCTTGAATTAAACCTTTTAAAACAAAATATAAAAACTCTGGATTACTATCTTGTGTTTGAACTATTGAGTTTGCTTTAAAATAGACAATGTCTAAATCTTCGACTAAATCGTCTAACTCAAATGTATTTAAATTATTAAATGGGTGAATATTTGAAATAAATTTTTTTTGCTCTTGCATACTCATCTCTCCTATATTTAAAGTAGTGCAAAATCAAAAAGAGAAGAGATTCTCTTTTTGATATTTTTAGTGTGAAACTGCTTCTGCTGAACCAATTCCAGTGTTAGCTCTAACATTTTGAGCTCTAAACATAGCTCTCTCTGTAGTAGCTCTTTTTGAGTTATCAATTATAGAGAAGAACCAAATTGAAACAAAGGCAACTGTAACAGAGAATAGTGCAGGGTGGGCATAAGGGAAAATTGCTTTTTCATTTCCTAAAATTTGAACCCAAACATTTGGGCCTAAAATTACTAGAGAAACTGCTGTAATTAATCCCATAAATCCACCAATAAATGCACCTCTTGTTGTTAATTTTGACCAATAAATTGATAAAAACAAAATTGGGAAGTTAGCACTTGCAGCTATTCCAAATGCAAGTCCAACCATGTATGCAATATTTTGAGACTCAAATGCAATTCCAAGTGTAACTCCAACAATACCTACAATTATAACAGTTATTTTTGAAATTTTTACAATTTTTTCATCACTTGCATTTGGATTTATAACATTCGCATAAATATCGTGTGAAATTGCACTAGCACCTGCTAGAGTAAGTCCAGAAACAACAGCCAAAATTGTAGCAAATGCAACAGCACTAATAAATCCTAAGAAAGCATTTCCACCAAGCATATGAGATAGGTGAACTGATGCCATATTAGATCCACCAAATAGTTTTCCATCAACAAAATATTGAGCACCTTCAGCACTATTTAAAAATGCAATTGCTCCAAGTCCAACAATAGAGATAATTACCCAAAAGTATGCAACAAATCCAGTTGCATAAACAACAGATTTTCTAGCCTCTTTTGCATTTCCAACTGTAAAGAATCTCATTAATACGTGAGGAAGACCAGCAGTTCCTAGCATTAAAGCCATTCCTAAAGAGATAGCAGATACTGGATCACTTAAGAATCCACCTGGTTTTAAAATCTCTTCACCTTTTGCATGATTATTTACAGCAGTTTGAGCTAATGATTCAAAATTAAATCCAAAGTGCCATAAAACCATAATAGCCATAAATGAAACCCCAGAAAGAAGTAAAACAGCTTTAATAATTTGTACCCAAGTAGTTGCAAGCATTCCACCAAATGTTACATAAATAATCATTAGTGCCCCAACCATAAATACAGCATACTCATACTCCATACCAAATAGAATTTGAATTAGTTTTCCAGCTCCAACCATTTGAGCAATTAGATATAAAATAACAACAGATAAAGAACCAAATGCAGCCAAAGTTCTAATCTCTTTTTGAGCTAATCTATATGCAGCAATATCAGCAAATGTAAATTTACCTAAATTTCTTAATTTTTCAGCCATAAAAAATAAAATTACTGGCCAACCAACTAAAAACGAAACAGCATAAATAACTCCATCAAATCCATTCATATAAATAAGTCCAGAAACACCTAAAAATGCAGCTGCACTCATATAGTCACCAGCAATTGCTAAACCATTTTGAAAACCAGTTATTCCCCCACCAGCTGTATAAAAATCACTAGCAGATTTTGTTCTTTTAGCTGCCCAATATGTAATTCCTAGTGTTCCAACAATAAAAACTAAAAACATAGCAATAGCAGCTACATTTAATTCTCTTTTACCTTCAAAAGTTGCATCACCTGCAGCAAAAAGAGCAAGTGAAGCTAAAAAAAGTAGAGTTATTATTCTAATCATAAAAACTCCCTTACATCTTTTTTAATATCATTTGTAAGATCATCAAACTCACCATTTGCACGTCTTACATAAACTAGTGTTGTTAAAAAGCTAATAACTAAAATTGCTAATGCAATAGGAAATGCAATAGTTGTTATATAACCTTCTGCTACTTTTATTGCAAATAGATCTTTGTTAAATGCAACTACTGTGATAAATGAATAAAACATTATCAACACAAAAATTCCTAGTTTTAAAGCTAAAGAGTTTCTTTTTGAAACTAGCTCTTTATATTTAGGATTGGCTTCTATTTTCTCAACCAATTTCTCATCCATACCTTATTCTCCTGCGACTTTTTTATTTTTATCTAAATTATAGATAAAGTAATCGATTATACAAATAAATTTATATTTTGCTTGATTTGTTGATAAAAATTATATAGAAATTTTAAAATAAATGTAGAATAGTAACAAAAAACAATATATTAATTATTACAATTAATTATGATTATTAAGTATTTTTTAAGTTATTACTAAAGAGATTCCTCTCTTTAGTAATTTTATTAGTGTGATACAGCTCCGTCAGAACCAATACCAGTTTCACCTCTAATTTTTTGAGCTTCAAATCCTGATTTATCTTCTTCTGCTCTAGCTGAGCTATCAGTAATTGAGAAGAACCAAATACCAATAAATGCAGCAGATACAGAGAATAGTGCAGGATGTGTCCATGGGAATATAGCATCTTTGAAACCAAAAATATCAACCCATACAGTTTTACTTAGTACAACTAGAATAACAGCTGTTAGTAAACCAATAAATCCACCCATAAATGCACCTCTTGTTGTTAATTTTGACCAATAGATTGATAAAATTAATATTGGGAAGTTAGCAGATGCAGCAACCGCGAACGCTAGCCCAACCATGAATGCAATATTTTGATTTTCAAAAGCAAATCCTAGAAGAACTGCAACTATACCAATGATAATAACTGTTCTTTTTGAAACTTTCATCTCTTCAGCATCAGTCGCTTGACCTTTTCTAATAACGATTGCATATAAATCGTGTGCAATTGAGTTAGAAGCAGCAAGTGCAAGACCAGCAACAACCGCTAGAATTGTAGCAAATGCAACAGCAGAGATAAATCCTAAGAAAATAGAACCACCAGTAGCTTGAGCCAAGTGAACAGCAGCCATATTATTTCCACCGATTAATTTACCAGCAGCATCTAAATAAGCACTATTAATATTTGGATCCATTAAGTAAACAATTCCACCAAGACCAACAACAGCTATTAATAAATAGAAGTAACCAATAAATCCAGTTGCATAAACAACAGATTTTCTAGCCTCTTTTGCATTTCCAACTGTAAAGAATCTCATAAGAATATGAGGTAATCCAGCAGTTCCAAGCATTAAAGCAAGTCCTAAAGAAATAGAAGCAATTGGATCAGATACAAATGAACCTGGTGCCAAAATAGCATCTTTTTTAGCATGTAAATTAACAGCAGTTTCAGCTAAGTTTGCAAATGAGAAGTTAATTCCAGTTGTAGCTAGAACTAAAAGTGCCATGATTGTAACTCCACCTAATAGTAGAACAGCTTTAATAATTTGTACCCAAGTAGTAGCAAGCATACCACCAAAAGTTACATAAATGATCATTAATGCACCAACAATTACAACAGCCCATTGATATGGAATATGGAATAATACTTCAATTAGTTTTCCAGCTCCAACCATTTGAGCAATTAAGTAGAAAGTAACAACTGTTAAAGAACCACAAGCAGCAAGAATTCTTATTCTTCTCTCATCTAGTCTGTAAGCAGCAATATCAGTAAAGTTAAACTTACCTAAGTTTCTTAATTTTTCAGCCATTAAGAAAAGAATAATTGGCCAACCAACTAAGAATCCAATAGCATAAATAATACCATCAAAACCATTTAGATAAATCATACCTGAAATACCAAGGAAAGAAGCAGCAGACATATAATCTCCAGCAATTGCTAGACCATTTTGAAAACCTGTAATTCCCCCACCAGCTGTATAAAAATCTGAAGCAGATTTTGTTTTACTAGCAGCCCATTTTGTAATACCCATAGTTCCAATGATAAATGCAAAGAACATTATCATAGCTTCCATATTTACACCACTTTTAGAATCATCTGCAAATAGTGCTAATGATGATAAACCTAATAAAGTAATTATTTTTAACATTATAATATATCCTTCACATCATTTTTAATATCATTAGTTAAGTCTTCAAACTCACCATTTGCTCTAACAACATAAACTAGAGTTGTTAAGAATGCTATTACAATAATTCCAAAACCTATTGGAAATGCAACCGTCATTGTTTCACCTATTTTTGTAGCAAAGAACTCTTTGTTGAATGCAATAGTTAATATGAAACCATAATAAACTACTAGCATGAAAATTGCTAATTTAATAGCAAATGAACTTCTTTTTGAAACAAGTTCATGGTATTTAGGATTAGCTTTAATCCTTTCTACTAATTTGTTATCCATTTTTTCTCCTAAAATAAGATTAGTTGAAATAGTAAAATATTTTAGTTGCAAAAGCATAGCATTTAAAAAAAGATTAAAAAAAAAGGTTTAAAAAGATTAGAAATACTATTTTATAGTATTTCTAAAAGTTAATTTTTTTCTGTTTTGCGAGATTTTTTAGTTTTAAAAATATCATAGAAGTCATTATTGCATCATTTAAAGCATCATGTTTTCCTAAAACGGGTATATCAAGAAAAGTCATAATAGTATCAAACTTTAAATCTATAAATCCATAGTTATCTTTTGTCTTTTTTATATCATAATATATTGATGATACTTCAATTCTTTGATTTGGAAGTTTTATTCCTATTAATTTTTTTGTATATTTTGAAATCATTTCGATATCAAAATCTATGTAGTAGCCAACTATTGGTCTTGAACCAATAAAATCAAGAAGTTTATATATAGCAACATCAGGTTCAATAGCATTTTGTAAATCGATTTCTCTTAAGAGATGAATTTTTATAGATTCAGGATTTATATTTTGAGATGGTTTTACAAATATATTAAATGTTTTTCTCATTAAAATTTTGTTATCTTTGATTAAAACTGCACCAATAGATAAAATTTCATCTTTTTTAGGATTTAAACCTGTAGTTTCACAGTCTAAACTTATATATTCATCTTGTGGAGGTTCATTAAATAAAAAATCAAATCTTTTATCTAAAAGTTTTTTTCTTTGCCAAATTTTTATAATATTTTTAAACATTTTAATAAATCTTATCTAGTTTAAATATATAACTTACAATTTTTTTGAAGTCATTTACAATTTTAAATGATTCTTTTAATAAATCTCTCTCTATTTTTCCTAAACTATTGGTATCTATCTCATTTGATAGTGGTTTATTTTGCTGTAATAAATCTATTTGATGTCTCAATCTTAAAGTATTTACTATTTCTAGTGCTTCTAATAGCTCTGCGGCTCTATCTTTTTCTAAAATTTTTCTTTGCTCTAAAATTTGGATTCTTTTTATAGTTGTTGTCTCTTTTATTTTCTCTTTTAAGGCTAAACTTCTAATTCCATGAACTATTGGAAAAATTGCAGCTTTTTTAATATTTATAAAATTTTCTTTACCCATAAAAGTAGATATTGTTGTTGGAGTTTCAAATGCTGTTGTTGATTTTGCAAAATATGCCATAAAAATATCATTTTGTACTTTTGAGTATAAGAACTCTTTTAAATCAATCAGCATCTGCTTATCACCTGCAACTGCAAATGAGTCAGCAAATATTGCTAAATCTAAGAAGTTTTTCATATCCTGAGTACCTACCCATCTTGATATATCATCTTTAAAATTGAGATATGACTTACACCAAGCAGGATTAGAAACCATTATATTTCCTTCACAAGGAGGATAACCTAAAAATATAAGAGCATCTGTAATTTTTTGCATATAAGGTCTGTATTTTTCAACATCGATACCATCTCTTACAATCAAAGCATTATCCTGATCTGTTTTTATAATTTGTTCATTTCTTCCTTCACTTCCCATTACAAATAGACAAGCATCTTTTTGCAACTCTAAAGGAAGAATTAATGAGAATAATTTTTGATAAACCTTTGTGTTTAATTGCCCAATAAGATTTGAAATATGGTGTAATTTAACACCTTTTGCTTGAAGACTTGTAATTATGTCTATAAAATCTTTACTAGCATCTTTTAAATCTTCAATATTTTTTGCATTTTTAATCTTTGATTCAATAACATATGTATGATTTGCAAAATGAGATAAAATATCTATTTGTTCTAGAATTCCAACCATATTTCCATTATTATCAACTACTCCAACTCTTTTAATATTTCTTTTTACTAAAATTGTTAAAGCTTCAAATAGATAATCATCTTGTTTAATAGTCAAAAGTGGAAAAATAGCAATATCACTAACAGGAATGGATAAATCTCTTCCTTCTAAAAGAACTTTTACTTTTAGCAAAGAATCTGTAATAATTCCATACTCTTTATTATCACCTTCAATTATAATAGTTGAAGTTTTGTATTTCATTGATTTATCTATTGCATCTATTAATTTTGTATCTTTTTTTACTATACAAGCTTCATGTATTAAAGTATCACTTACTTTTGCTATCATAAAAGATGATAATTGAGAAGTATTCTCTTTGTCTTTTAATGTTCTGATTTTATTTACTAAATCTTTTAAGAAAAAATCTTTAAATTTTTGGTTTTTATCAATTAACTCTAAAAAAGTTTTTTTCTCTATTTCATAACATATTAGCTCTTCGTTTACTCTAAAACTATTTTCACATTTTCCATAAATTAGAGAATTTGAATCAAAAGTATCTTCGCTTTGATAATCCATTACTACGACATTTTCAGGAGAGTATTCAAAAACTGAACCTTTGATAATAATAAAAAAATATTTAGGTATTTTTTCTGGACTAATTAAAACTGTATCTTTTGGATAGTAAGCTATATCCATATGCTCAATACATGTAGCAATTTGGCTTGGTGTTAAAACTTCAAATGGGTGAGTTTTTGATAAAAAACTCTCTTGATCTTGAATACTCATTTTTACTCCTTGTGTTGCGTAAAATCAATAGATTCATTTATATTTTTTTGTTTTGATGTTAGTTTTGAAACTATAACTGTAATTAAAATATTTAAAATTGCACCAATAGAGCCAATTGCTTCACTACTAATACCAAAAAAGTAATTGCTTGAACTATTTATGTATAAAAAATAGATACAATAAGATAGTGTAAAAAATAGGCTTGATATTACACCAAATATTGCCCCAATTGTATTTGTTTTTTTATAAAAAATTCCTAAAACCAAAGTTGGAAATAGTGTTGCTGCACATATTGTAAAAGCTATAGCAACTGTTTGCAAAATTGTATAGTTTGGAATATAAAATAAAGTTGCTAGAACTATAATTAAAACTATTAATAATTTTGAAAATATAACTCTAGCAATAATATTATTTTTACTAAAATTTTCTTTTAGCAATTCATAAGATATTGTAGTTTTTATGATTAAAATCAAACCAGTTATTGTAGATAATGTTGCTGCTAATGCGCCTGCTAAAACTAAAGATATAACCCAATTTGGTAAGTTTGCAATTTCTGGAGTTAAAAGCGATAGCGCATCTGGATTTATTGATAATTCGCTTATATTATTTTCATATTTTAAATCTATTTTATTATTGTTATTAAAATCTTCAAACTTTACTAAACCAGTTTTTTCCCAAGTTTTTAGCCATTTACCTTCATTTCCTTCTATTTCATTATTTATAAAAGCATCATACTCTACACTATTTGTCTTTTTTACTAAATTTAATGTAGAAAGAATAAATAAAGATGATATAGAAGTATAAATAACAGATATAAAAATTAATGCCCAAAATGATGATCTTCTTGCGTCATTTACTGTGGGAGTTGAGAAAAATTTGATTAAAATATGTGGTAAAGAAGCAACTCCTAAACTCAAAGATATAGCTATTAATAAACTATTTAAAACATTAAATTCAGAAAAAGATTTAAAACCATAATCATTTAAAGTTTGTTCAAAAACTTCAATTAAGTATCTCTCTTCATATATTTCTGATTTAGAAAAAATAGCTAATTGAGGAAGATAAGAGTTCGTAAACTCAATAGTTAAGAAGAAAATAGGTGTCATAAATGAAAAAAGAATAATAATATATTGAGCAATTTGAGTATAAGCAATATTTTTCATACCACCAATAAAAGCATAAAATAGAGTTATACACATTCCTATTAAAAGAGCAGTTGATAAATCAAGTTGGAAAATTCTTGAAAATATTATTCCTACACCTTTTAGTTGCGCTGAAATATATATAAATGAGACCAAAACAACAATTATTATTGTAGTTATCTTGAGTAGCTTAGAGTTAAATCTTTTTTCAAAAAAAAGTGGAATAGATAAACACTCCATTTTTCTTAGATAAGGTACTATTAAAATTGTAAGCAAAACAAAACCAGATGTAATTCCAATAATATAAGCAAAACTATCATATCCAAAACTTAAAAAAGCTCCACATAAAGATATAAATGTTGCAGCACTAATAAAATCAACAGCAATAGAGGCCCCATTAAACACTGGATTAAATGATTTGTTTGCAACATAAAAATCTTTTGTAGAACT
The DNA here is from genome assembly GCF_014352935.1 of Aliarcobacter cryaerophilus. The sequence continues at coordinate 1,451,563 of NZ_CP060694.1, read as the reverse complement.
AGCTTTTGTCCAAAGAGCTAAACCAAAGTATATTGTAAATGATACACCTACAAAAAGGTATATTAAAGATTGAAGTTCCATTTAATAGGTGTTCTCATATTTTTTTTCTAATTTTAAAACCTGTTTTTGATATATAAATATTAATAAAATAGATAAGTAAATTGTAAATTGTCCAGATATAAAATATGATAATTTAGCTCCAAAAATATTAAAACTATTTAAGAAGCCAAAAAGAACTATTCCAAATCCAAATGAGAAAATAAACAATAAAAGAATAAGAGTAAAAATAATAGTTGTTTTTTCTCTGAAAAATTTAATATTTGGTTCTTCGATTTTCATAATTCTCCTTGTAAACAAGGGGAATTATAATCATATTTAGTAGCAAAAAAGTAGCACAGAAGTATTAAAAAATTTATACTGAGTAATATCTATCTATTTTATATCCAAGCCCACGAATATTTTTAATAAAATCTTCTTTTAGTGATTTTTTTAATCTTGATATTTCAGCTCTTATTGTTGGATTATCAATATTTTCAGCATCCCAAACATCCACTCTGAATCTTTCAAAATCTACAATCATATTTATGTTTAAAGCTAAAATATGAATAATTTCTAACTGTTTTTTTGTAAGATTTTGAGGTTCTCCATTGAAATAAAGTGTTTGTTTATCTTTGGAATAAGAGTAATTTTCTGAAAATCTAATATGTGTAGTATTGTTTTGCTCTTTTTTTAGAATTTGATTTATTTTTATTCCTAACTCTCCCAAATGAAATGGTTTTTTAAGATATTCTCTAGCACCAAGATTATAAGCTTTTGTAATATCTTCAATATCAATTTGTGCTGATATAAAAATTGTAGGAATATGAATTTTTCTATTGTTTAGTTCATTTAAAATAGAAAAACCATCTACATTTGGTACATTAACATCAAGAATTAGTAAATCATAACCATTTTCAATACTTTTTAAAACTTCGGCACCATCAAAAAAACTTTCAACCATATGACCAATATTTTTTAAATATTCGCTAATGGCACTATTTAACATCAATTCATCTTCAAGTAGTAGTATCTTCATTTATTTTAAACCTATAACTAAATTTTGTCTCTTTTTTATCTGATAATATTTCAATTGTAACTAAATTTTTATCACAAATCTCTTTTACAATTTTTAATCCTAATCCAAATCCACCACGAGCTTTGTTCTCTCTATAAAAATCTTCAAAGATTTTATTTGTATCTTCTATTATTTTTGAGTTTGTTGTTACACTAAACTCTATTTCATTGTCATTTATATAATATAACTTTATATGAATTGCTGATTTACTAAATGAATATTTTACAGCATTTGAAATATTATTATCTATAATTCTTTGAAGTTCTACAGAGTTAAATTTTAAATAAACATCATCTTCGATATTTTTTATAAAATACAAAGAGTTTGATTTTACAATCTCTTCAAAAAATTCTAATCTATTTTTTAGAATTTCTGAAAACTCTAAATACTCTTTTTCATATAAAACTCTATCTTTTTTTATAAGATACGATAAATCATCATAAATATATTGGATAGTTTTTGAACCAGATTCAATATTTGTAATATATTTATTTTCAGGGATTTTCATCTTTAGCAAATCAATATTTGTTCTTATAATTGCTAAAGGAGTATTAATTTCATGCACAGAATTTTTTAAAAATTGTTTTTGAGATTCTACTAAGTCTGATAGCTCTTTTGTTTTTTCATTTACTTTTATTTCTAAATTTTTATTTAGCTCTTCAAGCATAGAGCTTTTTAATTTTATGTTTGTCATAGTATCATTTGCATAATTTGCAATAATCTTAAACTCTCCTAAGGTAATCCTATTTTGATTGATTGGCTCATTTCTTTCTTCAGATTCTTTAAAATATTTACCTATCTCTTTTACATCATTTACTATTAATATAGTAGCATTCTTATAAATAAATATAGAGTACAAAATTAGTAAAATAGTTAAGGAAGTTATTTGTAAAGTATAGTTTGATATTTTACTGCTATACTCTTCTTCTTTTTGTTTAATTAATCTATCAATTTCATCTAAATATACACCTTTTCCTATTGTCCAACTCCATCTATCATAAGATTTAACATAAGATATTTTGTTTGTCTCTTTAGTTAGGCTAGGTTTTGACCAAAAATAGTTTACAAATCCACCATCACTATTTTTTGAAGCTTCTATTAGCTCTTTTACAACACTCTTTCCTTTAGAGTCTTTATAATTTAGGAAATTTTTGCCAATTTCTTGTTTATCATTAGAATTATCAATTAAATTTCCATTAATATCAAAAATAAAAATATACTCATTTGGATTTGAGCTAATATTTAGATGATCTAAAGCTAAAATAAGATTTTTTTGAATAGTTTCTTCATCAAATTTATCTCTATTTTCAATATAGTAGTAATCAATAAATTTAACTACATAATTTACATAATTTTTAAGTAGAGCTTTTTGATTGTTTGTATAATCTTCTTTTAAAGTAGTTATCTTCTCTTGAAGTTCTTCATGTGCATTGTTTATAATAATAAAAGTAAAAAAAGATATTAAAATGATAATAAAAAATATACTGTAAACAATTAAATGATATAGACTTTTAGCTTTTAGCAATTTTCAACCTTAAAATATAAAAATTAATAATAGCTAGATTTGAATTAAGAGATAGTTAAAAAATAAAATGGCGCGGCCAACGAGACTCGAACTCGCGACCTCCTGCGTGACAGGCAGGCATTCTAACCAACTAAACTATGGCCGCACCTTTTAAATAATGGTGGTCGATATAAGACTCGAACTTATGACATCTACCTTGTAAGGGTAGCGCTCTACCAACTGAGCTAATCGACCGAAATTAGGGGATTGTTATATATTGGCCTTGGTGACCCCTAGGGGATTCGAACCCCTGTGGCATGGATGAAAACCATGAATCCTAACCGTTAGATGAAGGGGCCAAGATATATAACAAAAGAAATGGTGACCCGTGATGGATTCGAACCATCGGCCTCCTCATTAAAAGTGAGATGCTCTACCGGCTGAGCTAACGAGTCAAAAAAAATAAATAAAATGGCGCGGCCAACGAGACTCGAACTCGCGACCTCCTGCGTGACAGGCAGGCATTCTAACCAACTAAACTATGGCCGCACCTTTTAAATAATGGTGGTCGATATAAGACTCGAACTTATGACATCTACCTTGTAAGGGTAGCGCTCTACCAACTGAGCTAATCGACCATTTGTTGCATATTGTACTTGGTGACCCCTAGGGGATTCGAACCCCTGTGGCATGGATGAAAACCATGAATCCTAACCGTTAGATGAAGGGGCCAAGATTATGCAACAACAAAATGGTGACCCGTGATGGATTCGAACCATCGGCCTCCTCATTAAAAGTGAGATGCTCTACCGGCTGAGCTAACGAGTCATTCAAATTTTAAGTGTTTACTTAAAATGGACTGGAATTATAGTGCAATTTAAATTAATTGTCAATAGTTTTTGATACAAATTTCAAAATTTTTGAAAGAGCTATATTTGCTGATTGTTTTTGAATTGAAATTCTGCTACCTTTTAGGTGATATGTTTTTATTTTTTTTATATTATTATTTGAAGCAATACCTATTACAATAGTTCCAACAGGCTTATTTTTTGTTCCACCATTTGGACCAGCAACCCCTGAAATTGCAATAGCAAAATCTGATTCAAATTTTTTTAATACACCATCTAGCATCTCAGATACAACTTGTTTACTTACTGCCCCAAATTTATCTAAGCTTTCATTTAAAACACCTAGCTCTTTGTTTTTTATACTATTTGAGTAAGTAACAATACTTCCATTAAATATATCACTAGAGCCTGAGATTTTAGTAATAAGACTTGCAACTAGTCCACCTGTACAAGATTCAGCAGTTGTAATTGTTTTTTTTGATTTTCTTAAAAGATTTTGAAGTTTAATCATATCTTTTTTTGAGAAGTTTGTTGCCATAAAAAGCCTTCTATTAAAAAGGGCAATAGCCCTTTTTATTATTTATCATCTGTAAAATCAGCTAAGAATTGTTCTTCGTTAAATTTTTTACCTAAGTATTCACAAACTATTTTTATATCTCTTTCAGCATTTCCTAAACAAGAAGTTGCTCCTGGAGATGGAGTCATATTATAAATAATCCCTTTTTCTTCAGTAATTGAAGCTTCACCTAGCATTAGTTTTTTCTCTGTTTTATTTAAAACTTGAGGTCTAACTCCTCCAAAACCTTTTGCATATTCGATATCATCTACACTTAAAGATGGAACAATTTTTTGTGCGTCTTGAACAAAAAGTTTTTTATTAATTCCAGGAACTTCAAATAAGAAGTTTTTAAATACATAATTTCTAATATCACTATCTTTTAGTAAATCCCAGAAAATTTTCATAATACTTCCATCGAAGTTTAAAGTTTTTAAACATTGGAAGAAAGATTTTCCACCTTTGTATCTTTCAAGAACTAAAAGGGCTAATGCTGTTGGTCCAAATCTTGTTTTTCCATCACATAAAATATCTGGATCTCCATGAAGTGCTGCAAATGGAAGTTTGTCATTTTGAACCATATATACTTTACCATTTAAATATGTTCCATTTGTAATATAGAATGATCCAGCCATTGATAATGAACCCATATGTTTTCCATGTCCCATTTTGTGAGCTAAATAAAGTGAATGTGCACCAGCATTTACAACAACAAAATCAGCTGTATAAACTGTTCCATTTGTAGTTGTAACTTTAAATTTATCACCAATTTTTTCTATTTCATCTACTTCTTGATTAAAAAATACATCAGTTGTTTTAGAGCTATCTGCCTCTTTTGCAGCTTTTACAAGTTCTTTTGTCATAGCTCCAAAATCAACAGTTGTATATTGGTCATTTGTTCCCATAGCTATAATTGGTTCTGGTCTATCTTTTGTTCTCTCTTTATCAGCATAAACTAACAAAGGCTCTTTTTCTCTTAAAGTTTCTTTGTCCCAAAGTTCTAAATATGGAAAAATCTCTTTAAATTGATTATATCTATCTGTAATAAATTTAACCTCTTTTTCTCCAACTCCAAGAGCCATTTTTTGATGTTTGAACATAATTTTATCTTGTAAATTATACATAAGATTAAATTTCTCAATCATCTTTGCTGTTCGTTTTGTAATTTTTGCTTTATCAAAAGTATAGTTTGTTTCAATATCTCCAACATGTATTGTTTGAGAGTTACTTGTACCTTTAGAGTTAAGTGTAGCAAGATCATCATACTTCTCAAGTAAACAAATATTATTTATATCAGAATATTTTGCTAACTCAAAAAACAAAGCAGCTCCAGAAATTCCACCACCAACAACAATTACTTCATAGTGTTTTACGCTCATTTTCTATCCTATATTTATTTTGTCAAAATTTGGCAAATATTCTAGCATATAATTTTTTTATTTCACATAAAGATTGTGTTAAATTATTAAATTTTTAAGTAAAGATAATAAAATTTTATTTTAAATATATTTAGATATAATCTTCGATTTAACAAAATAGAAAATTATTTAAAATAGAGGTGAAATATGGATTATAAAGAGAGTTTGTTGCTTCCAAAAACTGATTTTCCAATGAGAGGTGGTTTGCCACAAAATGAACCAATAAGATACAAGCAGTGGGATGAACAAGCTGTATATGAAAAAATGAAGAAAAATAGAGTAGGTTGTGAAAGTTTTACTCTTCACGATGGACCTCCTTATGCAAATGGAAATATTCATATAGGTCATGCTTTAAATAAAATTTTAAAAGATATTATAAACAAATTTCACTATTTTGATGGAAAATCTATACGATATACTCCAGGTTGGGATTGTCATGGTTTACCAATTGAACAAAAAGTTGAAGAAAAAATAGGAAGTGAGAAGAAAAAAGAGCTTCCAAAATCAAAATTAAGACAACTTTGTAGAGATCATGCAACAAAATTTGTTGAAATTCAAAAAGATGAATTTAAACAACTTGGAGTTATTGCTGATTGGGAAAATCCATATTTAACAATGGATTTTAAATTTGAAGCAAATATTTATAGAGAGCTTTGTGCAATTGCTAAACAAGGGCTTTTAGTTCAAAGAAGTAAACCTGTTTATTGGTCTTGGGCTGCTCAAACTGCGTTAGCTGAAGCTGAAGTTGAGTATGAAGATAAAACTTCTCCTTCAATATTTGTTGCATTTAAACACGAAAATATCGATGCAAGTATAATCATTTGGACAACAACACCTTGGACACTTCCTGCAAATACAGGAATTTCTTTAAATGGTGATGAAGAATATGTAAAAACTTCTGATAAATTTATAGTTGCTAAAAAATTATATAACTCTTTAATAGAAAGTGCAGTTATAAGTGGCGAAGTAGTTGAAACTATTAATCCAAAAGATTTAGAAAATACATTTGCAATTAATCCATTAAATGGGAGAACTTCTAAAATTGTTTTAGGTGACCATGTTATGATGGATAGTGGAACTGGAGCAGTTCATACTGCACCTGGACATGGAGAAGATGACTATAAAGTTGGATTAAGATATAACTTAGATGTAATTATGCCAGTGGACGCATATGGTAAATATGATGAGACAATAGTAAGAGAAAAACTATTTAAAGATGCAAATAAATATTTAGGATTAAATGTATTTAAAGCAAATGAGTTAATTTTAGAAGAGTTAGGAAGTTCTTTATTAAAAAGAGTAGATATTAGACACTCTTATCCACACTGTTGGAGAACTCATACACCAATTATTTTTAGAGCAACAAAACAGTGGTTTATATCTATTGATGATAAATATGGAAATAAAAATAATACATTAAGAGAAAATGCTCTTGAGGTTGTTGAAAATCTAAAATTCTATCCAGAGTGGGGAAGAAATAGATTAAAAGCGATGCTTGAAGGAAGACCTGATTGGTGTATTAGTAGGCAGCGAGATTGGGGAGTTCCAATTGCATTTTTTAGGAATAAAAAAACTGATGAGATAATTTTTGACGAAAAAGTTTTAAACTTTACAGCAATGATTTTTGAACAACAGGGTTGTGATGCTTGGTATGATATGGAAATTAAAGATTTATTATATCCTGGAAGTGGATTAAATCCTGATGATTTAGAAAAAACTTTAGATATTTTAGATGTATGGTTTGATAGTGGAAGTACACAAAATGCTGTTTTAAGAAGTGGAAATTATGATGCTGGAACATTCCCTGCTGATATGTATCTTGAAGGAAGTGATCAACATAGAGGTTGGTTTCAATCATCACTTCTTACAACACTAGCAAGTAGTGAAGTTGCACCTTATAAATCTATATTAACTCATGGATTCACTGTTGATGAAAAAGGTGAGAAAATGAGTAAATCAAAAGGAAATGTTGTAGCTCCTGATAAGGTTTTAAAAGAGTATGGAAGTGAAATTTTAAGACTTTGGGTTGCTATGAGTGATTATCAAAGTGATTTGAAAATCTCTGATAATATTTTAAAACAAAATGGTGAGCTTTATAGAAAAATAAGAAATACAGCAAGATTTTTACTTGCAAATATTGATGGACTTAAAAAATTAGTTGAAGTTGAAAAATTGGGTGTTTTAGATAAGTGGATTTTAGAAAAAGCAAAAAGAGTTTTTGACGAGATAGAGTCTAGTTTTAAAATCTATGAGTTTTCAAAAGGTTTAAATAAACTGAACAACTTTTTAGTTGTTGATTTATCAGGAATTTATCTTGATGTTTGTAAAGATAGATTATATTGTGATGATAAAAATGATATTCATAGAACTGCATCTCAAACAGCTATGGCTATGATTACAAAAAAACTAATTTCAACATTGGCATGTATTTTAACTTATACTATGGACGAACTTTTAGATTATGCTCCTAAAATAGTAAAAGGTGATGCAAAAGATATTTTTGATTTTGAAAAATATAATCTTCCAGATGTAAAATCTGAAATAAAAGATGAGTTGTTTGTAGAAGCAAAAGAGAAGTTTTCTGAAATAAAAGATGCTTTAAGTAAAGAAAAAATTATAAAATCTACTTTAGAGTTAGAAATAGTTACAGATAATAAAGAGTTTTTAGCCTTAGATGAGGTAGAATCAAGTGATTGGTTTTTAGTTAGTAAATTATCAAAGATAACTTCAAGTAAAGAACTACTAGGAAGTTTCAAACTTGAAGATAACGAGTTTAAAGTTTATAAAGCAAGTGGACATAAATGCCCTAGATGTTGGAAATATACTTCAACAAAAGAAGAAACACTATGTTCTAGATGTGAAGAAGTGGTTAAATAATGTTTGAAAATGAAGTTACTCTTACATTTATATTCCAAACTATAGGAGTTATTTTAGCTCTTAGTGCTATTGGAATATTTTTTGTAAAAAGGTATGAAAAAAAGAAGGATTAAAAAATGTTTCCATTTACAGATGAAGATTTACAAGAACCTGTAAACAATATTATAGAAAAAAAAATTTCTCCTATGCTTGCACGTGATGGTGGAGCAATTGAGTTGTTGGATATAAAAAATTCAAAAGTTTATATTCAGTTAAAAGGTGCTTGTGTTGGATGTAGCGCAAGTGGAAGTACACTAAAATATGTTGTTGAAAAAGAGTTAAAAAGTGCCATACATCCAGATTTAAAAATAATTAATGTTCCAATAGGAAAAGAAAACTATTTAGAGGATTAAATATAAATGATAAATGAAAATAGAGTTTTAAATGAAGCAAATTCACTTTTTACACAAAGAAAATTTGATAAAGCGCTTTTTTTATACTCATTGCTGATTTCAAATTTTCCAAATAATGAAGAATATCCTATATATGCACTTTTGTGTGATATTTCAATTGAAGATGAAAACAAGGCAATAGCTTTGTTTGATTACTTTTTTCTTCTAAAAAAAGATGATCCAAAAGAGGCTATAAATTATATAAAAAATGTAATAAATGCTTATGATGGTGATATTGAAAAGATGATGGATTTGTTAAAAGAGTTAAATTTGACAACAGTAAATCAGCTTGATGCTATTAATTATGAAGATTTTCAACTTTTAATAAAACAAAGAGGCTCTTTTAAAGTAGCTTTTGAAGATATTATGTTTTCAACAAAAGTAGCTATTGAAAAAAAAGAAGATTTTTATGATTTTGTAACAAAACTTATAGATAATGGTTTTAGTAATATGGCTTATAACTATCTTGAAGGATTTCAAGACTACTTTTTTCAAGATAAAGAGATAGTAAAACTTTACAAAAGATTGGAAGAGAAACAAAATGAAACTAAGCATAAACAATAAAATATTTACAGATAATACAAATGAGTTAGAAAAAGATAATATTTTTGTAGTATCAAAGCAAAATGAAAAGTTTAAAGATATAGCAATAAATGGTGGTTTTGAACTATTAAATTCTAGGGAGCTAAAAAACTATTTAGATATGAGTTCTATAAAAATTATTGGAGTTACAGGTACAAATGGTAAAACAACAACAGCTTCAACTATATATAAGATTCTTTTAAATTTGGGATATAAAGTAGCTTTGCAAGGTACAAGAGGATTTTTTATAAATGAGATTTGTGTAGAAGATTATTCACTAACAACTCCAGTTCAACTTGGAAATTTTATAAATATTCAAAAAGCTATACAAAACTCATGTCAATATTTTGTAATGGAAGTAAGTTCTCATGCAATTGAGCAAAATAGAATTGAGGGATTAAGTTTTGCTTTAAAGATTCATACAAATATTACAAGAGATCATCTTGATTATCATAAAACTATTGAGGAGTATATAAGAGTAAAAAATTTATTTTTGAGTGATGAAAGCAAAAAATTAATAAATATAGATGATAAAGTTGTTAAATTTAATCCAACAAATGCGTTTACTTATTCATTAGAAAATAGTTCAAACTTTAAAGTTCTAAAATATGAGTTAAAAGATAACATGAACGTAGAGTTTTTATATGAAAATAAAAACTATAAATTCTCTACAAATATGATGGGGATTTTTAATATTTATAATCTAATAGCTTCAATAACAGCAGTTCATATTACTACAAATGAAAAACTAGAAAATATTTGTAAAGTTGTAGAGAATTTTAATTCAATAAGTGGAAGAATGGAGATTGTTTCAACAAAACCTCTTGTAATAGTAGATTTTGCACATACTCCAGATGGTATGGATGAAGTTTTAAAAAGTTTCCCAAATAAAGAGATAATTTGTGTTTTTGGAGCAGGTGGAAATAGAGATGCTTTAAAACGACCACTTATGGGAGAAGTTGCAAGTAAATATTCAAAGCATATAGTTGTAACTAGTGATAATCCAAGGTTTGAAGAGCCAAAAAAAATAATTGAAGATATTTTAAATGGAATAGATGATAAATCAAATGTTATAGTAATTGAAGACAGAAAAGAGGCTTTAAAAAAAGCTATAAGTTTAGCAAATGATAAAAGTGTTGTTCTAATTCTTGGCAAGGGTGATGAACGAGCACAAATAATTGGAGATAAAAAATTTGAGTTTAGTGATAAAGATGAGGTCTTGAAGATTTTAGAAGTTAGAGATTAGTTCTAGCTTATATCAAACTTTTTTAATATTTTTTAGATAAAAGTTTTTATAATCATAAATTGACTATTTTAAAAATTAAACAAATCTTAATAAATTTTAGCTATAATCGCAGTTCTATTTTTCAAATTTTGAAACTTAGTACCTCACATGTATCAATCCTTGCTCGGGTTGTGTTAGACTAAAAACTAGCATTAAGGGATACAGAGGCTAAACCCTAGAAAAAAATAAAAACAAACATAATTCAAGGAGAATTAACATGGTTACAATGAAAGACCTATTAGAGTGCGGTGTACACTTCGGACACCAAACAAGAAGATGGAATCCAAAAATGAAAAAATTTATTTTTGGTGTTAGAAAAAATATCTATATTATAGATTTACAAAAAACATTAAGATACTTTAGATATACATACAATGTTGTAAGAGATAGAGCTGCTCTTGGTCAAACAATGATTTTTGTAGGTACTAAAAAACAAGCTAGTGAAACTATTAAAAAAGCTGCTGAAGATTGTGGAATGCCATATGTAAACCACAGATGGTTAGGTGGAATGCTTACAAATTTCGGAACAATTAAAAAATCAATTAGAAAATTAGAAATTATTAAAAAAATGAGAGAAGAGGGACAATTAGACCTTTTAACTAAAAAAGAAGCTTTAATGCTTACTAGAAAAGAAGAGAAGTTAGAGTTATATCTTGGTGGTATTAAAGAGATGCACAAACTTCCAGATATGATGTTTGTTCTTGATGCAGTTAAAGAAAAAATTGCTATTGCAGAAGCTAGAAGATTAGGAATTACTGTTGTTGCTCCACTTGATACAAACTGTGATCCAGATGTTGTTGATTTACCAATTCCTGGAAATGATGATGCTATTAGATCAATTCACTTATTCTGCAACGAAATGGCAGCAGCTATGAATGAAGGTAAAGCTTTATTAGCTGAAAGTGGTGTTGAAGTTTCAGGTGAGCCTATTTCTCAAGCAGAGCAAGATGAAGTATTAGCTGAAGCAATTGCTGAAGGTGAAGATTTTAACTTTGGTGAAGGAGAAGAAGCATAATGGCAGCAGTTACACCACAATTAATTAAAGAGTTAAGAGAGCTTACTGGTGCTGGTATGATGGATTGCAAAAATGCTTTAAATGAGACTGGTGGAGATTTAGATAAAGCTGTTCAAGCTTTAAGAGAAGCTGGTCTTGGAAAAGCTGCTAAAAAAGCTGGAAATGTTGCTGCTGAAGGTTTAGTTGCTATTGAAATTAATAGTGATAATACAAAGGCAGTTATTTTAGAGCTTAATGCACAAACAGATTTCGTTGCGAAAAATGAGAATTTTATAAATCTTACAAAAGAGATTACATCTCATGCATTAAATAACGGAATAAAAGATGCAGAATCTTTAAATAGTTCATCAATAAATGGACAAGAATTTGCAACATTTTTAGCTGAAAAAATTGCAACAATAGGTGAAAATCTTGTTGCTAGAAAACTACAAAGCGTTGAAGGACAAGTTGTAAATGGTTATGTTCACGTAAATGGAAGAACAGGCGTTCTTTTAGCTGCTTCTTGTGATGCTGGTGTAAAAGATAAAGCATCTGCATTATTAAGAAATATTGCAATGCATGCATCTGCTATGAAACCAACTGTTATTTCATACAAAGATTTAGATCCAGCTTTTGTTGAGTCTGAAAATAGAGCAATTAGAGCTGAAATTGAAGCTGAAAATGAAGAGTTAGTAAGATTAAAAAAACCTCTTAAAAAGATTCCAGAGTTTGTTTCTAGATCTCAATTAACAGATGCTGCAATTGCTGCTGCAAAAGCAAGATTTGAAGATGAGTTAAGAGCTGCTGGAAAACCTGAAAAAATTTGGGCAAATATTATTCCTGGGCAAATTGAGAGATTCATCACTGACAATACTCAATTAGATGGAAGATTTGCACTTTTATCTCAAGCTTATGTAATGAATGATAAACAAACTGTTGAGCAAGCAATTGCAGAGGTTGATGCATCAATCAAAATCACTAGTTATGTTAGATTTGAACTAGGTGAAGGAATTGAGAAAAAAGAAGAAGATTTCGCAGCTGAAGTTGCAAAACAAATGGGTAAATAATAAAATAGTTTAAAAAAACTATTATAAAAGGATATGCAATGAGTGAAAAAAATAGTATTAAACCACTCCTTGCATCCTTACTTCTTGAAGCAAAAAATCTATCTCACAATTTTGATTATGAGCTTTTTAAAAATATCAATCTTAGTTTAGCAAAAAAAGAGTCAATAGCTATTATTGGAACTAGTGGAAGTGGAAAATCAACTCTTTTGAATATTTTATCTTCACTTTTAAAGCCAACAAATGGAAATGTTGTTTTTCAGAGTAAAGATTTATACTCTTTAAAGCAAAATGAGCTATTAAAAATTAGAAGAGATGATTTTGGGATTGTATTTCAAGCTCACTATTTATTTCGTGGTTTTAGTGCTTTAGAAAATCTAAATATTGCTACACTTTTAAGTCATCAGGATATTGATTATAAATTGTTAAATGATTTAAATATTTCACATGTTTTAAATCAAGGTGTTGGAGAACTAAGTGGTGGACAACAACAACGTTTGTCTATAGCAAGAATTCTTATGAAAAAACCAAAAATAATTTTTGCAGATGAACCAACAGGAAACTTAGATAAAGATACAGCAAATATAGTTATGAATACTCTTTTTAACTATATAAAAGAGAATGATGCTGGACTTATTTTAGTAACTCATGAAGAGGATTTAGCTTTTAGATGTGACAAGGTTTTTAAGCTTGAAGAGCTAAATTTAAAGGAGATAAAGTAGTGAAAATCCTTCTTATTTGCGATACAGCAATAATTGAACATATATTTATACTTGTTTGTAAAAGAATTAAAGTTGATTTAATAGTTCAAAAAACAACTAGTGTTGATAAAAAATATGATTTAATAATTGTAGATCAACCATTTATTGATAACAAATTTAATAAAATCAAAAGATTAACTACTAGATTAGGAGCAATTAGTTCTGAAGAGTTGAGTTTTGAAAAACAGAGAGATTTCTTGATTCCAAGACCATTTCTTCCTACAAAATTAGAGGCAATTTTAAAAGAGCAAATAGACCTTTTAGCAAGTGAAAAAAAAGATAGTAAGAATTTATCAAAATTTGTCTCTATAGAAGATGAAGAATTTGTTGTTCCTGTTGTTGATTTTATAAACGATAGTTTAGATGATAGCACAGATTTTGATAACTATGATGATTTAAGTTTTGTTGATGATGTTGATGATTTAGTTGATGAAAATGAAGATGAGAGTATAGTTAGCTTGAGTGCTTTACAAAAAGGTGGAGTTTTAGATAATTTAGAATTAAATAAAATTAATACTATTTTAAAAGATGATAAAAAACAGATAAATGATGAAGCTGATTGGAAAGATATAAGTGAAATTATAGATGAAGCTTTAGATGAAGTTAAAGATTATGAATTCTCTTTAGATAATAATAAGTATCATTTGGTTTTGAATAGATTTAAAATTGATGAGCTAAGACCACTTCTTACAAAACTAGATCAAAATATTATAGACAGATTAGTAAGTGGTGAGTCTGTTGATATAAATATATCGATAAAGGAATAAAATGATAAAAGAGTTAAAAGGCGCAATTCTAGTTATTTCAGGACCTAGCGGATGCGGAAAATCTACTCTTTTAAAAGAGATATATAAAAATATACCAAACTACTATTTCTCTATTTCAACAACTACAAGAGCTTTAAGAGGTGAAGAAGAAGATGGAGTTGATTATCATTTTGTAAGTCAAGAAGAGTTTGAAAAAAATATAAAAGATGATAAATTTTTGGAGTATGCAAAAGTTCATAATAACTATTATGGAACTATGCTAGAACCAATTACCAAAGCTTTAAATGATGGAAAACTTGTAATTTTTGATATAGATGTTCAAGGGCATAGAATTTTAAGAAAAAAATTGGACAAGTTAATAACTTCTGTTTTTATTACAACACCAACTTTAAAAATATTAGAGCAAAGGTTAATAGCTAGAGATACTGATAGCGCTGAGATGATTCAAAAAAGAGTTCAAAATGCTAAAGTAGAGATTGAATCATTTACTGATTATGACTACTTAATTGTAAATGATAACATTCACAAAGCTTCTAAAGAGATTTTAGCTATTGCAAATATAGCAAGAGCAAAAACAAAAATTTTTGATAAAAAAAGTATAGTTGAAAACTGGATAAACAGTTAAACTATATCTTCATATTTTAAAGGTTTATCAAAAAAATATCCTTGAGAGTAATCTATATTTAACTCTTTTACTTTGTTATAAATATGCTCATTTGCAACAAATTCTGCAACAGTTTTTATATCAAATTCTTTTGCAATATTTGATATTGTTTTTACAATTATCTCTAAATCTTTTGACTGGTCAATATTTTTAATTAAAGAGCCATCTATTTTTATAAAATCTATATCTAGTCGTGATAAAAGATGAAAATTTGAGTATCCACTACCAAAGTCATCAATTCCAACTTTACAACCATATCTTGAAACATTATCTATAAATGTATCAACTAAATTAAAATCAGAAATCTCTTCACTTTCTAGTATTTCAAACTCAATATTTGAAGCAAAATCTATATTTTCATCTAAATAATTGTAGATATATTTTGTTGTCTTCTCATTTAAAATATCATCATAAGATATATTTATAGAGACTCTTTTATTTTTATTTTTAATAAGTTTTAATGAGTCTTCTAAAATAACTTTAATAATATTTGAATAAAGTTTTGTTTTTTTTGCAATATGTAAAAAACTATATGGGCTAAACTCTTTTCCATCATGGTCTATGTATCTAATTAATGCTTCATATTTTATAACTTCTTTTGTTTGTGTATCAACAATTGGCTGAAAATATGCTTTCAATAAATTATCTTTGAAGCCTTGTTTTAATTGTTTTATCCATTTTATATTCTCTTCAAAAGATATATGAATGTTGTAAGAATCATCATAAATCATAATTTTTTGGAAAGTTTTTCTAGCATAAGATATAATTCTTTTAGTGTATTTATACGCTTCTGAACCATCACCTTGTGCTATTCCTATAGTAATATTGATATCTATTTCATTATCATCTATTAAAAATGGTTCATTTTCTACTTTTTCTAAAAAATCTTTACAAATATTGAAAAAATCTTTTGTATCCATCTTATTTTTTGGTACTACTGCAAATTTATCTGATTCGATTCTATATAACAAGAATAGATTTCCATCAAAATAATTTCTCATTTTTGAAGCAAACTCTTTTAAAATTTTATCACCAATAATCTCACCAAAAAGGTCATTTGTAGCAATAAATTCATCAATATCAAATAAAGCCATAAGTTCACTAGCTGAATCTTTTAAATCTTTTTTTAGTTTATTTCTATTTGAGAGATTTGTTAAACTATCCAAATACAAATCTTTTAGTTCATGATAATTTAATGATTGTGACATAGCTTGAAGTAATTTTGAAACATCAACAGGTTTTAAAACATATTTATCAACACCAATATCAATTGCTTCTAGTAGATACTCTTTATTTGAAAAAGCAGTTGTTACTATAATTGGAACATTTTTATTTATATCTTTAATTTTTTTAATCATCTCTAAACCATTTAAAATTGGCATATTTATATCAGAGATAATTAAATCAATATCGCTATCATGTTTTAAAAAGAGTTCATACCCTTCTTGACCATTTGAAGCAATATATTGATTTTTTGTAAATGATTGTAAAATAGAAGATGTAACCTCTCTTAAATCTTTTTCATCTTCAACATAAAGTACTGTAATATTTTTAAGATTTGATATATCGTTGTTCATTAAACCACTCTTTGAAATTAATAAGATATAATACACAAAAATCTTAATATAAAGTTTAATTTTAAAAAAAGGGGATGTTTTTTTGATAAAAATAGAGTGTAATCATTGTCATTTATCATTTGATGAAAAAATAATGATAAAAGAGAATGATTTAAATTTTTGTTGCGGTGGTTGCCAAAGTGTTTATCATATTTTAAAAAGTGAAAATTTAGACTCTTTTTATGAAAAACTTGGAAATAAAACTATAAAAGCTCCTTTACAAGTATCAAATGATGATTTAGCAAAATTTGACTCAGAAAACTTTTTAAATAGTTACACAACAATCACAAAAGATGGCTTTGTACAAATTGATTTAATACTTGAAGGAATTCATTGTGCAGCTTGTGTTTGGTTAAATGAAAAGGTTTTGTATGATACAAAAGGTGTAGTTGAAGCAAATATAAATTTCACAACAAATAAAGCAAGAGTTGTTTTTAATAGCGATATTTTAAAACTTAGTGATATTATAAAAAAGATAAGAAGTATTGGTTACAATGCTTATGCTTATGATTCAAGTATAGCTGACAAAGAAGCTAGCAAAGCAAAACAAGACTATTTTGTAAGAATGATGGTTGCAGTTGTTTGTACTATGAATATTATGATGTTAAGTGTTGCAAAATATACAGGTTTTTTTACAGGAATGAGTCTTGAAGTAAAAAATATGATACATCTAGCAGAGTTTATTCTTACAACTCCAGTTCTCTTTTTTAGTGGATTTGTATTTTATAAAGGTGCATATTTTGGTTTAAAAAATCGTATTGTAAATATGGATTTACTTGTAAGTTCTGGTGCAACAATGACTTATGTTTACTCTTTATTTGTTTTATTTGGTGCAAAAGGTGAGAGCTATTTTGATTCTGTTGCTATGATTATAACTTTTGTTTTAGTTGGAAAATATCTTGAAGTAATTGGTAAAAAATCAGCTATTGATACTTTAGATAAAATAAAATCTACTCTTCCTTTAGAAGCTATTGTTGTAAAAGATGGGAAAAAAGAGACAAAAGCTTTAAATTTAGTAGAAGTTGGAGATATTATTGAACTTAAGATTGGAGAGAAAGTTCCAGTTGATGGAAAAATTATAAGCGGAAATGCATCTTTTGATGAATCAAGCTTAACTGGTGAGTCAATACCCGTTTATAAAAAAACAGGAGATAATATTTTTAGTGGAACTGTTATTTTAGACTCTACAATACTTTTTGAGGTTGTAAAAGATTTCAAAAATTCAACTTTTTCATCAATTGTAACTCTGCTTGAAGATTCACTAAATTCTAAACCTAAAATCCAAACTTTGGCAAACAAAATTTCAAGACGCTTTAGTTTAATAATTTTAAGTATTGCATTTATCACATTTTTAGTTTGGTACTATTTTGGTCTTGATTTAGGATTTTACTTTGAAGGTGTTAATCAGTTTGAAAGGTCATTTATAACTGCTATTTCAGTTGTTGTAATTGCTTGTCCTTGTGCTTTAGCACTTGCAACACCAATGGCAAGTTTAGTTGGAATTAGTGAGTTGGCAAAAAAATCCTTACTATTTAAAGAGGCAAAATTTATAGAAACTATTGCAAATGCTACAACTGTTGTTTTTGATAAAACAGGAACTTTGACAAAAGGTGAATTAGAAGTTGGTTTTGTAGAGTTTTTTAATAAAGATGAAAAAAGTATGAATCTTCTTTACTCTTTGCTTGATAGCTCGAATCATCCTGTTAGTTTAGCTGTAAAAAAATATATTAAAGAGAACTTTGAAGTCTCTAATCTAATTTTAGAAGATGTAAAAAATATAGAAGCAAAAGGATTAAGTGCAAGATATGAAAATATTGAAATTTTAGGTGGAAATGAGGCTCTTTTAAAAGAGTTTGATGTAAATGTAAACATTGATTTAAACTCAAAATTTACTCAATATCTATTTTGTATAGATAAAAAAATAGTTGCAAATTTTGAGTTAAAAGATGAGTTAAAAGATGATGCAAAAGAGCTTATAGAATATTTAAAAGAGCAAAATATAGAATCTATAATGTTAACAGGAGATAATAATTTTGTAGCTTCAAGTATTGCAAAAGAGTTGGAAATATCAAATTATAAAGCAAATCTAACTCCAAAAGATAAAGCAGATTTTATAAAGGATTTAAAAAATAGTGGTAAAACTGTTGTTATGGTTGGAGATGGTGTAAATGATAGTGTTGCACTAGCTTCTAGTGATGTTGCGATTGCTATGGGAAATTCTGCTGATGTTTCTATGATGGTTTCTGATGTAGTAATGCTAAATTCAAAACTAAAATCATTAAAAGATGCTTTTATAATCTCTAAAAAAACCTATAAACATATAAAACAAAATTTAGCTTTCTCTTTAATTTATAATACAATTACAATTCCAATCGCAGCAGCTGGATTTATAATTCCGCTTTTTGCTGCATTATCTATGAGTTTAAGTTCATTAGTAGTTGTTTTGAACTCTCTTAGAATAAAACTCAAATAAAGGAAAAATTTATATTATGATTGATGATACACTATTTTTTATGTTAGTAGTTGGGCTTGTTATTTCAGCTGGAATGTTATTTTTATTTATCTGGGCTGCAAAATCAGGACAATTTGACGATGCTTCAAAAATGACAAATGGAATGCTTTTTGATAGTGTTGAAGATTTAAATGATGCTATAAAAAAAGAGAAATCTATAAAAGAGGCTAAAAAAGATATAAAAAAAGAGGATAAGTAAACTTATCCTCTTTAAAGTTTTGGTAAAACCAAATTATTTACCCATATAATCAGCTAATGCTTTAATATCAGCATCACTTAATTTAGCAACTTGACCTTTCATAAGACCTTTCATCGCTCCACCGTAAGAACCATCTTTATAACCATTTAAAGCTTTTACAATATCAGCTTTTGTTAAATTAGCTGGAACATGAGATTTACTTTGAGTAGTGATATTGATTTCACCTTTAACTCCGTGACATGCTTTACATGTTGCATAAGATGCTGGTGCATCAGCAAATGCAAAACCTACTAGTGCTACTGTTGCAAGAACTACTTTTTTCATTTTTTCTCCTTTAAATTTTAAGAAAGAAATATTAGCTATTTTTTCTTTTTTTTATGCTTAATAACATTAAAATTAAAGTTATTACAATTAGAAGTTTTACTTATTATTGTATATTATTTGTGGATTTCGATAGAATCAATATCTAATAATACTACTGTGTTAATTTTGTACAAAAACATAGTTTTCTGTATCCATAAAGCTTGTTTTTTGGTTCTATTACTTTTTATATATTTTGAATATTTCTCTAAAGTTATATTTGGATTTTTATGTCCTAACATTTTTTAAACTCAAAATATATCTTCTTTATTGCTTAACATATTGCTTGCAAAGCTATGCCTAGTTTGGTAAATAGATTAAACTTTGTGAAAGTGTAATTTATGAAAGAGAAGCTTATAAAAACTCTTTTTCAAATGGCTTAGGTATCTTAGAATTCCTTGATGAAAAATCAAAAGCTTATCAAGATTTTAATAACTTCTTTGATGAATTAGTTGAATATGTAAATAGTTAATTAGTATTTATTTACTAATAAATTAATATATCATAAAACTATAAAAAATGCATTATATTATATAGATAATCCATATTATACATTTTAAATATATGAAATAATGATTATCTTTTTAAAAAATATATGTTTTATAGAATAAATATTATTAAATAAAAATTTAAATTTAATTATCTAAATGTTCATTATGATGCATTTCTAGCATAAAATTTATTTTTTCATAAATTTCTTCAGCTTCTTTATCATTTATTTGATTATTATCAATTGATTTTAAGATAGTTTGAAGTTCTTCTAAAAAATATTCCATATCTTTTTTTGCCTCTAAATCATCTTCACTTGAGCTATTGTTTTTTATCATTTCATCTAATTCATTTAAAAAAGCTTTAGATTCTGGAATCATTATCTTTTCAATAATATCTTTTAGTTTCATTTGTATAGTAATCAAATATTGTCCTTAATTTTTAAAGTTTCGTATTGTACAAAATAAATCTTACAATTTGATTTTTATTTTCCATCATCAATTATAGTATTTAAGATTATGTATAAAAATTTTAATTCTTTTTTTATAAATTAAAGTAGATTAATTTAATAATTAAGAAAATAAATTTAAGTTTTACATGCTTTTTAACTTTTTGTGTTAGAATCTTGTTCTTAGATCTCAGGTTGAGATTCCATCAATGAATTTTAAATTTACTGAATGGTCAAAATTAAAGTATAATTTTGGAGATTCATTTGAATAATCTAAATCACTGTATATCTATATTTACAGGTGATATACCACCATCAAAAGCCTTATTTTTAAAACTTGAAAATGCTTTTTTACTTGCTAATACTCATGAAATAATAGAAATTGTTTCACAAAAAGCCAATATTGAAACAGAACTTCGTGGTTGGGCAAAGTTAAGAGGTCATTTATATTTAGGAAGAGAAAATTTAAAACAACAATACTCGTATAAAATACAAAAACTAGTAAAAAATAGTTATTTACAAAAAGCATCATGGGGGAACAAGATGCAAGGAATCTCATCATCAAATCCAAAACTAAAAGATTTGAACTTAAGTGATGAAATATTAATTAAAGCACCAGAAAACAATGGACTTTTAACAAGAGGAATTATAACTCAAGAAAACAGTCCTATTTACGACTTTGAATTATCTTTTAAGGAACAAGTTTGGTCAAACCCAATCTCAGTTTTATATGAAGAAGGAAAAAATTTACAATGGAATGCAACAACAGATATTCCTTGGAATGAAATTCCTGAGTTTAATCCAGTTTTAGAAAAGGCAATTTGTCAGATTATGACATATTTAGTTGAAAATGAATTTTCAGCTTTATATATTCCTGGAAAATTTATAAGTAAAATAAATCCATATTATATGGAAGTTCCACTTTTTTTATCATCACTAATGAATGATGAAGCAAGACACATTGAAGTATTTACTAAACGTGCTAATGCAAATGGTGGAGGATTTCAATATTCAAGTGAAGTTACTCAGCGTTCTCTTTTTTCATTATTTAAAGAAGATGATTATATTAAAAGCTCTTTTTTACTTCATGTTATGGGAGAAGGAACTTTTGTTGATTTATTAACTTTTTTAGAAAAATATATGCCAGATGAAGCTACAAAAAAGATTATAAGACTATCAAAAAGAGATGAAATGAGACATGTTGCTTATGGGATTGAACATGTAAAATCTGCCATTGAACAAAATCCAAATAGGATAAATGCTCTAAAAAACAGTGCTTTTAAAAGAAAAGAGTTTATGGATGAAATAAGTAGTGAATCATCTTTATTACTTGAATCTTTAGCAATTCTTGCAGGTGGAAGCGATGAGCCAAATGACTATAAAAAAGGATTTGATTTAGTTGAAGATTTAAAACAAAAAATGAATGAAAATAGAGTAAAAAGATTGATAAATATAGGTATGGATGAAGATTTAGCAAATGATATCTCCAAAGTACACACCCCAAATTTTATGTAATAGGAAAATTAGATGTCAAATTTATATAATGAAATGTTAGATTTTGCAAAAAAAAATATTGCACCATTTACAGATGTTGTTGATAGTGAAGCAAGATTCCCATTTGAAAGTTTTGAAGCTATAAAAGATAAAAAACTAACAGGACTTTTAGTTCCAAAAGATTACGGAGGAATGGATCTTGGTTTTTATGAACATACGCAAACTGTTTTAGCATTTGCAAATTATTGTGCAACAACAGCATTGTGCTATATGATGCATAATGTTGCTACAAATTGTTTAGCAACTCATGGAAGTGAAGAGTTAAAAAAAGAGTTTTTACCAAAAATTGCAAATGGTGAAATTATGTTAGCACTTGCATATAGTGAAAGTGGTACAGGAACTCATTTTTATAATCCAGAAATCAAAGTTACTAAAGATGGACAAATTTTAAGTATGAATGGAAGAAAAAGTTTTGTTACATCAGCACAATATGCAGATTATTATTTAATTGATGCAAACTCATTTGATAGTGAAGGACTAGATAATTGGCTGGTTTCAAAAGATTTAGCAGGAATTAATTTTGAACATAGTGCTTGGAATGGACTTGGAATGAGAGGAAATGCTTCTTGCCCAATGATTTTAGAAAATGTAAAAATTGATGAAAGATTTAGAATTGGAGCTGCAGGAAGTGGATTAGATCAAATATTTAATACTGTTGGTCCATTTTTTATAATGGGATTAGCAGCTGTTTATAGTGGAGTTGCATTAAATGCGAGTAATTCAATAATTGATTACTCAATGAATAGAAAATATAGTGATAATTCAGCACTTTGTGGTATTCCAACTGTTCAAAATCATATTTCAGATATCTATTCAAAAGCTGCAAGTGCAAAATACTTTACATTAAGTGCAGCAAAAAGTGTAATTGAAGCAGACCCAATGGCACAAGCAAATGTATTAGCAGCAAGAATTCATGCTTCATCTATGGCTGTTGATGTTTGTACAACTGCCATGAAGATTGGTGGAGGAACTGCTTATGCCAAAAGAATAAATATAGAAAGACTTTTAAGAGATTCTCTAGCTGCTGCTGTTATGGCACCAAGTACTGATGTTCTTACAACTTGGCTTGGAAAAGCTTTAACAAATCAAGAAATAATTTAAGGAGAAAAAATGCAAAAACCAATAGTTGTAGGTTCAGTTGCTTATGACCCAAAAATCGTAACGATTTGGGATATCATAAGAGATTATTTTAATGATAATGGTGTAAGACTTGATTATGTTCTTTTTTCAAATTATGAAGCACAAATTGAGTATTTATTAAGTGGAAAAATTGATATAGCTTGGAATACAAATGTTGCTTGGGTGAGAACTTATGAATTAAGTAATCATAAAGCACAAGCACTTTTGATGAGAGATACAGATATTGATTTTAAATCAGTATTTATTACAAAAGCAAAAAGTGGTATAAAATCAGTTCAAGATTTAAAAGGTAAAAAGTTTGGACTTGGAAGTGCAGATTCAGCACAAGCTGCAATTTTACCTCTAAAATATTTACAAAATGAATTAGGTGAATCTATCAAAGATATTGAAATAGTTAAATTCAATTCTGACTTAGGAAAACATGGAGATACAGGAAGAAGTGAATTTGATGTACTTGAAGCAATAAAAAATGATAAACTTGATGCAGGTGCGATTGGTATTAGTACTTGGGTTAGAGTACTTGAAGAAGGACTATTTCCAGCAGGTGAAATAGAGTCTTTTTACACTAGTGAGGGTTATTGCCATTGTAATTTTACAGCACTTAATTCTTTAGATGAGAAAGTAAAAAAAACATTTGTAGATATGATGCTTTCGCAAGATCCAAATGAACCAATAATCAAAAAAATGATGCAAATGGAAGGTTTAAATAAATGGGTTGTAACTACAAGTGAAGAGCTAAAAGGTTATGATGTTTTAACTCAAGCAATGTTTGAACAAGATTTGATGAAAAATAACTGGTAAAATATTGATATTTAACATCAATTGGAAAAGGATTAATAATACTAACTTTAAATAGTAAATTATATATTTATAAGTTTGGAGCAAAATATTCAATTAAAATAGTAAAAAATTAGCTGATAAATCTTGCATTGTTAAAATGAACTAGATTTAACAGCTAAATATGAAATAAGACTTATTATTACTACTTTTATAAAATTAATGCATTATCTTCAATGATTTTATCATTTTATTATTTATTCTAATTTATATGAATCTTTTTCATTTTAAGTAATCCTTTAATCTTCTATATTTTCTTGAATAAATAGCTTCATACTTGGGAATTCTAAAGCACAAAGTCTAGGATTTGGAATTTTTGATGGATTTTTTTTATAGCAACAACCTAAATCTATTCCACAGCTAAATTGATTTATTTTTGGCTCTTCAAAAATTGTATGTCCATAAACATTAAAAATCTCTTTAATATCTTTACTTGATTTTCTACTCCATAAAATATGAGATTCAAAAATATCTTTATCAATAATATCAGAGCTATCTTTTAGTTCCCAAACATCTGATATAGTCGAGTGACTTACTACTAAATATCTATTATCTTTTGTTTTATAATCTTGATATTCTATATACAAAGGTAAAGAGTTTAAAAAATCATAATGTTTATAATATTCCTCTTTTTTATTGTTATAAGAAGTTAGTGTTTCATCTCCACCACAACTATATAACCAGTGTTTTGACTCATCATTGAAATAAAGCTCTTCTTTTGTTGGTCCATACTCTAAAAGCATCTCTTCATGATTACCTTTTACACAATCATATTTATTTTCCATAACAAACTTAACAACATCATATGAGTTTTTTCCTCTATCAACTAAATCACCTACAAAAACAATTTTAGAGTTTTGTTTATTTGGAAATTGCTCAATTAAAGCTAAAAGTGATTTGTAACAACCGTGAACATCACTTACAATATATATGTTTTTCATTCTAAGTTCCTCTTGTGTAGCATAGCAAATTTTTTAAATATTATATTTATCTATTTTTAGTTCTATTTTAAAACAGAGTAATTTTACAAAAAGAGATAGTGGAAAATCTCAATATCTAGTTATTTTACATTTTTTATATATGTTTGTAATAAATAAAAAATATTCAGTTGTTACTGATTAGTTTGTATTTAAACTAAAATATTTAAATTATCTTGCCAAACTATTATAAAATAACATAATCATACCGTAAATAATAAAGTTTGCATTTATCTATTTTTTCAGATAGAATCTTTTTGTTAAAGATGATTAGAGTTTTATGACATCTTTAGTTTGCTTTTATTGATACTTACAAAGTTAATACGAACATCTATTAAAAATATAACTCCTTATTATATAAACATCACATACTTCAATAAGAAGTAAATTAAACTTAAGGAATTGCAATGGCAACTCAAAATATTGGAACAGTAAAATGGTTCAACACAGAAAAAGGTTTTGGATTTATCCAAATAGAAAATGGAAATGATGAGTTTTTTGTTCATCATAGTGAAGTTAACTCTTCAGGTTATGGACGAGTTAATTTAATAGAAGGTCAAAAGGTGTCTTTTGAAATTGGTAGAAACGAAAAAGGTCCTCAAGCAAAAAACGTTTCTTCTATCTAGTCAAATATGGTTTATTTATAAACCATATTCAGACAATATAAATATTACAAAGGAGAAAAATGTCAATAACAAATATTAGTATAAAAATAAAACAGTTAGTACTTTTAAGACTTATAAATAATGGTGAAAGCCTAATAGATGCAAGTTCGAAGTCTGGTTTATGTATTAAAATTGCAAAAGAATATCTTCAAAATAAATAAATTTTAGTTTTAAATAGTTTTAAAGTTTCACTTAAGATCCTTTAACTCTTTTAAAAATATCTTATCTTCTCAAATATATTTCTTTAGTTTTTCAAATTACCCATTCTATTTATTGTATAATGTTTCAAAATTAAAAAATAGAGGTTTTAATTTGGTATTAGAGATAAAAAAACTAACATTTGGATACAAAAAAAATAACTTTATATTTGAAAATTTTGATTTAGAACTTAAAAAAGGTGAATTAAAAACAATTTTTGGAAAGAGTGGAAGTGGTAAAACCACACTTTTTGAACTTATTTTAGGAAATTTAAAACAAAAAAGTGGAGAGATAAAAAAAAGTAAAACAGCTATGATTTTTCAAGATCCTTTTTCCTCTTTTCATCCAACATATACAATTTTTGAGCAGATAAAAGATGTAGTAAACCGAGATTTTAAAGATGAAGTTGATAATATTTTGTATAAATTAAGCTTAGAAGAATCACTTTTACATAAAAAACCATATGAATTAAGTGGAGGGCAACTTCAAAGATGTTCTATTTTAAGAGCAATTTTATTAAAACCAGATTTGCTTTTAATAGATGAACCAACATCCGCACTAGATAATATAATTGCTTATGATACTATGAAATTAATTGTAAATCTTCTAAGTGATTGTGGAATTTTACTTGTAACTCACGATATAGATATGGCTTACTGGTGCAGTAATGAAATAATAAGGTTGGAAAATGGAAAATAAAAAAAGAGCTTTGATACTTTTAAATATGGGTGGAGCTAGAGATAAAAATGAGTTAAAAATGTTTTTAACAAATATGTTTAATGATGAAAATATTTTGACTATAAAAAGTTCATTTATAAGAAAAATAGTAGCTTCTTTGATTGTAAATAAAAGATTAAATGAAGCTTGGAAAAACTATGAGCTTATAGGAAATTGCTCTCCTATAAATCCTTTAACTGAAAAATTAGTAGAAAAATGTAATGAAAAAATTAAAAATTTTAAAACATATCAGGTTATGCGATATACTCCACCTTTTGCAAAAGATGTTGTTGAAAATTTAAAAAAAGATGGTATAGAAGAAGTTTTACTTCTTCCTTTATATCCTCAATACTCTACAACAACTACAAAATCATCTTTAGAAGATTTTATTAAGTTTGCAAAAAATAGTTTCAAAATAAAATCTATATATGATTTTTATAGAAATGATAAATTTAATAGTTGTATTGTAGATGAAATCAAAAGAATTCAAGATGGAAAAGATGATTTTAATCTAATATTCTCAGCCCATGGTTTACCTCAAAAAATTGTAGATAATGGTGATCCTTATGAAAAACAGATGATTGAGCATGTTGAGATTTTAAGTCAAAAATTAAAAGATAAAAATATAAACTTCAAATCAATAAATCTTGCATATCAATCAAAAGTTGGTCCTTTGAAGTGGCTTGAGCCATCTCTTGAAGATATGTTAAAAAATTTTAAAGATCAAAAAGTTATTATTTATCCACTATCTTTTATAGTTGATAACTCTGAAACTACTTTTGAACTTGATATTGAATATAGACATATTTCACAAGATTTAGGAATATTAGATTATAAAGTTTGTAAATGTGTAAATTATAATGATAATTTTATAGATGCTATAAAAGATATAATAGATAAAAATTAATTTTTTTATGTTTTTTTTGGATACTATTCTCAAAAAATTTTGTGAGTGTTCAAAAGGTCGAAGATGGATGAAAAAGAGAAAAAGAGTTTTATAGAGAGAGTTTTTTTTAAAGTAAATAGTATAGATAAAGTTCTAGAAAGTAGAGTAGATACTATACTTTTAAGAGTTATAAATATGCTTAAATATATTTTTATTGTAATAATGATTATATATTTAGCAGTTTGTTTGTTGAGTTTAGGATATAAATTAATAGCTTTTACTATAGAGCAAGGAGCTTTGAATTTCTCTTCTATTAAGACTATATTAACAGATGGTCTTTTTACTTTGATTGTAATTGCAATTGTAAAAACTCTTTTTATTAAAAATGGCTTTGATTACTCTTTGACATTTTTGGAAATAGCTTTTGTTGTTATAATTAGAAAACTTATTTTACTTGAGACAATACCTAGTGAAACTAGTTTACTTGTAGCTTTGGGAATAACATCCTCTATCTTTTTTATTCTAATAATTTATATTCATAATCTAAAAAGAAAGTGGCAAAAAGATGCTAGCTAAAATACAATTTTAATAAAATAAGCAATTTGTTGCTTATTTTATATACTCTTTTTTCATATTTTCAAGCATTTTTACACATCTTGCGCTATGAAAATTTTTAAAATATTCAGGATTTGAAAATATATTATCTTTTAAATTCCAACCTAATTTATCATTTATCATAATTGATTTTGAAACTTCTCTTTTTGTTCTATTTTCACAAAGAACTGTTTCACCTTTTAAAAACTCACTTTCAACTTCAGCCATTCTTGAAGTTGTAACTTTAAAATGAGCAAAAATTGCAATAATTAGAAATATTAAAACAGGTGGAAAAACTTTTTTAAAGCTATTTGGTGGAGAAAATTTTCTTGTGGTTACAATAGCTGTTACTATAAGAAAAAATATAGCTATAAAAATATAGGCAATTTCAAGTTCAAAAAAAAGTTTCATTTTATACTCCATTTTTAATTATTATTCTCTTTTTCCCAGTTTTCAAACTCATCACTAAAGTAAATAATTCTTACTTTTTTAAACTCTTTACTTGAGTATAGTGCCATTTTGTCTCTATATTCAATTTTATTTGCTATATCTTCTATTGTTTTTTGAGTATCATCTTCGGTTTTACCATGAATCATTGTAAAAAGATTGTATTTCCAGTTTGGATATTGAGGTCTTAAATAACAGTGACTTACCGCACTAAAAGATGCTGCTATTTCTCCTATATCTTGAGATTTTTTTTCATCAATATCCCAAACAACCATAGCATTTGCACTAAAACCAGCTTTTCTATGATTTAAAATTGAGGCAAATCTTCGCATAACACCAGAGTTTATAAACTCTTGAACAGTTGTAAAAAGTTCATCATAGCTAATATTTAGCTCATCAACTATAAATTTAAAAGGCTCACTTTTAAACTCTATATCTTGTTGTAAAAGTTTGATAAATTTGTAGTGAGACTCTGATAAATCAAGATTTGTAAAACTTTTTTGAATTAACTTCTCTTGTTTTTCCTCTTTATTTGTAGTATCAAGTTTTACTGAAATTTTAAATAATTTTAAAGTTGGAAGTATTATATAATTCTTTGCATTTGTTTTTTTAGCTAAAATTTCAATACTTTTTTCTAGTCCCAAATTAGAATTTGGAGCTATAGCAATAGTAAACCAAATATTAAAAGAGTGATTTCTTTCGTAGTTATGAGAGATTCCAGGATGAGAGTTTAAAATTTTTACAGCATTTGGTATATCTTTCTCTTCAATTTCAAATGCTACTAAAGATGATTTATATCCTAGCTTTTTTGTATCAAAAATAGCAGATGTTTGTCTTATAATACCATCTCTTTTTGCTTCATTTAAAATTTCTAAAACTCTCTCCTCTGTTGTATGAAGTTCATTTGCAATATTAAGAAAAGGTTTTTTTGCAAGTGGAAAATTTTTTTGGATTCTAAGTAGAACTTCATTTTTTAGTTCTAGTTGGGGAATTTGTGTCATATTTTTCTCTCCTATTTTAAATTAAAAAAATTTTAACTTAATAATAATTTTTATAGATTGACTTAAATTAAGATAGAATAGCATAAGCTTTGATAGAATAAAATATATAAAAAAAGGATTTTTAGTGGCATATTTTCCAGCTTTTTTAAAATTTGATGATAAAACTATTTTGATAGTTGGTGGTGGTAATATAGCTTTAGAAAAGTTAGAACATCTTTTGAATTTTTCTTCAAATATTACTTTGATTTCAAAAAATTTTAGTGAAAAAATAGATGATTTAATAGATAAACATAGTCTTAAGATTTTTCAAAAAGAGTATGAAAAAGGTGATGCTAAAGGTTATGATATAGTTATTGTTGCTGTAGATGATTTTGTGCTACAAGAGGATATCTATTTTGAGACAAGAGAGTATAAGATTCTTTGTAACTGTGTAGATTTACAGCAGTATTGTGATTTTATTTTCCCTTCATATATTAAAAGAGGGGATTTAACTGTTGCAATTTCTACAAGTGGAAGCTCTCCTGCATTTGCAAAAAATTTCAAAACATTTCTTTCTAATTTAATTCCAGAAGGAGTTGAAGATTTTTTAAAAGAGTTAAAAGAGTTGAGAAGCACAATTCCAAAAGGAAAAGAGAGAATGCGATATTTTGACAATAAAGTAAAAGATTATATAAATTCATGGGAGAAAAAAAGTGGACAAAAATAAGAAAAATATTTTATTAATATTATTAGTTGCTATATTTTTTGTAGTTGGTTTTATTGGCTTTAAAGATTCCTTACCTGAAAATAAAAATGAAAGAGTTTATGGTATTTTGCAAGAGTATCTTCCATATACAATAGAGAAAAGAACAGGCGGATTAGCAATAGTGTATAAAGATGGAAGAGAAAAAGAGAAACCAAAAAACTCTCAGATTTTTCATATAACTGATAAACTTGATAAAGAGTGGGGAAAAGATAACTTAAGACTAGATGGAAATATTTTAATAGTTTTAAATAAAGATAAACAAGAGCTAAAAAGAGTAGATTTAAACAGTCAAGAGTTAGTTTGGGTTAAAGAGTTTTTTGGAATTTAAAATTGAAAAGTAGGGTTTCCTACTCTTCAAACCACTTTAACTCTTCTCTTAATTTTACAACTTCTCCAACAACGATTATCGCAGGAGTTGGAATCTCTTTGGCTTTATCTGCAATATCTTCAAGTGTTCCAACAATTACTTTTTGCTCATTTGTTGTACCTTTTGATATAACAGCACAAGGAGTTGTAGATGGTTTTCCAATTTTGATTAGTTTTTTTGATATTAATTTTATATTATGGATTCCCATTAAGAATACTATTGTTTCGTCTGCAATAAAACTATCCCAATTTATTTGAGTATCTTTTTTATTTGGTGCTTCATGACCAGTGACTACTCTAAAAGAGCAAGTAATTCCTCTATGAGTTACAGGAATTCCTGCGTATGCAGGAACGCTAATACTTGAAGTAATACCTGGAATTATTTCAAACTTAACTCCACGCTCTTTTAAATAAAGAGCTTCTTCTCCACCTCTACCAAATACAAAAGGGTCACCACCTTTTAATCTTACTACAAGATCGTATTTAAGAGAAGCTTGATATATTATCTCATTTATCTCATCTTGCGGTATTAAATGTTTTCCAAACTCTTTACCTACAAATATAAACTCTGTTCCATCTTTTGCCATCTCTAATATTTCAGGGTTAGCAAGTTTATCATATATAATCACATCTGCCTCTTTTATAACTCTTGCTGCTTTTAAAGTCATAAGCTCAATATCTCCAGGTCCTGCACCAGTTAAATATACTTTTTTCATACTCTATCTCTCCTCAAAAATAAATATACCAGAAGGTTTTTTAATATCATTTATAGTTTTAATATTTTTCCAAGTAATTGTGTCTAAAACCTCTATTTTATTAGTATCATTTACACTTACATATAGTTCATTTTTATCATTTGACCATCTTACATGCAATACTTTACCATCAAATTTATACTCTTTTATAACTTTAAAAGTTTTTGTATCAAGAATTTGTAAATATGGAAAATCTTCTCCAGAAAATGTTACTGCTAAAAAATCTTTATTTGGGCTAAGACTTGTGAAAACAGGCATTCCTTTTATATCTATTGATTTTAGGAATTTAAATTTTTTATCATAAACAAAAACTTTATTATCTCCAACTGCTGGTATAAAAATCTCATCTTTACTCAAACTCCAAAACCCAAAGTGAGGTACTTTTAAAACTTGTTGTTTTTTTTCATCTAAAAAAACATCTATTTTTTTATACTCCATTTTCTCTAAATCAACAACTCCAAAAAAAGCAGAGTTAAAAAAGCCCATTATATAACTTTGTTCTTGAAGCATAGCATCAAAAGGCATTTCACCTGCATTTTTAAACTCTTTATGTAAAACAAAATTTGGCTCTTTTTTTCCTTCATTTAAATCTTTATAAACAGATATTATGTCACTATCCATTTGAGAAAAAATCATATAGTTTTTATATAGTTTTATCCCTACATTTCGTGAGTTTGTAACTATTTTTTTTAGAGGTTTTAAATCTTTTGTTAAAACATCAACACTTTTATCATCATAGTTTGCAACAGCTACAAAGTATTCTGATATTTCAAATCCTATTGCACTTTTGCTAGTTTTGTATTCAGCTTCTATAATCTCTTTTTTTGGGTCAAACTTTATAACATATCCATCTCTTGAGATTGCATAAGCTTCATCTTTGTAAAATTTCACAACAGAGTGATTTGTATTTCTAAAGTTCTCCATTCTATTTTTGAATTTATCATTTTCAATAATAGCTATGCTAGAACTCTCTCTTTCAACTACAAATATTTTTTCACTAGCAAATAAACTACTAGCTACTATTAGACTTAAAGCTATTTTTTTTAACATTTTTACCCCTTTATCTCTTCTAAAGTCAAATAACAAGATGGATCTTCATCCCATAAATCGCCACTTATTGCATAAGCTCTACTTCTTGAACCACCATTACAAATATCTATATATTTGCAAGAGCTACATTTCCCTTTTATATTTCGTGGAAATTCTCTTAGCTTTTTTAGTAATTCATTACTATCATCTAACCAAATTTTATCAAAATCTTTTTCTAAATAGTTTCCAATAGTTATAGGAAAAAATGGGTCTGGTTTCACAAAACCATTCCAATCCATATTTCCAAGTCTTTTCCCAGCACTATTTCCACCCCAAGATTTTAATCTATTTTTTAAAGAGTTCACAAAATCTGGATATTTTTTTTCAAACTCTTTTAAAAGTATTATGGCATCCATCTCCATATTTCCTGTAACAATATCTATATCTTTGCCATTTTCATAATACTCAAATGCCTTATTTATCATAAAGCTTACATACTCTTTTCTTTTTTCTTTACTTATATCAATCTCAAGGTTCTCTTTTCCACGACCTGAATATACAAGATGAGAGATATATATTTTGTTCACATTTAACTCTTCAGCAAGGGTAAAAATATCATAAAAACTACTTTCAGTCTCTTTTGTAATCGTAAATCTAATACCAGCATTTCCACCTAATTTTTGAATAGTTTTTATAGCCTCAATACTTTTATCATATGAGCCTTTTTGTCCTCTAAAATAGTCGTGAACTTCTCCTATTCCATCTATTGAAATACCTATATAGTTAAAAGTATCTATGATTTTTTGTGCATTTTTTTCTGTTATATATGTACCATTTGTTGAAAGATAAGTCATAATTTTATTATCTTTCATACATTGTGCAATTTCAAAAATATCTTTTCTTAAAAGTGGCTCACCTCCACTAAAGATTACAAAATTAATATTGGCAATTTTGAGTTTTGGAATAGTTTTTAAAATATCTTCTAATGATAAACTCTCTTTCTCATTTGCACTAGCTTTGCTATAGCAGTGGTGACAGAGTAAATTACAACGATTTGTCATATTCCAAATTATAATACTTCCATCTAAACTTCTACTTTTTTGCTCTTGTAGAGTTGATTTTATAAGGTTTGATAATCTAAACATTATTTATCCTTGAAGCTTAGAATAAAGTTTGTTAAATCTTGAAGCTCTTTAGCATTTAGTTGTGAAAATGCAGGCATTGCAGTTCTTTTATATCCTAAAGATTGATAGTTACTTTTTGGATTTACAATATGTGCAATAATTTGTCCACTATCTCTTTGGTTTGCAATTTGATTAAAAGATGGTCCAAAAGCCATCGAAGTTTCATGATGGCAACCCCAACAATACTTTTTAAAAAGTTTCTCTCCATCATTTTGTGAAGCTTGTAGATTTATACAAAATAGTAAAACCAATATAAAAAAATATCTCACAATAAACCCCTTTTTTATGCAAATTTATTTAATTATAATCTTTGCATCTTTTTTTATATTTTTAATTCTCTCATCAATTACAGATTGAAACTTATCCATTCTTATTTGATTTTCAATATTACTATAAACTTGGTCTAATTTAATTGTTAAAGGCTCTTGAATTTCATCTAAAAATATGATATGGTAACCAAACATCGATTTTACAGGCTCTTTTGTAAATTCTTTAGGTTTTAATTTCAAAGTTGCATCCCAAAACTCATCTATCATATCACCTTTAGAAAACCAACCTAACTCTCCACCACTATCTCTTGAGCCATCAATAGAGTTTTTACTAGCTAGTTCTACAAATGTAAGCTCTCTGTTTTTTGACTTTTCAAGCTCTTTTATAATATCTGAAGCTGTTTTAATATTTTCAACTAAAATATGCCTAGCTTTTAGTTTTTTATCTTGTTGAAATTCATATAAATGTGAGTTATAGTAGTTTTCAACCTCATTTTTTGATATTTCTATTTTTGAAAACTCATTTTTCATAAAAAATTCTACTAGTAAAGAGTTCTTAAAATTTTCTATAGTATTTTTAAACTCTTCTGTTTTATCAAGATTCTCTTTTTGTGCCTCTTGGATTAAAAGAGTTTTTTCTATTGTTTGATGAAGAGTTAGATTTTTTGCTTTATTGTCTAGTTTATTATAATCCATATTTTGATCTGTTGATTTTAAAAAGTTGTTTACATCTTCAACTTTTATCTCTTGATTATTTACTGTTGCTAAAGTTTGGGCATTTAAACTTATAGCTAGAAATATTGATGCTGTTATAAATTTTTTCATATTTTTCCTTATTTAATAGTTTTTTTAAAATCTTCAAAACTTTTATTTTCATAATAATTAAAGCTTGAACTGTCGCAAGGTAACTTTGAGTTACAGTTTTGTTTAAAAATATCTATTCCAAAAAGCCTTGGATAGAACTCTCTATTTTTATTTATAAAGTTATATTTTCCAACAGGTACATTTGCATCATAACTTGCTAGTTCTTTAAAACTATTTGTATCAATTACTATTATCTCACCATTTTGTTCATAAATACTCAAATATGCATATTTTCCATCTCCGCTATACTCTGTGTGAATATATTTTTTTCCCTCTCTTGGAGTTATTGTTTTTAAACTATAATCGTTTTTATCTATTAAAACTAATTTATCACTTCCATTGTCAGCCCATAAATATGGTGTATTTGGATGTGTTTTTACAAAAAAACCATCTCCTTTAATATCTACTTCTTTTACAAATTCCCAATCATACATTTTCCAAATAGTTATGTAAGATTTTTTTATATGAGGAGTTGCAAAATAGAAATTTCCATCTTTATACCAATATGTTGCAGAAAAAAGATGTGGCATACCTTTCATTTCATGTTCAAAAACTACACTATTATCTTTTAAGCTATAAACTCTTAAAACATCTCCTCCTCTTGCAGTTCCTATTAAAAAATCATCAAAAGGATCTATAAAAAAGTCCTCTATAGGCTCTTTAATATCTATATATTTTATTTCATTTGTTTTTGTATCTAATCTTCCAATTAATGGCTTATCTCTAAAAGTAAAAATAGCCTCATCTTTACTATATAGTTCATATAAAGCAGATATTTTCCCATCTATTTTTAAAATATCTTTTGCTTCCATAGTTTTTGGATTCATCACAACTAACTGTTCTGGCAAAAGACATGTTGCAAATAAGTTTTGCTCATCACGACTTAAAGAGATATTTCTTAGATTTATACAAGCTCTTATTTTATTCATCCTTTGACCAGTTTCAAGTGAATAATTTTGTATCCAACCATCTCTTGTTGGAACATAAATAGTTTTTGCATCCATAGTAAATTTTATTCCACCGTGAATATTATTTAGTGGAAATTTACTTAAAACTCTTCTATCTTCCATAATCCAAGTTTTATTTCCATCTCTTTCAACTACTGGTAAAATTTGCTCTTTATCTTTTATATTTAAGGGATTTAATGGGTCTTTAAATGAAGTTATAGATTTATTTATATCATTTAAATCCCAAGAAAAAACTCCATCAATAGGAGATTTTATATATCTTGCTATTTGATGTAATTCGTATAGAGATAAAAAGTCATATTTGGGCATTAAAGTTTGTGGAAACCCATCTTTTATTTTTGAAGCTAAATCTTTTTCATCATACTTTTTTAGATTATTTGGAAGAAGTGGTGGACCATCTATTCCAACTCTTTTTTCATGATGACAAGAGGCACAATATTGATTATACAACTCTTTTCCTATCTCTTTTTTAGGTAATGCTTCAGCCATATGTGCTGTAGCTCCATCGATTTGTGCGAAAACATTGCTTAAAAAAAAGATTGTAAAAATTGATACTTTTGATATATTTGATAAGAATTTCATAAGAGCCCCCAAAGAAAATAGATATAAAAATATCAAGCCCTAAGGCTTGATACTCTTTTTTTAATAAACATCTTTCATAGTGTTTGTAACATTAAACTTACCAGTAGGTGTTTTAAGTCTAGGGTCTTCAATCGCTTTTTTCAGTTCTAATGTTTTTGCATCATAAACTAAAATAGCAGTTGCAACCTCTTTGTTACCCCAAATACTAGTCCAAACTTCGCTACCATCAGCATTGAATTCAAAGTGAACTGGTCCTCTTGACTCAATTGTTTTATCTCCAACTTTTACAGAAGGAAGATATTTTTCAGGTATTTGTATAGTTTTTACAACTTCAAGTTTATTTTTATCAATTACATAAAATGATGTTTGTATCTTTCTATCAGGATGAACAGGTCTATCAGCAAAGATATATGGTGAATTTGGATGTCCTTTTACAAACAAGTTTCCTCCACCTTCACCTGGTAGTTGAATTTTTTTAACAACTTTCCAAGCATTTTTTGGATGTTTTACAGGGTCTGTTCCAATAAATATTATATCATTTGAACCAATATGTCCAGATGCCCATAGAGGACCATAAGTTGGATGATCAACATTTGCACCACGTCCTGGATGTGGTTTATTTCCTTGAGATGGGATATTTGCAACTAATTTACCATCTTTTGTATCAATAACAGAGATAACATCTCTAGCATTTGCAGCTGTCATGAAATATCTTTTTGATAAATCCCAACCACCATCATGTAAAAATCTCTCTGCTTCAACCATTGTAACTTTTGGATTTTTAACATTTGAGTAGTCATATAACCAAACTTGACCTGTCTCTTTAATGTTAACAATCCACTCTGGTTTATCGTGAGATGCAATAATAGCAGCAACTCTAGCTTCTCTTAAATACTCATTTGTATCATAAGTATAACTTCCTGTTGAAACAATTTTTAATGGGTCAAGTGTATCTGCTTCTAAAGTAACAATTGATGGTGGCCAATAACAACCAACAACGGCATATTTATCAAGATAATCTTTATGTTTTGATGTATCAATTGCTCTAGCATCATTACATACTTGAATCTCTGCAACATTTTTAGGTTCTTTCATCCACATATCAATCATAGATGCTTTTCCATCTCTACCAATAACATACATATATCTTCCAGATGCACCTGTTCTTGTAATATGTGTTGCAAATCCAGATGGAACAACAGATTTAATCTCCTTTGTTTTTCCATCAATAATAGCAATTTGTCCAACATCTCTTAAGATGATTGAGAAATAATCTTTCCAGTTTTCAGCACCAACTTCAGGTTTTGTTGGTCTATCTTTTACAGGAACTAAAACTTTATGAGATTTTTTCATATCAGCAATAGATTTTTCAGGTGGAGTTTGAGCCTCTACTTGAATATATTTTGCCATTAATTCAGTTTGAGCAGCTGTTAATTCACCAGATTTTCCCCAATCTGGCATTCCTCCAGGTGTACCTTCATGAATTATTGTTTTTAGATACTCAGTACCTCTAGTTTTCATCTCTTTTGCTTCAAGTGTAGGACCTAAAGCTCCTTTTCTTAGCATTCCATGACAACCAGCACATCTATCAAAATATACTTGATTGGCATCTTTCATCTGCTCTTCAGTTAATTTTATCTCTTCAGCCATAGAAACAGTTGTTAAACCCAAGCTAGCAATTGCTACCATACTTAAAACTTTTGTTAATTTCATCTTTTTCTCCCTTTTAATAAAATAGATATACAACCAAACAATAGTTTAGTAAGTTTTATAGTGCTTTACCACTATAAAACTTTACTTGCCTTTATTTTCACTCTCTAATCTTTTCTTCTCTTGTTTGTATATAAAATACATTGGAAGAACTATTGCACTGTGTAAAAATAGTGTCAAAGTCATAGGACCTTGATTTAACCATCCAAAAAAACTTGGAACAATATCTGTAAATTCTGTAAACATAATTACCTCCTTTTATGATTCTTGATTTATTTTTGCATTTTTTATTGTTAGTAAATCAATTACTAAAAATAAGAAACCTACAAATGTAACAAGACCCATAACTAATCTCCAACCCATAGCTTGTTTAAACCAAACACTACTTTGACCAATAAAATATGCTTCCCAAGTCGCACCAAACTGCGCTCTTTCAATCATAACTTGACCATATCCAGCGATAGTTAAAGCTACTGTCATTCCAACAACCCCAATAGTTATTAAAGCAAATCCCCATTTTGTAAGACTTGTCATCTTTAACTCTTTTTTAGTACCTTGAACTCCCATATAAAACATTGCAATCATTGCCATTGCAAATGCTCCAAAGAAAGCTAAGTGACCGTGAGCTGATGTAAATTGTGTACCGTGAGTGTAAATATTCATTTGTGGTAATGTGTGGAAAAATCCCCAAATACCAGCACCTAAAAAGTTACCAAAGGCACTTGCACAAAACCATAGAAATGCTGGAGTGTTATTCATTTGAGCTTTTCCATGTTGAGCTTTTTGTAATCCTTGCTCTTTCCCCCAGTCATACATTACATGCACAAACATTGCAACTAAAGGTACAGGTTCAAGTGCAGAGAAAAGTGCTCCAATTTCCCACCAATATTCAGGTGTTCCAATCCAGAAATAGTGATGCCCGATTCCCAAAATTCCAGAACCAAATAGCATTGCTACTTCAATCCATAACCACATTTCAACAATTTGTCTATTTGCACCAATTATTTTAATCAATGCCCAACCAATAACAGAGGCAACAAATACTTCCCAAGTAGCTTCAACCCAAAGGTGAATAACCCACCACCACCAGTATTGATCAATAGAGATATTATTTGTATAAAACATTCCAGCTAAATATAATCCAGCAAGAGCAAGTAAGTCAGCCATTAAAACTGTAATAATTCCTGTTCTTTCACCTTTTATTGCAGTTAAATAAACATTTGCTAAAAAGATTAAAACAACAACAACTATACCAATATCAGCCCATCTAGGAGCTTCAATATACTCTCTTCCTTCGTGAATTAGCCAAATAGATAGCTCATTTGCAGGTCCTACTTGAACTAAAATATATACTAAAACTACAACTGTAACAGCTAAAGTTAATACATAAAATCCAAGTTTTCCCAAACCAATTCCAACAGTTTCTATTTTTGTCTCATCAGGAAGTAAATAGTAAACAGAACCAATCATTGCATATAAAAGCCAAACAACTAAAGCATTTATATGTACCATTCTAGCAACATTGAAATCCAATAGTTCAAATAAAAATCCACTATATACAAACTGAGTCCCAGCAATTAGACCAAATAGTATTTGTGCACCAAAAAGTATTGCTGCAACTGTAAAATACATTTTTCCTAACTGTTTAGATTGAGATTTCATATTATCTACCATGAATTCCTCCTTCGATTTTCCCAAAGTTTCTAGGGAAACCATTTGTATCTATTGATGACATATGTTTTAAAAATGCCACTAAACCTTTTGCTTCATCTGCTGTAATACCAAGATTTGGCATCATTCTCTCATTTGATGGATTATCAGATGGATGTTGTAAAAATTCAGCTATAGCCTCTTCTTTTGAAGCTTTTCCCATTCTAAGCATATATGAATCCCACATAGGATCAAGCCAAGCTTTAGTTAAATCAGGAGCATAGTATGCACCATTTCCAAGTAAAGTATGACAATTCATACAGTTTTTAGTTTGAGAAGCTAATTTTCCCAAATTTAATAAAGCCATAGCTTCTTCCTCACTGTAATCATCTCTTCCAAAGAATTTCTCTTTTTCTCCAATTACAGGTACTTCATGACCTCTTTTTTCGCTAAATTCATAAGAAACTTTATAGTTTATAACAGTTGGAGATGGAACTCTTTTTGTTATTCCACTACTAAGATCCTCTTTTGAACCCATTTTAATTTGACTCATACTGTCAAAAGTTAGCCAAATTAGTAACATGGCAGCTACACCAGTAACCCAAGCAGCTGATCTTTGCCAAAAACGATTATCTGTCCATACAGACACTTTTTTAGACATTGCTACTTTCCCCCTTTTTTATTAATTTTCATACTCTTCTTCTGCTTTGCTGTTCAAATAGTAATAAAGATGAGGTAAAGTAAGATAAGCTATCATAGTGATAAATAAAACTTTCCCAACAAAATCTCCTACTTGAAGTCTTGTAGCCATAAAATACATACAGTAAGCTTGAAGTATCCAAAAAAGATA
This sequence comes from Aliarcobacter cryaerophilus, assembly GCF_014352935.1. The sequence goes on along the minus strand of NZ_CP060694.1, from coordinate 1,411,086 downwards.
TGCAAAAGGCATATAAAACTTTTTTAAATAACCCATTTTTACTAAAGTATAAATACCCACAAACAAAGCACCAAAAACAAGTACTAAAGACGATGATAAAAATATAGGTAAAAAATCATCCAAGGCAATTTCAGGTCTATTCCTAACTACTTCACCTAACATTTTCTACTCCTATTACTTCAAATATTTTTATCTAAATGCATTATATATGAGAAAAAATATTGCTCTATTGATTATAATCAATCATATTTATACTAAAATTGTAATTGTTTTATAAAACAATTGGAGATTACAATGGATAAAGATATATTAATAAATATAGCAAAAAAATCAATAGAGAGAAAATTTAATAATAAAATAAATATTGATAAAAATGAATTTTTGAAAAATAATAACTTTTTAGATGAGAAGAGGGCAAGCTTTGTAACTCTTACTTTAAATAAAGAGTTAAGAGGTTGTATAGGAAGTTTAGAAGCAAATAGAACTTTATTTGATGATTTAGTAAATAATGCATATATGGCAGCTTTTGAGGATCCAAGATTTTTAGAGTTAAGTTTTGAAGAGTTTAAGAAAATAGAGATTGAAATATCTATTTTAACACCTCCTATTATAGTAGAGTACAAAGATTTTGAAGATTTAAAATCAAAAATAAGACCATATATAGATGGCGTTATTATTGAGCAAGATGGAAAAAGAAGTACTTTTTTACCACAAGTTTGGGATATGCTACCAAATTTTGATGATTTTTTTGCTCATTTATGCTATAAAGGTGGATTTGAAGTAGATGATAATTTTAAACCAAAAGTATATAAATATGAGGTAGAGAAAATAAAATGAGTGTAAGAAAATCTGTTGTAAGTGGTAGTTTTTATCCAGATAATAAAAAAGAGTTATTGGATTATTTTGAAAAATTTAATAAAACTAAAGATGATAAAAATAGTTTTAAAAATATAAATGCAATTATTGTTCCTCATGCTGGATATATTTATAGTGGATTTACAGCAAATAAAGCTTATAAAATAGCTAGTTTAAATAATTACAAAAGAGTTGTTGTAGTAGGACCGTATCATAAATTTTGGTTTAGTGGAGCTAGTGTATGTTTTTATAATGAATATGAAACTCCTTTTGGAAATTTAAAAATAGATTTAGAATATTCAAAAGAGTTATTAAACAAATTTGACTTTCTAAGTTTTCAAGATGAGTGTAGCTTTGAACACTCAACAGAAGTTCAAGCTCCTTTTATAAAATACTATTTTGAGAATATCGATTTTGTTGAGATTGTTTATGGTGATATTGATTATTTTAGTTTAGAAAAAGTGTTTGATTATATTTTAAAATCAAAAGATACACTTTTGGTTGTAAGTAGTGATTTAAGCCATTTTTATTCACAACAAGATGCTATGAAACTAGATTTAATTTGTTTAAATGCAATAACAAATAAAGATTTAAAAGCTTTTGAAAATTGTGAGGCTTGTGGTAAAGTTGGATTAGAAGCTATTATTGAATATTCAATTAAAAATAATCTTCAAACAAAACTTTTGCATTATTGCACAAGTGCTGATATTTCAAATGATAAAACACGAGTTGTTGGATATACATCAGCAGTAATAGGAGAATAGATGTTTGTGTTAAAAAAAATTATCGCAGCTTTTTTAATGCCTGTACCAATAGGACTTTTCTTATTGCTTTTGGCTTTAGTTTTTTTACTAAAAAACTCTTATAAAAAAGCAAAAATATTTTTATTTTTGAGTTTTTTGTGGTTTGCATTAATATCAAATCAAACTATATCAAATATGATAATATCTCCACTTGAAAATGCTCATCAATCTTTAAAAGATACACCAAAAGATATAGAGTATATTTTAGTTTTGGGAAATGGTCATAAAACAAATGAAAATTTTGCTATTACATCTGAGTTAAATACTACAGCTATAAATAGATTAATAGAAGGTATAAGACATTATAAAAATTTAAAAAATAATGAATCAAATATAAAACTTATAGTTAGTGGATATAGTTTTGATGACCCAAACTCTCATGCTCAAATGCAAAAAAGATTGGCTATATCTTTAGGTGTTAGTGAAGCGGATATTATTACTCTTGATACTCCAAAAGATACAAAAGAAGAGGCAATAGAGAGTAAAAAAATAGTAGATGGAAAAAAACTAATTCTTGTAACAACTGCAAGCCATATGAAAAGAGCATCAATGTTATTTAAAAAAGAGGGTTTAGATATTATAGAAAGTCCAACAAATCATAAATACTTTACAAGTACATATCCATCATCATATTTTAGTGGAACAAATATAAAAAAAGTTGAGTTAGCATTTCATGAGTATTTAGGTCTTTTATATTCGTATTTAAGAGGAGAAATTTAGTTTTTTAATATTATATGATATGAAACTATAGAATTGGTGGAGATGTGCGACTGCGAATAAATTCTTAAAAGTATTGTATTGTAGAGCTTTAAAACTATTAACATATTTAAAGAACAAAACGAGTAACAAAAACTAAAAAACTAGTATTTTGGTCACGTAGATTCAATTATTTGGCATTTTCCGAGCTTTTGAATATTATAATAAATTATCAAATATTAGATAATATTTTTTATCTCATTCCTTAATAAATCATTATTAACACCATATCCATTACAATGCCAATTAGGAATTGGAGTTTAACTATTTCTTAATAAATCATTATTAACACAATATCCATTCTATATAAATTGTTATTTTAATGGATTAAATAAATTTTATCTATTTTTTCTAGTTATTATTTTTATATAGATAATGAATCAATTATTTCATGTGGTAACATTTATTTAAAAATAAATAAAATTAAAAATTTTATGTTCTGTTTATTTATTAAAATTTGTATATGTTAGATATAATATTCCGATATTATTTAAAAAGTATTATGGATACTTATCATTTTATTATAAACACTGTTTTTTAAATTGATTTCATAAATTTTAATTTTATAGAATAAATAAATTTTGTAATGATTTTTATATTAAGGAATATTAATAAATGTACTATTTAATTGAAATTGTTAATAGTGAATTTTGGAAAGTAATTGATGCTATAGCTACAGGTATTTCTTTATTAGTAATCATATATGGTGGTTTTAAATTATTTCATTGGTGGAATTCAATTAAATTTTTTATTTATAATAAATATTTTAGTTCAAATGTAATTATTGTAATAGGGCTTTGTGATAAAAATCGTACTTATATTGATAGTGAACTAGAGTTAAATAGTAAAATAATAATAGTAGAACAAAATAAAGAAAATTTGTATATTAGTGAATATATGAAAGCAAATAATGTAAGTGTATTAATTGCTAATCCAAAAAATCATGAAACATTAATAAAATTAAATTTAGAAAAGAAAAAACATATAATAGTTTCATCAGGTAAAGATCTTGATAATATAGAAATAGTAAGCCATATACTAGCTATAAACAAAAATGTAAATATTCATGTACAGATTGAAAATAGAAACTTAAGATATTTTCATAAGGATAATGGATTACTTGAAGGTAAAAATATTAAAATTTTTTCATATTATGAAGATGCTTCAAGAGAACTATTTAAAAAATATGATATTGATGGAGAAAATGATAAAATAATTTCATCTAATGAAGATTACTCAATTGTTATTTTAGGAAATACTAATCTAGCACATGAAGTAATATTTCAAGCTTGTATAATGGGACAATTACCAAACGAAAATAAATTAACCATATATTGTCTAGATAAAAATCCAAAAAAATTTCAACAAAAAGTAGAATTAAATTATACAGAGATAAATAGCATTTCGAATATAGAAATTAAATATATAAAATTTGATATCGATTCAAAATTATCATATATGAAAGATTTTTGGTATGATATGAATTTAACAAATATATTTGTTTGTTATGAAAATGAAGAAACTAATCTTGAAATTGCAGCAAATCTTTCAAATATTACTTATCTTAAAGAAATAGAAAAAAAAGAATTAAAAACAAATATTATATTGGCAATTTTTAATGAATATAATATTAGTAATTGTATAAAAACAAATCAAAATTCATTTGAAAATTTCTTTACTTTTGGACTAACAAGAGATATTTGTACAAAAGAGTATTTAATAGATGAAATAAGAGATATTAGAGCAAAAGCAACAAATAATATATATAATGAAAACGCATCACCAAGTAAGCAAAAACCTTGGGAAGAAAGAAGCTATTTTGAAAAAGAGTCTAATAGAGCTTCTGCTGATCATATAAAAATAAAACAAAAATATTTAAAGATTGATAATAGTGATTTATCTATAGAAAAATTAGCTAGATGTGAACATAATAGATGGAGTGCTTTTCATTATTTAAATGGATGGAAATATGCTAAAAAAAGAAATCCAAAAATAAAATTACATCACTGTCTTGTACCATATGATAATTTAGATGAAAGCAATAAAGCAAAAGATAGAGCTATGGTTAAAAATATTGATATGATTATTGACTATAAGTATAATAAAAAGAAAGTAAAAAAGATAACTAAATATGAATGGTTAAAAACATTTATTATATTATTATCTAGCTGCATAGTAAAAAAATTAATAAAATTTAAATAATAACTTAGGAAAATTAAATTGTTAGAAACACAAAATAGTCATTATGAAATATTTTTAGCTTCAAGATTTGAAGAATTTAAAGAGTTACGTGGAATATTAAGAGAAAAAATAAATCAATACAAATTTATGAAAGCTATTGATTTAAATAACAATGAAGCATCGACAAGATCTCCTTTGGCTGAATCACTTTTTTATGCAAAAAAATCAGAGGTTATGATACTATTAGTTGGTGAATCATATGGAACTATACCTGATGGGGAAGAATTATCTTATACACATTTAGAATACAAAGAAGCTATAAAAGATAACTCGAATACTAGAGTTTTAGTTTTTTGTATTGGAAAAAGTTATAAAAGTATTATTGAATATTCAGATGATATCAATATGTCAAATTGGCAAAGAGAACTTGAAAGAAACCATAGAATTAAAAAATTTGAAGATACAGATAATGTAAAAGATATAGCAGAAAAAATTTCTGTTGATTTATTAACCTCTCTATATGAATTAAATTTAATTAATAACAAAGATTTAAATTTAAATACAGTAGATTTAGAAATTATTGAAAATAATGTTGATGATGAATTCTTATTAGAAGATAGTGATAGTATTTTATTAGATAACCAATATCAAGAAGATGAAGAAATTAATTTAATTATTGATAATAATGATAAAATTGAAGGTTTTGAATTATTAAAAATTCCCAATAAATTAGCTGCAATCGAACAAAAACAAGAAGCTCAATATGCAATAGACATTAGAGATTATTCTACTGCAATAAAACACTTAAAAAAAGCATTAGATCTCAAACCATTGGATTTTGAAACAAATTATTGGTTAGCTAAATTATATATTACAAGTGCTAAAAAAAGTTTATTTTTTGAAATAGAAGAATATCTTTTAAGAGCTGCTAAAATTGCTGAAAAAAATAATAATATTTTTAGAGCTTCTCATTGTTATTTACTTATTGTTCAAGCTTCTATATTTTCTGACAAAAAACATGAAGGTGAGAAATATATAAAACTTGCTGAGGAATTGACAAAAAATTTTGCTAAAGTATATTATGAAAAAGCAAAATTTTTATTTTCTTTTAATGAAAATGTAGAGGCTAAACAGGCAATAGATGAATGTTTAAAAATAAAAATGGATTTTTTGGAACAAATAAATTCAGATCCTTTTTTCATTCCATATAAAAATGAAATTGATGAGTATTTTAAAGAAATGAAAGCTAAATTATATAAAACTACAGATGCTATTTTATATAATACAAATAATATTAGAGAGATATTCAATATGCCAATATATAATTTTAATATTTCTCAAAATTCAATTACAGAATTATGGCAAAATGCTAGAAGAGGGATACTTAGTCAATATAAAATCATTAGTAATAATTTAAAAATATTATCAAATGATAGTATAGATAAGTTTGAATCTGAAAAAATATTTTTAGAAAATGAATTAAATGAAAAATATAAAAAGCTAAAAATTTCTTTTGATGAATCTATATATAAATTAGAAAAAGATAAAATTAATAAGATTGAAATTATTGATAAAAAAGCTAAAAATGATACTTTTATTTCAATAACTAAGAGAAATAATATGTTTTTTGTACTGGGTACACTCGTACTTTTATCAATATTATTTTATAAAAATAATTATAATTTATTTATATTTACTTTTATTTCAAGTATACTTACAACTTCTGCTATTTATTACTTTTCAAGACAAGTCAAGAAAATATTTAAAAATAAAAATTTAGAGATACAAGAAATTAATAATTCATTTTTGGATGAAGAAGAAAGATTTTTGAGTGATAAATTAAGCAAAGAAAAAAATTATGAGAATCAATTTAATTTAACTCTAAAATCTATAAACCATAAAATTGATGAATATAAAATAAATATAAAAAATATAAAAAAGCTATAGAAATATTTGAATCGAAATCTTTAACTTTATCTGAAGCAAAATTTATTCCTTTTAAATCCTTAAATAAAGCTAGAGCAGGTTCAATAATTAGAGTTCATAAGTTCAGTAAAAAATTAGAATCTGATTTTGAAATAGAGATTTTAGAAGATTTCTTATCAGAGTATGAAATAGAAAAGATTTTTGATGAAGAAAATAATATAAAATATTCTTTTTTAGGAAAAGTAAAAAATAAATTAAAAAATAAGATTATCTTATCAAGAGTACAAGCATATATTTAACTATCGAACAATAAGTAATAAACCATTATTTATTGTTTCGTGATTATTAATATTATTCTTTATCTTCAAGATTTTTCATAATATTTGCTGATTTTCTTTTGTATAATTTTGCTTCTTTATATTTTTTTAAATCTGTATAGCAATAACTTAAACCATTTAAAATATTTATATATATCTTATTATAGTCAAAAAAATTTTTAAAATATAAAGGTTCAATTATTGTTATTGCTTCCTTATAATATTGTATAGCCTGATTAACTTTACCTATTTTATATAAATAATTACTTATATTAGTCAAAACTATCAAATAATCTTTGACAAAAATATTTGATTTTTCTTTATTTAAAGGTCTTAATATGTTTAAAGCCTTTTTTAACATATTTATAGAATCTGTAGTTTTTTCCAACTGATTGTAATAAGAAGATAAATTAATTAAACATTGTAAATATTTATCAATCCATATATTTGAATCTTTTTTATACAAATGTTCTACTATAAATAAAGCTTCTTCTTGAAATATCTTAGCTTGTATTATATCTCCAAAATTTTTTAAAGAGAGTGATATGGAAATTAAACTTTTAATATAAACATTAGACCAAATATTTGAATCATTTTCATATAATGATTTTCTTATTTCCAAAGCTTTTTTTTGTAATTTAATAGCTTCATCAATTTTGCCAATGCTTTCTAATGAAGTTCCAAAACTTGATAAACTTTTTGTAAATAAATCAGACCATTTATTTTGATTAGATTCATAGAGTGGCTTAGTAATTTCATAAGCTTCTTTACAATATTCTAAAGTTTCTTCAATTTTATTATATTTATAAAATGAAGTTCCTAAATTAATTAAACTAGAAATATAATTTTCAACATATATATCTGGGTCATTTATATACATAGATTTTCTTATTCTTAAAGCTTCTATTTCCAATTCAATAGCTTCTTCAACTTGACCATTGTTTTTTAATGAAGTTGCTAAATTTGATAAACTAATTGTATACTCTTTATTCCAACTAATTGGATCATTTTCATGTAGAGGTTTTCTTATGCATAAAGCTTCTCTCTCTAATTCTATAGCTTCACTGACATGACCAACATCTTTTAGTGACATAGCTAAATTATTTAATATAGTTGTATAGTGATAACACCATATGTCTGTATCACTTTCATATAGGCATTTTGTAATACTTAAAGCTTCTTTGTTAAATTTTATTGATTCAATTTTATTACCAGTATTTCTCAAAAAAGCAGCTTGATTTGTTAAACATGTAATATAAAAATTATTCCATTTAGTTGGATTTTTTTTATATAAATTTTTTAAAATTTCTATAATTTCAAATTGTAACTTTATTGATTCATTTGTTTTAAAATTATTTCGTAAAAATATTGATAAAGTAAATACACTTGTTATTAATTTTGTTACCCATTTATTAGAATTTTGATTGTATAAAAGTTTTGATACAAAATATAAACTTTCAAAATAATAAGATGTGATACTTTTGTTTAATTCATTAAATCTCATCCCAATATCATTAAGAAATTCCAATAATTTAATAATATAATTTTCATTACTTAAATTCATTACTATTTTTTTACAGTAACTGTAATTTTTTGTATTTGAATCATATTTAAATTTATAAATGTTATACTTTATGTAATATTTTTTGAGTACCTCTATATATAATTTCCCCCATCTATTTGAATAGAAATCTTCATTTTGATATTTAAACATTAAGTTTTGTAGAAGTTCAATTAAGTGTTCATATTCATCTTTAGTAAGTTCCGAAATATTATCAAACTCTCTATGAAAAAATTTCATAACATTTTGGTTATCTACATTTTCCAGTTTTAAAAATTCTTTGATATGAGTATGCAATCTTGACCAAATTACAATAGGTAGTTCTTTTGTAGTGTTCGTATGAAATGTTTCAGGGGCTATTGTATTTAAAAATTCTTTATCGCTTGATAATAACTCTAATAATTCATTCTCACTTAATCCGCCAGTTAATGAAATATAAGCAAACACTCTTTTTACAAACTCTTTATTATGATGATGAATATTTGATAAATTATTTATAAAACATTTAATCTCATCTTTTTGTGTTTTTGCTAAAGTTTTATTTTTATCTGTTGATTTCCAATCTTTTAAATCTTGAATAGCAACAACTAGATATAAAGGAGAGTTTATATTTTTATAAATATCAAGCACATAATTCATCTGTTCTTGTGATATTTTTCTATTGTATTTTTCTAGTAAATTTATAACAAGTTCTTTTGCATTATTTAAATCAAATGCTTTTAATTCATAAGTATTTTTGGTTACTTTGTTAATATCTTCTAAATATTTACTATCTTCTTTATAATTGTCATCTTTTAAAGCTGAAATTACAATTTTTAAATTATTTGGTAACTTTTTTGGAAGCCAAAGAAATTCATCTTCATTTATTAACTGATCAATTGCATCTATAAAAATAATAGTATCTTCTTTAATAGATTTTAAGTGATCATAAACTCTATAGTAGAACTCCTTAATTTCTTCATTCTCTTCTTGTAAATTTTTAGAATTTTTAATTTTTCTTATCTCTTCTGTAATTCCAAGTTCTTTTAAAATTGAAATTAATATTTCCGAAGTTGTTGTAAGATTTACAGTTGAACCAACAAATCTATAAACAATTTTTTTATTTAAATACTTATTTTGTGCATTATCTATAGCTTTAGCCATAAGTGAAGATTTTCCAAGTCCACTTTTACCATAAACTACAAGTGCTTCATTGTTATTGTCATTTATATATTTATCAATAGTTTGTAAAGATTCTTCTCTTCCTAAAAAGTTTTTCATCTTTAATTCTTTAAAACTTTTTTGTTCAAAAACTTCAAGTTCATCTTCAGAAAATTTTTTAATTGAATTTTTATATAAATTTATTGATTTTTTTAAATTATTGATCATTATTTCAACAAAAATTGATTTTTGATCATTTTTAATGGTTTCATAGCTATATAATAAGCTTCCATTCATATTATCTTTAGAAATATTTTCTAACTCTATATCAACTTCTAAAATATTGTTATTATCTATAGATTCTTTTATACATTTTTTAAATTTATTTACATTTTTTAAATCTTTATCTATAAAGTTGTTTTTATATGATTCATCTATTGATTTTATATTTCTTATGTAGGCATATACATTTTCTGAATCAATCTGTAATAAAGTCTTATTTTGTTGTAAAATACTTTCCTGAAAAGGTGTAGTATTTAAATATTTAAATATTCCTTCTATAACTTCATGTTCAGTTGCACTCATAAAATATTTTTCTTTATCATTTTTTGATAATGAAGTTTTGTTTACAGAACTTTGTAAAATATCTCTTAATTGATTTTCTACTTTTTCCCAATTTAAGTACTCTACAAATTCATTTTTTCTTTCACATAAAATATAAGAAGCAGGTATTTGATTTTCATCCAGTTTATACCAAATATTTAAAAGTTCTTTATCTTCTTCTTTTTCAATATTAGTTACAATTGCTTCATATTCTGATCTTTCAATTAGATATGGAAGAGGTATCCAACCATATCTATCTCCTGCCATAATTAAAAAGTTTGGATGAGGATTTATTTTAGATTCTCTTACTTCTTCTAAACAAAGTTCAAGAGTTTTTTGATCAAGTTGAGCTTCGTTTGAAACTCCCCATCTCAAATCTATAGGTTGAAAATTTAAATTACTTTCATTGCAATATTTTTTAATTTCTGGAAATACATATTCCTGTAGTAGTCGTCTCTCAACTGAGAAATCACTAAATGTAGAACTTATAAATAATCTAAATGTTTTCCCTTGATTCATATATTCAACCCTTTTAAGTATAACTTTTAATTTTTAACAAAATATCTTTAAATCAGTGTATAAAATAATTTACATCCTTTTTAAATACTCTTTCAATTCATTTTTCAATTTCTCTTTAAATCTAATGGGTTCAATTATTTCAATGTGTGGTAGCCAAGATTTAATAATATTATCTATATCTTCATCATGACTTATCTCAAAATTTATTATTAAACTCCCATCTTCTAATTTATCTTCTATTTCTTGTGATTGTAAAAACTCTTTTTGTTCAAAAAAATGAGAAATCTCACTATCAACTTTTACTTTTACATTATAAGTATTACCATCTTGATAATATGGAGAATGAGCCTTTTGAAGCATTTGTTCAATTACATGTTTTGGAAAGGTATATTTTTCTGAAGTTAAATTTACAGATTTTATTTTAGATATCATAAATGTTTTAACTTTACTATCTTTTGTATCTCTTGCAAATAAATACCATATTCCACCATAATTCACTACTTTGTAAGCTTCAACTATTTTAGAACCATTTTTTGTATTTATTTCAATTATATTTGAATACTCAATAGCAGCTTCAATAGTTTGTACAATTTTTGAATCAATATCCAAATCTTCAATATCTTCATATTTCATAAAATAAGGATTATTTAAATTTGGTTTTAAAAGCTTTTTTAAAAGATTATCTGTTGTTATATCAAAATCACTTACATTTTTGAATTTTGAAAGAGCTAAAGATAATATAATCATTTCATCATTAGTTAAATTAGATTTTGTAATTGAAGCTCCTTCACTTAATCTATATTCACCTTTTTTGTGCATATATATAGGAAAATTTGGCATTAACTTTTCTTTTAAATCTTTTTGTATTGTTCTAACACTTACATTAAACTCTTCTGCTAAATCTTTTGGATTTACAATTTCATTGTGAGAAAATTTTGAAAGAATTGTAATTAATCTTGTGACAGTTCTATCGTAATCATGTTTCATATATCTATTCCATATATTTTAAAATAAGATGATAAATATATCGTTTTAATATAAATAAATTATTAAATTAATCATTTTTTTTAAACGAACTTATATATTCGTTTAAAGATTTTATAATTCTTTCGTAAATTAACACAAGAAGGAGAAGAATGAAATATCTTAAAAAAATATTTATCAGTTCAGTAATTATGTCTTCAGTTGCATATGCTGAATTTGTTTCAGATGTTCATGTTGGAGTTTCAAACGCAAAAGTTTTAGATGAATCATATACAGAGTTTAATGGTGGCTATGGTTTTAATAAATACTTTGATTCAAATATTGTTGTTGGCACATCAATAAACTTTGCATATGGTAACCCAAATGTAAATAGTAAAAATATAGATGTCTATACATTATCTGGTGATTTAAAAATAGGATATGCTATTTTTAATCAAGATTTGTTTCTATACACAATAGGTTCTGGTGCTTTACAAGGAATAGATAATAAAGATGGAGCAGGATTTGGTTATGGAGCTGGTGCTGATTATAGAATTACAAAAAATATAGCTTTAAATTTTGAATATAAAATTTACAATATGACATCTTCAAGATTTGATTATGATTATGAAAAAGCTAATTTAAATCTAAAATATACATTTTAACTAAAATAGGGAGATTAAAATGAAAACAAAAATAACAATTGATACAAGTAGTATTAAAACAAGAGTTGTTTGGGGATTTAAACCAATAACTAGAGTTAAAGAGAGTAAAAAAATATACTCTAGAAAAAATTTAAAATTTATTTAAACGACAATTTTTGTCAATTATTAAAAATATAATTATATTGAAAATTTAAAAATAAAAGGGAAAAAATGAGAAAAATTAGTTTAATCACAACAAGTTTATTGTTAGGGACAGTTTTATTTACAGGATGTGCTGTAAAAACAGGAAATGATAGAATCGAAAATGTTACTCAAGATAATATTTTGAGTATGATAGAAGATGGTAAATCAACAAAAGCAGATGTTAGAAAAGCATTTGGGGAGCCTAGAAATATTGGCTTTATGGATAATGGCTTAGAAAAATGGGAATATCATCACTCAAGAAGTGTTCAAAAAGGTGTAAATTATGTTCCTGTTGTAAATTTGTTTGTAAAAGGAACAGATGATACTAAAAAAACATTAATAGTACTGTTTGATGGAAATGTTGTAAAAACACATAGCTTTTCATCAAGTGAAGGTGAAACTATGGGTGGATTAGTTAGATAATATTACTACTGAGATATTTCTCAGTAGATTTTTTAAAGGATATAAAATGGAGCTTCTATTTTTATTTGTACCAATTATTTACGTACTGTTTTTTATTTTATCATGTAAAGAAAATAAATATCTAAAAAAGCATGAAGAAGATGAAGATAATTTTTGTGCTCCTACAGACTTTAATCCTGCTAATGGTGCACCAATGATAGGCTGTTTAGATATTTATGGAAATCCTTATGGTGTAAGTGGAGCTGAAGATAATCATAATGATTTATCACATAATAATACTAGTGCTGATAATAGTTACAATAGTTCATACAATAATGACTCTAGTAATAATAGTTTTTATGATGATTATTATTATAAAACTTCTTATGATAATGATAATAATTCATACTAATTAAACTATATGTTTATATCTTAAAAAGGGGAAACAAATGCAAATTACAATAATTTTTATAGGAATATTATTTATAGTTGGACTTGTATTTTTTGGAATGAAACTAAATAATTATAGTGAAGAAAAATATGATTATAGACCTATAAATATTTTTAATGCTGGAATAATGATGACTCCATTTATATTGATAATTTGTGGATATTACTTTTTTAAGCATAATGAAATTAATTTATATCTAGCTATTATTTTTTCTTTAATTCTTATGATAGGAAATTTTATATATATAAAAACAAAAACTGATTTAAATGTAGCATTGGGGGCTATTTTTATTTTAGTTTTTGCTGGATTACTTTTGCTTCTTTTACTTTTTGGAAGTTCTAGAAACAATGATGAATATTATCATTAAAATGTATTTAAAAATATAAATATAAATTAAAAATAGATACACTTTTGTTTTAAATACCTACACACAAGGAACACAATGATATTAATTTCACTTCTTGGGATTCATGATTCTTCTATTTATCCAATACTAGTAGAATTTAAAGATAAAATTAAAAAACATATAATAATTCATGATGATTCAAAATATGAAACCACTATGATAAAAAAAGTTATGAATTCTCAAGAAAAATTTAAAGAATTTTATAATTTAAATTTTAAAACACATGCTATAAAAATTGATGAAGACTCTTATGATTCAATAATATCTTGTTTTGAAGAGATAGTTAAAATATCTAATAATGATTTTAAAAATATATATTTTAATGCAACAGATGGATTAGTATCTTCTACTATAATTCTTTCAGATAGATTACTTGAAAAAGGTGCAAATTTTATAGCATATGATATTTTTGATAACGGATATAATATTGTTACAAAAAACTCTATGCAAAAAAAACAAATCTCTCAAAATAAAGATATCATAACTCACTTTATTCTTAAAGGCTACAACCTTTTATCTATGGGTAATAAAGTTGAAGCATATTCAAGAAAAAGTATAGTAATGAATATTTGTAAAAATCTTGAAGAATATCAAACATTTGCAGCTTTATTTCAAAATAAGACTTTAGATTCAATAGATGGATATACTGAAATAAAAAAAGACCTTGAAAAAATTGATAAGTTAAACGATAGAATGTTCATACAAGGAACTATATTTGAAGAGTATATATATTGGCTAATTGCTGATAATTTTGATTTTGATCATGTAATGTTTAATGTAAAAGTTGAGTTTGCACCAGCTTTACAAAATGAATTTGATATTTTAATGATGAAAGATAATCATCTTCACGTAATTGAGTGTAAATTAAGAAAATCAGTTCAAGGTGAAGATTATGTATATAAACTAGATTCTGTTATTGATTATCTTGATGATGATGGCAAAGGTATGATACTAGTTATTGGTGATGATAATAAAAGAGTTACACAATGTGGTAATGTAAAAACTTCATTTACTAATGGAACAAAAGCAAGAGCTAAAACATCAGAGATATTAATTCATCACTCAAAAACTTTTGATAAAGCTAGATTTTTACAAGATATAAAAAATCATTTTCTAAGCTAATAATTTTATATACAAGAAAAAATATGGGAAGATTTACAACAGGTGATATTGATTACAAATTTATGGTTGGTGTTCAAAGTAGCAGAGCCGCAGATAGATTTGGATATTTAGGTGAAACTATTTTTTATGAAGATGAAGATACAAAAGAAACTTTCCCTGTTGAAATACATTACAATTTTGATAAAAATTACTTAAAATACGTAGAAGAAGAATTAGAAAATATTAAAAAAAATTTATCTCATAATCTTGAAAAAATCAATAACTTTTTTAATAGTAGAAAAGTTTATACAGATGAAGAGTTGGCAAAATTTTTAAATAAAACTCCAGAAGAAACTTTTGAAATTATACATGAATATGCAGATTTTAAACTTGGTAATAAAATAAAAGAGTGTATAGAAGAAAAAGGCAAATGTGAATTTTACGCAGAGATTTAATTTTTTGAAATCTTCTATAAATTATAAGATAAACAAATAATAAAACTATAAGTATTTGTAATAATGGTGGAGATGTGCGGGATCGAACCGCAGTCTTAAAACAGCTTATATAAGCGTCTACATGCTTAGCAAAGTTGAAAAATTTCACTCTATGACAACTCAACTTCCAAAAGCAATCATAAAGCTAAGATTTAAAATTTCTCTTCAAGTTTCAATCAACTCCTCAAAGATAATCTATCTATTGTGAACCAGCATTTACCTACATAGATAGAATCTGTAGTGCTAGCCTCCGAAGACTCAAGCCGTTGGGCGAGTCAATAAGTTGTTAAACTTACGCAGCTTTTGCGTAAGCTGGAGCGTAATTTGTATTGTTTGCGTCTAAAAAAAATGAACCGCGTAACGGCATGTTCAGGCCGACATGCAACTTATACTCACTGCTCTAATCGATACCAAGTCATCCCCAATTTTAAAACCGTATTGTATATGAATAAAATTAAAATAGATTTAATTTTGTAATCAAATGGTTACTAAATTCAATATTTAACTTGTTTCATCAATTTTTTTATTTTAAAATTGTATAATCTAGCTATAAAATAATAATATCGGAGTTTTAAAAATGAGTAAAAAAGGGATTTTAATAATAGGTGCAGGTGGTGTTAGTCAAGTTGCAACTGTAAAATGTGCTATGAATATTGATACTTTTGAAAAAATAACATTAGCTTCTAGAACACTTAGCAAATGTGATGCAATTGCAGATTATATTTTAAAAAATAAAGGTGTGAAAATAGATACTGCTAAAGTTGATGCAGATAGTGTTGATGAACTTGTTAAGTTAATTGAAAAAGTAAATCCAAAATTAGTTCTAAATGTTGCTTTACCATATCAAGATTTAACAATTATGGATGCTTGTACGAAATGTAAAGTTGATTATGTTGATACAGCAAATTATGAACATCCAGATGAAGCAAAGTTTGAATATAAACTTCAATGGGAAAGAGATGAACAGTTTAAAGAAGCTGGAATTATGGCACTTTTAGGTTCAGGATTTGACCCAGGTGTTACTGGAGTATTTTGTGCATATGCAGAGCAAAATCTTTTTGATGAAATTCACTATATAGATATTATGGATTGTAATGCAGGTGACCATGGTTATGCTTTTGCTACAAACTTTAATCCAGAAATAAACTTGCGAGAAGTAAGTGCAAATGGAAGATATTGGGAAAATGGAGAGTGGATTGAGACAAAACCACTTGAAATTAGAGTTGATCATGACTATCCAGAAATTGGAGTAAAAGCTTCATACTTACTTTATCACGAAGAGTTAGAATCTTTAGCTAAAAATATTAAAGGTTTAAAAAGAATTAGATTTTTTATGACTTTTGGAGACTCTTATATTCAACATATGAATTGTTTACAAAATGTTGGAATGTTAGGAATTGAGCCAGTAGAACACCAAGGACAAAAAATCATTCCAATAGAGTTTCTAAAAACTTTATTACCAGATCCAGCAAGTTTGGGTCCAAGAACTGTTGGAAAAACAAATATTGGATGTATTATTGAAGGAATTAAAGATGGAAAACCAAGAAAAGTTTACATTTACAATGTTTGTGATCATCAAGAGTGCTATAGAGAAACTGGAGCACAAGCAGTTTCTTATACAACAGGAGTTCCAGCAATGATTGGTTCAAAACTTTTATATAAAGGTGTTTGGAAAAATAAAGGTGTATTTAATATAGAAGAGTTTGATGCAAAACCATTTATGGATGAGCTAATGACTCAAGGTCTTCCTTGGAAAATACTTGAACTTGATGTGAAATAGTTATGAATAAAAATTATGAAGTAGTTGATAGCTTTGATAAGCTACCAAGCCCAGCTTATGTTTGTGAAGAGGAACTTTTAGAAAAAAATTTAAAACTTTTAAAAAGAGTTCAAGATGAGACGGGAGTTAAAATTCTTTTAGCTTTAAAAGGTTTTGCTATGTATTCAACTTTTGATTTATGTAAAAAATATCTTAAAGGTTGTTGTGCTTCTGGTCTTCATGAAGCACTTTTAGCAAAAGAGGAGTTTGGAGGAGAAGTTCATACATATAGTCCAGCCTTTAAAGATGAAGAGATAGATGAAATTATATCTATCTCAAATCATTTAGTATTTAACTCATTTAATCAACTAAAAAGATATAAAGATAAAGCTTTTAAAAAAGTATCTTTAGGAGTGAGATTAAATCCTGAGTATTCAAGTGTTGAGGTTGATTTATATAATCCTTGTGCTCCAAATTCAAGACTTGGTATTACAAAAGCAAATTTTGATGAATCACAACTACAATATTTAGAAGGTTTCCATTTTCACGCACTTTGCGAACAAAATGTAGATGCTCTACAGGGTGCTTTAGCAAATTTTGAAAAAAATTTCAGCCAATATTTTTCTCAATTAAAATGGGTAAATTTTGGAGGAGGTCATCATATTACAAGAGCTGATTATGATGTTGAGGGATTGATTAATCTTTTAAAAGATTTTAAATCAAGATATCCTCATCTTGAAGTTTATATGGAACCAGGTGAAGCAGTTGGTTGGCAAACTGGTTATTTAGTAGCAACTGTGCTTGATATTGTTAATAATGGAATGGATTTAGCAATTCTTGATACTAGTGCAGAAGCTCATATGCCTGATACTCTTGCTATGCCATATCGTGCAATGATTAGAAATAGTGCAAATGCTTTAGAAAAAAAATATACTTACAGATTAGGTGGAAATACTTGTTTGGCTGGAGATATTATTGGAGATTACTCTTTTGATAAGCCTTTAAATGTAGGAGATAGAATAATTCTAGAAGATATGATTCATTATACAATGGTAAAAACAACTACTTTTAACGGTATAAAATTACCATCAATTGTTATAAAAACTAAAGATAATAATTATAAAATTATAAAAAACTTTGGTTATAATGATTATAAATCAAAATTATCTTGATAAAAATTACATAAGGAAAAGTATATGGGACATGATAGAAGTTTAGTAAGACACGCTTTTGAAGATGATAATTCAGTAATTGATACAAAAGATGATATTCCTCATGGAGTGGATAAAACTAGACCTAGAAAAGAACTAAATGAAAAAGAGGAAGATGGAGAACAAAAAGTTCAAGTTTGGATTAAAAAAGAGACTTTAGAGTATCAAAAAAGACTTACACTGCTTCAAATTGAACTTTTGAAACTACAAAATCATGTAAAAGATAAAGGTTTAAAAGTTCTGATTATTTTTGAAGGAAGAGATGCAGCTGGAAAAGGTGGAACTATAAAAAGAATCACTGAGCACCTAAATCCAAGGGGCGCTAGAATTGTTGCATTGGAAAAACCAAATGAACAAGAAAAAACTCAATGGTACTTTCAAAGATATGTAAGTCATTTTCCAAGTGCTGGAGAGATAGTTATATTTGATAGAAGTTGGTACAATAGAGCAGGTGTTGAGCCTGTTATGGGATTTTGTACAAAAGAACAACATGAACAGTTTTTAAAAGATGTTCCAGAGTTTGAAAAAATGCTTGTAGAATCTGGTATTATATTATTCAAATATTATTTTTCTGTATCAAAAAAAGAGCAAGAGAGAAGATTTAAAAAAAGAGAAGATGATCCGTTAAAACAATATAAATTATCTCCAATAGATAAAGAGGCTCAAAAAGTTTGGGATAAATATACAAATGCAAAGTTTTCAATGCTTATGGCTTCTCATACACCAATAGCTCCTTGGACTGTTGTTAAGAGTGATAATAAGAAAAAAGCTAGAATAAATTGTATTAGACATCTTTTAAATGGAATTGATTATGGAAGAAAATCAAAAGATGAGTCAATATTTAAAATTGATAGAAAAATTTTAATTAATGGTGCAGTTGAAATAGAAAATATGCAAGAAGGAAATGAGAAAATGAGGAGTAAAAATGAATTTAAATGATTTTGATATAACAACTCATAGTGGATTATATATTTCAAAAGATGAGCATCCGATTTTTGGAAAAAAATATATTGCTAGATTTCAGTATGATAAAAAAAGATATGTTAAAGTTTTGGGTTATGAAAAAAGAGATAACATTACATTAAATAAGGCAATTAGCTTAATAGAAAAATTTAAATCTTCTATACAAAAAAATTCTCATGAGAATGAAACTAAAGATGATAAAAAAATAACTCCCAAGGTAATTTCTAAAAATAGTAATATTGACTCTGATGAGTTAAAAAAATTAAAAGAAGAAAATAGTTATCTAAAATCTCTTTTAGGAGATTATAAAAAAGTAAAACATGAAGATTTAGTTGAAGGTATTCAAAAAATATATGATTTACAATCTTTAAAACCATATCAGATTGAATTAATAAAGCTTCAAAATTGGTTAGAAAAAGAGAATAAAAGAATGATTATTATCTTTGAAGGAAGAGATGCTTCTGGAAAAGGTGGAGCTATTAGAAGAATTACAAGATATATGAATAACAAGCATTATAGAGTTGTAGCGCTTGGTAAACCAACAGAAACACAAAGAAATCAGTGGTTTTTACAAAGATATATTGAGCATTTTCCAACAGGTGGGGAGATAGTTTTATTTGATAGATCTTGGTATAATCGTGCTATGGTTGAGCCAATTTTTGGTTTTTGTACACAAGAAGAGCATGAAATTTTTATGGAAGATATTGTAAATTTTGAGCAGGATTTAGTAAGACAGGGTATGATTTTGATTAAACTATATTTTTCTGTTTCAAAAGAGGAGCAAAAAAGAAGATTTGATAGAAGAATAAATGATCCTCTTAGGCAGTGGAAATTTTCTGAAGTTGATATGCAAGCTCAAGATTTATGGGATGAATTTTCTGAAAAAAAATATGAAATGCTTAGACGTACAACTTCTAGAAGTGCACCTTGGCATATAATAAGAAGTGATGATAAACAGCTTGCTCGTTTTGAAGCTTTGAAAATAATTTTAAATTCAGTTGATTATGATGGCAGAAACTACTCATTAAACTTTGAGGCAAATGAAGATATAAATATCTCTGTTCAAAGAGAGTTACTTCAAATGAGAAAAACAAAAGATTATTAATCTTTTGTTTGAAAACAAAATAGTTACTTAAAGAAAATCCTTATTAAAAATTAGATAAAATATTTGCTAAAATTAAAATTCGGAGTAAATTTGATGGAATTTAAAGCAAATAGAGTTGATGAAGCAAATGTTGAGATTAAAGCAACAATTTCAAAAGAGCTAATAGAAAAAAATTTAGATAAAGTAGCTGCTCAAGCTGCAAAAACAATGAATGTTCAAGGATTTAGAAAAGGAAAAGTTCCTGTTGCAGTTGTAAAACAAAGATATGCAGATAAATTAATTGAAGATGCACAAGGTGAGGCTATTAGAAAAGTTTTAAATGAAGGTTTAAAACAACTTGATGTTAAAAATGAAGATTTAATAGGAGAGCCTACTATTTCTAAATTTGAGAAAAAAGATAATGGAAGTGTTGAGTTAGAAATCTCTGTAGCTTGTAAACCACAAATAAATTTAGGTGATTATAAATCTTTAGTTCCAAAAGTAAAACCTATTGAAGTTGGAATTGAAAAAATCGATGCTAGACTTACTGAAATTGCAAGTCAATCAGCACCATTAGAAAAAATTACTAGAAAAAGAGCCGTAAAAGATGGTGATTTTGCTGTGATTGATTTTGAAGGTTTTGTTGATGGTGTAGCATTTGAAGGTGGAAAAGCTGAAAAATACCCACTACAAATAGGTTCTGGTTCATTTATTCCAGGATTTGAAGAACAAGTTATTGGTATGAAATATGAAGAGCAAAAAGATATTACTGTTCAATTCCCAAAAGATTATCAAGCAAAAGATTTAGCTGGAAAAGATGCTGTATTTAAAGTGACTTTACATGAGATTCAAGAGAGAAAAGTTGGTGAGTTAAATGATGAGTTTGCAAAACAAATGCTTCCAAATGAAAAAGATGCAACTATTGATACTTTAAGAGAAAAAATAAAAGAGCAAATGGTAGCAGCTGAAAAAGCAACTTATTATAGAGAAGAGTTAAAACCACAATTTTTAGATACTTTAGTTGAAAAAATCAATTTTGCTTTACCTAAAACTGTAGTTGAGCAAGAGATTAACTTTGCATTAAATGGTAAAATAAGATCTATGAGTGAAGCTGAAATTAATGAGTTAAAAGAGAACCCTTCTAAAATAGAAGAGATTAAAGAAGAGTTAAAAACTGATGCTACAAACTCTGTAAAAGCTACGTTTATTATCGATGCTTTAGCAAAAGCTGAGAGTATTGAAGTTAATGATCAAGAGGTTACTCAACTTCTATATTTTGAAGCACTTCAAATGGGTCAAAATCCACAAAATGTTATTAAACAATATCAAGAAGCTGGATATTTACCTGCAATTAAAATGTCAATTATTGAAGAGAAAGTTATCTCTAAACTTTTTGATGAGAAATTAGAAAAATAATTTTAGGATAGAAAATGAGTTATATACCATACGTAGTTGAAAAAACAGGTCGAGGAGAAAGAAGTTACGATATTTATTCAAGACTTTTAAAAGATAGAATTATCATGTTAAGTGGTGAAATCAACGATGCAGTT
Source organism: Aliarcobacter cryaerophilus (assembly GCF_014352935.1). The sequence goes on along the minus strand of NZ_CP060694.1, from coordinate 1,389,193 downwards.
GCTTCAACTGTGGTGGCTCAACTTCTATTTTTAGAAGCTGAAGATCCTGAAAAAGATATCTATTTATACATAAACTCTCCAGGTGGAGTTGTAACTTCTGGAATGTCTATTTTTGATACTATGAATTATATCAAGCCAGATGTTTGTACTATTTGCATTGGACAAGCTGCTTCTATGGGAGCTTTTTTACTTAGTTCAGGTACAAAAGGAAAGAGATACTCTCTTCCAAACTCTAGAATTATGATTCATCAACCTTTAGGAGGTGCTAGAGGTCAAGCAACGGATATTCAAATTCAAGCTAAAGAGATTCAAAGATTAAAAGATACTTTAAATAGTATTTTAGCATCTCAAACTGGACAAGACGTAAAAACTATTGAAAAAGATACTGATAGAGATAACTTTATGAGTGCAGCTGAAGCTTGTAAATATGGTCTTATAGACGAAGTTATTGAAAAACATAAATAAGAAGAACTATGATTAGAGAGATTATTACATATCCAAACAAATTACTTCGAACAAAATCAAAAGATGTTGAGGAGTTTAATAGCGAACTTCACACTCTTTTGGATGATATGTATGAAACTATGATAGCAGCTTCTGGTGTAGGATTAGCAGCTATTCAAATAGCAGTTCCACTAAATGTCTTAATTATAAATCCTATAAATGAAGAAGATATTCAAGATAAAAATGATTTAATTGAAGCTATAAATCCAAAAATTACTCATAAAGATGGAGAATTAGTATATCAAGAAGGGTGTCTTAGTGTACCAGGTTTTTATGAGGATATTACAAGAGCAAAGCATATTGTTGTAGAGTATTTTAATAGATTTGGTGAAAAACAGACTATGGAGTGTGAAGATTTCTTAGCTGTTGCTTGGCAACATGAAATGGAGCATTTGTCTGGTCATGTTTTTATTGAGAATCTATCTTTTACAAAACGACAAAAATTTGAAAAAGAGTGGAAAAATAGGAAAAAATCTAAAAAATAGATTTTTTCTTATATGCTTTTTGAAATAATATTAAAAATAATCACACTTAAAAAAATATTTGATAAAATCCAAATATTCCAAAAAAACAGCTTTTCAAAATTTGTAGCAAAAACAGTCTTAAAGTTTATAGGACAAGATTTAATTGCCAAAAAAATTGCCACAATAACTGCTAAAATAAAACTATAAAAATTAATTTGAGCAAAAACTAGTGTAAAAAATGAGAAAAATGGTGCAAATATGGTAAGTGCAAAAAGTCTTCCATACCCCTTTCTTCTTTTCTCTCCATTGAAGTATCCAACTGTATATTTACAATTTGGACATATTGTACCCATTCTTGATAGAATTTTGTTATTACAACTTGGGCAATTAATAAGTTCAGACATATATATTCCTAATTTTTTGTTACATTATAGCCATAAGTTTTTTAATCAACAAAAGTTTAAAGAATAAAATTTTTATTTTTTTCTTAATTTAATAAAATCTCATATTGATTTGATATTTTTTCAATCTCATCTTTTGATGCTTTTCTTCTACAAGATAAGTATCCCTTTGTTCCATCACAAGATGAAAAAGGGTAAACTGTTGCAAAAACCCAGTAATATCCACCACTTTTTGTTGCATTTTTTACATATCCAGTCCAAATATTACCTTTTGAAACAGTTTCCCACAAATCTTTGAAAGCAACTTTTGGCATATCTTTATGTCTTACAATATTGTGAGGTTTTCCTATTAGCTCTTCTAAATTATATTCAGCGATATTGCAAAAATCTCTATTTGCAAACCTTATAATACCTTTTTCATCAGTTTCACTAACCAAAAAAGCATAATCATCTAAAATTGTCTCTTCTTCTTTCATAATATAAATACCCCTATATTTTAATTATATTTTAAAACTTTTTATTTTTTGCATCTTCTAAAACTTCTATAGCCATAGATGATACTACATTTGAAATATCATTTATCAAATTTGTCTCTTTTTGATTATCTTTTGATATTTGGTCTAAGCTTACTATAGTTTGACTTACTTGATTTATTCCAACCATCTGCTCATTTGCTGCATCACTTACATTTTGGATAATTTGTAAAGTTTCAGTAATATGAGTGTGAAGATTTTTGTAACCATTTTGCATCTCGTTTGATATATCTTTACCTTCATGAGCTTTTTGATTTGCTATTTCTACTAATTTTTTTATCTCATTTGCAGCTTCTGCACTTTTGTTTGCTAGATTTCTAACTTCTCCTGCAACAACAGCAAAACCTTTTCCAGCCTCACCAGCAGTTGCTGCTTCTACCGCTGCATTTAATGAAAGAATATTTGTTTGAAATGCTATTTGGTCTATTATAGTTATAGCTTCATTTATAGCTATAACTTTTTCATTTATATCATCCATTGATTTAGTTGTTTTATTTGATAGATTGTAACCATCTTCAACAGCTTGTTTTACAATTTCTGCTAATTTTGACATAGAAGTAGTGTTTTTTGAGTTGTTATTTGTTATTTCTGATATTTTTTCTACAGCTAAGGTTGTCTCTTCAAGACTTTCAATCTGTTTTGTAATCTTTGAAGTAAGATTTTCAATAGAGTTTTTTAAAGTTTTAGAGTTAGTCTCCAAAGAACTACCATTTTCTAAACTATTTTTTGCTTGTGTTGCTAAAGTATCACCTAAAGAGTTTACACTTTGAATAACTTTTAAAAGTCTTGATGGATTTGCAATTTTATCATTTATAACAATTCTATCTTTATAATCATTGCTAGTGTAAGATATAAGAGTTTTTTCTATCTCTCTCATATAATTTTCTAAATCATCTAAAGCATCATTTATTGTATTTTTTAAAGTATTTATCATTGGATTTGAACTATTTGAGTTTACTCTACATTTAAAAATACCTTTTTTTAGTTTATCAAAATTTAAAACACTCTCTCCTATTACTCGCATATCATGTTTGAATTTATCATCAAACTCATCAATTGCACTATTTATATCTTTTGTCATAACTGAAAATTCACAATTACCCTCTAATTTTTTCTTTTCAATCCTATTTTGTTTATAAGTGATGAAGCTAATAAATTCTCTAAAATGAGATGAAAAATCTTTTATCTGTTTTGTAATTCCTCTTGTTATTAAGTAGAATATTATTAGTTGTAAAATAATTATGAATGCTCCCAGAAGAACAATTTTGTAGAAAAATTCAACATAAATATCTTTTACATAATCCTCTTTATTTATACCTGGAACAACCCACATTTTCCATTCAGGAATATATTTATAATATATTATTTTATCTTGATTTGTAACATCAGTGTAGTATTCAATTATTCCACTTTTATCATTGCTAGTGATAATTTTTTGAATAAAATCTAAAGAAGCTAGATTTTTACCCTCTATTGTTGGATGAATTATTATTTTTCCAGATTCATCAACAAAGTATATGTAACCACTTTTACCAATTTTAATCTCTTTAATAGCATCTTTAAACTCTTTGTTTTCATATCCTTTAGGATTGTTTTTTGCATAAAAAGAGCTTAAATTAAATACTGATAAACCTACGCTTTCTAAATCTTTATTTATTAAAATTTCAATATTTTTTTTAGCAATAAAAAATGATACTAAAATTATAAAGATTAAACTCATAACATTAAAAAACATAGTTAAAAATAATTTTTTGCTTGTAGACATCTATTCCCCCCTAGAATTAAGACATGAAGTAAATTTTATCATAATTATTTTGTTTTTTTTGCAATAATATAATAAATTATTGTACTATTTTAAAAAAGATAAAGAGTAAGTATGAAAATTATAAAATCTGCTACACTTGATAGTATTGAAGCAACAATTATTGATGTTGAAGCAACATTTACAAAAGGGATGCCAAGTTTTACAATAGTGGGCATGGTTAGTGCCAGTATCAACGAGTCAAAAGATAGAATAAAGTCTTCTCTTCTTTTAAATAATTTCAAATTTCCACCACTAAAAATAACAATAAATCTCTCACCTAGTGAATTAAATAAAAAAGGTTCACACTTTGATTTACCAATTGCTTTACAAGTTGCTTTATTTGATGAGAGCAAAATAGAATTTGATGATTTTTTCTTTTTTGGTGAGCTAGCACTTGATGGAACAATAAAAGATACAAGTCATATTTTCGCAATAGTTTTATCTTTGGCAAAAAAAGGAGAGTTAAAAAGAGTTGTAAGCTCTTTGGAAAGTGCTAAAAAATTAGGAAATATACCAAATATCGATATTTATGTTGTAAATACCTTAAATAGCGCAATAGAGTTTGTGAAAAGTAAAGATAAAGATAACTATTTGTATAAAAAAGAGGAGATTAAATATCATGTTTTAACTATAAAAGATGAACAATATTTTTATAATAAAAAATATGATGAAGATTTTAAAGATGTTATAGGTCAAGATATGGCGAAATATGCAGCACTTATTTGTGCAGCTGGAAATCATAATTTTTTGATGGAAGGAAGTCCAGGTTGTGGGAAATCAATGATAGCAAAAAGGTTACAATATATTTTAGCTCCTATGAATCTTGAAGAGATACTTGAAAAGGCAAAACTTCAAGCTCTTGATTTAAAAGATGTTGATTTTAGCCCTATAAGAGCTTTTAGAAATCCACATCATTCAAGTACAAAATCTTCTATATTTGGTGGAGGAAGTTCAAATGCTAAAATGGGAGAAGTTGCTTTAAGCAACCACGGTGTTCTATTTTTTGATGAGTTACCACATTTTCCAAGCAATATTTTAGAAGCTTTAAGAGAACCACTTGAAGACAATAAAATATTAATCTCAAGAGTAAATAGTAAGATACTTTATGAGACAAAATTTATATTTGTAAGTGCGATGAATCCATGTCCTTGTGGAAATAAACTTTCAAGTGTGAAAGAGTGTAGATGTAGTGATTTTGAAGTACAAAGATATAAGAACCGTCTAAGTGAGCCATTTTTAGATAGGATTGATTTATATGTTGTTATGAACGATAGTTTTAGTGATAATAAAAATATCGTAAGTTCAAAAGAGCTTCACGAAAGTGTAATAAAAGCTTTTATAAGACAAAAAAACAGAGGACAAAAAGAGTTAAATGGAAAACTAAATGATAAAGATATAAAAAAATATTGTGTATTGGATAGTGAAACTTCAGATATACTTGAAAAAGCTAGAGTAAATTACTCTTTATCATTTAGAAGTATAAATAAAATATTAAAAGTGGCAAGAACAATTGCTGATATAAATGAAAATGAGTTTATAACTAAAGGTGATTTATTAAAAAGTTTAAATTTTAGAAAAAGATAAAAAAAAATATATTTTGTTTAATTACTATTAATATTTTTTTTGTAAAATCGGACAAAATTTGCGTTAAGGATTAAAATATGTCGCCAACAACACTGCAAATTATCGCTGTTACTATCTTTACATTAGCAATTATTCATATTTTTTCAGTTAAATATTTTGAACATTTAGCACACAGAAGTGAAAAACATTCTGGACTTTTTCATCTTCTTGGAGAGATTGAGGTTGTATTTGGTATTTGGGCTATGATTTTAGTTTTATTTATGTTTATATTTTTAGGAAAAGAAGAGACAATGAACTATGTAAATAATAGAAATTATGTAGAAACAATGTTTGTATTCGTAATCATGGTTATTGCAGCTACTAGACCTATTTTAAATACGGTATTATCTTTGGTAAAAAGAGTATCAAATATTTTGCCACTTAAAGGAGCTACTTCTTTCTATTTTGTTGTAATGTGTTTAGTTCCACTTTTAGGCTCACTAATCACTGAACCAGCAGCTATGACACTAGCTGCACTGATTTTAAGTGATAAACTATTTTCACAGGGTATTTCAAATAAGTTAAAATACATAACTTTGGGAACTTTATTTATAAATATTTCTGTTGGAGGAACTTTGACAAATTTTGCAGCCCCTCCTATTTTAATGGTTGCAAAAACTTGGGAGTGGGATACAATTTTTATGTTTACAACATTTGGTTGGAAGGCAATTATTATTACTTTTATTAATACAATTTTAATTATAGTTTTATTTTATAAAGAGCTTTCAAATATAAACATAAGAACAACAGTTAGTGATAGAGAAAAGATACCTTTTGCTATAATTCTAGTTCATTTTATATTTCTTTTTTTAGTGGTATATTTTGGACATTATCCAGCATTTTTTATGAGTATATTTTTGCTATTTTTGGGAGTTACATATGCTTATCAACAGTATCAAGATAGATTAATGCTAAGAGAAGGTCTTTTGGTTGCATTCTTCTTGGGTGGTTTGGTAATATTAGGTGGTCAGCAAGAGTGGTGGCTAAAAGATATTATCTCAAATTTAAGTAACCCAGAAGCATTTTTAGGAGCTATAACACTAGGAGCATTTACTGATAATGCTGCGATTACGTATTTAGGTTCTTTAGTTGAAGGATTAAGTGATGAGTTTAAGTATTATTTAGTAGCTGGAGCAGTTACAGGTGGTGGATTGACTATTATTGCAAATGCACCAAACCCAGCAGGTGCAGCAATACTTAAAAGTCATTTTCAAGATAACTCTATTGATCCAAGATTTTTATTTTTAGGAGCATTAGTTCCTACAATAATATCAAGTTTGTGTTTTATATTTTTATAAGGATAAGAAAAAATGGTTTGTAGTTTTGCTAAATTTGCAAGGACAAATAAGAGTTTAATAGTTTTTTCAAACTCATTTGATCATATTGAAGTTTTCAAAAAGTTTTATAAAGAGAAAGTTAAGCCAAATGAGTTTGGTTTTTTTAAAGTAAATGACGATAGGATTTGTCTATTACATGAAGATTTAAAATGTGATTTGATACAAGGAAAAACAACAGAGGCTTTAAGAGAAAAGCTTTTAGAATCTTTTGTTATAAATTCTAGGTATATTATTACATCTTCTAAGTTTATTATTTTTCCAAAGAAATTTAGTTTTAAAAGAGTTGCAAATAGAATTTTTACAGATTTTGTGATTCAAGGAGCTGGTGAGATTACACTAGAAAAAAAAGATAATGAAATTTTGATTAAATGTTTTGGAGAGTCAAAATCATTAAAGATAAAATCAAGACAAATAGATGCCTTAATTATTAAAGATGAGCTGGAAGCTGAGTTTAACGACTAAAACTCATCTTCCTCGTCAGATTCGCTATCAAAACAGTAAATACACTCTTCATCAAAAAATGAGTATTCATCATAGCAGTAAAATTTTTCACAACTATCACATTTAAAACAGTCATACTCTTTTGCTAGTTTTTGTTCTAGCTCCTCAGCACTAAAATTTGATTTTGCAACAAAATCATCAAAGATTTTATATACATTTTTATTGTCTTCATTTTTTAGCTCTTTTGCTAAATCTTCTAAAGTTTCTAAAGCCATATTTCGCCCTTTAAATATTGTAAAAGCTGTATTATCTCAAAAAATGGTATAATCCCGACTTAAAAAAATATAGGTAAGCAATTAATGATAGAAAATAAGATAAAAACACAAAAATTTATAGTTAAATATTTTACAGAGATTATGATAAAAGGTGATAGAGCAAAAAGACAGATGTTAAGTCAACTTTTAATGAATTTGCAAAAAATTTCAAAAGATATTTCAAATGAAATAGTTTTAAAAAAGTTTTTTGATAAGATAGAATTAGTTACTCCATTAGAATTCTCTTCAGTTTTAAAAGAGAAACTATTACAAACACCAGGAATTGATCAGGTTTTAGAAGCTATACAAATAAATGAAATGGATAGTTTAGATAAGATAAAAGTTGAAGTAAACAAATATATGTCAAAAGAGATAGTTGATAAAACATTTGTAATACGAGCCAAAAGAGTTGGAACACAAGATTTTAAATCTATTGATATTGAACAAACTGTTGGTGGTTATATGCTAGCACACAATAAAACAAAAGGTGTTGATCTTAGAAATGCTGAAGTTACTATAAAACTTGAGTTGGAACATAATAAATTAAATATTATTACACAAAAACATCAAGGATTAGGAGGCTTTCCACTAGGAAGTCAAGGTGAGATTTTATCTTTGATGTCAGGTGGATTTGATTCAACTGTTGCTTCATATTTATCTATTAAAAGAGGTCTTAAAACACATTTTATCTTTTTTAATTTGGGTGGAATTGCTCATGAAATAGGCGTTAAGCAAGTATCTTGGTATTTGTGGAATAAATTTGCTTCATCACATAGAGTTTCATTTATTACTATTCCTTTTGAAGATGTTGTAGGACAAATTTTTAAAGATATTAGCCCATCTTATATGGGAGTTATGTTAAAAAGACTTATGATAATTGCGGCTCAAAAAGTTGCAAAAGATATGAAGATTGATGCTTTAATGACAGGTGAAAGTGTTGCTCAAGTTTCAAGCCAGACTTTAAGAAACTTAAGTTTAATAGATAGTGCAAGCGATATTTTGATTTTAAGACCATTAGCTATGATGAGTAAACCAGATATTATTGATATTGCAACAAAAATTGGTACAAAGAAATTTGCAGAAGCAATGCCTGAGTATTGTGGAGTGATTTCTCAACATCCTGTAACAGCAGGCAGTTTCGATAGAGTTGAAAAAGAGGCGAAGAATTTTGATTATACTATCTTAGAAGAAGCTATTAAAAATGCAAAAATTAAAAATATTGATGAGGTATTAGATGATGTTTGTGAAGTTGGAACTTTAGAAGTTGTAAATAGTGTTGGTGAAAATGAAATAGTAGTTGATATAAGACAAAGTAGTGACATTTTAAAAGCTTCTGGTGAAGTTTTAAAAATACCATTTTATGATTTAAAAAAAGAGTTTAAGAAATTAGATAGTTCAAAAACTTATCTTCTATATTGTGATAAAGGTGTTTTAAGCCAACTTCATGGACAATATTTAAAAGATGAAGGAAAATATACAAATATAAAGGTTTTTAGACCTTAATATTTGTAAACAAATTTCTAAATTTCTATTTCAAGTCCAATAGGACAGTGATCGCTTCCAAAAATATCATCTAAAATATAAGCATCTTTTACAAAATCTTTTAAATCAGAACTTACATAAAAATAGTCAATTCTCCATCCAACATTATTCTCTCTAGCATTTGCTCTATAACTCCACCAAGAGTACTTATCTTTTAAATCACCATTTATGAGTCTAAAAGTATCAATATATCCATGATTTAAGAATTTTGTTATCCAATCTCTTTCCATTTTTAAAAAACCACTTGTATTTTCATTTGCTTTTGGACGTGCAATATCAATTTCAGTATGAGCTGTATTAACATCACCACAAACAATTATTGATTTTCCATCTTTTTTTAAATTTTCACAATGATTTAAAAATCTATCGTAAAACTCCATTTTATATTCAAGTCTCTCTTGAGAGCTTTGCCCATTTGGGAAATATACATTAAAAAATGCTATATCTTTATTTCCTAAATTAAAATGAACTTCATTTATTCGTCCTTCATCTAAAATATCTACACTAGGACAAGTGCAATCAAAAGTAGTGTTAATATCTGAAAATAGGGCTGTTCCACTTCTTCCTTTTATTTTTGATTGACTAGCAGTTTTAAAAGAAAACTCTTTATTAAATATTGATTTTGGTATTTGATCTTTTTGTGATTTTGTCTCTTGAACTCCTAAAATATCAATATTGTAATCGTCTACCCATTTTAAAGCCTCTTTTTTATCAACTGCTCTGATACCATTTACATTCCAAGAGATAAATTTATATCTTTTTGTCATTATTTTCTAATTTCCTTTATATCTTTTTTTTCATCTTTTATTAAGCTTGATGGCTCTTTTGGGTGAGTTGGTGTTGTTGGTTTATTTATACCAATATTTTTAAAATCTTTATTTGATAAACTGTTTTTATCATTTAAAATATTTTCACTTTTTCCACCGTGCATATCTATTTTTCCACTATAATTTTTATTATAGTTTGAATCTGCAAATAATAAATTTGATAAAAATATAGTAATAATAAGAAGTAATTTCATATTTTTTCCTTTTTTTAATTTAAAGTATAACTATATTTCAATAATAAAGGGTTTATTTGATATTTTACAAAATCTTTTTAATTGGGAAAAATATATGTCAGAATTTATTTCTATTTTAACTTCAACAGAGATTATTTTAGGAGTTATTACTTTTTTAACTTCAGTTATTGCAGCTGTTGTTGGAATAGGAGGTGGAATGATGTTAATAGCAATTTTACCATCATTTTTGCCTCTAAATGCGCTTATTCCAGTTCATGGACTTACTCAAGTAAGTAGTAATATAAGCCGTGCTTTTTTTGGATACAAAGATATTCAATATGAAGTAATACCAAAGTTTTTAATAGGTTCAGTTTTAGGAATAGGCTTATTTGCTGGAATTTTGAGTTTTATCTCTCTTGAATATGTTCCTTTATTTATTGGAGTCTATATTTTACTTTCTCTTTGGAGTGAAAAATTTAATGAAAAGATTAAAAGATATGAAAATTACTATTTAGCAGGTTTTTTTCAAACAGGGCTTTCTATGGTTGTTGGTGCTACTGGACCACTTACTATGACACTATTATTTAAAGATTATCAAGATAAAGATAAAGTTGTAGCAACTGGAGCTGCTTTGATGAGTATAACTCATTTTCTAAAAGTTGTTGTTTTTATCTATTTTGGTTTTGTATTCTTTGACTTTATTTGGATTATTATTGCTATGATTTTTGGAGCTGTTGCAGGAAGTTTTGTTGGAACAAAAGCAAGAAATTTAATAGATGGTAAAAAATTTACAATTATTCTAAAAACACTACTTACAATTTTAGCTATAAAACTTATTGTAGATATTATAGTAAAGATAATTTAGAATTTAAAAGGTTATAAAATGGAGTTAATAAGATTAAACAGAAGTCATAAAAATGACTTTAAGAAAATAAACGATATTACAGAAAAAGAGTTAGAAAATCCAGAGTTTTTTATAGGTTTTTTTACTGAAGATGAGATTGATAATATTTTAGAGAACTCAATAAAAGATGATAAAACTATATTTTATGGTTACTTCAATGAAAAAGAACTACTTTCTATATCAGGGCTATTTTTGGATATTGAAGATTTAAAATATGAACTAGAAACTCTTAATATACAAACAAATTATTGTGCTGAAATTGGTGCTTCAATGACTTTAAAAAGTGCTAGAGGAAAAAAATGTATGTTAAATATAAATAAGAAGCTTATAGAAGTTGCTAGAGATAAAGGGTTAAAATATATAATTGCAACTGCTCATCCTGATAATATTGCTAGCAATATCTCTTTAAGGAACTTAAATATGAAATTTATAAAAGAGTTTTCAAGACAATCTTTTCCAAGAAATTTGTATATAAAATATCTATAAAGATACTCAACTATCTATTCTTAATTATAACTTATTTTATGCTAAAAACTTATTTTTATTCCTTTTTCAAAGGAAATAAATTTGTCAATTTATTTCCAAAAGCCCCATAATTATTGACATTTAACGTAACTTAAGTTATAATCCGCGTCCACTTAATGTGGTTAGAGCCATTTTTTGGTGTCTAACGAGTTCTTTAAAGGAAAAAATATATGGAAAAAATCAGATTAAAGCTTAAAGCTTATGATCATAGAGTTTTAGACAGAAGTGTTGCTTCAATAGTTGAAGCTGTTAAAAGAACTGGTGCTGATTTAAGAGGTCCAATCCCTCTTCCTACAAAAATCAGAAGATATACAGTTATCAAAGGTCCTCACGTAAACAAAGATTCAAGAGAGCAATTTGAGATTAGAGTTCATTCAAGAATTATTGACATTATTTCAGCAACAGCTGATACAGTTGATTCTTTAATGAAACTAGACTTAGCTCCTGAGGTTGATGTTGAAGTAAGATCAATGGGTCAAGAATAAGTAGAAAGGGTAATACAAGATGGAATTTATAGTTCAAAAAATCGGTATGAGTAGAACAGTATCTGTTCCTAGTACAGCGGTTACACTTTTAAAAGTTATTGATACAAAAGTATGTCAAGTAACTGATGGTGTAGCACTAGTTTCTTATAGCAGTGGTAAAAAATTTAACAAAGCTATTGAGGGACAACAAAAAAAATATAACCTATCTAAAGAGTTTAACAGATTTGCAACAATTACTGTAGCAAATAGTGAAGCTGGAGATTTAGATGTTACTGGTTTAGGTGAAGCAAAAATCGTTAAAACAACTTTTAGAACAAAAGGTAGAGGTTTCTCAGGGGTTGTAAAAAGATGGAATTTTGCTGGTGGAAGAAGTTCTCACGGACATAGAATGGGTAAGAGAACAGGTTCAATTGGTAACTGTGAGTTCCCAGGAAGAGTTCAACCAGGTAAAAAAATGCCAGGACAATACGGAAATACAAATGTATCTGTAAAAAATGAAGTTTTATCATTTGATGCAGAATCTGGAGTTTTAGTTCTTAAAGGTTCAGTATCTGGTCCAAATGGTTCATTAGGAAAAGTAAAGGTTGCTAAATGAGTAAAGCAATAGTATTAAATACAAAATTTGAAAATAGTGGTGAATTAGTTTTACCTGCTAATTATGAAGAGATTAATAAACACAATTTATACTTATATGTAAAATCGTATTTATCATCTTTAAGATCAAATACAGCAGCTGCGAAAACTAGAGCACAAGTAAGTGGTGGTGGTAAAAAACCTAAAGCACAAAAAGGTAGTGGAGCTGCAAGATGGGGATCTAAAAGATCACCTTTATTTGTTGGCGGTGGAGTTGTTTTTGGTCCTACAAAAAGAAACTACGAGCAAAAAGTAAATAAAAAACAAAAAGCTCTTGCACTTAAATATGCTTTAAATGCACAAGCTCAAAATGGTTCACTTTTTGCAGTTGATTCAATTAAATTAGAATCAGGTAAAACTAAAGATGCGGTTGCAGTTTTAAGTAAACTAAACAAAAGAGATACATTAATTGTTGTTGATACAATTGATGAAAAAACTTATTTAGCGTTTAGAAATATTAAAAACTGTTATATGATTGAAAAGCAAGAAGTAAATGCATACTTAATTGCTGTATATCACTCTGTACTAATTGAAAAATCAGTACTAGAAGCATTAACAAAAGAGGCTTAAGATGGCAGATATAACAGATATTAAATCAATTTTATATACAGAAAAAACAATCGAGCTTCAAGAAAATGGTGTAATCGTTGTTCAAACTAGTCCTAGAATGACTAAAACAGGTTTAAAAGAGGTTTTCAAAGAGTATTTTGGAGTTGTTCCAACAAAAATTAACTCTTTAAGACAAGATGGTAAAGTTAAAAGATTTAGAGGAAAACTTGGAAAAAGAGTTGACTTTAAAAAATTCTATGTAACATTACCAGAGGGCGCAGCAATTGCGAACCTTTCAGCATAAGGAGTAAAAAATGTCAATTAAAAAATTTAGACCTATAACTCCTGCTAGAAGATTTATGTCAGTTATCGATAGCTCTGATATTACTTCAAAACCAACAGTTAGATCTTTACTTGTAAGAGTAAAAGCAAATGCTGGTAGAAATAATAATGGAAGAATTACATCAAGACACAAAGAAGCAGGTGCAAAAAAATTATATAGAATTATTGATTTCAAAAGAAATAAATTTGGTATAGAAGGTACTATTGCAACTGTTGAGTATGACCCATATAGAAACTGTAGAATTAGCTTAGTTTCATATGCTGATGGTGATAAAAGATATATTATTCAACCTGCTGGTTTAAAAGTAGGAGATAAAGTTCAAGCTGCTATTTCTGGACTTGATATTTTACCAGGAAATGCTATGCAACTAGTAAGTATTCCTGTTGGAACAATGGTTCACAATATTGAGTTAAAACCAGGTAAAGGTGCTCAAATTGCTAGAAGTGCTGGTGGATATGCACAAATTATGGGAAGAGAAGATAAATATGTTATCTTAAGATTACCATCTGGTGAAATGAGAAAAATCCTTGGAGTTTGTATGGCTACTATTGGTGTAGTTGGAAACGGGGATTATATAAATATGGTAATTGGTAAAGCTGGTAGAACAAGACACTTAGGAATTAGACCTCAAACAAGAGGATCTGCGATGAACCCTATTGATCACCCACACGGGGGAGGAGAAGGTAAAACGAATTCTGGAAGACATCCTGTTACTCCATGGGGTATGCCAACTAAAGGTTATAAAACTAGAAAGAAAAAAGCTAGTGATAAACTAATCATTTCAAGAAAAAAGAAGTAAGGGTTTAAGATGGCAAGATCAATAAAAAAAGGACCTTTTGTAGATTCACACTTACTAAAAAAAGTTGTGGCTGCTAATAGTTCAAAAGATAAAAAACCAATTAAAACATGGTCAAGAAGATCTACAATTCTTCCAGATATGATTGGATTAACATTTAATGTACATAATGGTAGAAACTTTGTTCCTGTAAATGTTACAGAGAACCATGTTGGGTATAAATTAGGTGAGTTTGCACCAACTAGAACATTTAAGGGCCATAAAGGTTCTGTTCAAAGAAAGGCGTAATAATGGCAAGAGCGATATTAAAATTTATTAGAGTTTCTCCTATTAAAGCAAGATTAATTGCTAGAGAAGTTCAAGGGATGAATGCAGAGTATGCAATTGCATCTTTACAATTTACTCCAAACAAAGCTGCTGGAATTATATCTAAAGTAATAGCTTCTGCTGTTGCAAACTCTGGATTGGATTCAGCTGATGCAGTAATTACAAGTGCTAGAGTAGACAAAGGACCAGTTCTTAAAAGATTTACTCCAAGAGCAAGAGGTTCAGCTTCACCAAAGCATAAACCAACTGCACATATTATGATTGAAGTAGCTGCATCTACAAAAGGAGACAAGTAATGGGTCAAAAAGTTAATCCAATAGGTTTAAGATTAGGTATTAATAGAAATTGGGAGTCTAGATGGTTTCCAAAATTTGAAACAATGCCTGCAAATGTAGCTGAAGATGACAAAATAAGAAAGTTTGTTAAAAAAGAGTTATATTATGCTGGAATTGCTCAAACTGTTATTGAAAGAACTGCAAAAAAAGTAAGAGTTACAGTTGTTGCTGCTAGACCTGGAATTATCATTGGTAAAAAAGGTGCAGATGTTGAAAAACTAAAAGACTCTTTATCTAAACTTGTAGGAAAAGAGATAGCTGTAAATATTAAAGAAGAGAGAAAACCTCAAACTTCTGCACTACTTTCAGCTGAGAATGTTGCTCAACAATTAGAAAGAAGGGTTGCATTTAGAAGAGCTATGAAAAGAGTTATGCAAAATGCACTTAAAGGTGGAGCAAAAGGTATTAAAGTATCTGTTTCTGGAAGACTTGGTGGAGCTGAAATGGCAAGAACTGAGTGGTATTTAGAAGGAAGAGTTCCTTTACATACATTAAGAGCTAGAATTGATTATGGTTTTGCAGAAGCTCATACAGCTTATGGTTGTATTGGGATTAAAGTTTGGATATTTAAAGGTGAAGTTCTTGCAAAAGGAATTCCAACTGAAAAATCTGAAACTCCTGAGTCTAAACCAAAAAGAAGACCAGCAAAGAAAAGAGGTAAATAATTATGTTAATGCCTAAAAGAACAAAATTTAGAAAAATGATGAAAGGAAGAAATCGAGGTGAAGCTCACAGAGGTAACTCTTTAGCTTATGGAGATTTCGGAATTAAAGCTGTTGAGCATGGACGAGTAGATTCAAGACAAATTGAAGCTTCTAGGGTTGCCATGACAAGAAAAGTAAAAAGACAAGCGAAAGTTTGGATTATGGTATTCCCTGATAAACCACTAACTGCTAAACCACTTGAAACAAGAATGGGTAAAGGTAAAGGTAGTGTTGATAAATGGGTAATGAACATTAAGCCAGGAAGAGTTTGTTTCGAAATGGCTGGAGTAGATGAAAGTTTAGCAAGAGAAGCTTTAGCTTTAGCTATGCATAAACTACCATTTAAAACTAAATTTGTAACAAGAGATAGCGAAAATGAACTATACTGATATTAAAGATAAAAGCTTGAGCGAATTACAAGCGTTATTAAAAGAAAAAAAGGTGCTTCTTTTTGAATTAAAAGCTAAGCTAAAAACTATGCAGTTAACAAATACATCTGAATTAAGAGTGGCAAAAAAAGATATTGCTAAAATTCAGACTGCTATTACAGCTGTTAAAGCTAACTAAGGATCTAAGTATGACACATAAAAGAGAGATTCAAGGTGTAGTAGTAAAAAGATCAGGTGATAAAACAGCTTCTGTTTTAGTTACAAGATCAGTTTTACACCCAAAGTATCATAAAACAGTTAAAAGATTTAAAAAATATTTAATTCATGATGAAAAAAATGAATTAAATGTTGGTGATAGTGTTATTGCTATTGAATGTAGACCACTATCTAAAACTAAATCTTTTAGATTAAAAACGATCCTTGCTACAGGAGTTAAATAATGATTCAAAGTTTTACAAGATTAAATGTAGCAGATAACACAGGTGCTAAAGAGATTATGTGTATCAAAGTTTTAGGTGGTTCTAAAAGAAGATATGCAACTGTTGGTGATGTTATTGTTGCTTCTGTTAAAAAAGCTCTTCCAACTGGAAAAATTAAAAAAGGTCAAGTTGTTAAAGCTGTAATTGTAAGAACTCATAAAGAAGTTCAAAGAGAGAATGGTTCATTAATCAGATTTGATGACAATGCTGCTGTTATTTTAGATGCTAAAAGAGAGCCAGTTGGAACAAGAATTTTTGGACCAGTTGCTAGAGAAGTTAGATATTCAGGATTTATGAAAATCGTTTCACTTGCACCGGAGGTACTATAATGGCTATTAAATTAAAAATAAAAAAAGGTGATACAGTTAGAATCATTGCTGGTGATGACAAAGGAAAAACTGGAGAAGTTTTACAAGTATTACCAAAAGTAAACAAAGTAATCGTAAAAGATTGTAAAGTTGCTAAAAAAACTGTTAAACCTGATCAAGAAAAAAATCCAGATGGTGGATTTATAAATAAAGAGATGCCAATTGATATTTCAAATGTGGCAAAAGTGGAAGGGTAAAAGATGGCATCAAGATTATTAGAAAAATATAAAGCTGAAATCAAGCCAGTTCTTGAAGCAGAGTTTCCAAAAAATAAAACTTTAACAGCTAAAATTGATAAAGTTGTTATCTCTGTTGGTGCTGGTGAAGCTATGAAAGATACTAAATTAATCCAAAATATGCAAGATACAATCTCTTTAATTGCTGGTCAAAGAGCAGTTAAAGTTATTGCTAAAAAATCTGTAGCTGGATTTAAAGTAAGAGAAGGAATGCCTGTTGGTATTAAAGTTACTTTAAGAGGTGAGCAAATGTATCACTTTTTAGATAAATTATGTAACATTGCATTACCAAGAGTAAAAGACTTTAGAGGTCTAAACAAGAATGGATTTGATGGAAGAGGAAACTTTAACTTCGGACTTGATGAGCAATTGATGTTCCCAGAAGTAGTTTATGATAACATCATTAAAACACACGGGATGAATATTTCAATAGCTACAACAGCTACAAGTGATGCTGAGTCATATAGATTGTTAGAGTTAATTGGAATTCCATTTACTAAAGGAAGAGCGTAATGGCAAAGAAATCTATGATCGCTAAACAACAAAGAACACCTAAATTTGCTGTAAGAGCATACACAAGATGTTCTGTTTGTGGAAGACCTCACTCAGTTTATAGAGATTTTGGTCTATGTAGAGTTTGTTTAAGAAAAATGGCTAACGAAGGTTTATTACCTGGTGTTAGAAAAGCTAGTTGGTAGGAGAAAAAAGCTATGATGAATGATTTAATCGCAGATGCTTTAACTAGAATTAGAAATGCTGCAATGAGAAGATTAGAAGTTGCAACATTATTACACTCAAACACAGTTGTTGGAGTAATGAATGTACTTTTACAAAAAGAGTATATCGCTGGATTCAAAGTTATTGACGGACAAAATAATAAAAAAACAATTCAAGTTGAATTGAAGTATGATGATAAAGAGAAATCAGCAATTAACGAAATTGTAAGAGTTTCAAAACCAGGAAGAAGAGTTTATAAACCAGCTTCTGAAATTAAAAATTTCAAAAACGGATACGGTACTATTATTCTTTCAACTAACAAAGGTATTATTGCAAATGATGAAGCATTTGCTGCTAATGTTGGTGGAGAAGTACTTTGTACTGTTTGGTAGGAGAGTGTAATGTCTAGAATTGGAAAAAAACCTATCACAATTCCTGCTGGAATTGAAGTAACAGTAAATGGAACACTAATTAGTGTTAAAAAAGGAAACAATGTTTCTACAGTTGAGACTCATGGAAGAGTTGGAATTGAAGTTGCAGATGGTCAAGTTGTTTTAACAAAAAATGGAGAAACAAAAGAAGCTGCAGCATTTTGGGGAACTTACAGAGCATTAACAGCAAACGCAGTTAATGGTTTACATGAAGGTTTCACAAAAACTTTAGAAATCAATGGAGTTGGATATAAAGCAGCTGTAAAAGGTGATGTTTTAGAGTTAATCTTAGGTTATTCTCATCCAATTAATTTTGAAATCCAAAAAGGATTAGATATCTCTGTTGAGAAAAACATTATTACAGTTAAAGGTGCAGATAAACAACAAGTTGGGCAAGCTGCTGCTATTATTCGAGGCTTTAGAAAACCAGAACCATACAAAGGTAAAGGTGTTAAGTATTCTGATGAGAAAATCATTAGAAAAGCCGGAAAAACTGCTAAGAAATAAGGTGTAACTATGAGTAGAGAAAAAGATTTAGCAAAAAAAATTGCTTTAAGAATAAAAAGAAAAAAAAGAGTTAGAGCTAATATTTCTGGTACAGCTGAAAAACCAAGAGTATCGATTTTTAAATCTAACAAATACATTAGTGCACAAGCTATCAACGATGTTGAAGGTAGAACTTTAGCAGCAGTTAGCTCACAAACTATGGGTTTAGGTGGAAATAAAGAGGGTGCTGTAAAAGTTGCAGCTGAGTTTGCTTCTAAGTTAAAAGCAGCTGGTATTGAAACAGTTGTTTATGATAGAAACGGGTATCTTTATCATGGTGTTGTTGCAGCATTTGCTGACGCATTAAGAGAAAATGGTATTAAATTATAAGGATTAATGATGGCAGTAAATAGAGAAGATTTTCAAGAAGCAATCGTTAAAATCGGAAGAGTAACAAAAGTTGTAAAAGGTGGAAGAAGATTCAGATTTACAGCTTTAGTTGTTGTTGGAGATAAAAACGGTACAGTAGGTTTTGGAACAGGAAAAGCAAAAGAAGTTCCAGATGCTATTAAAAAAGCTTTAGATGATGCATTCAAAAGCTTAGTGACAGTTTCTATAAAAGGAACTACAATTGCACATGATATTGAACACAAATATAATGCAAGTAAAATTTTATTAAGACCAGCTTCAGAAGGAACTGGACTAATCGCTGGAGGAGCTGCAAGACCTGTTCTTGAGCTTTCTGGAGTTAAAGATATTATTGCAAAATCTTTAGGTTCAAATAATCCAAATAACCTTGTACAAGCTACAGTTGAAGCTTTAGCAAGAATAAAAGGATAAAAATATGATATTAGAAAATTTAAAACCAGCTTGCGGAAGCACAAAAGCTCCTAAAAGAAAAGGTAGAGGTCAAGGAAGCGGTAACGGTAAAACTGCTGGAAAAGGTAATAAAGGTCAAAAAGCTAGATCTGGATACAATGTAAAAAGAGGTTTTGAAGGTGGACAACAACCACTAGCAAGAAGACTTCCTAAAGTTGGATTTGTATCAAGAGTAGTTAAACCATATACAATTAATGTTGAAAAAGTAACTGCAATTGCTGAATTACCAGAAATTACAGTTGAATCAATTAGATCTGTATATAAATTATCAAAAACTGTTGTAAAAGTAAAACTTATTGGTGCAACAGCTAAAAATTTAAGTGCTAAGATTAAAGACGAAAACGTTACAACTACTGGAAAATAATTATGAGTAAAGATCTAGTAAATAAGATTCTTATTACATTAGGCTTTATTTTTCTTTACAGACTACTGGCATATGTGCCAGTACCTGGAGTTAATATTGATGTAGTTAAAGAGTTCTTTGATTCAAATGCAAATAATGCATTAGGTCTTGTAAATATGTTTAGTGGAAATGCAGTTGAAAGACTAAGTATTATCTCACTAGGAATTATGCCTTACATTACAGCTTCAATTATTATGGAGCTTCTAGCAGCAACTTTCCCAGCACTTGGTAAAATGAAAAAAGAGAGAGATGGGATGCAAAAATATATGCAAATCATCAGATATACAACTATTGTTATTACATTGATTCAATCAATTGGAGTATCTATTGGTCTTAATTCATTAACTGGACAAAATGGGCAAGCAGCAATTTCTATTGATATGAATACATTTATTGCAGTTTCAGCTATTTCAATGCTTACAGGAACAATGCTTTTAATGTGGATAGGTGAGCAAATAACTCAAAGAGGTATAGGAAATGGTATTTCACTGATTATCTTTGCAGGTATCGTTTCAGCAATTCCTAGTGCTATTGGTGGAACTATTGATTTAGTAAATAATGGTCAAATGCACTTCTTAACTGTAATTGGTATTTTACTAGTTATTTTTGCAACAGTTGGAGCTATTATTTATGTTGAGTTGGGAGAGAGAAGAGTTCCTGTTTCATACTCAAGAAAAGTAATTATGCAAAACCAAAGTAAAAGAGTTATGAATTACATTCCAATTAAAGTAAATTTAAGTGGAGTTATCCCAGCTATTTTTGCAAGTGCTATTTTGATGTTTCCAGCAACAGTTTTACAAGGAAGTCAAAATAAATATTTAGTGATGATAGCTGATTATATGAATCCTAGTTCATATACATTTAACTTATTTATGTTTTTATTTGTAGTTTTCTTTGCATTTTTTTATGCATCAATTACATTTAATGCAAAAGATATAAGTGAAAACTTAAAAAGACAAGGTGGATTTATACCTGGTGTTAGACCAGGAGCTAGTACAGCCGAGTTTTTAAATACAGTTGCTAGTAGATTAACTTTCTGGGGAGCTATTTATATGGGATTAATCTCTACACTTCCTTGGTTAATTGTAAAAGCAATGGGTGTTCCTTTTTATTTTGGAGGGGTTTCAGTTTTAATTGTAGTTCAAGTTGCTATTGATACTATGAGAAAAATAGAGGCTCAACAATATTCAAATAAATATCAAACTTTAAGTGCAGTTGGACTATAAAAATGTCTATTGCGCTTAGAAAACCTGAAGAGATTGAAAAACTTTTTGTTGCAAATCAAGCTGTTGCAAAAACACTAAAATATCTAGAAGAGAATGTAAAAGCTGGAATGACTTTAAAAGAAGTTGATGCTATGGGCGAAAAATTTATTTTAAGCCTAGGAGCTAGACCTGCTTTTAAAGGTTTATATGGATTTCCAAATGC
This sequence comes from Aliarcobacter cryaerophilus, assembly GCF_014352935.1. Next base: position 1,367,813 of record NZ_CP060694.1, on the reverse strand, counting down.
TGTTTGTACATCACTAAATGAAGTTATAATTCATGGAATTCCAAGCGATACAGTTTTAAAAGAGGGTGATATTTTAGGTCTTGATATAGGAACTGAAGTTGACGGTTGGTATGGCGATAGTGCTATTACAATGCCAATTGGAGATATCTCTAAAAAAGATGAAGAGCTGATAGCTTGTGCAAAAGATGCTTTGTATTATGCTATTGACATAATTGAAGATGGTATGAGATTTAAAGAGTTATCAAAAGCTATTGAAGATTTTATTACTTCAAGAGGTTATCAGCCATTAGTTAGATTTTGTGGACATGGAATTGGAAGAAAACCACATGAAGAACCTGAAATTCCAAACTACTTAGAGCATGGTGGTACAAAATCTGGACCAAAAATAAAAAATGGAATGGTGTTTTGTATAGAACCCATGATATGTCAAAAAGATAGAAACCCTGTTATTCTTAAAAATGGTTGGGATGTTGTTTCAGCTGATGGTTTAAGAGGGAGTCATTATGAGCATACGGTTGCTGTAGTTGATGGACGAGCAGTTATTTTAAGTAATAGAGAAAATTAAGGGGCTAATGTGGCAAAAGATGATGTAATTGTTGTTGATGGAAAAGTAGTTGAAGCTTTACCAAATGCAATGTTTAGAGTTCAGTTGGAAAATGGTCATGTTGTATTGTGTCATATCTCTGGAAAAATGAGAATGCACTATATAAAAATATTACCAAATGATACTGTAACAGTTGAGATAACACCTTATTCACTTGATAAGGGAAGAATTGTTCATAGAAAAAAATAGTTATTAAATAGAGAAGTTTCTCTATTTAATAAATCTTCTTAAAAATTGATACTAAAGCATATTTTTTGTAAAATGAAGTATGACAAATAAAGTTAAGAATCAAGTTTTAAAATACCTTTATAATCAAAAACTTTTTGGAATTAAATATCATAGTGACTTAAATATAAACTTTTATAGTAGTTGTGATTTTGCATTGCCAAATAGTTTAGAAGAGCTTAAAAAATCAGTTACAAACTGCTATTTGTGTGATTTGTCAAAAACAAGAAAACATACACTTTTTGGATATGGAAGTCAGAATTCAAAAATTATGTTTATTTGCGATGAGCCATCAAAAAGTGAAGATGATTTGGGTTCTTTTTTTGTTGGAAATTCTGGTGATATGTTAGCAAAAATGATTGAAGGTAGTTTAAAAATAAAAAAAGAGGAAGTTTACACTACAAACTTAGTAAAATGTAGAGGAACAAAAGAAGCAACTTTTCAAAATTTTGAGAGTTGTAATTGTTATTTGTTAAAGCAAATTGAGGTTATAAAACCAAAAATTATTGTTGCTGTGGGAGAGAGAGTTCATGACTATTTGTTAAAAAGTAGTGGTGAATTTTTAAAAAATAGAGGAAAAGTTTTAAGCTTTAATTCTGCTATTTTAGTACCAATCTTTTCTCCTCTTTATTTACTAAAAAATCCATCTTTGAAAAAAGATACTTATCTTGATATGTTAAAAATCAAAAATCTATATGAGGAGAGTTAAATTGAAGCATCTACTTATTTTAATTTTTATGGCTTTTTTAGTGGCGGGTTGTACACAAAAAGTTGTAAAGCTAAAAATGCCAAATCAGAATGTTCCAGTAAAAAAAGTTGAGGAAGATAAAAAAACAGTTGTTGAAGAGTTTATCTCAAACGATAGTGTAATTCAAGAAGAGATTATAAATAACAATGGTTCTAAAAATGAGATAACACAAGAAGAGAATAGTGAAGTTTTAGCATCTAGTGAACCTGAAATAAAATTTGATAGCACAAAGGCAAATCTTAAGATTGCCTTTGTTTATCCATCCTCTCTAGTATCTAAATATGCAAAAAATTCTATAAATACAGTTGCTGCATATTTGACATTTTTAAATGCAAATTATGATTTAGTTGTAATTGATAGTCAAAATGAGAGTGCTGATAGTATAAATAATGCATTTAATAAAGTTAAAGAAGAGGGAATTACAAAAGTAATTGCACTTTATACACCAAATGCAATAAATAATTTAAATACAATGTCACTAAATGATATTATGGTTTATCTTCCACTAATTGAAAAAAAAGATAGTTTATCTCAAAACGATAATTTAATTTTTGGTTCTATCTCTTATGAAGATCAACTTAAAAAATTAAGTTATTACTCTGATGGTCCAAATGTACTTTTTTATCAAAATACATATTTGGGAAATAAGTTAAAAAATAGTTATGAAAATGTTGTTAGTTATACAACAGCAAGAAAAGAGATAAAAAGTGGTGAAACAAACTTTAAAAATATTGTTGTAGATTCAAGATTAAGAAATAGCTCAATATTTTTAAATGTAGATATTGTAAAAAGTTCACTAATAATGTCTCAACTAAGAGCAAATGATATTTATCCAAAGTTTATATTTTCTACTCAAATAAATTTTGATCCTATGTTAATGACGCTAACTCAAGATAAAGATAGAGAAAAAATGGTTCTTGCAAACTCTATTGAAAAAATTGATAACAAATTAAGAGATGAGATTTTAAATTTTGGTGGAAATATAAATTTTGAATGGGTTGATTACTCAACTTTGGTTGGTGCAAACTATTTAGTAAATGGAAACAATAATTTAATACCAACTAAAATAGTAGAAAATCAAGCTGTTTATACTCCAAGACTATTTAAAAGTACAGAGTATGGATTTGTTGAGATTAAGTAAAATTTGGATAAAATCACCCCTTATTTAGAAAATGGAGTTTAATTTTGAGAACACATTATAATACAAGTGTAAAAGAGAATTTAATAGGTCAAAAAGTTACTGTTGCTGGTTGGGTTAATAGCAGACGAGATCACGGTGGAATTATTTTTATAGATTTAAGAGATAAAAGTGGTTTAGTTCAGCTTGTTGCTGATCCACAAGATTGTAAAGATGCTTTAGTTGTTGCTGAAACTGTAAGAGATGAGTATGTTTTAATTGCAACTGGAACTGTGCGAGCTAGAGGAGAGGGATTAGAAAATCCAAACTTAGAGACTGGAAAAATTGAGATTATTTTAGAAAATCTTATTATTGAAAATAGAAGCAAAGCTATGCCTTTTGATATAAATGATGAAAAAGTAAATGATGAGATAAAACTAAGAAATAGATTTTTAGAGCTTAGAAGTAAAAAATCTTTTGATATTTTCCAACTAAGAAGTAAAGCTACTATTCAAGCTAGAAATACACTTGATGAGTTAGGATTTTTAGATGTTGAAACTCCAATTCTTACAAAATCGACTCCAGAAGGAGCAAGAGATTATTTAGTTCCATCAAGAGTTCATGCAGGTGAGTTTTATGCACTTCCTCAATCTCCTCAACTATTCAAACAACTTTTAATGGTTGCTGGATTTGATAGATATTTTCAAATTGCAAAATGTTTTAGAGATGAAGATTTAAGAGCAGATAGACAACCAGAATTTACTCAAATAGATGTTGAGATGAGTTTTTGTACTCAAGAGGATGTTATAGCTGTTGCTGAGAAATTAATCTATGATATATTTACAAAATGTGGTAAAAAAATTCCATCATCTTTTAGAAGAATGAAATATAGTGAAGCTATGGAGAGTTATGGAAGTGATAAGCCTGATTTAAGATTTGATATGCCTTTAATTGATGTTATTGATATTTTTGAAAAGTCAACAAACGAAATATTTACAGATATTGCAAAAGATAAGAAAAATAATAGAATAAAAGCATTAAGATGTCCAAATGGGGATAATATCTTCTCAAAAAGACAGATGAAAGGTTTTGAAGATTATGTAAGAAAATTTGGAGCAAAAGGGCTTGGATATTTCCAAATGAAAGAGGATGGACTTAAAGGTCCACTTACAAAATTCTTTAGTGAAGCTGATTTAGAAGAGATTGTAAAAGTTACAAATCTTGAAGTTGGAGATGTAGTATTCTTTGGAGCAGGTGATAAAAAAACTGTTTGGGATTATATGGGAAGATTTAGATTATTCTTAGCTGCTGAAATGAATATTATTCCAGCAGACACATATGAGTTCTTATGGGTTGTAGATTTCCCTATGTTTGAAGTTGAAGATGGAAGAACAAAAGCACTTCACCATCCATTTACAATGCCAAAAGATTTAAATAAAACTGATTTAGAAGAGATTGAATCAATTGCTTATGATATTGTTTTAAATGGAACAGAAATGGGTGGTGGAAGTATAAGAATTCACAAAGAAGAGATTCAAAGTAAAGTATTTGAACTAATGGGAATTAGTCAAGAAGAAGCAAAAGAGAAGTTTGGATTCTTACTTGATGCACTACAATATGGAGCACCATCTCATGGAGGATTTGCATTAGGACTTGATAGAATGATAATGTTACTTGCTGGAACTGATTCTATTAGAGATGTTATAGCATTTCCAAAAACTCAAAAAGCTCAATGTCTATTAACTCAAGCTCCATCAAGCGTTGATGAAGCTCAATTAAAAGAGTTACATATTCGTGTGAGAAAAAGTGTAGAAAGCTAATTTTAGCTATCTACATATAATCAAATTAAGTTCTATTTTTTACTTCCTAAAGCCATAACCGTTAATAAAAATGGTAATGCAATAACTGTACCTACCATAATTATTGGTGCTGTTAAAGGGGTACTCTTAGTTACTTCTTTATCAACTAATTTCTCTTTTTTAACTTTGATTTTAAACTCTTTATCTAATTTTGGAATAACTTTATTTGACTCTTCATTTGGTAGATAAAATTTACCTTTCATTTTCAAAGTTAAACGTAAAATATTTCTGTCATCAAGTTGAAGTGCCTTATTTTTTAAAGCCCAAATAATAAAGTCTTTTGATGAATTTTTTTGGTCTATGTAGATTGAAAAATAAGCAATTGCACTATTATCAGCATATAGCATATAATCGCCTTTTTCTATATCAAATTTGTAAGCTTCATTGAGATTTTGTATTAAATACTCAAAATCTTTATTTGGTTCAAAAATATATTGATACTTTTCTCCAATTATAATAAAAGATTTATCATCTGTTTTCATCATAAATGAAACTATTTTTTCATCGAAAGTCTCACTGTAATCACTTCTTTTTTCTGTTGTTTTATAATAACACCCCGAAAAAAATACCATAAAAGCTAAAGTTATAGCTAACAATTTTTTCATCTTCTTAATCCCCCTAGTAAAATTTACTAAAATAGTATCATAAAACATATTTAGCTATTATATTAATAAATATAGATAAAAGAAGAATTATGAATAAACAAAATAGATTTTTACCAACAACTAAAGATGAGATGAAACAGCGAGGGTGGGATGAACTTGATGTTGTTTTAATAACAGGGGATGCGTATATAGATTCTCCTTTTATGGGAATTGCAGTTGTTGGAAGAATTTTAGAAGATATTGGTTTAAGAGTTGGAATTATTGGGCAACCTGATATTAATAGTGATGTTGATATAAAGCGACTAGGGGAGCCAAAACTATTTTGGGGAGTTAGTGGTGGAAGTATAGATTCTATGGTTTCAAATTATACTGCTACAAAAAAGTTTAGAAATGATGATGACTACACTCCAGGTGGAAAAAACAACAAACGACCAGATAGGGCTACTTTAGTTTATACAAATTTAATAAGAAGATATTTTAAAAATACAGCGCCTATTGTTTTGGGAGGAATAGAAGCAAGTTTAAGACGACTTACGCACTATGATTATTGGTCAAACACTCTTAGAAAACCAATTTTATTTGATTCAAAAGCTGATTATATGATTTATGGAATGGGTGAACAAGCAATAATAGATTTAGGACTTTATTTAAAAGAGGGTAAAGATTTAAGAACTATTGCAGGACTTTGTTATATCTCAAAAGAGCCTGTAAAAGAGTATTTACAAATTCCATCACATAAAGAGTGTTTAGAGAATAAAGAGAAATATATTGATCTATTTAGAGTTTTTTATGATAACAACGACCCAATGTATTCAAAAGGTCTTTGCCAAGAAGTAGATGGCAGATACTTAATACAAAATCCACCAAGTAGGTATTTAGAAGAAAAAGAGATGGATAAAATTGCCTCTTATCCATATCAAAGAGATTTACATCCATATCATGCAAAAGATGGAAAGGTTAAAGCATTAGAGACTATAAAATTCTCAATTATGACTCATCATGGTTGTTGGGGAGAGTGTAACTATTGTGCGATTGCAGCTCATCAAGGAAGAACAATAAGAACAAGAAGTGAAGAAAATATTTTAAGTGAAGCAAAACATTTTACAACACTAAAAGATTTTAAAGGAATAATCTCTGATGTTGGAGGACCAACAGCAAATATGTATGGTTATGAGTGCAAAAAGAAGATGAATCTTGGAACTTGTATAGATAATAAAAGATGTGTAGATGCTCATAGACTATGTCGTACAATGAAAGTAGATCATAGTAGAAACATAAAACTTCTAAAAGATATAAGAGCTATTCCAAAGGTTAAAAAAGCATTTATAGCTTCAGGTATTAGATACGATTTTATAGCTGCTGATAAAAATCATGGAAAAGAGTATTTAAAAGAGATAATTGATCATCATATATCAGGTCAAATGAAAATAGCTCCTGAACATACAAGCGATGAAGTGCTTCATCATATGGGAAAACCAGGTAAACAATCACTTATTGAGTTTAAAAAGATGTTTGATGATTTAAATAAAGAGAGTGGTAAAAAACAGTTTTTAACATATTATCTAATAGCTGCTCATCCAGGATGCAAAGAGAGCCATATGCATGAGCTTAAACAGTTTACAACTCATGAGTTAAAGATAAATCCAGAACAAGCACAAGTATTTACTCCAACACCTGGAACTTACTCAGCTGTTATGTACTATACAGAGCTTGACCCTTTTACAAAAAAGAAGATATTTGTTGAAAAAGATACATTAAGAAAAGAGAGACAAAAAGAGATAGTAGTTGCAAAAAAAAGTTTTTGTAAAACAAAACAAAACTCTAGTTCTGGAATGCAAGGTTAAAACTAAATCAAAGTTATAGTTTTATAGATTTTAAAATTAGTCTGAATTTCTTTAAAAAATGATTATTTAAAGAACTATTTTTGTTAAAGAGTTATAAACTATAAATAAATTAAATTTAATAAATTATTTTTATTATTTAATATATAAATTATTAATAAATTAAGCGAATATTAAATTATATATTGTAGAATCAAACCCAAATTTTATAGAGGAGACTATATTTTATGAACAAAATAAAAAGTTTAGGGTTAGGAATTGTTACTGCAACAATTTTATTTAGTGGTTGTGCTACAACAGAGTTGCAAACATCTTCAAAAATGACACAGAGTGTATTTATAAATCCAGTTAAAAAAGAGTTAAGAACAGTATTTTTATCAAGTAAAAATACAAGTGGTCAAAAAATTAATTTAGAAAATACAATTATTTCTGAATTACAATCTAAAGGTTACACAGTTATAGATGATCCAGAAAAAGCTACTTATATATTAATGGTTAATGTATTATATTGTGATAAAAAACAAGAAAACAATGCTGCAGGAGGTGCAGTAGCTGCTGGAGCTGTTGGTGCTGGTGTTGCTGGATATAATAATGGTGGTGCTGGTGGAATGGCAGCTGCTGGTTTAGGAGCTGCTCTTATTGGTGGATTAATTGCAAAAGCTACTGAAGATACTATTTATCAAATGCAAGTTGATATAGTAATTAGAGAAAAAGCTAAAGGACCAGTATATGCTTCAAATTCTACTGCTGCTGGACAAGCAAGTGTTAATGACAGTAAAAAAGCTGGATTTATTAACAGCTTTGGTGGTGGAGTTAAAAATGCTAATGCAACAGGTAATCTAAATTCAAATATGGTAAATGCACAATCTCAAAGTTTTGAAACAGACTACATAGAACATAAAACTATGATGTTTTCAGAGGCTACAAAAATGAGACTTACTCTAGAGGAAGCAACACCGATTCTAGAAAAACAAATAGCAAACCAAGTTGTAGGATTATTTTAAAATATATAATATATTAGGTGGTTATACTGTAAGTAAACCGCCTAATATTTAAACTCTTCTATTGTGTATATATCATAACTTAGTAGAAGAGAGTTAATTCAACCTATTTTTTATAAACTCAATAAAAGTTTCAAAGAGTAGATTTTTTGTTTTATCTTTATGATAAACTAAATAAAACTCTCTTTTAAATTCAATATTTTTTAATTTTATTTCAAATAATTTTTTTTGTTTTAGCTCTTTTTTAACAATAACTTTAGAAAGAACTGTTACTGTATTTGTATTATTTAAAACAATAGTTTTTATCTCTTCAAAATCTTGTAATTGCATAAAAATATCTAACTCTTTTGAGATTTCACCAATTTTACTCATAAAAATTTCTCTTGTCCCACTTCCTATTTCTCTTAAAATCCATCTTTTTTTTATAGCATCAATAAAAGAAATTGAAGGATGCTTTTCATCGAAAATTGTTGATGCATCCATAAGTCCTAAATACGATATGATATTTACTTAGCAAAATAAAAAAGGAAGATATGAATTTTTCAAAATAAAATGTTTTTATTGTTGAAAATTATTTTAATAAAAATGTTACATTTAGGAATGGTTTTATTGTTATTGCTATTTATTTTCTTATTTTATTTTTTTAATAATAATTAAATATTATTAAGATGATACAATAATGTTCATTTGACATAAATATGTGTTTTTATTCAAACAATTTGTCAAGTATTAATATGGGGAAGCTATGAATTTTTTTAAGATAAATTTAAATATAAAGAATTTTACTTATGGTTGGTTTATCTTCTCCATACTATTTATAATTTTACTTGCATCACTACAAGCTTATTTTGAGTATAAAAGAGCGATTGAGAATACTAAAATTTCTACTAGTAATGTAACAATGCTTTTAAGTAAAAAGTTTGAAAATGACTTTGAACAATCAGAAAATATACTTAAATTAGCAGAATATGTTGTTTTGACTCTTCCAAAAGAGAATAACAATTTTTATTCATCTAGTTTTGATCAAAAAAAGAAAATAGTAAATGATAAATTTAGATTTTTAGTTAGTAGTTTTAGCAATGTAAGTGTTATAAATTTTGCAAATAAAGAAGGTGATATTTTATATTCATCAAATAGTTTAAATTCTCTTGTTAATATTTCAAGTAGAGAGCATTTTCAGATGCTGAAAAATAACAAAGATTTAAATACAACATTTTCGGATGTTCTTTTTTCTTTTACTTCTAGTTCCTACTCTATTATCCAAGCTAGAGCAATTCGAGATGAGAATAAAGATTTAGTAGGTGTATTAACAGCACTAATAGATATTTCAACAATAAACAATACTTTAGCTTCTATAAATACTGGAAAAGATGGAGTTGTTCTTATTAGAAATAGCAATACAAGTAGTTTAATTGCCAGATATCCAGAAGCTGAAAATGTTAATGTAAATAGCAAATTACCCGATTCAAATCCTACAATTGTAAGGGTTAATAATGGAGAGAAAATTGGAAGTTTTGAATATATAGCTTCAACAGATAGTGAGAAAAGAATAGGTAGCTTTTTAGTAATGGATAAATATCCTTTTTATATTCAAACTGCAATTTCAGAAAAAGAGTATTTACATCAATGGAAAAAAAATCTTCTAATAGCAACTATTTTAATTGTACTTTTTATAATAGCTTCTTTTTTATTATTTAGAACTATGAGAGCAAATTACTTTAAAGAGTTAAAACTTTCAAGAGAGATTAAAATAGTTAAAAATAGATTTGAAAATATGTTTAAAATTCACTCAGCAATAATGCTTCTTGTAGATGCTAAAACTGGAAAGATTATTGATGCAAATCATAGTGCTTGTGAATTTTATGGCTATACACTAGATGAGTTTAAAAAATTAAATATCTCAAATATAAATGTTTTATCAAAAAAAGATATTCAAGATAAAATTGAAGAGGCTAAAAATTTTAATAATAATACTTTTATATTTCCTCATAGATTAAAAAGTGGTGAAATAAAAACTATTGAATCAAATACTTCACCAATAGAGACAGAAAAAGGAAAAATTCTTTTTTCAATAATAAAAGATATAAGTAAACATCTAGAGTTAGAAAAAGAGATTCAAGAAGAGAAAGAGAGATATAAAAATCTTACTAACTACTCATCAGATGCTATTTTTATTTTAAATATAGAAGATGGAAAATTAGTTGAATTCAGTAAAAGAGCAAAAGATTTACTTGGATATGATAATAATGAGATGAAAAATCTCTCAATTTTTGATTGGGAAACCAATATTAATAGTATGGAAGAGTATAAAAAGATTATTTCACATATTAATCAAACACCTATTTATTTTGAAAGAGTTCATAAAAGAAAAGATGGCAGCCAGTATCATGCTGGTATTACCTCTGTAAAGATAATATTAGGAGGGAAAGAGTATTTTTATGCTTCTGTTAGAGATATTACTGAGCAAAAAGAGATTGAAGCAAAAATTCTTGATACAACTTTAAAACTAGAGTTAGCAACTACAGCTTCAAAACAAGGTATTTGGAGATTAAACTTTGCAACTAATAGTTTAGAGTTAGATGACAATATGTATAAAATCTATGGAATAACTCCACAAAAAGATATAAATAATTATGAACTTTTTAGAAATAGAATTCTTAAAGAAGATTTACCTATTGTAGAAGAAAAAATAAATATTGCCAAAGATACAAATGGTACTTTTGATACTATATTTAGAATAAAAAGATTTGATAATAATGAAATAAGGTATATTAAAGTGTCAGCAATTTGTCAATTTGATGAAAATGGAGATAAAATTGCTATGGTTGGTTCAAACATTGATGTAACCGAATTAGAAATTGTTAAAATAAAAGCTTTAAAAGCAAATGAAGCAAAATCTAAATTTTTGGCTAATATGTCTCATGAGATTAGAACTCCTCTTAATGGAACAATTGGACTTATAAATTTAGTTTTAGATACTCCTTTAAATCCTTTACAAAATGATTATTTAAATAAAGCTATTCAAGCTTCAAACTCTCTTTTAAATATTATTAATGATATTTTAGACTATTCAAAAATAGAGATAGGAAAATTAGATATTTTAAAAGAGCCATTTTATTTAAACCAACTTTTGGAAAATATATCTAATATTTTTGGTTATAAAATTTATGAAAAAGGTTTAGAATTTAGCTTTACAGTTGATCCTAAAATCAATAATAATCTAATTGGAGATAGTTTAAGATTAACTCAAATATTAAATAACTTTATTGGAAATGCTATTAAGTTTACTCAAAAAGGTTATGTTCATGTAGATATAAATCTTATTAGAAAAAATGAAAATAAACTTCTTTTAGATTTTAGTGTAAAAGATACGGGGATTGGCATAGCTTTAGAAAATCAAAGTAAACTTTTCAAAGCATTTAATCAAGAAGATAGTTCAACGACAAAAAGATTTGGTGGAACGGGGCTTGGTCTTGTAATAGCAAAACAACTTGTAGAATTAATGGATGGAGAGGTATATTTTAGCAGTATAAAAGATAAAGGAAGTACTTTTGGTTTTAAAATTGAGCTTGAATATATAAAAGATACACGGTTTATAAAAGAGAATTTAAAAACTTATGTAGATTCTAATTTCTTAATAATAGATGATAGTGAGATAGATAGAGATTATTTAAAAAAGGTATTGTCATCATGGAAAATAGACTCTTTAAGTGCATCTAATGGTTTAGAAGCTTATGAAATAATAACTCGTGAAAAAATAGATTACATAATAGTAGATTGGCATATGCCAGAACTAAATGGCTTAGAACTTCTAAAAAAACTTCAAGATAATAATATAAATATACCTAACATTTTAATGATAACTGCTCATAATAAACAAGAGCTTCTTAATGAGGCACAAAATAGTAATATTTATATTGAAAAAATTATTGAAAAACCTTTTACTCCATCTACTTTATATAATACAATTTTTGATAAAAAAATAGAGAGCAAAAGAGTAGAGAGTAAAAAAATGAAATTAATCTCTTCTAAAAAAGCTTTAATTGTTGAAGATAATGAGATTAATCAACTTGTTACAAGTCAAATGCTAGAAAGTATTGGTTTTGATATAGATATTGCAAATGATGGTCTTGAAGCTGTAGATATGGCAAATAAATCTAATTATGATATTATTTTTATGGATTTACAAATGCCAAATATGGATGGATTTGAAGCTACTAAAAAAATTAGAGAGTTTAATAAAAACACTCCTATTGTAGCACTTAGTGCTGCTGTTATGGATAAAGATAAAGAGCTAACTTCATTAGCAGGTATGAATAACCATCTTGCAAAACCTTTAATTCGAAGTGAACTTGAATCAATATTAAAACAATATTTTGAGATGGAATTGATAGATAATAAGTTAAATAAATCTAATACTATTTTTATAAAAGGTATCAATATTTCATCTGTAATTGAAAATTACAATACAGATATAAATGATATTTACAGAATGTATGAAAAATTTTATAAAGAGTATAAAGATATAGATAAAGATTTAGCATCTTTGAAAAATAGTGAAAAAGAGTACTTTGAATACCTTCATAAATTAAAAGGAGTTAGTGGTAACCTTCATATTCAAGAAGTTTTTGAGACTTCTAAAAAGATTTATGACAATAAAGAATTATCATTTACTAATCATCTTATTGAAATTACTAAAAATATTTGTGAGAATATAGAGAGCTCTATTCTTCCAATATTAAAAAATAGTCAAAAAGATATAAAAACTTTAGATTTAAAAGAGTTAAAAAATGGTATTGAAAAATTAATTGTAGATTTAAAAGATTATGAATATATATCTAGTGAGAAGATTGGTTTACTTTTAGATAATTTAAAAACTCTTTTACCCAAAAAAGATATTGATTTATTAAATAAATCATTTGAAAAAAATGACAATGAAACAGTTATCTCTTTATTAGAAAATATTTTAAAGGATTTAAATGCAAAATAAAAATACCATTTTAGTTGTTGATGATCAATCTATTAATATTGATTTTATTGTTACTAATTTTAAAGATAAATATAATATCAAAGTAGCATCAAATGGTGAAATGGCTTTGAAAGTTTTGGATAAATTTGAGATAGATTTAGTTTTATTGGATATTCAAATGCCAATTATGGATGGTTATGAAACTATTAAAGAGATTAAGAAACAAGATAGATTCAAAGATTTACCTATTATTTTTTTAACAGCAAAAACAGATAGTGACTCTTTAATAAAAGGCTTTGAATTAGGTGCAAAGGATTATGTAAGAAAACCTTTTAATACTAAAGAGTTGAATGTAAGAGTAAATAATCATTTAGAGACATATAAATTAATTAAAAGATTAGAACTATCTTATAAAAACCTAGAAAAACTATTAGATACCCAAGCTAATATTGTGATTTTAACAAATGGTGAAGAGTTGAAGTTTGCTAATCGTAAATTTTTTGAGTTTTTAAACTTTGAGAATTTGGAAAAATTTAAAGAAAAACACAAATGTATTTGTGAATTTTTTATAGAAGATGAGAACTTTTTTCATCTCAAAAAGATTGAAGAAGGTGCAAACTGGCTAGATGAAATAAGCTTACTAGAAGATTCACAAAGAGTAGTGTTAATGAAAAATGAGACAAAAGAGTTGGCTTTCTCTGTAGCAATAAATCAATATGATATAGATACAATGATTATAAATTTTACGGATATATCTGAAACTTTTAACCAAAAAATGATATTGGAGAAAAAAATTCTTCATGATAAACTAACAAATGCTTACAATAGAGAGTTTTTTGATCAAAATTATAAAAAGTTTATATCAGAATATAGTAGTTCAAACTCAAAACTAGCAATAGCTATGCTAGATATAGATCACTTTAAATTAGTAAATGATAATTATGGTCATGATATTGGAGATCAAGTATTAATCCAATTTGTAGATACTCTTCATAAAAACTCTAGAAAAAATGATATTTTAGTTCGTTGGGGTGGAGAAGAGTTTATAATGATTTTAAAAATAGATGAAGTCTCTAATCTTCAAAAAATATTAGAATCTTTAAGAAAATCTATAGAGTCTTTTAATTTTAATACAGTTGGACATAAAACTTGCTCTATAGGTGGAACTATTTACTTAGAAAATGAAGATATATTAAAAACCATAAAAAGAGCAGATGATGCGGTTTATAAAGCAAAAGAGTTAGGAAGAAATAAGGTTGTAATTTTTTAATTTATTATAAAAAGTTAAAAAATTACCAGAAGTTATAAAATACTTAAAATTAAAAATTTAGTTATAATATTTAAATCATATAAAGGCGGATGCATGAATATAGAGAATATGAAAATCATTTCTATTGATGATAATAAAACAAACCTACTAATTATTGAAAGCTATGCAAAAATTCTTAAGCTTAATATATCTAGTTTTTTAAATCCTTTAGATGCTGTTGATGAGTTAGAAAAAAATGATTATGATTTGATTATTGTTGATTATATGATGCCTGAAATGAATGGAATTGAAGTTATACAAAAGGTTAGAGAAAAAAATGAAACAATTCCAATTATTATGCTAACTGCAGTTGGTGATGATATGGAACTTCAAATAAAAGCTTTGGAAGTTGGAGCAAATGATTTTTTAAATAAACCAATAAATGCTCCTGCTTTTAAAGCAAGAATTATAAATATGTTAAAGCTTAGAAAAGCTCAACTTCTTATTGAAAATAAAGCACTATTACTTGAAGAAGAGGTAAAAAAAGCTACATTAAGACTTAAAGAATCAGAACATGAAGCTTTACAAATGCTAGGAAAAGCATCTGAATATAAAGATCCTGAAACAAATGCTCACACAAAAAGAGTATCTCATTATTGTAAGCTTTTGGCAAGTGCTTATGGTTTAAATGAAGAGCTTCAAGACATAATTTTTTATGCATCAGCTTTTCATGATATTGGGAAAATTGGTATTCCTGATTCTATTTTACTTAAGCCTGGAAAATTAACTGATGATGAATTTGCTATTATGAAACAACACGCTTCAATAGGATATGAAATTTTAAAAGGCTCAAAAAGTAAATATTTAAAAGCTGGTGGAGTTATTGCATATAATCATCATGAAAAATATGATGGAACAGGCTATCCAAATAGACTTCAAGGTGAAAATATTCCTATTTTTGGGCGTATAACAGCTATTGTAGATGTGTTTGATGCCCTAACATCAACAAGACCATACAAAAAAGCTTGGGAAATTGATGATGCATTTAAACTACTTATAGATGAAAAAGGTAAACATTTTGATCCTATTTTAGTTGATATGTTTATTCAAAATAAAGAAGAGGTAATAACTATTTTTAATAAGTTTAAAGAAGAAGATTTATGAAATTTTTAAGATTTATTTATAAAGTTATTATAAATCCGATTATTGGACCTATTGTTGTTGCTTCTACTGCTTTATTACTATTAGCTATCTTTTATCTTCCATCTTTATCTTTAAATAACCAAAAAGAAAAAATAACTAGAGAATCTAAAGAGATAGTTCATCACTTAAAAACATTTAGAAGCTATTATAATGAATTTGTGGTGTCCAAAGTAAAAAACTTACCAGATATAAAAGTTGATTATAATCATGAATATAGTTCAAATACTATACCTCTTCCAGCAACAACTATTCATAATATTAGTGAAAAATTATCACAAAAAGAGAATCTCAAAGTTAATTTTTTTAGTGATTATCCATTTCCAAATAGAGCAAATAGAGTTTTAGATGAATTTCAAAAAAATTCAATTAAATTTTTAAGAGAAAACCCAAATGAAATTTTTGTAAAACAAGATATAGTTGATAATAAAGAGGTTATTCGTGTTGCCTTTCCTGATACTATGAATGCAAATAGTTGTTTGGCTTGTCATAATGGAAGAGATGATAGTCCAAAAAAAGATTGGAAAATTGGTGATGTAAGAGGTATTTTAGAAGTTGTTATGCCAATTCATGAAGAGTTTGTTTTAAGCTCAATTCACACGAGAAATATATTAATTTTTATGCTTTTAGTGATTTTATCTTTTATAATTCACTATACTATTTTGTATCTACTTAAACAAAAAGAGACAAAAGAACAAACAAAAAAACTTCAAGATGAAGTAGAAAAACAGACAAAAGATTTAAAAGATAGCAATAGGCTACTTTTGGAACATAAAAAAGCTGTTGATGCAAGTGCTATTGTCTCAAAAGCTGATTTAAATGGAAATATAACTTATGTAAATAATACTTTTTGTGAAGTATCTGGCTACACTAAAGAGGAATTAATTGGAAAACCTCATAATATAGTTAGACATCCTGATAGTCCAAAAGAGCTATTTGAAGAGCTTTGGAAAACTATACAAAATAAAAAAATATTTAAAGCAAATATAAAAAATAGGAAAAAAGATGGTTCAGATTATTTTGTTTCAAGTACTATAGTTCCTATTTTAGATAGTAATGGAGATATTATGGAGTATCTCTCTTTAAGATATGATATTTCAGAGCTTGTAAAAGCTAAAGAGAAAGCACAGTTTGCGGAGCAAGTAAAATCAACATTTTTAGCAAATATGAGTCATGAAATAAGAACTCCTTTAAATGCAATTATTGGTTTTTCAGATATTTTATGTGAATCAAATTTGGATATAAAAGATAAAGAGAGTGCAACAATAATTTCAAAAAGTGCAAAATCTCTTTTAAATATTATTAATGATGTTCTTGATATATCAAAAATAGAAAATGGTAAATTAGAGCTTGAATATCACACTTTTTCTTTATTTGATTTAACAGAAAATATTGTTGAGCTTTTTTCTGTTAGTGCAAAAGATAAAAATATAAAATTTATATATGAGGTTGACCCAAATCTACCAGATTTAATAATAAGTGACTCTACAAGATTACAGCAGGTTATATCTAACTTATTAAGTAATGCTATCAAATTTACACCTAGGTTTGGAAAAGTAAATTTTGATATTCAAGTTATTTCAAATAATTTAGAAACTAAAAAATCTGTTGTAATTTTTAAAATAAAAGATAGTGGTATTGGAATGACTTCTGAACAATTGAAATTAGTTTTTAAACCATTTTCACAAGCAGATAGTGGAATTAGTAGAAAATTTGGTGGAACTGGTTTAGGTTTAACAATTTGTAGTGATATTATAAAAAAGATGGGTTCTAAAATTGAAGTAAATAGTATATATGAAAAAGGTAGTGAATTCTCATTTAAATTAGAGTTTGAAACTATTCCAAAAGAGGACTCTTCTAAAATAAAAAGTAATATAGATTTTGCTATTTATAGTGCAAATCCAAATATTATTAAAATAAAAAATATTACAAAAAATTATTTAGAAAAGATAGGTAATGTTTTTGATTTTAGTGAAGATATTGATAAAAAAGCATCTCTACTCTTTTGTTTTGGAGGAGATGAATTAGCATCATTTTTACAAATATTTACAACAAAAAATCCAAATGGAAAAATTGTTTATGTTGGTGATAAAACTAGATTAAGCCCTTTTACTTTACTTATGATAGATTATATAATTGAACTACCTATTTATGGTTCAAAAATATATAATATTGTAGCTCAAAACTCTAATTTACATTGTAGTGTAATAGATACTTCAAAAAATGATAAAGAGTTTAAAGCAGATGTTTTAGTTGCAGAAGATAATCCAAATAATCAAAAATTAATAGAGATATTATTAAAAAAAGTTGGTATTAATCCTGTAATTGTTTCAAATGGAAAAGATGCTGTGGAAGAGTATAAAAAAAGAGAATTTGATCTAATTTTAATGGATGTTAATATGCCTATTTTAGATGGTATTTCAGCAATGAAACAAATAAAGATTTTAGAACAGAGAGCTAATACAAAAAAAACACCTATTGTTGCACTTACTGCTAACTCAATTGCTGGTGATAAAGAGAGATATTTACAACAAGGTATGGATGGTTATTTATCAAAACCTATTGAATTTGAAAAGCTTCTATCTATTTTAGGAGAGTTTTTAAAAAAACAATCATCAAAAAATGAAATTAAAAATAACTTTGATGTAATAGAGAATAAGCAAATATCAAAATATAATAAACAAGATGCTATGAAACAACTATCTTTAGATGAAAGTACTGTCGATATGTTATTAGACAATCTATTTTTAACACTTGATAATGATTTAAAAAATTTACAAGAGGCTATTGATGAAAAAAATAGTGAAAAAATTGTAAAATTTTCTCACTATATAAAAGGTGCTTGTTCATCTTTAGCAATGAATGAAGCTTCTTTAATTTTGGAAAATATTGAGAAAAAAGCTTTAAAGGGTGAAGTAAACTTTGATTTAGCAGATTTAAAATCAATATTTAAAGAGATTCAAAACTCTTTATGACAAAGAAAATGGCAAGTTTTAAAAACTTCTCCATTCTTCTTTATCTTCATTTTTGGAAGGAATATTTTTTGATTTATCTTCTTTAAAATTAGGTTTTTTGATATCTAAAATAGGTTTATTTGGACTATCTTCGTCTAAAGTTTTAGCTTTTACTTCATTTTTTCCAATAAACTCTTTTGAGTTTGCATTTGAAACAATAAGTTTTGCAATAGTATCTGTTTGCATTGCAACACTATATGTTTGAGAAGCAATTTGTGCATTTTGTTGAGTTTGCTGATCTAAAGAGTTAATTGCATGATTTATTTGTTCAATTCCAGCAAGTTGCTCTTTACTAGAAGATTCAACACCTTTTATTAAATCAATAGTTTTAATAATATCTTCATTTAATGTTTTATATCCAATTATCATATCTTCAGAGATTTTTTTACCAAGATCAGCTTTTTTTGTAGCATTTTCAACTAGATCTTTAATCTCTTTAGCAGCTTCAGAACTTCTAGTTGCAAGATTTCGAACCTCTTGAGCAACAACAGCAAAACCTTTTCCAGCTTCACCAGCAGTTGCAGCTTCAACAGCAGCATTAAGACTTAGAATATTTGTTTGAAATGCTATTTGATCAATTACAGTTATTGCTTCATTTATTGAATTTACTTCTTTATCTATTTCATTCATAGATTCTGTTGTTTGATTTGCAAGAGTTTCTCCTTTTGTTACAGAATTTGTAACATTAGAAGCTAATTTTGACATTTGAATAATATTATCTGTATTATTTGAGATATTACTAGAAATTTCTTCAACTGCAGCTGCTGTTTCTTCTAATGCAGCTGCTGCTTCATTTGAATTTTTATTTAAAATATCTACATTATTTAATAAAATCCCACTGCTTACATCCAAAGTCAAACCATTTGATTTATTTTCTACTAACATACTATTTATAATATCTGCTAAATTATTTAGTCCAACAGTAACTCCACTGTTACAACCTTTTATTCTATGAGTAAAATCAAGTTTAGCATATTTTTCAAGAGCATAAGAGATATCATTTACATTTGTACAAATTCTAAGTTGTAAACTATATAACATCTCATTTATATGAATTCTTAGTTTTTCCATACTTTGAGATTCAACTTTTTCTTCAAGTCTTTTATTTAAATATCCATTTTTTACAACTTCTACAACTTCATTTATTTGTTCTAAAAATTTATTATCAGAATCAATTGTCATTTTTGTTTTTAAAATATTTTCATTTACAATTTTTGCCATATTTCCAAATTCATCTTCATATTTATCATCTAACATTTCAACATTTTTGTTCTCTTTATTTACATATCCAAAGAAACTTAACAAACCTTTTTGGAAATTTTTCAAAGAGTTAATTAACTGATTTGATAGAATAATAGAAAAAGTTAGAAAAATTATTATTGAAATTATTGCAATTAATATTAAAACAATAGTCATAGTTTTTTCTGATTTTGATTTTAGCTCTATAGTATTTTTATTCATAATTGCTAATTTTTCCTCAAGTTCTAATCCTACAGTTACCATTTGTTTTATAATAGATGAGATTTCATCACTTTCATTTTGTATACCATTATTGTAATCACTGATTCTTTTTTGATAAAATTTATCAAAATTAGAAATATAATCTGCAGATAATTTTAGAATTTGATCACTTAAATCAATATTCTCTTTTTCTGTTAAAAAAGGTTTTAAATTTTTCACAAAGTCATCTAACTCTTTAAAATCACTTTTAACTTTTTGAGCACTTTGTTCTGAAGGAACTCTTAAAAATTGGTATACAGAAATTCTTCCCTTTAATACTTGTTGTATAAAAATATCTGTTTGTGTCGCGGTTTTGATTCTTTGATTATTTATTTGATTAAAATAACTAAATACCAAAGCACAGACAATTACAATTACTATAAATATAATGGGTAAAAGCATTAATTTCTTTTTTGTAGAAAGATTATTAAGCATGGCGATATCTCCAAAAGTTCATAAGATTACTATTGATAACTAAAATCATAATATAAATATAGTAACAAAAGATAGATGCAAACAAATAGCATTATAAAAATTTATTATAAATATTATAATTGAGAATTTTTTAAGGGCAGGTACAAATCTTAGTCATAGTATAAATGATCTTAATTCAAAAAATAATGATGCTAGTTTTATGTCCAAATTGATTTATACAATTCAAAAGAAAAATTTGTAAACGATTTTATTGTAGCTTAGACAAAAGTTATTAGTTTTGATAGATTTGATTTAAAAAAGTAAAAGGGTTTTCCTTTTAAGTTATCTATTTTAATTCTACAAATGATAAACTTTTTCTTTTGATAAAAATATTAATTTAGTTTTAAGTATATTATATTTATAATTCCATCACAAAATTAAAAATTAATAAATAAAAAGGATTAAAAATGTTAGTAACAAAAAAAGCTCCAGATTTTACAGCTACAGCTGTTTTAGCAGATGGTTCAATTTCAGAAGATTTT